>NZ_FOZY01000001.1:10034-538065 GCF_900116245.1 Methylobacterium sp. yr668 | reverse complement strand
GACCGCCGGAAGGCGATGCTCGAGGACATCGCGATCCTGACCAAGGGCCAGATGATCGCCGAGGACCTCGGCATCAAGCTCGAGAACGTGACGCTCCCCATGCTCGGCCGCGCCAAGCGCGTGCGCATCGAGAAGGAGAACACCACGATCATCGACGGCGTCGGCGAGAAGTCCGACATCGAGGGCCGCATCTCGCAGATCAAGGCGCAGATCGAGGAGACCACCTCGGACTACGACCGCGAGAAGCTCCAGGAGCGCCTGGCCAAGCTCGCGGGCGGCGTCGCGGTGATCCGCGTCGGCGGCGCGACCGAGGTCGAGGTGAAGGAGAAGAAGGACCGCGTCGACGACGCCCTCAACGCCACCCGCGCGGCGGTCGAGGAAGGCATCGTCCCGGGCGGCGGCACCGCGCTGCTGCGCGCCAAGAAGGCGGTCTCCGAGCTGAAGTCCGAGATCCCGGACGTGCAGGCCGGTATCAAGATCGTCCTGAAGGCGCTCGAGGCCCCGCTCCGCCAGATCGCCCAGAACGCGGGCGTGGAAGGCTCGATCGTGGTCGGCAAGATCACCGACAACACCTCCTCGGAGACCTTCGGCTTCAACGCCCAGACCGAAGAGTACGTCGACATGATCCAGGCCGGCATCGTCGACCCGGCCAAGGTGGTGCGCACCGCCCTGCAGGACGCGGCCTCGGTCGCCGGCCTGCTGGTGACCACCGAGGCGATGGTCGCCGACGCGCCGAAGAAGGACAGCCCTGCTCCGGCCATGCCGGGCGGCGGCATGGGCGGCATGGACTTCTAAGTCCGAGCCATCCGCTGAGACGAAGGAAGGGGGTCGCCGCGAGGCGGCCCCTTTTCTCTTGGCGCCGGCCTGCCGCGGTGGCCCGCGGGGCGCAGGCCGGTCAGAGGCCGCGACGCGACGCTTCGGCCGCGAGACGCGCCCGCACGGTGGCGATCAAGGATTGCCGGACGTGCTCCGTCGCCTGGAACGGGATATCGAAGTTCAGGCTGTGGTAGATCAGGGATCGGATGCTGTCCTGATCGGGATCGTCCGCGCCTGTCTGCATGAAGTCGAGGATCCAGGCATGGATCGCCGCGTGGTCGGACGTGTCGGGATCCGCGGCGAGGACCAAGTGGCCGCCGTGAATCCAGTCATCGCGCAGGGTTGCGGACACTTCGTCCGATGCAGGCATGACCTCACCTCGCGGCTCTGCCCGGTGCGGCCGGGACGATAGAGTTTTCGCGCGCGCCGATCCCGTTCTCCACCAGCGACCGCGGAGCTTCGACGCCGCGTCACCTGTACGTCGGCGCCTCGCCCGGCCGCGATGTGGCGCGGCGGTCCGGGCGGTGGGCGATCAACAAAAAACGGGACGGCTCGCGCCGTCCCGTTCAGGGGCCTAATTATCGGCCAAGGAAGATCGAAGCCAGTCGCTGGAGCAGGCCCCGCGGTGCGGGCGGAGGCTCGCTCTGCCCAGGACCGTCCCCGATCTAAGCGTTGGCGGCGAAGGGGTGCTGCGCCGAGTTGCGCTGCTCGGTGACCGTCGAGGCCTTCGGCTCGCCGTTCACGGCGCGCTGGATCGACAGCTTGGTGGCCTCGTAGTTGTACTTCTGGATCTTGGCGTCGTCGGCCGCCTCCCAGTGGATGAACACGCCGACCAGGATGTACAGGTCGTCGGCCTCGTCCGCCGGGATGATGCCCTCGGCCACCGCGTCCTGCACGGCCTTGGCAACGCCGTGCTGGGCCGGGCCGAACATCTGGACGGCCTGACGGGCGTCGTTGATGGTGACCTTGTTAAACATCAGGGTGTTCGGCTTGCACGGCAGGTTCGGCGCGATGACCGCGAGCAGGCTGGTGAAGCCGTGCTTGTTGTTCACGAGGCCGTTGCAGAAAGCCGTCTCGGCCGGCGAACCGCGCGGTCCGATGATGAGGTCGATGTGGGCGACCTCGTTGCCGTCGCCGACGAGCGCTTCGCCGACCTGAACCTTGGTGATCTTCGCCATTCGGTGTCTCTCCCTGGATTCCGAAATAGAGCCGCGCGCCGGGCGGTGCCGCGGCCGGGAAGCCATCCTTGTTATCGGCGCCCGACCATGCCGGCCGAGCCGGTTGGGCCGAGCCGGTTGGGCCGGACAGCGCGGCGGACCCTACAGCGGGCCCCTGCGGCTCACAACCCGCGCAAGGCCCTGACACGAAGGAATTTCCATCCGCCCGGCGCTATGGACACCGGATCGTGCACGCGGCTCAGGCCAGCCGGGCGCCGGCGCCCGCGAGCGCGTCCCAGAACAGCGTCGCGACGGTGAAATCCGCGCTCGTGCCGGGATTGATCGACCGCGCCTTCAGCGACGCGTCGAGGGCCAGCAGCGCGTCGACCGGCCGCGCGGCGAGATCGATCCCGGCGAGTGCCGCCTCGACTTCCCGGCGGACGCCCTCGGCCGCGGCCGCGCCGTGCTTGCGCGCGACGTGGCTGTCCGGGACGGCGCGCAGGAAGGCGAGGTGGATCGCGGTCGTGCACCAGGTCGGGTCGAGCCCGGCGGCGCGGGCCTCGCGCAGGGCGGCGAGCCCGATCGCCGGCACGTCCGCGAACCCCGTGACGTAGGCGCGGGCGATCCGGTCCCGGTCCGCGGCCTCCGCCATGGCGTCGCGCAGGGCGCCGGGCGCCGCCTCGGCGACGTCGTGCCGGGCGGCCTCGCCGAGGCCGCCCGGATTCGCGCGGCGGATGCCCGCGAAGACGGCCTCCGAATCCGCGCCGTCCAGCGTGTCGAGCACCGCAGCGACGGTCCGATCCCCCTCGGCCGCGACCGCGAGCGGCGCGCAGAGCAGCAGGATGCCGAGATTGGTGTTCTGGCCCACCGCCGCCACCGTGGCGGCGACGCCGTCGCGGACCCGCGCTCCGACGCCCGCGCCCGGGCGGGCCAGGGGCGGGGCCGAGACGTCGGCGCTCGTGACGAAATCCGCCAGCACCATGCGGTGGCCGGGCGCGTAGGCGTGGACGTTGCCGGGCTTGAGGGCGTCGAGCTCCGCGAGGCAGGCCGCCCGGTAGAGCGTGCCGATCAGCGTCGCGTCGAGGCCGGTCCCGCTCATGCCACCACGAGCCGGGGGCGGCTGGCGCCGCGGGCCGCGGCGAGGAAGCCCCGCACCACCGCGGCCGCGATGTCGGCCTCGCAGACGGTCTGGAGCCCCGACCAGGCCGGCATGGAATTGACCTCGAGGACCGAGAACCCGCCCTCCCCGTCCTCGACGAGGTCGACGCCGGAATAGTCGACGCCGACCGCGGCGGCCGCCGCCTCGGCCAGCTCGGCGGCGGCGCGCGGCATCGCCCAGGGCAGCGGCCGGCCGCCCCTGTGGACGTTGGTGATCCAGCCGTCGCCCTCGCGGATCATGCCGGCGATCGCCCGTCCGTCGCAGACGAACACCCGGTAATCGCGCCACAGGCCGTCCCGGCGCGGCACGTAGCGCTGGAGGTAGTAGACCCGGGCCACCGCCTCCTCGTCGGGCAGGTCCTCCGGGCGCTCGATCAGGGCGAGCCCCTCCCCCTGCGAGCCGAACAGCGGCTTCAGGACCAGCGGCGCGCCCGGCCGCGCCTCGGCGGCGACCAGGGCCGCGGCCGCCTCGCGCTTCGAGAACACCCAGGTCGCCGGGGTCGGCAGGCCGGCCCGGTCGATCAGCAGCGAGGTCGCCGCCTTGTCGACCGAGCGCTCGATCGCGGTCGGCGCGTTCCAGACGGTGACCCCCGCGGCGACCAGGGCGTGCAGAACGCCGAGCCGCATCGTCGTCGCCTCGAAGGTGCCGCCCGCGATGGTCCGCATCAGCACGCCGTCCGGCAGGGCGTCGGCGAAGCCCGGCACGCGCAGCGGCTCGCCGCCGCCCGTGACCACAGCCACGTCGGCGAGGGAGAACAGCACCGGCTCGACGCCGCTCGCGCGCAGGGCCGCGAGCAGGCGGTTCTTGTGCCAGGTGCCGTTATCGGCCGCGAGCCCGATGCGCATGGTGGTCCTGATGGGGTCCTGATCGTCACGGGGCCGCCCGCCTCCGGGGCGGCCCGAGGTTCTGTCGCTCGGTGGATCGGACTGGGGGCCCCGCCGCGCGGGAGGGGCGCCCCGCGTGCCCTCAGGCGAAGGACGCGTCGACCAGCGTCGGCTCCAGGCGGCCGCCGCGGTAGGTCGCGCCGGAGCGCACCGACGTGACGATCGCCTCGGCCGGCGAGAACAGGGCGCCGTCGATCTTGTAGAAGTCGCCGTTCACCCGCGCGAAGATGTCGGCGAAGGGCGCGCCGTGGTCGCTCGAGGTCGTGGAGGGCAATTGCTCGGCGAGCTGCTTCGCGTCGGCATCGTCGGCGTCCACGAAGAGCTGGACCCGGCCGCCGTAGATGATCGCGTCGTTGGTCCGGCCCATGGCCTTGATGAAGTCCGGGTGCGGCGGCGACAGCGGCGCCGAGCCGATCCCGTCCACGATGGCGTGCAGGTCGAAGCCGACCGTGTGGGCCTTGTGGAGGGCGACCTCCAGGACGCGGGCCACGACCTGCGTGGAGCCGGCGAGGCTCTGGGTCGGCGCGAAGATGAAGGTCAGGTCCTCGGGCTTGAGGCCGGAGGCCTCCGCGACCTTGGCGACGACGCTCTCGGGCGGGCCGCCGGCCGCCTCCAGTACGAGGGCGGTCTTGGTGGCGGAATCGCGGAAGCCGAGTTCCTGGTACAGCTCCTCGACGGCCGCCACCGCGCGGCCCGGGCCCGAGCCGAGGGCGAAGAAGCCCGAATCCCCGGTCTCGTCGGCGAGGCTCCAGCCCGCGTACTGGCTGCCGAGGCAGGCGAGCACCGGGTCGGCGGAATGGACCGTCACCGAGTACGGCCAGGACGCGATCGGCCCGCTCGGCGCGATCGTGACGGTGCCGAGGCCGCCGAGGCAGATCTCGGCGATGCGCCGCCCGGCCTCGATCGAGCCCCGCGCCTGCGCGCCGGCATCGACCATGCGGGCGCCGCCGGCGGCCTGCGACACGGAGAGCCGCAGCGTCGCGGCGTCGGCCACGAGCCGCTCGACCAGGGGGCCTGAGAGCGCGTTGATGCTGGGATAGGACGGGCTGGCACTCATGACGGGGCTTCCTCGGGGTGTGTTTTCTTCGCCGCGCAGACGGCCCGCAGATGTGCCGTCCGCGTTTCCAACAGGGCGAGCACCTCCGCCCGGTCCGCGCCTTCGGCCAGCACCGTGCAGAGCGGCGCGTCGCGGCGGACCGCCGAGCCGGGGCACGGGCGGTCGCGCACGCAGTCCGGCCAATCGAGGTCCGGCACAGGCGCAAGCTCACGGTCCGCGTAACAGATCTGCGCGGCCGCCGCACCCGCCGGATGCGGGCCGGGCTCCGGCATCGTGCCGAGGCAGGCGGCGATGTGGGCCGCGAGCAGCGGCGTCCCGCGCCTGTCGAGGACGTCGAGGGTCGCGCCGGGCCTCGGGTTGATCTCCGTGAGCCACCACTCGGTCCCGTCGACCAGCAGGTCGGCGCTGGCGAGGCCGCGCAGGCCCGTCGCGGCGACGATCCGCTCGGTCCCGGCGGCGACGGCCTGCACGACGTGGGCGGGGAGCGCCGGGGATTCACCGGCGCCGCGGGCAAGCGCCCCGGCGTAACGGAACGGCCGGATCGGCGACGGCGCGCACCATTGCTCGGTGACCGCGAGGACGCGGATCGTTCGGCCGTCGGCGAGAAAGTTCAGGGCGTGCGGCCGCCCCGGAACGCGCGCCTGGAGATAGTGGTCCACCGGCGCGGGCGACCGGCCGGCCGGTCGGATGTGGCTGCCTCCGGAGCCCCCCGCCCGCTTGACCAGCCAGCCCGCGGGGTCCGCCGGCGGCGCGGCCGTCACGGCCGGATGCGGCACGCCGAGGCGCGCGCACAGGGCCGCGAAGGCCTCGGGATCCTTCAGGGCGGCGACGGTCCCGGCCGAGGCGCCGATGAGCCGGTGCCGCGCGGAGAGGCGCGCGATCAGGTCGGGGGCGTCCTCGAAGCCGCTGCCCAGGATCAGGCCGACCGGGTTCCCGGCCAGCGCCGCGAGGTCGTCGAGCGCCGCCAGGGTGGCGTCGGCGGCGGGGCCGGTGCCGAAGCGGCCCGGAAGTTGCCGGAAGGCCTCGGCCAGCGCACGGGTATCGGAATCGCCGAACAGGTCGGCGACGTAGGGCCGAAGCCCCGCGCGCCGCGCCGCCTCGGCCAGGGCGCGCCCGGCCTGCGCGGCGATCAGGACCGCGTCCGCCATCGGCATCCGGTCCGGGAGCGGCCTAGCCGGCGATCTCCACGGCGAGCTCGTAGGCGTCGCGGAAGTCGAGGCACAGCGGCGTGTCGGAGGCGAGCATCCGGTCGAACAGGCGCCGCTGCGTCTTGTACTTCACGTCGCCGACGGCCAGCGCGCCGATACCGACCCCCTTGCCCGTGGGCAGCGCGACGTCCACCGCGTTGACGTCGATCCCCGCGATGCCGGCGGGCGGCACGGCGTTGACGTCGGACGCCACGAGCAGCTTCGTCGCGGATTTCAGATCCTCCGCGGTGAGGATCGGGATGCCCGCCGGGCCGGCCGAGAGGATGACGTCGGCGTCGCGGATGGCCGCGCGGCGGTCGTCGGGCGTCGTGCCGTCGACGGCGCCGACCTCGATGCCGAAGCGCCACTTCATCGTGAAGGCGATCTTCGAGACGCGCTCCTCGCCGTCGTGGCCGACCAGGACGGTGGTCGCGCCCTGCAGGGCGCCGATCACCGCGGCCACGTAGGCGACGACGCCCGCGCCGCCGAAGATCACGATGCGCTTGCCCTTGAGGTCGGTGTTGAACTTCTGCCGCAGGGCGCGGGAGACCTGCGCCACCATGGCGGCGCCGGTGGTGAACGAGCCCGCCGGGTCGGCGAACACGTGGTTCACGAAGGGCGGCACGAAGGCCTTCTTGGCGCGGTCGACCATGTCGAGGGCGTCCTCGGCGTTCTTGCCGCCGATGAAGATGCCCGTCCGCGTCCCGTCGGCCGGCGACCGCGAGAAGATCGAATCCTGCGTCAGGGTGACGACGTCGGCGAGGCTGACCTCCGCGTAGGTCACCACCGTCTCGAAGCCGGCATCCACGGCCATGTTCACGTCGAACGGGCTCATGTGCCGGAGCGGCGTCAGCATGTGGAGGATCGAGCGGGCCATGGAATCCTCGTGCGGCGCGCGAGAGAGGCGCCTTCCCTCCGTCCAAACCCGGAGCGGCGCCCCGGGTCAAGCCCGGGGCGGCCAGCTCACGCCGGACCGGTTACCGAAGCGCCACCGTTGCGGCCCCGGGCGATGACGAACCGAAGGGGGCCGCCGCGATCGAGGCCGGCCACCAGGGCGCGGGCCTCCGCCTCGGACGGGACCAGCGCGAAGCCGGTCGGCCCCCAGGAGGACTGGCCGTAGCCCGCGACGCCCCGCGCGGCGACGCTGGCGAGCGCCTCCGCCACCGCGGCGCTGGCGTAGCGGCCGCCCTGATGGGGCGCGAAATGGTCGCCGATCAGCGTCTGGATCCGGGTGATGCCGGCGCCGAAGCCCTGCGGCTCCGCCAGGGCGACGGCGGGCAGCACCTGCATCAGCGCGATCCGGCAGATCTCGGCAGCCTGGGCCTCGGGGAAGCGCGGCAGGTCGCGGAAGGCCTCGACCTCGCGCGTCCCGTGCACGCCGGCCATGCTCGGATCGAGGATCAGGACGATCCGCCAGGCCTCGGGATAGGGCAGGCGCGCGATCACCGGCGGCGGCCCGCCATCCGCGCCGCGGCCGCCGTCGACGATCAGGCCGCCCTCGGTGAAGGCGCACAGGCCGACGCCGGACCGGTTGCCCCGGTCCAGGGTCGCCGCGAAGGCCTCCGCCGCGAAAGGCTCGCCGTTGAGGCGCGCCATCGCGGCCGCCACCGCGAGGGCGAGCTGCGTGCCGGAGCCGAACCCGGCATGGGCCGGGATCACCCGCTCGACCGCGACGGCGACGTCCCCGCTGCGCCCGAGATGGGCGGCGGCGGCCTCGACGTAGCCGCGCACCCGGTCCGCCTCGGGTCCCGTGACGTCGGGACGGACCGCCCGGCGGGCGGTCAGGACGAGGGACGGCGCGTCGATGGCCAGCCCGATGCTGCCGAAGCGGCGGCCGAGCCCGCCGTGCAGGTCCAGGAAGCCGAAATGCAGCCGCGCCGGCGCCTCGACCCGCACGGTACCGTCCGCCGTCGCCTCGTTCCGTTCGGGGACCTCGCCCAACGCTCTTCCCTCGAATCCCGTCTCGAATCCCGCAGGTCCCGCCCCTGCGCGGCGCGCTTGTCACACGCGGCCCGGAACCGGGCAACGTGGACGCGCGCGGATCGTGCCCGCCGACGGCGCAGGACTGATCGATCGCGGAGAGCGCGCGCGGCGGAGAACCGATACCCGCGATTCACTTCCCGACGCGCATCGCCGCCGGACCCCCTTGCCGCGGTGCGCGGATGAAGGCAAACCTAGGCCCGCGACGGCGCGCCGAGTTTGCCGCCTGCCCGGACATGCCGGGCGGATGAGCCATTCCGATTCGGTGGGGAACCCTCGGGCTCGAGGGGCACCCGCTTCGTCCGGTCTTACGGCCGTCGCCCGCTCCGAAACCAAGCAAGAACGTTGCGAGAGGGAGCATGGCAGCCTGGGTGAAGGGTGGCGCGACGGACGCGGGCACCGCCATCGAGGCGGCCGCATCCCTCCTCGCCAAAGCGCGCGCGCCGGTGATCGCCGGCCTCAGCGCCGACGTGGCCGCGATCCGCGCGGCCTACGATCTCGCGGGGCGCATCGGCGCCTCCGTCGACACCGCCGGCGCGGCCGGCACCTACGCGGACCTCGGGGCGCTGAGCCGGGTCGGGGCGCTGACCTCGACACCCGCCGAGGCCGTCGGGCGCGCCGACGTGGTGCTGGTGGTCGGCGCCGCCCCCTGGCAGGCGCCGCTCCTGAAGCGCCTCGTCGACGGCAAGCCCGGCCGCGGTCGCGCCGCCGGGTCGGACCGCACCCTGCTGGCCGTCGGTGCCAACGCCACCGCGTCCCTGTCCTGGCCGGCCGAGGGCGGGCTGACCGAGGCGGTCGGCGTGCTGCGCGCCCACGCCCGCGGCCACCTCGCCGGCGATGATCTCCCCGGCCAGATCGCCGCGCAGCTCGCCGCCGCGCAGTACGGAATCCTCCTCTACGACGCCGCCGAACTCGGCGAGGTCGGCATCGAGATGCTCCAGGGCCTCGCCATGGAGCTCAGCGAGACGACGCGCTGCTTCACCCTCGCGGTCGGCGGCACCGGCCAGGACCGGGCGGTGGTGCCGGTCTCGGCCTGGCTCACCGGGCAGGCGCCGCGCAGCGGCTTCGGGCGCCGCGTGCCCGAGCACGATCCCTGGCGCTTCGACGCCACCCGGCAGGTCGCCGCCGGCGAGGTCGACGCCGTTCTCTGGCTCGGCGCCGTCCCGGTGTCGCGCCCGGACTGGCTGTCGAACGTCCCCTCCGTCGCGCTGGTCGCGGACGGTGAGGCCGGGGCCGCCGAGGTGGTGATCGCGGTCGGCCAGCCCGGCCGCGACCACGGCGGCGTGTTGTGGAACGAGCAGCGCGCCGCGCTGACCTTCTGGCCGGCCTCGGCGCCGTCGGATCTGCCGTCGGCCGCGTCGGTGCTGGGCGCCCTGAAGGAGCGCCTGGTCACGGGCCCGGCCGCGTCGAGGAGTGAACCCGCATGCTGAGCGTGATCCGGGGCGGGCGCGTCGTCGATCCGACCGCGTCCCGCGATTCCGTGGGCGACGTCTGGATCGAGGACGGCCGCGTGATCGATCCGCCGGGCCGCGAGCCCGACGCCGTGATCGACGCCGCGGGCTGCGTGGTGATGGCGGGCGGCGTCGAGGTGCACTCGCACATCGCCGGCGGCAACGTGATCACCTCGCGGCTGCTCCTGCCCGACCTCTACGTCAGCGAGGCGGCGCCTGACGGCCATCCCTTCGCCCACGCGGGCGGGGCGGCGGCCTGGATCGGCTCGACCTACGCGCGGATGGGCTACACCACGGCCGTCGAGCCGGCGATGCCGCCGACCCACGCGCTGGGCACGCAGCTCGAACTCGCCGACATCCCGCTGCTCGACCGCGGCGCCCTGACCGTGATGGGCAACGACGACCAGCTCCTGCAGCTCCTGCGCGAGGGCCAGGGCGGCAACGCCGTGCGCGACCTCGTCGCCCTGTCGGTCGCCCAGTCGCGCGGCCTCGGGGTCAAGTGCATCAACGCCGGCGGCGCCTCCGCCTTCAAGGACGGGGCCCTGCGCCTCTCCCTCGACGACGAGATCCCCTGCTACGGGCTCTCGACCCGGCAGATCATGGGCTCGCTCCTCGACGCGGTCGAGGAGATCGGCGTGCCGCACCCGCTGCACGTCCACTGCAACAACCTCGGCCTGCCCGGGGCCGACGACAGCTTCATGGCGACGCTGGACGCGGCGGAGGGACGGCGCATCCACTTCGCCCACGCGCAGTTCTACGCCTACGGCGCGGTCGACCCGGCCAATCCCGGAACCGGCGGCTTCCGCTCGGCCGCCGAGCGGATCGCGCAGGCGATCACCGACAACCCGAACGCCACTCTCGATATCGGGCAGGTCGTGTTCGGCCAGACCGTGACGGTGTCCCTCGACATCCTCCGCCAGTTCGCCGGCCGGAAGGGCGCCAAGCCGAAGAAGTGGGTCCTCAACGCGGGCGACGCCGAGGGCGGCGGGGTGGTGCCGTTCCTGTACCGGCCCCGGGGCCCGACCAGCTCGCTGCAATGGGCGATCGGCCTGGAGATCATGCTGCTCTCCACCGACCCGGAGCGGACGATCCTGACCACCGACCACCCGAACGGCGGCCCGTTCACCCAGTATCCCCGCATCATCCACCTGCTGATGGACAAGTCGGAGCGCGACCGCGAGATCGCGACGCTGCCGAGCGTGGTCGGCGAGCGGTCGAGCCTCCCCGGGCTGGAGCGCGAGTACACGCTCTCGGAGATCGCGCAGCTGACCCGGTCCGGACCGGCGAAGCTCCTCGGCCTCGCCGACCGGGGCCACCTGCGGGCCGGCGCCCGGGCCGACATCGCGGTCTACCGCGACGACGCGAACCGCACCGCGATGTTCACCGCCGCCAAGCTCGTCCTCAAGGACGGCGTGCCGATCGTCGAGGACGGCGAGGTCGTGGAGTGGCGCGCCGGCCGCACGCTGTCGCTGACCGTCGAGTCCGACAAGGCCATGGCGAAGCGCGCCGACACCTACCTCACGGAGCGGTTCGGCGAGGGCCTCGACAGCTTCGCCGTGCCCGACGCGGCCTTCGGCGAGGGCCGGGAGAACTTCGAGGCGGTGCCATGCCGGGCGTGATCAGCGGGGCGAGCCGCGGGAAGTACGATGTCTGACCTCACCCTCAACGGCATCCCGGTCGTCGACACCTTCGCGGAGGCGTTCGACGTGGCCGGCACGGCCATCATCGTCACGAACGACACCGCCAAGTGGGCGATGATCGCCGCGACCACGATGACCGGCTTCGCCACCTCGGTGATCGGCTGCGGCGCCGAGGCCGGCATCGACGCCGAGCTGTCGCCCGAGGAGACCCCGGACGGTCGGCCGGGCGTGCGCATCCTGCTGTTCGGCTTCGAGCCGAACGGCCTCAAGGACCAGCTGATCAAGCGCGTCGGGCAGTGCATCCTCACCTGCCCGGGCACCGCCTGCTACGCGGGTGTCGACGGGCCGACCAAGATCAAGCTCGGCGGCGCGATCCGCTATTTCGGCGACGGGTTCGCGGTGGCCAAGCGCCTGCCCGACGCCACCGGCAAGGCCCGGCGCTACTGGCGCATCCCGGTGATGGACGGCGAGTTCCTCTGCGAGGATTCGGTCCGGGCCGTCGACGGCGCGGTCGGCGGCGGCAACCTGCTGTTCCTCGGGCGGAACCACGCCGAGACGCTCAAGGTCGCCGAGATCGCCGTCGAGGCCGCCAAGGCGGTCCCGGGCGCGATCCTGCCGTTCCCGGGCGGCATCGTCCGCTCCGGCTCCAAGGTCGGCGGCCGGACCAAGGGCATGATGGCCTCGACGAACGATGCCTACTGCCCGACCCTGAAGGGCCGCGCCGGCTCGGCGCTCCCGGCCGAGTGCGGCGTGGTGCTGGAGATCGTGATCGACGCCCTCACCTCGCAGGGCGTGTCCGACTCGATGCGCGCCGGCCTGCACGCCGCCACCGAGATCGGCGGCAAGCACGGCCTGATCGCCGTCACGGCCGGCAATTACGGCGGCAATCTCGGCCGCCACCACTACCACCTGCGCGACCTGATCGCGCGCGACAGCGCCAAGCCGGAGGGCTGAGCCGTGAGCACCCTCACCCTGCGCGCGGCCCCGCCCGAGCGCCTGGACCTCCTGAACGTCAACCCGCGGGCGCTCAGTCGCCTGTCCCAGGGCGAGGCCGAGCGCCTCGAGATCGGGACGACCCGGACCGGCGTGCGCCTCGGCGACTGCTTCGCGGTGGCGCTGGACGGCTCCGACACCCTGACCATCGAGGGCGGCCACGAGCGCCTCGACCGGGTCGGAGCGTCGCTGTCCGAAGGTACGATCCGGGTGACCGGCGATGTCGGCCAGCGCCTCGGCGCCGGCATGGCGGGCGGCAGCCTCACCGTCACCGGCCATGCCGGACCCTACGCGGCCTCCGGTGCCACCGGTGGCACGATCACCGTCGAGGGCGATGCCGGGGACTATGCCGGTGGCGCGGTCTACGCCGCGAAGGCCGGCCTCGACGGCGCGACGCTGATCATCCGCGGCAGCGCCGGCGCCCATCTCGGCGACCGGATGCGGCGCGGGACGATCGTGGCCGGGCGCGCGGGCGCCTTCGCGGGCTCGCGCATGATCGCCGGCACCCTGGCGGCGCTCGCGGTGGGCGATCATCCCGGCTTCGGCATGCGCCGCGGGACGCTCCTCGTCGGCAGCCACGGCCGGATGTCGCCGACCTTCGTGGAGACCGGGACGCACGACCTCGTGTTCCTGCGGCTGCTGGCCAAGGCCCTGCGCGGCCTGAGCGCCGAGCACGCCGACCTCCTCGGCAACCCGCTGCGCCGCTACTCCGGCGACCTCGCGACGATCGCCAAGGGCGAGATCTGGGTCGCGGCCTGACGCCGCCTGGGCAAGGGGCGTGGACGCGTCCTATGCTCCCCGCCAAGCCGGCCCGCACGAGGCCGGCAGCCCGGGGAGGCGCCCATGCTGCTGCTGCTGTCGATCTGTCTCGTCGCCCAGCCCTCGACCTGCCGCGAGGACCGGATCGAGATGTCCTTCGAGAGATCGAGCCCCTTCGTGTGCCTGCGCAACTCGCAGAGCGCGCTCGCGACGTGGCAGGCGGCGCATCCGGAATGGCACGTGGAGCGGTGGCGCTGCGCCGCGAAGGGCAGCCTGCCGAAGGACCTGTGACGGGACCTTGGTTCGGCGCTCCGGCGGTGCCATGCTCGGGCCCGCCTGCACGGCGGGATTGAGGTCGGGACGGGGACGATGCGCTCGCTGAAGGTCCGCTTCGCGCTGCTGCTCGGCGGCACCGCCATCGTGGTGATGCTGGCCGCCGCGGCCGCCTTGGCGGCCATCGGGGCGGCGGAGCGCACCGTCGACCGGACCCTCGAGGCCCAGCGGCGCCTGGAGCTGCTGGCCGAGCTGTCCGGCCGCCTCACGCAGTTCGGTCTCGCGGCGGTGGAGACCGTCGGCAATCCCGACGGCCAGCCCGAGGCGATGGCGATCGCCCGCGACAACGCCGACCGCGCCCTGGCCACCGTGGACGAGGCGCTCGCCAAGAGCTTCCCGCCGAGCGACGACCCGGCCGACCGGATGCAGTACGCCGCCCGCACCCGCCCCATGGCGCAGCTGCGCGCGGCGCGCGCCGTGTTGGACCGGCAGGTGTCGCTGATCAGCCGCCAGACCGAGCCGGAGCGGCGTCAGGACGCGATCAAGGGCGCGCTCAACGGTTTCGGTGCCATGACCGGCCAGCCGCTCTCCTTCCTGATCGAGGCCGAGCGGCGCAGCATGGCGCTCGGCTCCGAGGAGGCCCGGGCGCTCTCGGAGCGCCTGCGGGTGGCGGCCGCCGCCGCTGTGGCCGCGGCCCTCGTGCTGCTGGCGATCCTCTACCGCGGCGTCACCCGGCCGACCCTGGCCCGCATCGAGGAGGTCCGCCGCGCCGCGAGCGCCATCGGCCACGGCGCCCTGGATACGCGCCTCTCCGTCGCCACGCGGGACGAGCTCGGCCTGCTCATGACCAACGTCAACCGCATGGCCGCCCGCCTCGCTCGCCGGGAATCGCGGGTCGCGGCCGACCGGGCGGCGCTGGAGGACACCGTGGCGGCCCGCACCGCCGATCTGCGCGCCGCCAACGCCCGGCTCGAGGCCGTCGATCAGTCCCGCCGCCGCTTCTTCGCCGATGTCAGCCACGAACTGCGCACGCCCCTGACGGTGATCCTGGGCGAGTGCGACCTCGCCCTGCGCGGCGCGTCCCGGGGCACCGATCCGGGACCGGTCTTCGCGACGATCAAGAAGCGGGCGCAGCGCCTCAAGCTGCGCGTCGAGGACCTGCTGCGCGTCGCGCGCTCGGAATCCGGCGAGATCGCGTTCGACAAGCGCCGCCTGGGGCTCGCCCAGGTCCTGGCGGAGGCCGTGGACAACATGAGCTCCGAGGCGGCGCGGCGCCGGGTGGGCCTCACCCTCGATCCCGGCACCCGCGACGTCGAGAGCCTCGCCGACCGCGAGTGGATGCGCCAGACCGTCGAGAGCCTCGTCGACAACGCGCTCCGCCACGCCGCCGGCCTCACCCGGGTCGAGGTCGCCCTGGCGGCAGGGCCCGGACCGGTCGGACGGATCACCATCACGGATGACGGACCGGGCTTCGGCGCGCCGGAGGACGCGCTGTTCGAGCGCTTCAAGCGCGGCTCGGGCGCCGGACCGGACGAGACCGGGTTCGGCATCGGGCTCGCGCTGGCGCGGTGGATCGTGGAGCAGCACGGCGGCACGATCCGGCTCGGCCCCGGGCCGGACGGGCGCGGGGCCCGGGTCACCCTGGACATCCCGGCCTGCGATCCGGCATGGGAGACGGGCCCGGTCGACGGCGCTGCCGTTGGCGCCCAAGTGGGCGCCCAACTGGGCGCGCAGGTGAAGGAGTCGGCCGCATGACGCGGATCCTGATCGTCGAGGACGATATCGACATCCGCGGCCTCCTCGCCCGAGGGCTCGAGGCCGAGGGATTCGAGGTCGGGACGGCGGCCTGCGTCGACGAGGCCCTGAAGGCGGCCCACGACCCGGCCCCCGGCGCGGTGCTGCTCGACATCAACCTCCCGGACGGTTCGGGCCACGACGTCTGCCGGTCCCTGCGCGAGGGCGGCTTCCCGGGCGCGATCCTGTTCCTCTCGGCCCGCGACGAGATCCGCGACCGGGCCGAGGGCCTGGCGCTCGGCGCCGACGACTACATCATCAAGCCCTTCGAGTTCGACGAGCTGGTCGCGCGCCTGCGGACCCACCTGATGCGCCGCGAGCAGGCGGAGGCGCCGCGCTCGCGCATCACCGCCGGCAAGCTGATGCTCGACCTCGAGACCCGGCAGGCGAGCTGCGGCGAGGCGAGCGCCCGCCTCACGCCCCGCGAGGCCGACCTGCTGGCCATGCTGATGGAGAATATCGGCAAGCCGGTCTCGCGCGCCGACATCTTCGACCGGCTGTGGGCGAGCCAGGGCGGGCTCTCCCTCAACGTGGTCGACGTATATATCGGCTACCTGCGCTCCAAGATGGCCGATTTCGTGCGCTACGGCGGGCCCGGCCTCGTCACCGTGCGGGGTAAAGGATTCATGCTGGAACTGCGCGGTCCCGACTTCCGCCAGTAGGCCCCTGTACTTTAGTCGCAGGCCCGCCCATTTCGCGATGGTTTCCGGACGCTTAGGAAGTCTCTCACGAAAAATTTGGGAGGATCCGGCAACTTAGTGCTTGAAGCCCGCGCGTGAATCGTCGATACCTCTCCGGCGCCGGAAATGAGAGCGCCATCAGTGTCTTAGGGTCCTCTTAGGAACCGCGTGACACTCGGTGTAGATGTTGCCTGAGGAGAAACACCATGAAGTGGGCTGCCCCGATCGTGTCCGAGATCTGCGTCGGCATGGAAGTGACGAGCTACGAGTCGGCCGAGATCGACACCTTCAACTGAGTTTCACGGGCCGGGGATCTCGGGAGCCGCACCATGCGCGTCGTGATCCTCGGTTCCGCGGCCGGCGGCGGCCTTCCCCAGTGGAATTGCCGCTGCCCCATCTGCACGCTGGCGCGGTCCGAGTCGGACCGGGTGCGGCCCCGGACCCAGTCGAGCATCGCGGTCTCCGCGGACGGGTCGGACTGGCTGCTGATCAACGCCTCGCCGGACATCCGGCAACAGCTCTTCGACAATGCGCAGATGCATCCGCGCGAGTGTCTGCGCCACTCGCCGATCCGCGCCGTGCTCCTGACCAACGGCGACGTCGACCATGTCGCGGGTCTCCTGACCCTGCGCGAAGGTCAGCCCTACACGCTCTATGGCACGCGCGGGATCCTCGATTCGGTCAACGCCAACCGCGTCTTCGACGTGATGGCCGAGGGCGTGGTCGCCCGTCGGCCGATCGGCATGGACCAGCGCTTCGAGCCCCTCCCCGGCCTGTCGGTCACCCTCTTCCCGGTTCCCGGCAAGGTGCCGCTCTGGCTGGAGGACGAGACCATGCAGATCGGCGCCGAGACCGAGACCACGGTCGGCGCCCTGATCGAAGCCGGCGGCCGGCGCCTCGCCTACATTCCCGGATGTGCCCGGGTGACGGACGGTCTGCGCGCGCGCATCGCCGGCGTGGACGCGCTGCTCTTCGACGGAACCGTCCTGCACGACGACGACATGATCCGGGCCGGCGTCGGCACCAAGACCGGCTGGCGCATGGGTCACGTGCCGATGCGCGGCGAGAACGGCTCGATCGAGGCCCTGGCTTCGGTCGAGATCGGGCGCCGCGTCTTCGTGCACATCAACAACACGAACCCGGTCCTGGTCGAGGGCTCGCCGGAGCGGGCCGATGTCGAGGCGGCCGGCTGGACCGTGGCGCATGACGGGCTGGGTCTGACGCTCTAGGACGCCGCGCCGACGGCCTGCCGGATCCCCGCGCCGCGGCCTTATGCGCGACGGACGCTCGCCGGCGATGGTTGGGCGCCCGGGGGGACGGCACTATATCGTGGCTGAGCCCGGACAGTCGCCCCGCGCACGAGGGCGGGATCGGAACACAGGAAACGCGACCTGAGGACGGACGCCGGACACGCCATGAACGCCATTTTCCCGACCCCCGATGCCGCCGACAGCCAGCGTCTCCTGAGTCCCGAGGAACTGGAGGCGGCCCTGCGCGACATCGGCGCGCGCCGCTACCACAACCTGCACCCGTTCCACCGGCTGCTGCACGACGGCAAGCTGTCGAAGGACCAGGTCCGGGCCTGGGCGCTGAATCGCTACTACTACCAGGCGATGATTCCGGTGAAGGACGCCGCCGTGCTGGCGCGGATGACCGACGCGTCGCTGCGGCGGATCTGGCGCCAGCGGATCGTCGACCACGACGGCGACCACGAGGGTGACGGCGGCATCGAGCGCTGGCTCAAGCTGGCCGAGGGCGTCGGCTTCGACCGCGACTACGTGCTGTCGACCCGCGGCATCCTGTCGGCCACGAAGTTCTCGGTCGAGGCCTACGTCCACTTCGTCTCCGAGCGGACGCTCCTGGAGGCGATCGCCTCGTCGCTGACCGAGATGTTCTCGCCGACGATCATCTCCGAGCGCGTGGCCGGGATGCTGAAGAACTACGACTTCATCACCAAGGACACGCTGGCCTATTTCGACAAGCGCCTGACCCAGGCGCCGCGGGACGCGGACTTCGCCCTGGACTACGTCAAGCAGCACGCCACGACGCCGGAGCTGCAGCGGCAGGCGATGGCGGCGCTGACGTTCAAGTGCACCGTGCTGTGGACGCAGCTCGACGCCCTGTACTTCGCCTACGTGGCCCCCGGCATGGTCCCGCCGGACGCGTGGCAGCCCGGCGAGGGTCTGGTGGCCGAGGCGTCTCAGGCCAAGCCGGGAGCGGCCGGCGGGAAGATGGCGGCCGGCGACCGACCGCGGTTGCCGCGCGGCGTCCGGCTGCGCAACGACGAGACCCGCGGCAAGTGGGTCCTGCTCGCCCCCGAGCGCACCTTCGACCTCGACGACAACGCCGTGGCGGTCCTGAAGCTCGTGGACGGCGCGCGGAGCGTCGCCGACATCGCGGACGAGCTGGGCAAGACCTACGCGGCCGATCCCCGCGCCATCGAGGCCGACATCCTGGTGATGCTCGACGGCCTCGCGGAGAAACGGGTTCTCGAGCGATGAACGCGCTGACGCCGAACCGCCCCGACGCGCCGGCCCCGGTCGGTCTGCTCGCCGAGCTGACCCATCGCTGCCCGCTGCGCTGCCCGTACTGCTCGAACCCGCTGGAGCTCGACCGGCGGTCGGGCGAGCTCGACACGCAGACGTGGCAGCGCGTGCTCGGGGAGGCGGCGGCGCTCGGCGTCCTGCACGTGCACCTGTCCGGCGGCGAGCCGACGGCGCGCAACGACATCGTCGAGATCACCAAGACCTGCGCCGATCTGGGCCTGTACTCGAACCTGATCACGTCCGGCGTCGGCGGGGCGCTGGGCAAGCTGCAGGCACTCTACGACGTCGGCCTCGACCATGTGCAGCTGTCGGTGCAGGGCGTCGACGCGCAGAACGCCGAGAAGATCGGCGGCCTGAAGAACGCGCAGCCGCAGAAGTTCGAGTTCGCCGCCAAGGTGGTCGCGCTCGGCCTGCCCCTCACGCTGAATTCGGTGATCCACCGCGGCAACATCCACGAGGTGGCGGGCTTCATCGATCTCGCGGTGAAGATGGGCGCCAAGCGGCTCGAGGTGGCGCACACGCAGTATTACGGCTGGGCCTACGTCAACCGGGCGGCGCTGATGCCCGACAAGGCGCAGGTGGACGAGTCGATCCGGATCGTCGAGGCGGCCCGGGAGCGCCTGAAGGGCCAGCTCGTCATCGACCTCGTCGTGCCCGACTATTACGCGAAGTACCCGAAGGCCTGCGCGGGCGGCTGGGGCCGCAAGCTGATGAACGTCACGCCCCAGGGCAAGGTCCTGCCCTGCCACGCGGCCGAGACGATCCCGGGGCTGGAGTTCTGGAACGTCAACGACCGCTCGCTCGGCGAGATCTGGCGCGACTCGCCGGCCTTCACGGCCTATCGCGGCACCGACTGGATGAAGGAGCCCTGCCGCTCCTGCGACCGGCGCGAGAAGGACTGGGGCGGCTGCCGCTGCCAGGCGCTCGCGCTCGCCGGCGACGCGGCGGCCACGGACCCGGCCTGCTCGCTCTCGCCGCTCCACGCCAAGGTGCGGGCGCTCGCCACCGAGGAGGCGGCTGAGAACCCGCCCGACTACGTCTACCGGACGATCGGCAGCAACGTCCGGTCGCCGCTCAAGGAGGAAGTGAACTCGTGAGAAGTCTTGTCGTGAGGGGCCTCGCCGCGACGTCGGTCGCGCTGGCTCTGGCCGCGCTGCCGGCCCTCGCCGAGGACGCGCCGAAGCCCGCCACCGTCACCCCGGCGAACGCCGCTGCCCCGCCCTCCGCGGCGGATCTGCTGTTCGACCAGCCGCACATGAAGAACACGGCCGCGGGCTCGACGCTGACCTACGATTACCTGCGCCGCTCGGGGATCTCGAAGGGGCCGTTCGGGGCGCCGCTCGAGGACACGATCCAGCTGAAGGTGACGCCCGGGAAGACCACCGAGGGCCGCGACATCAGCGTCGTGATGTTCTCCGGGCTGAACCGGATGCCGGCCGGCCCGTTCGAGGACATGGCGGGCAACCCGGTCGTCTCGCTGTTCCTGGAGAACCATCTCCGGGCCGTCGCGAAGGTGCTGGAGGCGAACCCGCGCTACCTCAAGCTCGCGATCCGCAAGGGCCTGCGCGAGAAGGCGACGGTGACGCCGACCAAGGTGGATATCGGCGGCCGCGAGGTCGACGGCTGGCGCGTGGTCACCAAGCCGTTCGCGGGCGACGCGATGGCGCAGCGCATGCGCGGCATGGACGACATGACCTATACCTTCGTCACCGCGCCCTCGGTGCCGGGCGAGATCGTCTCGATCGAAGCGTCGTCGAAGAGCCCGGACGGCGGCGAGCTGCTTGAGGAGAAGCTGAGCTATGATCAGAAGGCTGGCTGAACGGAGCGCGCTGGCCGCCCTCGCCCTGACGCTGTCGGGCCTGGCCGGCTGGGCCGCCGAGGAGAACGATTATCCGACCGACGCGCGGGTCGACTACGTGTTCGGCTGCATGGCCGCCAACGGCCAGACCCGCGAGAGCCTGCAGAAATGCTCGTGCTCGCTGGACCAGCTCGCCGCGATCCTCCCCTACGACAAGTACGTTCAGGCGAGCACGGTGCTCTCGATGCGGCAGGGCATCGGCAACCGGGCGAACGAGTTCAAGTCGACCAAGATCTTCGACGACAAGGTCGCGGAGCTGCGCCGCGCCCAGGCCGAGGCCGAGATCCGCTGCTACCACGGCTGACGGGCAGGTCTGAGCCGCACGGCGAGGCCGGCGTTGCGCCGGCCTCCCGATTCGCGCACACCGGCTCCCGAACCGCGCTCGTGAACGGGACCCGCCTGTGACCCCCTCTTCCCGCCTGTCCGACCTGCTGCCGGCGCTCGGCGGCCGCACGCTGGTCATGGGCATCCTCAACGTCACGCCCGATTCCTTCTCCGACGGCGGGCTGTTCGCCGGGGAGGCCGAGGCCGTGGCCCAGGCCGAGCGGCTGGTCGCCGAAGGGGCGGCGATCCTCGACGTCGGCGGGGAATCGACGCGGCCCGGCCACGTTGCGGTCCCCGCCGAGGAGGAGCAGGCGCGCGTCGTGCCGGTCATCCGGGCCGTGGCGCCGCGGCTGCCGGTGCCGATCTCGATCGACACCTACAAGGCCTCGACGGCGCGCGCCGCGCTCGAGGCCGGCGCGCGGATCGTGAACGACGTCTGGGGCCTCCAGCGCGAGCCCGACATCGCCAACGTCGCGGCCGCCCACGGCGCGCCGGTCATCATCATGCACAACCGCGAGACGATCGAGCCGGAGCTCGACATCGTCGCCGACATGCTGGCCTTCTTCGAGCGGTCCCTCGCGATCGCCCACCGGGCGGGCCTCGCGGATTCCGAGATCGTGCTCGATCCGGGGGTCGGGTTCGGCAAGACCTGGAACCAGCATCTCGAGGCGCTGCGGCGGCTGCCCGAGATCCGCGCCCTCGGCTTTCCGGTCCTCGTCGGCGTCTCGCGCAAGTCGCTCCTCGGACGCCTGCACGACCGCGTGACCCGTCCGGCGGACCGCCTGCACGGGTCCCTCGCCGCCCACGCCGTCGCGGCGACCCTCGGGGCCGACATCGTGCGCGTGCACGACGTGGCCGCGCATATCGACGCGATGCGCGTCGTCGACGCCGTGATGCGGCCGGAGGCGCGCTGAGCATGGCGGGCGACCTGATCCGCGTCACCCGGATCGCCGTGTTCGGCCGGCACGGCGTGCTGGCCGAGGAGGCGGTGCTCGGTCAGCGCTTCTACATCTCCCTGGAAGCGGAACTCGATCTCGGCCCGGCGGGCCGCTCCGACGACGTGGCCGGCACGGTGAGCTACGCGGATCTCACGGCGGTGGCGGTCGCGATCGCCACCGAGCGCCGATTCAACCTGATCGAGGCCCTGGCCGAGACGGTCGCCGCGGAGATCCTCGCGCGCTTCGCGCAGGTCGACGCCATCACCGTTCAGGTCGACAAGCCGAGCGCGCCCGTCCCCGCCATCCTGGACAGCGTCGGCGTCGCGATCACGCGCCGCCGCGGAGCCGGTCGATGAGGGCGTATCTCGGCATCGGCAGCAATGTCGGCGACATGGCCGCGATGCTCGACCGCGCGGTCACCGGTCTCGCCGCGATCCCGGGCATCGACGTCGTGGCGCGCTCGGCCGACTACCGGACCCCGCCCTGGGGCAAGACCGATCAGCCGTGGTTCCTGAACGGGGCCGTGGCGGTCGAGACCGACCTCGATCCGCACGGGCTGCTCGACGCCTGCCTGCAGGTGGAGCACGACCTCGGCCGGATCCGCGAGGAGCGCTGGGGGCCCCGTGTGATCGACATCGACGTCCTGGCCTACGAGGGCGCCAGCATCGACGACGCGCGCCTCGTCCTGCCGCACCGCTACGTGCGCGAGCGGGCCTTCGTGCTCGTCCCGCTGGCGGAGATCGCGCCCGACCTCGTCATCGGCGGCGAGCGCGTGGTGGACGCCCTGGCGAAGCTCGACTCGACCGGTATCGCGCGCGCCTGATGGCGGCGCGCGCCGCGGCGCTGCGCGTCAGCGCTCGCCGGGGGCGACGAGCTTGTTCTCTTCCTCGTCGAGGAGCGGCACGTCGTAGTCGCGCAGGACCTTGTCGATGTCGGCCTTGCGCTTGCGCAGGATGGTGTTCAGCGAGCGCTTCCAGTCGTTCTCGCCGATCCGGACACCCATGGCGATCCGGTACGCCATCGGCGGACGCTCCGGCTCCTTCAGCAGTGGCACGACGCTCATGGGCGTGCCGGACTGCTTAGCGAGCCAGCCCGCCGCCGGGCCCCAGAGGACGGCCGCGTCGATCTCCTTCGCGGCCAGGGCCGCGACGATCTCAGCAGCGACCGTCTGGTGCTTGCGGGACGGGTCGAGCTGGTAGGGCGCGTAGGCCTTCATGGCCGAGACGAGGCCCAGTTCGCCCATCCGGTTGACCGGCGGCGTCCCGGCGATCACGCCGATGCTCTTGCCCTTCAGCCGCGGGTCGTCGAGGGCCGTCACACCGTCGAGTTCGCCCGCGCGGGTGACCAGCGTGTAGGCCGATCGATAATAGGGATTGGTGGTCTGGACCAGGTCGCTGCCGAAGGCCTGGCCCATGATGACGTCGCAGAGGCCGGTTCCGAGCGTGTTGCGCACGAAGCCCGGACCCTGCGTCAGCCAGTAGTAGCGGACCTTGATCTTCAGCTCGTCGGCGATGATCGCCGCGATCTTGTTCTCGAAGCCGTCCTCCTTGCGTTCGGAGAACGGCATGTTGCCCGGATCACCGCAGACGCGCAGCACGTCCGTGGTGACGGTATCCGGCAGATGCTGGGCGAGCGCGCCCTGCGCCCCGAAGACGGTCAGGGCGCAGAGAACGGCGATCCGGGCAGGAGACGACATCAGCCGCCCATGCATTCCTTCTCCGCCTTCTTGGCGGTCTCGGGCTTGCCCTCGTGCTCGGAGGGACGGATACGCCCGATCGCGCCGGAGGCGCGCGCCTTGAGGTAGACGTAGAGGTCGTCCGAGTAGCACATGACGTTCTTGTTGTCGCCGAAGGCCGGCATGACCTTCTGCTCGGCGGCGTTCACTTCCTGCTTGCCGCCCGCCAGGATGCCGATGAACTCCTCGTAGGAGAGGTGCTTCAGCGAGTCCTTGAGGGCCGGCGCGTAGGTCGACCCCATGCCGTCCGGGCCGTGGCAGACGTGGCACTCGGCGTGATAGCGGCGGTAGCCCGAGTAGGTGTACCAGTCGAGCATCTTGCCGTCCTGGGTCACATGGAACGTCGGGTGGCCCTCGGCGTCGAAGTACTTGCCGTCGTCGACCTTCACGGCCGCGTCCTTCTTCAGGAGCTTGTCATCCTGCTCGGCGGTCTTGTCGTTCGCGTTCAGCGAATTCGCCAGCTTGGGGTCGGCGGGCTTGGCATCCTCAGCATGTACGGCAACCGTCGAGACGGTCGCTAGGGCGAGGGCGGCGATAACCGGCCGCGTTACGATCTTGCTGAGGTTGAGCAACGCATGTGTCTCCCTTGATCGAGGCTCTTGGTCTCCCTCCGAGACGCAGCCTCTTGCGAGAAAGTCTAATCACAAGGATGCCGGCGCGGGAACCCGCGCCGGCACCATTTTTCACTTCAAACCCTGCGGCCGATTAGTTCGGCAGGGCGAAGACCGTCAGCTGACCGCCGAGGTTGGTGTACTGCGACAGAGCCGCGTAGCCACCCACCGCGCCGAGGCCGGCGTTCGGGTCGGTCAGGCCGGCCGCGAGGCCGATGCCGGCCCAGCCGCCGACGCCCGAGAGGACGCCCACGTACTGCTTGCCCTTGTGCTGGTAGGTCATCACGTTGCCGATGATGCCCGACGGGGTCTTGAACTTGAACAGCTCCTTGCCGGTCTTGTCGTCGACAGCCTTCAGGTAGCCCTCAAGCGTGCCGTAGAACACGACGTCGCCAGCGGTGGCCAGAGCACCGGACCACACCGAGAACTGCTCGGGGTTCGTCCACTTGATCTTGCCGTTGACGCCGTCCCACGCGATGAAGTTGCCCATGCCGCCGTGCGAGTTCGGGGCCGGGTACATCGAGAGGGTCGCACCGACGTAGGGCTGGCCCGGGGTGTAGGTCACCCGGAACGGCTCGTAGTCCATGCAGACGTGGTTGGTGGGCACGTAGAACAGGTTGGTCTTCGGCGAGAAGGCCGCAGGCTGCTGATCCTTGGTGCCCAGCGCCGCCGGGCAGATGCCCTTGGAGTTGGTGTCCTCACCGTTCTGCTCGGTCGAGTACTTCGACACGACCAGCGGCCGGCCGTAGTTCTTCGAGCCCTTGTCCATGTCGACCTTGGTCGCCCAGTTGACGGCCGGGTCGAACTTCTCGGCGACGAGGAGGGTGCCGTCCGCGCGGTTCAGCGTGTAGCCGAAGCCGTTACGGTCGAAGTGGGTCAGGAGCGGCTGCTCCTTGCCGTCGATCTTCTGATCCGTGAGGATCATCTCGTTGATGCCGTCGTAGTCCCACTCGTCGTGGGGGGTCATCTGGTAGACCCACTTGGCCATGCCGGTGTCCGGGTTACGCGCCCAGATGGTCATGGACCACTTGTTGTCGCCCGGACGCTGCTTGGGGTTCCAGGTCGAGGGGTTGCCCGAGCCGTAGTACATCAGGTCGAGCTTGGGGTCGTACGAGAACCAGCCCCAGGTGCAGCCGCCGCCGGTCTTCCACTGATCACCTTCCCAGGTCTTCAGCGAGGAATCCTTGCCGATCGGCTTGCCGAGCGAGGTGGTCTTCTCCGGGTCGACGATCAGCTGATCGTCCGGGCCCTCGGAGTAGCCGCGCCACACCTTCTTGCCGGTCTTCAGGTCGTAGGCGGTGACGTGGCACTGCACGCCGAACTCGCCGCCCGAGATGCCGACGATGACCTTGTCCTTGACCGGCAGAACCGTCGCGGTGTTGGTCTCGCCCTTCTTCGGGTCGCCGTTCACGACCGACCAGTTGACCTTGCCGGTCTTGGCGTCGAGCGACACGAGGGTGGTGTCGGCCTGGTGCAGGAGGATGGCGCCGTCGGCGTAGGCCAGACCACGGTTGACCGTGTCACAGCACATGACCGGGATCACGGACGGATCCTGCTTCGGCTCGTACTTCCAGACGATCTTCGCGTCGTGGTCGAGGTCGAGGGCGTACACGATGTTCGGGAACGGCGTGTGCACGTACATCATGTTGCCGACGACGAGCGGCGAGCCCTCGTGGCCGCGCAGCACGCCGGTCGAGAACGTCCAGGCGACCTGCAGGTCCTTGACGTTCTTGGCGTTGATCTGGTCGAGCTTCGAGTAGCGCGTATTCGCGTAGTCTACCGTTTGAAGAACCTGTTCCGCCGGGTTGGCGATGCCCTTCATGACGCTTTCATTGGCCAGCGCCGGCGCGGCGACGGCCGCGACACCTGCGCCGAGCGCAAGGAGATGTACCGCTCTCATGGGTTCCTCCGACAAGTCTTGAGAGTTCTCACGGCGCGCGAAGAGAGTGGCGTCGCTCGGACTCCGACCTGACTGTTTGCGACAGGGATGGACGCCTCGGTAGCGGGCATAGTGGACTTCGAGGAGATCTACTGATCCCCTAGCCAGGAGCCGCCATCCCTGAGGCGTCTCCCTCGAAACCGAGGCTTGCCCGGACCTTAAGAGATTTTTGAGCGCCGTCAACTCGCTGTTCGAGGCCTGTGGGCACACGGTGAAAGCTTCTTTTCGAGTGACACAGGCACGACGGATGTCATGCGTTTGCGAAAAGAAATGTTGCGACGCACAAGAGATGCTGCCTGCTCTGGCCTCGGTCTCACGGGGTTGTGTCCGTCTCCCATGCAGACCTTGCAAACAGGCGAGCTTTGCTGCGCTTAAGCATGCGTCCCCCGCGCGGTGTGCGGGATTCAGGCGCGCCCGGGCGCGCGGCCGTTGCGGGTCCGCGGACTGCACTGCAAGACGCTTCGGTGGCTATCGGTTGCCGAAATTTCCCGGGATCCGGCTGTGCGCCCAGTCGCCGCATCCCGTTTTTCCGCGGATCCCCGCGTGATCGGTGGGGTTCGCGCGCGACAAATTGCCGAATCATCCCGACTTCGGGAATCGGCATGGGTCGCGCACGCGGACCACGGGGTCGGTGGCGGAAGCTGCTGAACGGCTTTTGCCGGCGTCAGACCGCGCCGACCGGCCCGGTGCTCTCGAACTCCGCAGTGTCGCCGATCAGGTCGGTCACGGAGATATTGAGGCGACGGCCGTTGGACAGGCGGAGCTGGGCATCGGGCTCGAGCCAGACCGGTCGCAGGCCCGCGTAGCTGCCGTACAGATTGCCGTAAGCGACGACACCGCCTTCGCGCCTCTCGACCACGACCCGGTAGCGGACGCGGACGGCCTCACACCCTTCGGCCGACACGAGACCGCGTCCGGTCAGCGTCTTGAGGATCTCGTTCGGCTCGAACATACGCGGGACGCAGGGGCGGGATTAAGCGGCAACCGAATTGCCATTTAATCCCGGACCCGCGGCGAGTCACGCCCGCCAGTGCGGATTGTGCGGTCAGTGCCGCCGCGGCGTCATCGGTCCGGGTCGGCGCCGCTGCCGACAGGTTCGGCTTCCAGGGGACGGACCACGATGCGACCGGACTCGACCGAGAGGGCCAGCCGTCCCTGCTTCAGCGCCAGCGCCTTCTCGCCGAACAGCGTCCGGCGCCAGCCCTGCAGCGCCGGGACCTCGGCGTCGTCGTCGTCGGCGACCGCCTCCAGATCGTCGACCGTGGCGATGATCTTCGGCGCCACGCCCTCGGCCTCGCAGACCGCCTTCAGCAGGACCTTCAGGAGCTCGACGATCGCGCCGTTGCCGCCGCTCCGCCGCACGCGCTCGGGCATCCGGACGGCGCTCGTGTCGCGGGCGAGACCGCGCTCCACGGCGGCGACGATGTCGGCCCCCGTCCGGGAGCGCTCGAAGCCCGCCGGGATCGTCCGCAGCCGCCCGAGCGCCTCCGCGCTCCGCGGCGCCGCCGAGGCGATATCGATGACCGCCTCGTCCTTCAGGACGCGCCCGCGCGGCACGTTGCGCGTCTGCGCTTCGCTCTCGCGCCAGGCCGCGACCTCCATCAGCACGGCGATCTCCCGCGGCTTGCGCATGCGGCCGGAGAGGCGGCGCCACGCCTGCGCGGGATCGGCGCGGTAGGTCTCGGGAGACGTCAGCACCGCCATCTCCTCGTCGAGCCACGCGCCGCGGTCGGTCCGCAGCAGCTCGGCGACGAGGACTTCGTAGATCTTCACCAAGTGGGTGACGTCGGACAGCGCGTAGGTCAGCTGCGCCTCCGAGAGCGGGCGCCGCGACCAGTCGGTGAAGCGGGAGGACTTGTCGATCTTGGCCTTCGCGACGTCGTTGACGAGCTGCTCGTACGAGACGGAATCGCCGTAGCCGCAGACCATGGCGGCGACCTGCGTGTCGAAGAACGGGTGCGGCAGGATCCCGCCGATCAGCCAGATGATCTCTAGGTCCTGGCGGGCGGAGTGGAACACCTTGACGGTGCCCTCGTCGGCCATGAGGGCGATGAACGGCCCGAGGTCGATCCCCGGCGCCAGCGGATCCACCAGGACGCCGGTCCCGTCCGGTGCCGCCATCTGGATCAGGCACAGTTTCGGATAATACGTCGTCTCGCGCATGAACTCCGTGTCGACGGTCACGAAGGGCTGCTCGGCGAGACGTGTGCAGATCTGGCGCAGCGCGTCAGTGGTGGTGATCAGGTCCATGCACCGGCTATACGCAACCGCGGCGGACATGGGGAGACGCGGCTTCGCAGGTCCCCATCTTTCACGCGTTCACGGGCGGCCCGATGACCGCGATCACGCCACGGCCGCGACCGCCGCCTTCCGGCGCGCCCGCGCCTGCCGGCGGATCCGCAGCGCGTCGGCCCGACGCTGCGCCTCGGCGCGCGCGAGCAGGCGGTCGAGGATGCCGGTCTCGATCCGCTCGCCGGTGGCCCCGTCGACGAGGCGGCGGATCCGGTCGACCCGGAACCCGCGATAGCCGCCGCGCCGGGCATCGATGCCGCCGAGCAGCGTCCGCCCCGGCCCGAGCCTGAGCTCGCGGGCGTCGAGGGAGCGGTTGCTCCAGGCCCCGGCCGCGTCCTCGTAGACGAGGTCGAAACGGCCCTCGAGGGGCAGCGTCCGCCACCCGGCCGCGGCGCGTTCGGGCGCCGCCTTCGCGGGGCGCTCCAGATCGAAAAAGAGGTTGTCGTTCATGGAGATGATATGGGGATTCGGGGTCTTCTGCGGTAGGCCGGCAGGCGAGTCGCGCGCGGCTTTCGGCGCCGTTCTGCGCGCCCCGCGCTTGACTTGGGGGGCCTCGCGTGAATGGTGCCGGCCTTCCCACAGAAGAAGCCCGTCATGCACCGTTACCGTTCCCACACCTGCGGGGCGCTCCGCCCGTCCGATGTCGGGCAGAGTGTCCGCCTCTCCGGCTGGTGCCACCGCATCCGCGACCACGGGGGCGTGCTGTTCGTCGATCTGCGGGACCATTACGGCCTGACCCAGTGCGTGATCGATTCCGACTCCCCGGCCTTCAAGGCCGCCGAGGCCGTGCGCTCGGAATGGGTCGTGCGGATCGACGGGCGCGTGCGCACGCGCCCGGCCGGCACCGAGAATGCCGAGCTGCCGACCGGCGCGGTCGAGGTCTACATCGACGACCTCGAGGTGCTGGGTCCGGCGGGCGAGCTGCCGCTGCCGGTCTTCGGCGACCTCGAGTACCCGGAGGAGACGCGGCTCCGGTACCGCTTCCTCGACCTGCGCCGGGAGAAGCTCCACGCCAACATCATGAAGCGCGGCGCGATCATCGACTCGCTCCGCCGC
This sequence comes from Methylobacterium sp. yr668, assembly GCF_900116245.1. Taxonomy (NCBI): domain Bacteria; kingdom Pseudomonadati; phylum Pseudomonadota; class Alphaproteobacteria; order Hyphomicrobiales; family Methylobacteriaceae; genus Methylobacterium; species Methylobacterium sp. yr668. The sequence continues at coordinate 508,936 of NZ_FOZY01000001.1, read as the reverse complement.
CGGATGCGCGAGGGTGGCTTCTTCGAGTTCCAGACCCCGATCCTGACAGCCTCGTCGCCCGAGGGCGCCCGCGACTACCTCGTGCCGTCGCGGGTCCATCCCGGCAAGTTCTACGCGCTCCCGCAGGCGCCGCAGCAGTTCAAGCAGCTGACGATGATCGCGGGCTTCGACCGCTACTTCCAGATCGCGCCGTGCTTCCGCGACGAGGATGCCCGCGCCGACCGCTCGCCGGGCGAGTTCTACCAGCTCGACATCGAGATGAGCTTCGTCACCCAGGAGGACGTGTTCCAGGCGGTGGAGCCGGTGCTGCGCGGCGTGTTCGAGGAGTTCGCCGAGGGCAAGCGCGTCACCAAGGAATTCCCGCGGATCACCTACGCGGACTCGATGCTGAAATACGGCGTCGACAAGCCGGACCTGCGCAACCCGCTGATCATCGCCGACGTCTCCGACCTGTTCGCCCGCGAGGACGTGGCGTTCAAGGCGTTCAAGGGCGTGGTCGCCTCGGGCGGCGTCGTCCGGGCGATCCCGGCGACCGGCGCAGCGAGCCAGCCGCGCTCGTTCTTCGACAAGCTCAACGACTGGGCCCGCTCCGAGGGCGCGCCCGGCCTCGGCTACGTCGTGTTCGAGGAGGAGAACGGCGCGCTCACCGGCAAGGGACCGATCGCCAAGTTCATCCCGGCGGAGGTTCAGGCCCTGATCGCCGAGCGCTCCGGCGCGAAGGCGGGCGACGCCGTGTTCTTCTCCGCCGGTCCGGAGGCCAAGGCGGCCGGGCTCGCCGGCAAGGCGCGCGTCCGGATCGGCGACGAGCTCGGCCTCTGCGACAAGGACCAGTACGCGTTCTGCTGGATCACCGACTTCCCGATGTACGAGTGGAGCGAGGAGGAGAAGCGGATCGACTTCTCCCACAACCCGTTCTCGATGCCGAACATCGACCGCGAGGAGTTCCTCGCGCTCGATCTGGACGCCCTCGCGAGCGAGGACGAGAACGGCGCGAACACCAAGCGGATCCTCGGGATCAAGGCGTTCCAGTACGACATCGTCTGCAACGGCGTGGAGCTGTCCTCGGGCGCGATCCGCAACCACCGTCCGGACGTGATGGAGAAGGCCTTCGCCATCGCGGGCTACGGGCACGAGGTGCTGGAGCAGAAGTTCGGCGGCATGCTCAACGCCCTGCGCATGGGCGCCCCGCCGCACGGCGGCATCGCGCCGGGCGTGGACCGCATCGTCATGCTCCTGTGCAACGAGCCGAACATCCGCGAGGTCGTGCTGTTCCCGATGAACCAGCGCGCCGAGGACCTGATGATGGGCGCGCCCTCCGAGGCGACCCCCAAGCAGCTGCGCGAGCTGCACATTCGCCTCAACCTGCCCGAGAAGAAGGCCTGAGGCGCCCATAGTCCCCCGCGGTGGCGAGCCTCGTCGCGATCGTCGTCGCCCACGACAGCGCCGACGTGCTGCCGGCCTGTCTCGCGGCGCTCGCCGGCGAGCATGTGCCGGCGATCGTCGTGGACAATGCCAGCCGGGACGCCTCCGCGTCGGTCGCGGAGGCGGCCGGCGCGCAGGTGATCCGCAACGCCCGCAACGAGGGCTACGGCCGCGCCAACAACCGGGGCGTCCGCGCGGCCGAGACGGCGAAGCACGTCCTCGTCGTCAACCCGGACGTCGTGCTGCGGCCGGGCACCGTGGACGCCCTGCTGGACGCGGCCCGCACCTGGCCGGATGCCGGGCTTATCGCCCCGCGCCTCGTCGAACCCGACGGGCGCTTCTTCTTCCAGGCGCGGTCCCTGCTCGCGCCCTACCTGACCAATCCCGCGGGCCGGCTCGCGCTGCCGCAGGGCGATGCCTGCGCGCCGTTCCTCTCCGGGGCCTGCCTGATGATGCCGCGCGCCCTGTTCCTCGACCTCGGCGGCTTCGACGAGAACATCTTCCTGTTCTACGAGGACGATGACCTGTGCCGGCGCGTGGCCGACAGCGGCCGCGCCCTGATCCACGTCCACCGCGCCGAGGCGCTGCACGGTCGCGGCCGATCGTCGGCGCCGGAGCCGGGACGGGTGTTCCGCGCGCGCTGGCATCAGGCGTGGTCGCGCGCCTATGTCAGCCGGAAGTACGGCCTCCCGGACCCGAGCCTCGCCGTCCTGGGCGCCAACCTGCCGAAGGCGCTGCTGTCGGGTCTGGTCCTCCGGCGGGCCGGACTCGAGCGCTACGGCGGCTCGGCCGCGGGCGCCCTCGCCTTCCTGCGCGGCCGGACCGCGCTGGCCCGCGAGGGTCTGACCGGATGAGCGCGCCGACGATCGCGACCGCGCTGGCGCGCGGGCGCAACGGCTTCACCGGCCTGCGGCTGATGTTGGCTCTGGCCGTCGTGGTGTCCCACGCGTTCAGCGTCGCGACCGGCGCGGCGGGCGACGAGCCCCTCGCCCGGCTGACCGGCTACACGCTGGGCGAACACGCGGTGAACGGCTTCTTCGCGGTGTCGGGCTTCCTGGTCACCATGAGCTGCGACCGCCGCGGCCTCCGGGACTACGCCCTCGCCCGGACCCTGCGGATCCTCCCGGGACTCGTGGCGGCGACGCTCGTCGTCGCGCTCGGGCTCGGCGCGGCCCTGACCCGCCTGCCCGTCACCGAGTACTGGCGCGATCCCGCCCTGTGGTCGTTCATCCGCGGGACGCTGACGACCTTCAAGAGCAACGCCGCCCTGCCCGGCGTCTTCGAATCCCACCCCTACCGGGCACCCCTCGGCACGGTCTGGACGCTCAAGTACGAGGTGCTGTGCTACCTCGGCGTCCTCGTCGCCGCCCTGTGCGGCCTGCTCCGGCGCCGGTGGTCGGCGCCCCTGATCGTGGCCGGCCTGACGCTCGCCCTGACGATCGCCTGCGGCCTCCGCGGTCCGGACCTGCCCAAGGGCACCGAGACGGCGCTGCGCCTGCCGCTGATCTTCGCGGCCGGGGCGTGTCTCTACCTTGGGCGCGACCGCCTGCGTGTCTCGGCCGCGGCCCTCGCCTGCCTGGTCTTCGGCGCCTTCGTCCTCGCGCGGACGCCGGCCTACCCGGCCCTGCTGTTCCTCGCCGAGGCCTACGGCGTGGTCTGGCTCGCCCTCGGCCCCCTCGCGCGCGGCCTGTTCGACCCTGCGGCCGACCTCTCCTACGGGATCTATCTCTACGGCTGGCCGGTCCAGCAGACGCTGCACGCCCTGTGGCCGGCCGCCTCCGGGCCCGCGCTGCTGGTGCCGGCCCTCGCCCTCACGCTGCCGGTCGCGGCGCTGTCCTGGTACGGGGTCGAGCGGCCGGCCCTGTCGCTGAAGGCGCGGGCGCTCGGGCGGCGCCGCCTCGGCACGATCGAGCCGGCCGGGCCGTGACCGCCGACGGGCCTCTCCCGCCGCTGAAGACGCTCGCTCGCGCGGCGCGGATGCTGGAGGCGGACGGCTTCGCCATCGTCGCCCGGAACGAGCGCGGCGACAGCCTCTACCTGCGGCGACCGGACTGCGCCTGGCACCTGCGCGTCTCGAACCACCGGCGCACCGCCAAGCAGCGCGCTCGGCGCTCCGATATCCTCGCGAGCCTCGTCATCGACGGGCCGCGCTCCTCGGATCAGATCGGGAACCTCGTCCGCGAGGCCGTCCGGAACTTCGAGGCCGCCCTGGCGCGGGTGGCGGATCAGGCGTCCGCGGCGGGGTCGCGGAAGTAGGGCTCCACGGTGCCCTTCAGCTTCACCGTCATCGGGTTGCCGGCCCGGTCGAGGGCCTTGCCGGCCGAGAGGCGGACCCAGCCCTCGCTCACGCAGTACTCCTCGACGTTCGTCTTCTCGACGCCCTTGAACCGGACACCGACCCCGCGCTCCAGCACCTTCTCGTCGTAGAACGGGCTGTTCGGGTTGGAAGCGAGGCGGTCGGGGGGCGTGTCGGTCATCGTCCGGATCTCGGATGGTCTTCGTATGGGGCCCCGCCGGTACGGGAATCCGCGCCCGCGCGCAACGCCGCGAGCAGGTCGGCGATCCGCCCGCTCTGCAGCAGCGGCACCAGCCGCGTCACCGCGTCGTGCGGGAGATCCCACCACGCCGCCGCCACGAGCGCCTCGACGGTCGCCGCGTCGAAGCGGTGGCGCACGATCTTGGCCGGGTTGCCCGCCACCACGGCGTAGGCCGGCACGTCGCGGGTCACCACGGCGCGGGCCGCCACCACGGCCCCGTGCCCGACGGTCACCCCTGAGAGGATCATGCAGCCCGATCCGAGCCAGACATCGTGCCCGATCACCACGTCGCCCCGGGAGGCGTGGAAATCCTCCGGCGCCGCGGCGTCCGGGAACAGCCCGCGCATCGCCGCGAACGGATAAGTCGACGCCCAGTCGAGGCGGTGATCGCCGCCGAGCAGGATCTCGACCTTGTCAGCGATGGAACAATAGCGGCCGATCGTCAGCCGCCGCCCGCTCTCCGGGAAGCGGACTTTTGGACGCCCGTACGAATAAGCGCCTATGGAGAACCCGTGGGTCCTCGCCAGCTCGGCGAGGTGGATCCGGGTCTCGTTGTGCGGGTTGCGCCCCCTGCGCAGCCGGTGCAACAGACCGGTCATGACGCGAGCCCGCGCGATGCGCGACCGCGTCGTCCTCGGTGAAAAAGGTGAGCGGGAGCGTGGGCGATGGCCGATAACATGTCCGAGGACCTCAAGGCCGGGGCGCTCGTCTACCACCGCCTGCCCAAGCCCGGGAAGCTGGAGATCCAGGCGACCAAGCCGCTCGGCAACCAGCGCGACCTCGCCCTGGCCTACTCGCCCGGCGTCGCCGCGGCCTGCATGGCGATCCACGACGACCCGCAGCAGGCCGCCGAACTCACGGTGCGCCAGAATCTCGTGGCGGTGCTGTCCAACGGTACGGCCGTGCTCGGCCTCGGCGATATCGGCCCGCTCGCCTCGAAGCCCGTGATGGAGGGCAAGGCCGTCCTGTTCAAGAAGTTCGCCGGCATCGACGTCTTCGACATCGAGGTCGACCAGAAGGACGTGTCGAAGCTCGTCGACGTCGTCTGCGCCCTCGAGCCGACCTTCGGCGGCATCAACCTCGAGGACATCAAGGCGCCCGAGTGCTTCGAGGTCGAGGAGCAGTGCCGGGCCCGGATGAACATCCCGGTCTTCCACGACGACCAGCACGGCACCGCGATCATCGTGGCGGCGGCCGTCCTCAACGGCCTGGAGCTCGCCGGCAAGAATCTCGCCGACGTCCGGATCGTGACGTCGGGTGCGGGCGCGGCGGCGCTCGCCTGCCTCAACCTGCTCGTGTCGCTCGGAGCGACCCGCGAGAACATCACGGTCACCGACATCAAGGGCGTCGTCTACAAGGGCCGCGCCGAGCTGATGGACCGGTGGAAGGACGTCTACGCGCAGGAGACCGACAAGCGGACGCTCGCCGAGGTGATCCCGGGGGCCGACGTGTTCATCGGCCTCTCGGCCGGCGGCGTGCTGAAGCCCGAGTACCTGAAGGAGATGGCCGAGAAGCCTCTCATCATGGCTTTGGCCAATCCCTATCCGGAGATCATGCCGGATCTGGCCGAGAAGGAGCGGCCGGACGCGATGATCTGCACCGGCCGGTCTGACTTCCCGAATCAAGTCAACAACGTCCTGTGCTTCCCCTACATCTTCCGCGGCGCGCTTGATGTCGGCGCCCACAAGATCAACGAGGAGATGAAGAAGGCCGCCGTGAAGGCGATCGCGGGTCTGGCTCACGAAACGACCTCGGACGTGGTCGCCCGCGCCTACGGCGGCGAGGCCCGGCCGTTCGGGCCGAGATCCCTGATCCCGAGCCCGTTCGACCCGCGCCTGATCCTGCGCATCGCACCCGCGGTGGCGAAGGCCGCGATGGATTCGGGTGTCGCCGGTCGGCCGCTCCCGGATCTCGACGCCTACGTCGAGAGCCTCGACCGGTTCGTGCACCGGTCCGGCCTGATCATGAAGCCGCTGTTCTCGAAGGCGAAGGCCGAGCCCAAGCGCGTGATCTACGCCGAGGGCGAGGACGAGCGCGTGCTCCGCGCCGTCCAGGCGATCGTCGAGGACAAGGTCGCCCTGCCGATCCTGGTCGGCCGGCCGCGGGTGGTCGAGACCCGCCTGAAGCGCTTCGGCCTGTCGATGGTGCACGGCCGCGACTTCGAGCTGATCGATCCCGAGGACGATCCCCGCTACCGCGCCTACGTCCAGACCTACCTGGAAGTCGCCGGTCGCCGCGGCATCACGCCGGACGCGGCCCGGACCCTGGTCCGCACCAACAACACGGTGATCGGCGCCATCGCGGTCCGCCGCGGCGAGGCCGACGCGCTGATCTGCGGCCTGGAGGGCCGGTTCGAGACGCGCCTGCGCATCATCCGCGACGTGATCGGGCTCGCGCCGGGCGTGGAGCAGTGCGCCGCGATGAGCCTCGTGGTGACGCATAACGGCGCCTACTTCCTGGCCGACACCCATGTCCGCCAGAACCCCACCGCCGAGGAGATCGCCGACGTGGCGCAGGCCTGCGCCAGCCACGTCAGCCGGTTCGGGATGACGCCGAAGATCGCGCTCCTCAGCCACTCGGATTTCGGCCAGTCGGATTCGCCCTCCGCGATGAAGATGCGCGACGCCCTCGCGCTCCTGCACACGCGGAATCCCGAGCTGCAGGTCGACGGCGAGATGCAGGCCGATTCCGCCCTCAACGAGATGGTGCGCGAGCGCGTCCTGCCGGGCTCGCGCCTCAAGGGCGCGGCCAACGTCCTGATCTTCCCGAACCTCGACGCCGCCAACATCGCCTTCCAGTTCGCGAAGGTGCTGGCGGACGCGCTGCCGGTCGGCCCGCTCCTGATCGGCCCGGCCAAGCCCGCCCACATCCTGACGCCGTCGGTGACGGCGCGCGGCATCGTCAACGTCACGGCCGCCGCCGTGGTCGAGGCCCAGGCGGACGAGGCCGTCGCGCGCGCCGAGGAGGGCGGCGTCGGCATGCTCTCGGAGTGAGGGGCGCCCGTCGGCGGCCGCCAGCGTGGCCGTCGATTTGCTTGCCCGCCCCGGGACCACGAAACCACCGGGAGACGACGCGATGTGCGCGGGCGACGATCCAACCTGCCACGCCTTCGAGGAGCACCGCCGCCGGTTCCGGCGGGATCTCGAGCCTGAGCGGCGCGCCTTCCTGAAGAGCGGCTTCGCGGCGACCGGCGCCGCGGCCGCGGCCCTCGCGGCCGGCGGTCCGTCGCTCGTGAGCCCGGCCCTGGCCCAGGCGAGCGGCGCCAAGATCGCCGCCACGGCGCATTACCACCTGCCGGCGAATGCCGAGACGGTCCACTGGGGCTTCTTCAGCCGCAGCCTCAAGCCCAAGGTCGAGATCGGCTCGGGCGACTTCGTCACGATCGAGACGCTCACCCACCAGGCGAGCGACGATGCCGAGCGCATGATCCAGGGCGATCCGGGCGCCGAGAGCGTCTATCTCTGGACCAAGGACAAGATGGGCGTCTCGCCCCGCGGAGCCGGCGCCATGGACGCCAAGGTCGGCCCCGGCGGTGGCCTCGGCGTGCACATCTGCACCGGCCCGGTGGCGATCCGCGGCGCCGAGCCCGGCGACGTCCTGGAGGTGCGCATCCTCGACGTCGCCCCCCGCCCCTGCGCCAATCCCAGGTACAAGGGACTGGCCTTCGGCAGCAACGCGGCGGCGTGGTGGGGCTACCACTACAACGACCTGATCACCGGCGATAAACCCCGGGAGGTCGTGACCATCTACGAGGTCGACGCCACCGGCGAGCGCGACTGGGCCCGGGCGGTCTACAGCTTCCGCTGGCCCGGCGTGACCGACCCGTTCGGCGTCTCCCACCCGACCATCGACTATCCCGGCCTGCCAGTGGACCACACGAAGACCCAGAAGACCTTCGAGGTCCTGAAGGGCATCCGCGTGCCGATCCGGCCGCATTTCGGCACGATGGGCGTCGCGCCCGCCGAGGCCGACCGGGTGAACACGATCCCGCCGAGCTACACCGGCGGCAACATCGACAACTGGCGGATCGGCAAGGGCGCGACCCTCTACTACCCGGTGGCGGTGCCGGGCGCCCTGTTCTCCGTGGGCGATCCCCACGCCAGCCAGGGCGATTCCGAACTGTGCGGCACCGCGATCGAGTGCTCGCTCACCGGCACCTTCCAGTTCATCCTGCACAAGAAGGCGGACCTGCCCGGCACGCCGCTGGAGGCGCTCGACTTCCCGATGATCGAGACCCGGGACGACTGGGTTCTGTCCGGCTTCAGCTACCCGAACTACCTGCGGGATCTCGGTCCGGACGCGCAGAGCGCGATCTTCCAGAAATCCTCGATCGACCTCGCCATGCGCGACGCCTTCCGGAAGATGCGCCAGTTCCTGATGCACGCGAAGGGCCTCACCGAGGACGAGGCGATCTCGCTGATGTCGGTGGCGGTCGATTTCGGGATCACGCAGGTCGTGGACGGCAACTGGGGCGTCCACGCCGTGGTCAAGAAGGCGATCTTCTCCGATCGCGTCGCCTGACGCCTGACCCGGTCACGCGGCCTTCGCGGCTCCGGTCATCGTCATGAGGCCGGCGATGACCCGGTAGGTCTCGGTCCAGGCTTCCCGCACCTCCGGCGTGAAGTCCGGGCCGAGCCCCTGCTCCAGGGTCCAGAGCAGTGCCGCCCCGACCGCCTCGAAATGCGCCTGCAGCGCGCCGTAGCCGACGTGCCGGTCCCCGAGATCGCGCACGGCGGCGACGAGGGCCTCCGGCTTGTCGAGGTTGGCCACCGCCAGTGCCAGCATGGCGACGAGTTTGCGCTTCTGCGCGGTCATGTCGTCCGGGAAGAGCGACCGGACCTGCGGCGCGATGTCGAACAGGCGTCCGTAGAACAGCTCTGCCGCGGTGTCGCCGAGCGCCTGCACCGTCGCGAAGCTGCGCTGCACGATCGCGACCTGGGCGGCGGAGACCGCGTAGGACACGCGAACGCTCGCCAGGAACCGTTCGACCTCGGCGGTCAGACGGTCCGACTGGTCCGACAGGGCGGAGGCCGCCGCGAGAACCTGGCTCGCGGCCAGGCCGGTGCCCTCCGCCGCCTGCGCGACGCCGGTCATGGTCGTGGTGACCTCGCCTGTGCCGGTGGCCGCCTGCCCGACGTTGCGGACGATCTCCTGGGTCGCCGCACCCTGTTCCTCGACGGCCGCCGCGATCGTGGTCGCCGCCCCGTTGATCTCGCGGATCCGCGCGGTGATCGCCGCGATGGCCTCCACCGCCTGCCCGGTGGACGCCTGCACCTGCGCGATCTGACCGGAGATCTCGTCGGTGGCCTTGGCGGTCTGCGCGGCGAGGGCCTTCACCTCGGAAGCCACCACCGCGAAGCCGCGGCCGGCTGCGCCCGCGCGGGCCGCCTCGATGGTGGCGTTGAGCGCCAGCAGGTTGGTCTGCTCGGCGATCGACGAGATCAGCCCCACGACGGCACCGATCTGGTCCACGGCGCTGCTCAGGTCCTGAACGCGCGCGGCGGTCCGGTCGGCCTCGGCCGCGGCCCTCTGCGCGAGATCCGCCGATCCGTCGGCCTGCCGCCCGATCTCCTGGACGGAGGTGCCGAGCTCCTCCGCGGCCGCCGCCACGGTGTTGACTTTGCTCGAGGCCCGCTCGGCGGCGGCCGCGACCGCCGTCGACTGCCCGGCCGTCTGGGTGGCCGTCGCGGTCATCGTCTGCGCCGTGACCTGCAGGGCGTTGGCCGAGGACGCGACCGAGCCGATCATGCCTCCGACGGCCTCCTCGAACCGTTGCGCCATCTGGCGCAGGCTGTCCCGGCGCTGGTCGTCGGCGTCCAGCCGCGCCCGCTCGGCCCCGGCCTCGAGGTCGCGCGTGCGGATCAGATTGTCCCGGAAGGCCTGCACGGCCACCATGATCGGCGCGAACTCGTTCCGGTACGCTCGCACCGGGACGGCGACGGCGGTGTCGCCCCCCGTCAGCGCGCGCATCGCGGTGGCGATGATCCGGAGGGGGCGCAGCACGCCCCCGAACAGAGCCATGAGGCCCAGCCCGACGAGCAGCAGGACGGCCAGCAGCGCCGCGGCACTGTGCAGGAGAACGCCGTCCGCCTCCGCGGCGAGGCTCTCGGCCCGCGCCACCATCTCGGCGAGGGCGGCATTGGCGAGATCGACGATCGTCATCTGCTCGACGCTGTTTCGCTTTCGGAGGTCTTGGAACGCGATGGGGGACGCGCGATGCTGGCTCAGGGCGTCGAAGATCGCGCGCGCCGCCTCCGCCGCCTCGCCCTCGAAATTGCTGCGCTTGGCCTTCTCGAACGCGGACCGCACGGCGTCCGAGCTCTGGGCGGCGGCCTCGCTGGTGCTCGACCACGCCGACTGGACCCGCGCCCGCTCCTCGGCCGCCGCCACGGTCTCGGGCAGCGACCACGACGTTCCCGCCGCCAGCGAGGTCTGCACGCGCAGGGCGACGTTCCCGATCGCGACACGGGTCGCCCAGGCGGACCGCTTGAGGACGAGGTAGTGCTGCAGGATGGCGTCGGAGCGCGGAATAGCCGAATCCACGGCGTCCGTGGTCGCCGTCAGCGCGTCGAGAAGTTCCTGAAAGGCCGTCAGCACGGCGGGCAGCAGCGCCGGGTCCCGCTTCGGCTTCGGTACGCGCAGGGCTTCATCGATCCGGGGGCGGAGCAGGTTCACGGCGTCCTGAGCCGCGTTGAGCCTCGCCATCGTCGCCGTCACGGAGGGCAGATCCCGGTTCCGCAGCAGGTCCTGAACGCTCGCGAAGCCCGCGACCATCGCATCCCGGTTCGTCGCGTAGGCCTTCAGGCTCTCCGGGTCGGCGGACGCATCCCCGCCCAGGGCGAGCGCTGCCCCCCGCTCGAGGCGTGTCGGCAGGATCGTCCCGAGCAGCTGGCGACTCGCGCGGGTCAGCGTGACCGCGTCCCGGGCCTGTCGCGCCTGAAGACGCGCGTCGAGCAGAGCATTCCCCGCGTAAGCCAGTAACATCATCGCCATTGCGAGTATCGTCGTGCACATGACGACTCGAATCGAGACGTAGCCAAGCCATCTCATCGCGTGAACATTCCGATGTGCGAGTGGGATCTGCGTGTTGCTCGCATCATAGGGCGAACGGCGCGCGCGTTCACGCTGCCGCTCGGCAGTGTTCGACAGTCTATCGTGCCGACATATTTTGCGGGCGGCGCGCTTTATTCCGGATTCAGAGGAGAATCGACATCAACCAATAAAAAAGTTGGCTTGGTGAATTAAGCCGACGTTACCGCGGCGATCTCGGTCGGCAGGCGCACGCTCACCGTTCCGGCGGCGTGCGGTGAGCGCCGGTGCGACGGTCATGAGGCCGCCCTCGGCCTCGGCCCGCGTGAGCTCTCCCGCGCGACGGGCCCGGGCCATCGTGCGAGACCGGACCGCGGCGACGAGCGAGGCCCTGCCCGGGTTCGGCGCCCGCGCCGCGCGGATCAGGGCGCGTCGTCCGCGAGCTCGACCCGCCCGTCCAGGCCGATGATGCGCCCGAGGCCGCGGACGCGGTTCAGCAGGCGGTCCCCGTTCAGGGCCTCCCAGTCCCGCGGCAGGCGCAGCACCACCCGTCCCTCCTCGACGGTGAGCGGCGCCCGTCCGAGGGCGCCGTCCATGCCGGCCGAGATCGGGAAGGCGATCCGGAGCAGGGCGCCCAGGAGGCGGGCGCGCTCGAACAGGCGCGGGCCGGCCACGCTCCGGAGCATCGGGTTCGCCTTCTCGGGGGCCAGGCCGGTGTGCCTCAGGGACACCGCCAGGGCGAGATAGGCCCGGCCCGGATGATCCACGCCGACGAACGCGGCATTCTGGATCACCGCGATGCTCTGCTCACCGCGGTAATCCGGATGCGCCCGCCAGCCGACGTCGGACAGCAGGCAGCCGGCGTGCCGCAGACGGCGCTCGTCGGTGGTCTCGTGGCCGTCCAGGGTCGCGACGAACCGGTCCGTCCAGGTAATCAGCTCCTCGCCGTGGCGGGGCGAGCGCGCGCGCAGAACGTTGAATTCCGACGCCGAGGCCAGCAGCGGATCGATCAGACGGGTGTCCCGGTCGAGCTGCTCGAACAGCAGACCCTCGCGCACGCCCGATGCCGAGATCGCCACCTCGCGGGGGCGCCCGACCCGGATGATCTCCTCGAGGACGACGGCGCCGTAGGCGAGGAGCGGGCGCCGCGCCTCGGAGATCGCGTCGACGTCCTGCAGCAGCGCCACGTCGGTCTGCTCGACGACCTGCAGGAAGCTGAGTTCGTCGGTGGGCTCCACCGTGTAGCCGTGCATCACGTGGACGGGGTAGCCGCGGGCCGCCTGATGGAGCCGCGCGATGGCCCGCCACGTGCCGCCGACCGCGTAGAAGGTCCGCCCGCGCAGGGTCTCGAGCTGCGGGGCGGCCTTGCGCATGTACTCGCGGACGATCTTGGCGGCCTTCTTGACCGAGCCGCCGGACAGGTCCTGCAGGGCGAGGCCGCCGAGGGGCATGGTCACCCCCTGTCCGACGACCGCCCCGCGGACGTCCACGAGTTCGAGCGAGCCGCCGCCCATGTCGCCCACGACGCCGTTCGGCGCGTGGAATCCCGAGACCACGCCGAGGGCCGACAGCTCGGCCTCGCGCCGTCCGGAGAGGAGCTGGATCTCCTGGCCACAGGCCGCCTCGGCGGCGCGGAGAAAGTCGGGACCGTTCTCGGCGTCCCGCGCCGCCGCCGTGGCGAGGACGTAGACCTGCCTGACGCGCATCGTCTGGCACAGCACCCGGAACCGCGCCAGGGCGGCGAGTGCGCGCGTCACCGCCTCCTCGTTCAGGCGGCCGGTCGTCAGGACGTTGCGGCCCAGGCCGCAGAGCACCTTCTCATTGTAGAGCGGCGTCGGCGCCCGGGTCAGTCCGTCGTACGCGACGAGGCGGACCGAGTTGGAGCCGATGTCGATAATCGCCACAGGATGGCGCGCGGTGCTGTCGATCGCCTCCGCGTCGTGCGCGAGGGTGAGGTTGGCAAGAGGGCTGCCCAAACGTCCGAGTCCTTCATCAGCCCGGCGCGCCGCCGGCGCGCCGTGCGGGAGGTTTAGCCCAGCGACGCCGCGCAGCGAAACTCAGCTGCGTTGGGCGCGGCGGCTCAGCGCCCGCGGGCTCGACTTCTTCGAGGCCTTGCCGCGCCCAGAGAGGCTGGGATTGGTCATGAAATACTTGTGGGCGTTGAACGGCTCCTCGCCCTCGGCGGGCTGGATCCGCTCGCAGCCGCCCGAGGCGAGGAGCCGCCAGCTCTGGCGGTTGTCGAGCAGGTTGGCCAGCATGATCTGGTCGAGCACCTGCTGATGCACCGTCGGGTTGGTGATCGGCAGCAGCGCCTCGACGCGGCGGTCGAGGTTCCGGCTCATCAGGTCGGCGGAGGAGATGTAGACCGTCGCCTTGGGGTGCGGCAGCCCGACGCCGTTGCCGAAGGCGTAGATTCGTCCGTGCTCTAGGAAACGACCGACGATCGACTTCACCCGGATCGTCTCCGACAGTCCGGGGATGCCCGGGCGCAGGCAGCAGATGCCGCGGACCACGCAGTCGATCTGAACCCCGGCCGCCGAGGCGTCGTAGAGCGCATCGATGATCTGGCTGTCGACCAGGGAGTTGCACTTGATCCAGATCGCGGCCGGATGCCCGGCCTTCGCGTGGGCGACCTCCGCCTCGATGTGCTCCAGGAGGCGGTTCTTCAGGGTCAGCGGCGAGACCGCCATGCGCTCCAGCTCGGCCGGCTCGGCGTAGCCGGTGATGAAGTTGAAGATCCGCGACACGTCCCGCGCGATCGCGGGATCGGCTGTGAAGAACGACAGGTCCGTGTAGATGCGCGCGGTGATCGGGTGGTAGTTGCCGGTGCCGACGTGGCAGTAGGTGACGAGCCTGTCGCCCTCCCGCCGGACCACCAGCGACAGCTTGGCGTGGGTCTTCAGCTCGACGAAGCCGAACACCACCTGCGCGCCGGCCTTCTCGAGGTTGCGCGCCCAGCGGATGTTGGCCTCCTCGTCGAAGCGCGCCTTCAGCTCCACGAGGGCGGTGACGGACTTGCCGAGTTCCGCGGCCTCGGCGAGGGCCGCCACGATCGGCGAGTTGGACGAGGTCCGGTAGAGCGTCTGCTTGATCGCGACCACGTTCGGGTCACGGGCGGCCTGCGCGAGGAACTGCACCACCGAATCGAAGGATTCGTACGGGTGGTGGACGATGAAGTCCTTCTGCCGGATCGCCGCGAAGACGTCGCCGCCACTCTCGCGGATGCGCTCCGGGAAGCGGGGATTGTAGGGCTTGAACTTCAGGTCGGGACGGTCGATCCCGACGACCTGGGACAGCTCGTTCAGGGCCAGCATGCCTTCCACGAGGAAGATCGCGTCCGCGGCGATCTCCAGCTCGTCGGCGACGAAGCTGCGCAGATCCTCCGACATGCCCGCCTCGACCTCGAGACGGATCACGACGCCGCGCCGCCGCTGCTTCAGCGCCGTCTCGAAATGCAGGACGAGGTCCTCCGCCTCCTCCTCGATCTCCAGGTCAGAATCGCGGACCACGCGGAACGCGCCGCTGCCCTTGACGAGGTAACCCGGGAAGAGCCGCCCGGTGAACATCCCGATCACCTGCTCGATGGTGATCAGACGGGCGGAAGTCTCGCTGTCGCTCACCGGCAGGCGCACGAAGCGGTCGATGACGCCCGGCAGCCGGATCAGGGCGCGCAGCAGCCGGCCGTCCTTCGGCCGCACCAGCATCAGCGCGATGGTGGTGCCGAGATTCGGGATGAACGGGAACGGGTGGGCCGGATCGATCGCCAGCGGCGTCAGGACCGGGAAGACGTGGTTGAGGAAGTACTCCTCCAGCCACGCCGCCTGCTCGGCCGTGAGGGCCGCGGGCTCGACGATGTCGATGTCGCTCGTGTGCAGCTCCGTGCGCAGTTCCCGCCAGCGGGCCTGCTGGTCGGCGGCGAGGCGCGACACCTCGGCGCCGATCCGGACGAGTTGCTCGGACGGCGACAGGCCGTCCTGCGACGGGACCGTGATCCCCGCCCGGACCTGATCGATGAGGCCGGCGACGCGGACCATGAAGAATTCGTCGAGGTTGTTGGCCGAGATCGACAGGAAGCGGAGGCGCTCCAAGAGCGGGTGGTTGGGGTTCGACGCCTCTTCCAGCACCCGCCGGTTGAACTGCAGCCAGGACAGCTCGCGGTTCACGTACCGCTCCGGTGAGTGGCGCAGGGTTCGCCCGGCTTCCACCACCGGCTCGCGAGCCGCGCCGACCGGCGGCTCCGCGGGAGTCGCGGCCGCCGAGGCCGGCCACTCGTCGTTGGCGTCCGGAATGGCTTCCGCCGGAGCCGCCGCCCCCGCGACCGGATCGGCCTGCAGGCGCTTGGGCGCGACCGCCCGCCGCGTCGCCGGATTGGCCGTCGCGCGCCGACGGGGCTCGGGCGCCTCATCGGCGGCGTCGCGGTCCACGGGCTTCTGCGTCGATTCCATCCCGGATCCCTGTCTCTGCTCCTCGCGGCGGCGGAGCGTGTATCACCCTAGACCGGCGGCCTTCACGACAGTTTCGTGACGGCCACTGCATTCCTCCTTCAGGCGTTCGGGTCCGGCTCGTCCTCCAGCCCCATGCGGCGCAGGACGGCCAGCGCGAGCGGCCGGCTGATGCGGCGGCCGCGCCCGAGGGCGTCGCGGTCGAGCTCGGCGACGACGTCGCGGGCTCGGCCCAGCGACCGGTCGATCCGCAGGGCCAGCGCCTCGATGACGCCGAGATCGACCACCAGCTGCCGGTCCACGAACAGCTTGACCAGGACGGCACGCAGGAGCGCGTCGTCCGGCGCCTCGATGGCGATGCGCGGCGCGAGGCGAAGCCGCGAGCGCAGATCAGGCGTCGTGAGGCCGAGGGCGTCGATACCCGTGGCGCTGGTCAGCAGAACCGGGCAGCCTCGCTCGCGGGCGCGGTTGAGCAGGTGGAACAGCGCCGCCTCGTCGCGCCGCTCCGCCCGGTCGATGTCCTCTACGACCAGCGCCCCGTTGGAGACGAGGTGCTGGACCGCGTCGGCACCCAGCTCGGCGGCCGGGAGGGTCCAGGCGTGGGCCCGCTCGGCCCAGATCGCCGCGAGGTGGCTCTTGCCGCTGCCGGAGGGGCCGGTGAGGACCAAGACGCTGTCGGGCCAGTCCGGCCACGCCTCGATCAGCGCGTAGGCGGCCTCGTTGGCCGGTCCGACGAGGAAATCCTCGCGCCCGTAGCGGGGGTCGAGCGGCAGGTCGAAGGCCAGCTGCCGGGGTGGGGCGTTCTCGCGCATAGGCCGCTCAGGATCATCCCGCGCCCGCGGAGGTCAAGGCCGAAGCGTCCTTGCCCTCGTGCTCGATCAGGATCGGCTGCCCGGCGTGGTAGAGGCGGCTCTCCAGGTAGCGGGCCAGGGCGAAGCGGACCAGCACGCCGATCGAGGCCGCGATCGGGACGGCGAGCAGCAGCCCGACGAAGCCGAACAGCGTCCCGAAGGCGAGCAGGGCGAACATCAACCAGACCGGGTGCAGCCCAGTGGAATCGCCGACGAGCTTCGGCGAGATGACGTTGCCCTCCAGGAACTGGCCGACGAGGAAGACGGCGACGGTCAGGCCAAGATGCAGCCAGTCTCCGGAGGGCCAGAACTGGACGAGCGCGACGCCCACGGAGAGCATGAAGCCGGTGAGCGTGCCGACGTAGGGGATGAAGGTCAGGAACCCGGCGATCAGGCCGATCAGCACGCCGAAGTTGAGGCCGACCAGCCAGAGGCCGACGGCGTAGAAGCTGCCCAGGATGAGGCAGACCAGGGTCTGGCCGCGGACGTAGCCGGTGACCGCTCCGTCGATCTGGCGCGCCAGCTCCCGCACCGTCGCACGGTGCCGGGGCGGCACCCAGCCGTCGATGGCGGCGACCATCCGGTCCCAGTCGACGAGGATGTAGAAGGCGACGACCGGCGTCACGACCAGCAGAGAGGCGATCGAGATCAGCGCCTGGCTGCCCGACCAGAGCGATTTCAGGAAGGCCAGGAGCCACGTGCCGGCCTGGGTGGCGAGCGTGCCCACCGAGGATTGCAGCTCGTTGAGGACGTTCGCGCCGCCGACGCGCTCGAGCAGGGTCCCGGACCGCTCGGCAATGATCGCCTGGAGCCGCGACACCATCCCGGGCAGCGCGTTGACGAGCGCCACGACCTGGTTGGCCGTGAGCGGGATCAGGATCAGCAGCGTCACGACGAGGACGACGACGAACAGCGCCAGGATCAGCAGGCTGGCCGCCAGACGCCCGAGGCCGAGCCGCTCCAGCCGGTCTGCCAGGGGGTCGAGGAGGTAGGCCAGCGTGATGCCGGCCACGAACGGCAGCATCACCTCCCTCAGAAGATAGACGACCAATCCCAGGGCCACGACAGCGGCCAGCCCGATCACAGCCCGTGCGCGCACGATGACGCTCCCCCCAGCAGCACACCACGCCAGCGGGCAGAGTGGGTATGCGGAGCGCGCCGATCAAGGCGCCGCCGACACGACTCGCGCGGCGCGCGGGAAGCCGCTAGAGCGGGGCCAGTATTCAGCGAGGTGGCGCGGGCATGACGGCCAAGGATGGCAACGAGCCGAAGACGGGGCTGACCTACGCGGCGGCGGGCGTCGATATCGATGCCGGCAACGCCATGGTCGAGACGATCAAGCCGCTGGTGCGCTCGACCCGGCGCCCGGGCGCCGACGCCGAGATCGGCGGGTTCGGCGGCCTGTTCGACCTGAAGGCCGCGGGCTTCCGCGACCCGATCCTGGTCGCGGCCAACGACGGCGTCGGCACCAAGGTGAAGATCGCCATCGAGACCGGCCGCCACGACACGATCGGCATCGACCTCGTGGCGATGTGCGTGAACGACATCATCGTCCAGGGCGCCGAGCCGCTGTTCTTCCTCGACTACTACGCGACCGGTAAGCTGGTCCCCGGCGTCGGCGCCGACATCGTGCGCGGCATCGCCGAGGGCTGCCGGCAGGCCGGCTGCGCGCTGATCGGCGGCGAGACCGCGGAGATGCCAGGCCTCTACGACGGGTCCGACTACGACCTCGCGGGCTTCTCCGTTGGTGCCGCCGAGCGCGGCGCCCTGCTGCCGCGGCCCGGCATCCGGCCCGGCGACGTCGTGCTCGGCCTCCCCTCCTCCGGCGTCCATTCCAACGGCTTCTCGCTGGTCCGCCGGATCGTCGCGAAGACGGGTCTCCGCTGGGACGCGCCGGCCCCGTTCGCCCCGGGCCGCAGCCTCGGCGAGGCGCTGCTGGAGCCGACCCGGATCTACGTGAAGCCGCTGCTCGCGGCGCTGGGCGCCACCGACGGGATCCGGGCGCTCGCCCACATCACGGGCGGCGGCTTCCCCGACAACCTTCCCCGGGTCCTGCCGGACGATGTCGGCATCGCCGTCGACCTCGATGCCGTGACCCCGCCGCCGGTCTTCGGCTGGCTCGCCCGCGAGGGCGGCGTCGCCGAAGCCGAGATGCTGCGGACCTTCAACTGCGGGATCGGCATGGTGGTGATCGCCGCCGCCGACGCGGTCGACGACGTCGACGAGGCCCTGACCCGGGCCGGCGAGACCCCGGTCCGCCTCGGACGGATCACGGCGCGCCGCCCCGAGCCGGTGACCTTCAGCGGCCGCCTCGCCCTGTGATGGCGTCCGCCCGCAAGACCCGCGTCGCGATCCTCATCTCGGGGCGCGGCTCGAACATGCTGGCGCTGCTGGAGGCCGCGAAGGATCCCGCCTTCCCGGCCGAGATCGTGCTGGTCCTGTCGAACCGCCCGGAGGCCGCCGGCCTCGCCCGGGCGGCCGAGGCGGGCATCCCGACGCAGGCCATCGATCACCGGGCCTTCGCCGATCGGGCCGGTTTCGACGCCGCCCTCGACGCGGCGCTGCGCGCGGCGGAGGTCGACCTCGTTTGCCTCGCGGGCTTCATGCGGATCCTGACGACCGACTTCGTGGCGTCCTGGGCCGGCCGGATGCTCAACATCCACCCGTCGCTCCTGCCGCTGTTCAAGGGCACCCACACGCACCGGCAGGCGCTGGACGCGGGCGTGCGCCTGCACGGCTGCACGGTCCACTTCGTCGTGCCGGAACTCGACGCCGGACCGATCGTCGCCCAGGCCGCGGTCCCGGTCCGCCAGGACGACGATCCCGACAGCCTCGCCGACCGCGTGATCGTGCAGGAGCGGCGGCTCTACCCCGCGGTGCTCGCCCTGGTGGCGGGCGGCCGCGCCCGTCTGGACGGCGATCGCGTCGTGATCGACGAGAGGGCGCCGGACGGCGCTCTGTTCAGCCTCTAGGCGGCGGTAGCACGGGCGCTTCCGTCCGCGCGAGCGGGGCGCCGCGATCCGGCCGCGCCACGCTCGCCATGTTCCGCCCCCGGGGCTGCTCCGCCGACGAAGACGGTGCGCGAACCCGGAGGCCTTCGAAGCGCTGGGCGCTCAGACCGGGCGCTGGAGCTTGCAGCTGTCCAGGGCCGAGAGCGCCTTGGCGCGGGCGGTGTCGTTGAAGTAGCCGGTGGTCCGGTAGGCCTCGATCTCGGAGGCGTCGAGGCTGCGCAGCGTCTGCCGCGCGTAGCAGCCGCAGGGGCGCTCCAGGGAGGCCTCGCTGGCGCTGGTCATGCGGGCCTGGACGACCGTGCAGGCGTGGCGCACGCGGCCCTCGAGGTTGGTCTTGCTGGCGGTCTTGAGAGCGGGGTCCGGCTCGTACTGCTGGAACGGGGCCGAGGATCCGCCCGCGAGGGCGGCGGTCGCGCCGAGGGCGAACAGGCCGGTCGCGATCAGCAGGGGCAGGCGGCGCATCGTCATGGTCGGGGTCGTCCGGGGGCTGAGATTGGCTAAGCTCGGCCGTTGGACGCTCCCGGGCTCCGTCCCGTCAAGGACGACCCGGTCACACAGGGCGGCATTCCCGGCGCCGCCGGGTACGGGGCGCGCGAATGGCGGATCGGTGTGCCCAACCCGCCACCGCGCGTCGCCTCGCCTCAGGCGGCGATGTCGGAATCCTTGAAGAACTGCGCGATCTCGAGCTTGGCGTTCTCGGCGCTGTCGGAGCCGTGGACGGTGTTCTCGCCGACGGACTCGGCGAACCTCTTGCGGATCGTGCCCTCGGCGGCTTGGGCCGGGTTCGTGGCACCCATCACCTCACGGTACTTGGCGACGGCGTTCTCGCCCTCGAGGACCTGGACCACGACCGGGCCGGAGGTCATGAAGGTCACGAGCTCGCCGAAGAACGGGCGCTCCTTGTGCACCTCGTAGAACTTCTCGGCTTGCTCCTTGGTCATGCGGATGCGGCGCTGGCCGACGATGCGCAGGCCGGCCTCCTCGATGACGGCATTGACCGCGCCGGTCAGGTTCCGCCGCGTCGCGTCGGGCTTCAGGATCGAGAAGGTGCGCTCGGTGGCCATGGTGCGTCCGGTCTGTCTGTGGAAAAGATCTGCGGCGCGCCGGCAATCCGGACACGCCGCGGCAGCGAGAATTTCGCTTCGGCGCCGGGCTTATAGCGGGCGCCCCCCGGTGCCTCAAGCTGCACGGCGCGCCCTGGCGGGGCAAGCGCGGCCGTGGCTCTGCCGCAACACCGCCGAAAAATCGCCCGATTGCGGCGGCTCAGTCGCGCACCAACCGACTTCGTCCACCCCTCGGGCGCCCGCGGCGCCCCAATCCCGGAGACGAACCATGCGACTCGCTCTCAGCGCCAGCCTGCTTCTCGCCGGCCTCACCGCCGCCTCCGCCGACACGGGCAAGGACCCGTCCGGCACCTGGCTCACCGGCGACGGCCGCGCCAAGATCCGGATCGACCGCTGCGGCCCCGGCCAGAAGCTGGTCTGCGGCAAGGTCGTCTGGCTCAAGACGCCGACCTTCGACAACGGCGCCCCGCGCACCGACCTCAAGAATCCCGACCCGAAGAAGCGCGCCCGTCCGGTGATCGGTCTCCAGCTGATCGAAGGTCTGAAGCCGGACGACGCGAAATTTACCGGCGAGCTCTACAATATCGAGGAAGGCAAGATCTACACGGTCAGCCTTGAGCGGGAGAGCGAGGCCGAGCTCAACGTGTCGGGCTGCATGCTCAAGATCCTGTGCGGGTCGCAGACCTGGACCCGCGTGCCGGACGTGAACCAGCAGGCCGCCAATAAGAACTGAGCTTCGTCAGATCGCCGCGAGGCCGCGCTGCACTGCCGGCCTCGCCAGGATGCTCTCGAGCCACCGGGCGACGTTCGGGAGGGTGTCGATGTCGACACCCTGCTTGAAGTTGAGCTTCGCCCAAGTGAACGTCGCGATGTCGGCGACGGAGTAGTCCTCGGCCAGGAAGGCGCGCCCCTCGAGGCGCCGCTCCAGCACACCGTAGAGGCGCTTGGCCTCGGCGGTGAACCGGTCGATCGCGTAAGGCAGCTTCTCGGGCGCGTAGATCTTGAAGTGGTGTGTCTGCCCGAGCATCGGCCCGAAGCCCGCCACCTGCCAGAACAGCCACTCGTCGACCGCCACGCGGGCGCGCTCGTCGGTCGGGTAGAACTGCCCGGTCTTCCGGCCGAGATACTGCAGGATCGCGCCTGATTCGAAGACCGAGATCGGCTGTCCGCCCGGACCGTCCGGATCGACGATGGCCGGGATCTTGTTGTTGGGCGAAATCGCAAGGAAGTCGGGCGCGAATTGCTCGTTCTTTGCGATGTCCACCGGAACGATCCGATAGGGGAGCCCGCACTCCTCCAGCATGATCGGGATCTTCCAGCCGTTCGGCGTACTCCATGTGTGGACGTCGATCGGCCGCCCGGACACCGCTGCCATGCTCTGCCTGCTCCTGGACCCGATCGTCGGCGGCGCGGTGGTCCTCCGCCGTTTCCGAATTGCCCCGGCAGTGAAGACGATTTCCCGGCCGCGCTCAAGGGCACCGCGCCCGTAGACGCGGTCGCACGGCGAAGCTGCGCCGGGGCTGGCGGCGGCGGCGCGGCCGGGCTTGCCGGCGCCGCGGGAGAGCGGCGAGATTGCGGCTCGGGCGCCGGAACGGCGCCCGAGGGGGAACATCCGATGATCGATCGTCTCGTCAGGATCGCGGTCCTGTCCGCGCCGCTGCTCGCCGCCTGCCCGGCTCTCGCCAAGGAGCTACCTGCCAAGGAATCACCCGCCAAGGAAGCACCCACGAAGGCGCCGCCCGCCGCCGAGGCGCCGGCCGCCAGGGCGCCGAGCGCGGGCCAGTCCGCCGCCCGCGATCGCCAGAAGACCTGCGGCACCGAGTGGCGCGCCCTGACCGACGCGCAGAAGGCGGCGCAGGGACCGAAATGGCCGCAGTACTGGAGCAAGTGCAACAAGCGCCTGAAAGGTGGCGACAAGGCCTGATCGGCTAGAACCGCGGGGCGTTCCGTTCGTTCGAACATCCGCGGCGGGTTGGCAGGAGGCACGAGGCGATGACGGACTCTTCTCCGTCCGGTCGGGCGGTGGACAGCGCGCCGCGCGGGGTCCGGCATGGCTGAGGCCCCCGCCGGCTCCGTCGCAGATCGCCGCCCCGAACCGCTCGGCGACCGCATCCTGGCGTTCCTCGATGCCTGGGTGCCGAAACCGGCCGCCTGGGCCTTCGCGCTGCGGATCTGGATCGCCATGATGCTGGCGCTGGCCGCCGCATTCTGGCTCCAGCTCGACAGCGCCTCGTCCGCCGCCACCTGCGTGGCGATCCTCGCCCAGCCCAAGCGGGGGCAGGCGATCTCGAAGGCGGTCTACCGCCTGCTCGGCACGCTCGTCGGCGCGGCGGTGGCGCTCGTCTTCATGGCGCTCTTCGGCCAGGACCGGGTGCTGCTGCTCCTCAGCTTCACCGTCTGGCTCGGCCTCTGCGTCTTCGTCGCCCAGTTTCTGCAGGACACGCGGGCCTACGGCGCGATGCTGTCCGGCTACACTGTGGCGATCATCGCGCTCGGCCAGATCGACGATCCGCAGGGGACCTTCGACGCCGCCGTGTCCCGCGTCGCCGCGATCGTGCTCGGCATCGTCGTGATCACCTTCATCAACGACGCCCTCGCCTCGCCGAGCACGTGGCGGGCGCTGCTGCCGCAGCTGCGCGCGGCCTGGGACCAGACGCGCGGCTACGCCCGCGAGACTCTGGCGTCGGGGGATCTCGGCGCCCCGCGCACCGCCGCGCTGATCCGCGCCATCGCGCCGATGCGGGCCGATGCCAGCGCCATCGCGGGCGAGCTGGACGACGGCCGGTACCGCGCGGCCGGCGCGCGCAGCTGCATCGCCGCGCTCTACGTGATGGCGGCGTCGATCCGCGGCCTCGGGGCCGCGGCCGCGTCCCTGCGCGATCCGAGCCCGGCCGTCGCGGAGGCGATGGCGATCTGCCGGCGGGTGGCCGACGCGCCCGATCCCGACGCCCTCGACCGAGACGACGAGCGCCTGCGCGACTTGGTCGACGCGGCTATCCGCGACGGGACCCGTCCCCTCGATGAGGTCGTTGTGCTCCAGCGCGCCCTCGACTTCGTCTGCGCCGCGACCTTCGCGCAGGACGGCATCCGCGCCGTCGCCGACGGCCACAGGCCTCTGCGCGACGCCGAACTGCCGACGCACCGCGACTTCCCGGTCGCCCTCCGCGGCGCCCTGCGGGTGGCCCTGAGTTTCGCGGTCACCGCCGCCACCTTCGCGGCGCTCGGCCTGCCCCAGGCCTCGTTCGCACTGGTCCAGGTGGCCGCCACCGCGGCCCTGTCGTCGATGACGCCGGACCCGAAGAAGTTCGCGAACGGCGTCGTCGTCGGCATGACGCTGGCCGCCGCCCTGGCGGGCATCGCCCGGTTCGCGCTCCTCAACGGTGTCCAGGGCTTCCCGATGCTGGCGCTCGTGATGGCGCCGGTGATCTTCCTGGGCTGCTTCCTCTCGCTGAACCCGAAGACCTTCGGGGTCGGCTTCATCCTGATCGTGTTCTTCCCCGTCCTGCTGGGGCCCTCGAACCCGCAGACCTACGACGCCCTGAGCTTCCTGCTGAACGCGTTCCTCGTCGTCGTGGCGGCCGTGATCCTGTCGATCATCGTCCGCCTCATCCTGCCGATCTCGCCGGCCCAGCAGCGGGTCTTCGCCCTCGGTTCGGCGCGGCGGGCGCTCGCCGACGCCCTCGTCGGCCAGGGCGGCGACGCCACCACCCGCACGAGCCTGAATGCCGACCGACTGTTCCAGTTCGCCGCCTACAGCTCGGGGAGCGCGGCGGTGCGGCAAGCGAACCTGCACCACGCCTTCGCCCTCGCCCGCCTGGAGGCCGCCGCCGCCCGGGCCCACGCGGAACTGCGCCGCCTCTGGTCGGTCGGAGCCCTGCGCGGCGCGATCCCGCGGGCGCGGGACGCCCTCGCGGCGGGCGACGATCGCGGGCTCGAGATGGCGGCGCGCGACCTGATCCGCGCCGCCTCCAGCCAGGACCGGGCGGTGCGGCTCACGACGGCCCGTGCCGCCAGCGACCTCGTCACCGCGTCGCGGACCATCGCCCGCCACAGGCGATTCCTCCAACGCCTCGAGATCGCGCTATTCTGATTGCCGCTTCTTCCGGGGTAACCATGCACGAGGACATCCATGTCGGCGGGGTGCTGGTCACGGCCTTCGTCGCTTACGCGCTCGCCGCGTTCGTGATCCTGGTCGTCCTTCGCCTCGTCTTCGCCCGCATCCGCTTCAGCCGCTACGTCGCCAACGCCCCGCTCGCCGAAGCCGGCCTCTACGTCTGTGTCCTCGCCCTCCTGATCGCGTTCATCTGATGCCCGACACGACCGCCGACGAGGACGATCCGAAGTCCGCCGCCCGCGACGGCGCGCCCGGGCGGAGCGACCCCCTGCCCGCAGTGCCGCGCCGGGGCCGGGCCGCCAAGGTGTTCCGCCTCGCGGCCACCGGCGTGATCCTGCTCGCGGCGATCCTGGCGGGAGCCTTCGTGTGGGAATTCTACGTGGCGGCGCCCTGGACGCGCGACGGCACGGTCCGGGTCCAGGTCGCCAACATCGCCCCGCAGGTCGCGGGTCAGATCGTCGAGGTCCGGGTCCAGGACAACCAGAACGTCCGCAAGGGCGACGTCCTCTACGTCATCGACCCGGTCGATTTCGAGGTCGCCGTCACCTCGGCGGATGCCGAGGTCAAGAATCGCGAGGCCGATCTGCAGGTGAAGAACGCCGAGTCGGCCCGGCGCCAAGCGCTCTCGACCGTGTCGACCTCGATCGAGGAGAAGCAGCGATTCGCAGGCGCCGCGAAGATCGCCGAGGCGTCGCTGGAGAGCGCGCAGGCGCAGCTGCGGCAGGCCAAGGTGAATCTGGAGCGCACCCAGGTGAGGTCGACCGTCAACGGACGGGTGACCAACCTGCTGATGCGGGTCGGCGACTATGCCCGGACCGGCACCTCGAACATCAACGTGGTCGACACAGACTCCTTCTGGATCGACGGCTATTTCGAGGAGACCAAGATGTCCAACATCCGCGTCGGCGACCCCGCCGACGTGAAGCTGATGGGCTTCGATTCGCACCTGACCGGCACGGTCCACAGCATCACGCTCGGCATCTCCACGGCGAACGCCGCCGCCAGCACGCAGGGGCTGCCGGACGTCAACCCCGTCTACACCTGGGTGCGCCTCGCCCAGCGGGTGCCGGTCCGCATCCGCATCAACCACGTCCCGGCGGGCGTCCCGCTCATCGCCGGCATGACCGCGACGGTGTTCGTCCACGGCGGCCGCGGCCCGGCACCGAGCTGGTTCATGGACCTGCGCGACCGCGTCTCCGGCCTGGCAAAGCCGGCGGCCAGCCCCACCCGGGAGGCTGACCGGCGCTGAATCGCGGCGCGGACGCGATCCGGTTGGCGGGGGCGCGGTTTCCCGGACACGCATCCGCGCCGGAGATCACGATGAACCGACTGCTCGCACTCGCCACCGTCCTGCTGACCGCGGGACCGGCCGCGGCCGCGCCCCCGCGGGCCGCGGTATTCGATTTCCAGTTCTCGAACCTATCGCCGGTGCCGGGTGACGCCGCCGACACCGCGCGGCTGAAGCGGGTCAGCGCCGAACTGCGCGACCTCTCCAGAAGAAGGGCCTGTTCGTCGTGGTCTCGACCGAGCCGGTGCGGGACGAGGTCACCAGAAGTGCCGACCTGCGCCGCTGCAATGGCTGCGCGGATGACTTCGCCCGCAAGCTCGGCGCGGATGTCGCGATCACCGGCGAGGTGCAGAAGGTCTCGAACCTGATCCTCAACCTCAACGTCTACGTGAAGTCCCTCACCGGCGACGCGCCCGAGAAGGCCTACAGCGTGGACCTGCGCGGCGACACGGACGAGTCCTTCGACCGCGGCATCCGCTTTCTGGTCGAGAACAATATGGGCGCCGGCAAGTAGCTTGCGGGCCAATCAATATTTCGCAGCGCCACGGGATCGATCCAAGTGATTGAGCTCGCACGCGCTGCGGTGCGGCGGCGGGGGCAAGTGGATCGAAAAAGCCTTTTGCCGAGAAAATAGCTATTGACCGACTTGGAGGACGGGCGCAGTCTCCATCTGTGCTTAGCGAGAGCGGGCACGGACCGGCACGAAATCTTGACGCGATCAGGTTTCGCAGCGGTGTCGGTCGTCGGAAGCTGGAGGAGACAGGGATGACTCCACCGCAGCGGAATGCCGCCTAGACGGTTCAGGGACAGGTTCGGCCCGAGACCCAGCGGCACAACACGAACAGCCGGACGGACGCGGCTCCAGGGGCGCAGAAGCGGCCACGCATGGCACGCCTTCGAATGCGCGAAAGGCCCCACTTCGAGCCGTTCCGCCGCGGTTTTTCTTCGAGGATCTGTTCGTGGCCCACCTGCCCGGCATCGCCGCGGCGGGATCTCGTCGTGGCTTTGGCGAGCATGGGACTGGCCGGCGACGTCGAAGCGACGGCCATCCGATCCCGGCACTCATCCTGAGGCCGGGCGCGGACCGGCCGCTCGCCGCGGGCGGCTCACTCGATCCCGAGCTTCGCCTTGAGCAGCGCGTTCACCGCCGCGGGGTTCGCCTTGCCGCCGGTGGCCTTCATGGTCTGGCCGACGAACCAGCCGAGCAGGGTCGGCTTCTCTTTCGCCTGGGCGACCTTGTCGGGATTCGCCGCGATGATCTGGTCCACAGCCGCCTCGATGGCGCCCGTGTCGGTCACCTGCTTCATGCCGCGGCTCTCGACGACGGCGCGCGGGTCGCCGCCCTCGGTCCAGACGATCTCGAACAGGTCCTTGGCGATCTTGCCGGAGATGACGCCCTCGCCGATCAGGTCGATGATCGCGCCGAGCTGGTCCGCCGAGACCGGGGTCGCGTCGATGGGCAGCCCCTCCTTGTTGAGGCGCCCGAACAGCTCGTTGATCACCCAGTTGGCCGCGGCCTTGCCGTCCCGGCCCTTCGCCACCGCCTCGTAGTAGTCCGCGGAGGCGCGCTCGGCGACCAGCACGCCGGCATCGTAGGGCGAGAGGCCGAACGCCGAGACGAACCGCGCCTTCTTGGCGTCCGGCAGCTCGGGCAGCCCCTCGGCCAGGGCGTCGACGTAGGCCTGGTCGAATTCCAGCGGCAGCAGGTCCGGATCGGGGAAGTAGCGGTAATCGTGCGCCTCTTCCTTCGAGCGCATCGAGCGCGTCTCGCCCTTGGTCGGGTCGAACAGGCGCGTCTCCTGGTCGATCTTGCCGCCGTCCTCGAGGATGGCGATCTGGCGCCGCGCCTCGGTCTCGATCGCCTGCCCGATGAAGCGGATCGAGTTGACGTTCTTGATCTCGCAGCGCGTGCCGAGCGGCTCGCCGGGGCGGCGCACCGAGACGTTCACGTCGGCGCGGAGCGAGCCCTTCTCCATGTCGCCGTCGCAGGTGCCGAGATAGCGCAGGATCGTGCGCAGCTTGGTCACGTAGGCCTTCGCCTCCTCGGAGGAGCGCAGGTCGGGCCGGGAGACGATCTCCATCAGCGCCACGCCCGACCGGTTGAGGTCGACGAAGCTTCGGGTCGGATCCTGGTCGTGCAGCGACTTGCCCGCATCCTGCTCGAGGTGCAGGCGCTCGATGCCCACGGTGATCGAGGCGCCGTCGGCCAGATCCACCAGGACCTCGCCCTCGCCAACGATCGGGTCCTTGTACTGCGAGATCTGGTAGCCCTGCGGCAGGTCCGGATAGAAGTAGTTCTTCCGGTCAAACACGGAGCGCAGGTTGATCTTGGCCTTCAGGCCGAGGCCGGTGCGCACCGCCTGGGCCACGCACTCGGCGTTGATCACCGGCAGCATCCCGGGCATCGCGGCGTCGACCAGCGACACGTGGTCGTTCGGCTCGGCCCCGAACTCCGTCGAGGCGCCGGAAAACAGCTTCGCCCGGCTGGACACCTGGGCGTGGATCTCCATGCCGACGATCACCTCCCAGTCGTGGAGGCCGCCCTTGATCAGCTTCTTGGGGTCGACGGGTGCGTTCATGGTCGGTCCGAAAGGCGGCTGGCGTTCGAGGCGTCGCCGTCGTCGCGAGCGCAGCGAAGCGATCCAGGGAAGCGCGAGGCTTCCAGGCGTTGCGCCGCCGGATCGCTTCGCTGCGCTCGCAGAGACGGCGGAGGCGCCGCATGCGTCGAGCGAGTGATTTTCTAGGAGGCCCCTGCCCGCAGGGTCAAGCGCGGCGTCCGACCGCCTGCCGGGTGCCGTAACCCACGACGGCCCAGAGCAGGGCCGCGACGGCGCGGACCGGGAAGAAGGTCGGGCCGTCGCGGGTGATCGGCGCCGGCCACGGGATGCCGGCCGCGCTGACCGCGTAGGAGAACAGCACCGAGAAGCCGAGCGCCGCGATCGCCGCGATGAAGACCTTGCCGAACTGACTGGCGGTCCAGCCGAGATAGACCGCCACCACGATCAGCGCCGGATCGAATGCGGCCCAGATCCAGACCGTCCAGGGATAGTACGGGACGGTCATGACCACCACGGCTCGGGCAGGACGGTGCGACCGGCCGCGTCCTCGATCACCTGCGCGACCGCGAACAGCGTCTCCTCGTCGAAGGGCCGGCCGATGAGCTGGAGGCCCAGCGGGAGGCCCTGGCCGTCGAGCCCCGCCGGCACCGCGATGCCCGGCAGCCCGGCCATGTTCACCGTCACGGTGAACACGTCGTTGAGGTACATCTCCACCGGGTCGGCCGAGGCCTTCTCGCCGATGCCGAAGGCGGCCGACGGCGTCGCCGGCGTCAGGATCGCGTCGACCCCGGCCGCGTAGGCGGCCTCGAAGTCGCGCTTGATCAGCGTGCGGATCTTCTGCGCGCGGACGTAGTAGGCGTCGTAGTATCCGGCCGAGAGCACGTAGGTGCCGATCATGATCCGGCGCTTCACCTCGCGGCCGAAGCCGGCGGCGCGGGTGTTCTCGTACATCCCGGCGATGTCCTTGCCGGGCACGCGCAGGCCGTAGCGGACGCCGTCGTAGCGGGCGAGGTTCGAGGAGGCCTCGGCCGGGGCCACGATGTAGTAGGCCGGCAGCGCGTAGGCGGTGTGCGGCAGCGAGATCTCCCGGATCGTCGCGCCGGCGGCCTTGAGCCACGCCGCGCCCTCGTCCCAGAGCTTCTGGATCTCCGCGGGCATCCCGTCGACCCGGTACTCCTTCGGGATGCCGATGGTCAGGCCCTTCACGCCGCGCGACACGGCGGCCTCGAAATCGGGCACCGCGAGGTCGGCGCAGGTCGTGTCCCGGGCGTCGGCGCCCGCCATGGAGCCGAGCAGGATGGCGCAATCGCGCACCGTCCGGGCGATCGGGCCAGCCTGGTCGAGGGAGGAGGCGAAGGCCACCGTCCCCCAGCGCGAGCAGCGCCCGTAGGTCGGCTTGATCCCGACTGTGCCGGTGAAGGCGGCGGGCTGCCGGATGGAGCCGCCGGTATCGGTCGCGGTGGCGCCGAGGCAGAGGCGCGCGGCGACCGCCGCGGCGGAGCCGCCCGACGAGCCACCGGGCACGATCGGCGCGTCCGATCCGGCGCGCCGCCAGGGCGAGACCACGTTGCCGTAGGCGCTGGTCTCGTTCGACGAGCCCATGGCGAACTCGTCGAGGTTCAGCTTGCCGAGCATCACGGCGCCGTCGCGCCACAGATTGGCCGACACGGCCGATTCGTAGTGCGGCTCGAAGGTCTCGAGGATCTTGGAGCCCGCCGTAGTCGTCACGCCGTGCGTGCAGAACAGGTCCTTGATGCCGAGGGGGATGCCCTCGAGCGGCCGCGCCTCGCCGGACGCGATCTTCTGGTCCGAGGCTTCGGCCATCGCCAGGGCGCGGTCCGGGGTCTCCCGGATATACGCGTTCAGGACGCGGGCCTTGGCCATGGCGTCCAGATGGGCCTGGGTCAGCTCGCGGGCCGAGATCCGCTTCGCCTTCAGGGCGTCGCGCGCTTCGGCCAGGGTAAGTTCGTTCGGATCCACGCTGTTCACGTCCCCGCGCGCGCCGCCGCGCGCCTGCCCGCCAGAAATCCGGTCCGCAAGGTCCGGGCCGTCCTCGGCCTACTCGACCACCTTCGGGACCAGGAAGTAATTGTCCTCGGTCTCGGGTGCGTTGGCGACGACGTCGGCGGCGCGGCCGCCCTCCGTGACGACGTCCTCGCGCTTCTTCATCGCCATCGGCGTCACCGAGGTCATCGGCTCGACGCCCGCGACGTCGACCGTGCCGAGCTGCTCGACGAAGGACAGGATGGCGTTCAGCTCGCCCTGCAGGGGCCCGACTTCGTCGTCGGTGACCGCGATCCGCGCCAGATGCGCGATGCGCCGAACCGTCTTCTCGTCGACCGACATGCCGTCCCGTTCGTCCCTGCCCGGGAGCGCTCTCCCGAAGTCGGTCGCGCTATAGCATCGGCGCTCGACGCACCGCAACGCGGGTGGGCTATGCCGCGCCGCCCGCAGGGCGGCCGGCCGCGCGGGACCCGCCTGACCGCGCGCTCGGCGCGGGCGTGCGACGGGTGGATCAGGTCACGACGTGGTGGGGCGTCACCGACATCTCGATGGTGATTCCCGGTTGCCGGACCGGCTGGATCATGGCTTGGGTGAAGCCCGCGACCAGCACCTCGAAGGCGAGGAGCAGCATCCAGCGGTGCTTGCGCGGCATCGCCCGCCGGCGGCCGGACGGAGCGGAAGAGGAGAGCTGGCCGTTCGTCGACAAGGCGGACCCCTACAGCGTGGTTTAACGGAACATTAACCTACCTAGACGCGAACGGCTCCGCGCGCACCGGGGGCGATCTGCGGAGGGACCGAAGTCTGTGGACGGTGGAGCGGGAGCGATGTGGGAGACGGTCTTCGAGGAGCTCGCGCCGGGCTTCGTGCCGGACGAGGCGGCCCTCGACCGTGCGGCGGAGGCGCTGGGCTTCGCCCTGCCGGCCTCCTACCGCGGCTTTTGCCGGACCTGCGGCGTCGGCCTCGCGGGCGGGCAGTTCCGCGTCGCCGTGCCGGCACCGTTCGAGGCCTGCGATCTGGTGAGCCAAGCGGCCCTCATCGCCCACAGCGTCGGCGCCGCGGTCGCCATGCTGGAGGACGGGGCGGAGCCGCACCGCTTCGACGTCGAGGGCGGCGACGCCGGCGTCGTCGAGCGCGCCTGCTTCTTCGGCGCGGGCGAGGACGGCAGCTTCCTGTTCTGGGACGTCACCGGGACCGACGGCGAGTACGACGTCTGGCTGCTGGCGCCTGACCTGGAGACGGTGCGGTTCGGCGGCGAGAGCCTCGCCGACTTCTTCTCCCGGGTCACGGCGCCGTCCGCGGCCCTGGTCCTGGGACCGGGCTCGGAGCCCCTCCCCGCCCGGTTCGAGGGCGTCACCGAGGCCATTCTGGCGCGCGCCGCGCGGGCGGAACCATGAACTTCGACGCGATCCGCGCCTTCGCCGCCGAGTCTCGCGGCGGCGCCCGCCTGATCGGCATCGATCTCGGCACCAAGACGATCGGCCTCGCCCTGTCGGATCTCGGCCGCCAGATCGCGACGCCGCTGGAGACGATCCGCCGGGTGAAGTTCACCCCCGACGCGCAGCGGCTCGCCGCCCTGTGCCGGCAGCACGCGGTCGGCGGCCTCGTCGTCGGGCTGCCGCTCAACATGGACGGGAGCGAAGGGCCGCGGGTGCAGTCGACCCGCGCCTTCATGCGCAACCTCGCGCCGATCCTCCCCCTGCCCCACGTCTTCTTCGACGAACGCCTCTCGACCGCCGTGGTCACCCGCGCGCTGATCGAGGCCGACGCCTCGCGGGCGCGGCGCGGCGAACTCGTGGACAAGCTCGCCGCCGCCTACATCCTTCAGGGCTGCCTCGACGTCATGCGCAACCTCGCGGACGCCGATGCGGACGACGATCCCGAAGAGGACTCCCTCAGCGGCTGACCAGCGAGACGGTGCCGCTGCCGTGGCGCTCGATCCGTCCGTCGAGCTCCAGTTCCAGCAGCACGCTCTGCACGGTCCGGGCACCGACCCCGGCGCTCCGCGCCAGCTCATCGGTGCCGACCGGGCTCGGGCCGAGCAGGGCCACGATCCGCGCCCGGTCGTCCTCGGCCTCGGGCGGCTCGTCGCGCGCGGGATTGTCGGCGGACGCGCCGTCGGCTCGCTCCGGTCCCGGGTCGAGAGCCGCGTCGAGCGCGATCTCGTCCCAGAAATCCGGCTGCTCGGCCAGGTCCGGCCGCCCGCGCGCCGGGGCCGCCTCGGCGTCCGGGCCGCGCTCGATGATCGGTCCCAGCAACTCCAGCACGTGGTCCACCTCGGAGACCAGGGTGGCGCCCTGGCGGATCAGGTCGTTGGTGCCCTCGGCGCGCGGGTCGAGCGGCGAGCCGGGAACCGCGAAGACCTCCCGGTTCTGCTCCAGGGCGTAGCGCACCGTGATCAGCGAGCCGGAGCGGCGGGCGGCCTCCACCACCACCGTCCCGTAGGAAAGCCCAGAGATGATCCGGTTGCGCCTCGGGAAGTCCCGCCCCCGGGACTCCCAGCCCATCGGCATCTCCGCGAGGACCGCGCCGCCCTCCGCCAGGATGGCCTCGACCAGGGTCGCGTGGCTCGCCGGGTAGATCCGGTC
This sequence comes from Methylobacterium sp. yr668, assembly GCF_900116245.1. Classification (NCBI taxonomy): domain Bacteria; kingdom Pseudomonadati; phylum Pseudomonadota; class Alphaproteobacteria; order Hyphomicrobiales; family Methylobacteriaceae; genus Methylobacterium; species Methylobacterium sp. yr668. Next base: position 476,031 of record NZ_FOZY01000001.1, on the reverse strand, counting down.
CTGGCCGCCGGCCATGACGGCGATCGTGCCGGTCCGGAGGCTCGCCCTGTGGGCGCGCGCGTCGATCCCGCGGGCGAGGCCCGAGACCACCGTGAGGCCTGCCTCGCCGAGCCCGCGGGCGAGCCGCTTCGTGAAGGCGAGCCCCGCCGACGATGCGTTCCGCGAGCCGACGAGGGCGGCGGCCGGCCGGTTGAGGATCGGTGCGCCGCGCAAGGCCAGAAGCGGAGGCGCCGCGTCGACCTGTGTCAGGAGCCGCGGGTATTCCGCCTCGCCGGTGGCGATCAGCCGGCCGCCGAGGCGGGTCAGGGCCGCCAGCTCGGCCTCGGCCTCAGCGCGGGTGGGTGGCACGATCCGCCGTCCCTGGCGGCCGGTGAGCTCCGGCAGGGCGTCGAGGGCGGCGGCCGCGCCGCCGAAACGGTTCACGAGCCTCCGGAAGGTGCGGGGGCCGACGCCCTCGGTCCGGATCAGCCGCAGCCAGTCGAGCCGCTGGGCCTCGGTGAGCTGCATCCACCACCCCCACACCTGCCCGAAGGTCGGCGCGGCGCGCCGGCACTCAGCCCTTCTGGCCGATGCGCCCCTCGGTGCCGGACGCGAGTCGGCGGATGTTGGGCGCGTGCTTCCACCATAGCAGCAGGCCGAGGAGCAGGAACAGCAACGCCTGCGTCGGGGCATCCAGCGCCCAGAGGACGAGGGGTGTGGCCGCCGAGGCGGTGAGCGCCGCCAGTGACGAGTACTTGAGCGCGAAGGCGAGACCGAGCCAGATCGCCGCGAACGCCGCGAGGGCGGGCGGGCTGAAGGCGAGGAGCACCCCGATAAAGGTCGCGACGCCCTTGCCGCCCTTGAAGCCCAGCCAGACCGGGAAGAGGTGGCCGAGGAAGGCGCCGAGCCCGGCCGCGAGCGCCGGGCCCTCGCCCAACTGCCGGGCGATGAGGACGGCCGCCGTGCCCTTGAGGGCGTCGCCCAGGAGCGTCGCCGCGGCGAGGCCCTTGCGGCCGGTGCGGAGCACGTTGGTGGCGCCGATATTGCCGGAGCCGATCGCCCGCACGTCGCCGAGGCCGGCGAACTTCGTGAGGATCAGCCCGAACGGGATCGAGCCCAGGGCGTAGCCGAGGGCGAGGCCGCCGAGGGCGGCCGGGGTCGCGAGATCGGGGGGCATCATGCGGCGGCCGCGAGGTCGTCGACCGCGTGGACGATCCGGCCACCGACCAGCGTCAGCACCGCCGCGCCCTGGAGGCGCGCCTCGTCGAAGGGGGAGTTCTTGGAGCGCGACTTCAGCCGGCGCTTGTCGAGGACGTAGGGGAGATCGGGATCGATCAGCACGAGGTCGGCGGGGGCGCCGACCGCCAGCCGGCCGGCCTCGCGGCCGAGGATGCGCGCCGGATTCACGGTGAGCGCGGCGACGAGCTTGGGCAGCGCGAGGTCGCCGGTGTGGACGAGGCGCATGGCGGCGCCGAACAGCGTCTCGATGCCCAGCGCCCCGTCCGCCGCCTCGGCGAAGGGCAGGCGCTTGGTCTCCACGTCCTGCGGGTTGTGGTCGGACACGATCACGTCGATCACGCCCTCGTCGAGGGCGCGCACCACCGCCTGACGGTCGGTCTCGTGGCGCAGGGGCGGCGAGAGCCGGCAGAAGGTGCGGTAATGGCCGATGTCGTTCTCATTGAGGACGAGGTTGTTCACCGAGACGCCGCAGGTCACCGGCAGGCCGTCCTGCTTGGCGCGGCGGACGATCTCCACCGAATCGGCGCAGGAGATCATCGCAGCGTGGTAGCGGGCGCCGGTCAGCCGCACGAGGCGGATGTCGCGCTCCAGCATCACGGTCTCGGCCTCGCGGGGGATGCCCATGAGCCCGAGGCGCGAGGCGAGCTCGCCCTCGTTCATGACGCCCTCGGCGACGAGGGCGGATTCCTCCACGTGCTGCACGATCAGCGCGTCGAAATCCCGGGCGTAGGTCAGGGCGCGGCGCAGAACCTGGGCATTCGCCACGGCCCTGAGCCCGTCGGTGAACGCGACCGCGCCGGCCTCCTTGAGCAGGCCGAACTCGGTCATCTCCCGGCCGGCCAAGCCCTTGGTGATGGCGGCCGCCGGCAGGACGTTGACGCTCGCCGTGTCGCGGGCGCGGCGGAGCACGAAGTCGACGATGGCCGGCTCGTCGATCACCGGATTGGTGTCGGGCATGCAGACGAGCGTCGTAACGCCGCCCGCGGCCGCCGCGGCACTCGCCGAGGCCAGGGTCTCGCGGTGCTCGGCCCCCGGCTCGCCCACGAAGGCGCGCATGTCGATCAGCCCGGGGGTCAGCACGCGACCGGCGCAGTCGACGCGCTTCGCGTCGGCCGGAGCGCCCGGCGCCGCGCCGGCGGCGATGTCGGCGATGCGGCCGTCCCTCACCAGCACCGCGCCGGCGGTCTGGCGACCGGTCTCGGGATCGAGGAGGTCGGCGTTCGCCAGAAGGTAGCTGCTCACTGGGGCGCCCTCGCGGAAGAGGCCGGGCCGTCGAGGCGCATGGCGAGGCCGGCCGCCGCCATGTGCGCCTTCGCCTCGGCGACGCTCGCCTGCCCGAAATGGAAGATGGAGGCCGCCAGGACGGCGCTGGCGCCGCCCTCGGCCACGCCGGCCACGAGGTCGTCGAGGCCGCCGACGCCGCCCGAGGCGATCACCGGCACGGTGACGGCATCGCTGATCGCCCGCGTCAGGGCGAGATCGTAGCCGGAGCGCGTCCCGTCCTTGTCCATGGAGGTGACGAGCAGCTCGCCGGCGCCCTTCTCAGCCACCAGCCGCGCGAAGGCCACGGCGTCGATCCCGGTCGGGTCGCGGCCGCCATGGGTGAAGATCTCCCAGGCGGCCGGCGCGCCGGGGGACGACACGCGCTTGGCGTCGATCGCCACCACGATGCACTGCGCGCCGAACTTCTCGGCGGCCCGGGCCACGAGGTCGGGATCCTTCACCGCGGCGGTGTTGATCGCGACCTTGTCGGCGCCGGCGAGCAGCAGCGCGCGCACGTCCTCGACGGTGCGCACGCCGCCGCCGACGGTCAGCGGCATGAAGCAGGCCTCGGCGGTCCGGCTGACGATGTCGAGCAGGGTGCCGCGGGCCTCGCGGCTCGCGGTGATGTCGAGGAAGCACAGCTCGTCTGCGCCGGCCGCGTCGTAGACCTTGGCGGCCTCGACGGGGTCGCCGGCGTCGCGCAGGCCCTCGAAGCGCACGCCCTTCACGACGCGCCCGTCCTTCACGTCGAGGCAGGGAATGATGCGGGTCTTCAGCACGGGCGGAGTCTCATGTCGCGAGCCTCTGGATATCACGCCGTCGGGCCGCGCGCCGCAGCGATCGCCGCCAGGGCCGCCTCCGGATCGATGCGGCCGTCGTAGAGCGCCCGGCCGGTGATCGCGCCCGCGATCAGGGCGCAGTCGGGCTGCAGCAGCCGGTGGACGTCGTCGATCGAGGCGAGGCCGCCCGAGGCGATCACCGGGATGCGGACGGCCTGGGCGAGCGCCAGGGTCATCTCGACGTTGAGGCCCTTCAGGATCCCGTCGCGAGCGATGTCGGTGTAGATGATCGCCGCGACGCCCGCGTCCTCGAATCGGCGCCCCAGCTCCTCCGCGGTCATGCTGGAGGTCTGGGCCCAGCCCTCGACGGCGACGCGGCCGTCCTTGGCGTCGATCCCGACCGCGATCTTCCCGGGATACTTGCGGGCCGCCTCCCGCACGAAGCCGGGATCGCGCACCGCCGCGGTGCCGATGATCGCGCGGGCAACGCCCTTGCTCAGCCATCCCTCCAGGGTCTTCATCTCGCGGATCCCGCCGCCGAGCTGGACCGGGATCGTGACCCGCGCGAGGATCGCGTCGACGGCCTCGGCGTTCCGCGGGGCGCCCGCGAAGGCGCCGTCGAGATCGACGACGTGGAGCCAGGAGAAGCCCTGCGCCTCGAAGATCGCGGCCTGCGCGGCCGGATCGTCGCCGAAGACCTTGGCCTGCGCCATGTCCCCCTGGATGAGGCGAACGCAACGCCCCTCTTTCAGGTCGATCGCCGGGTACAGGATCACGGGCGCTTCCGTCCTTCTTGCCTGGGCCGAACGGCGCTCACGGGCGCCAGTTCAGGAAGTTGGCGATGAGCGCGAGGCCCAGCCGCTGGCTCTTCTCGGGGTGGAACTGCGTGCCGGCGACGTTGCCGCGGGCGACGAGGGCGGTGACCGGGCCGCCGTACTCGGCGCGCGCGACGACGTCGTCCGGGCGCGCCGCCTGCAGCGCGTAGCTGTGCACGAAGTAGGCGTGCAGCCCGTCCTCGCCGGTGGGAATGCCGGCGAGCAGCGGGTGGTCGCGCTCGGTCCGCAGGGTATTCCAGCCCATATGGGGGACCTTGAGGGCCGGATCCGACGGCCGGATCGGACCGACGTCGCCGGGAATCCAGCCGAGCCCAGGCGTGGTCGTGTACTCGAGCCCGCGGCTCGCCAGGAGCTGCATCCCCACGCAGATGCCGAGGAACGGGCGGCCCGCCCCGTGGGCGACCCGCGTCATCGCCTCGACCATGCCGGGGACGGAATCGAGCCCGCGGCGGCAATCCGCGAAGGCGCCGACGCCGGGCAGCACGACGCGGTCGGCCGCGGCCACCACCTCCGGGTCCGAGGTCAGGCAGATCCGCGCGTCGCGCCCGCTCTCGCGGGCGGCGCGCTCGAAGGCCTTGGCGGCGGAGTGGAGGTTGCCCGACCCGTAATCGATGATCGCGACGGTCTCGGTGGTCATGCGCGTCTCGCCCGGGAACTCACCGGGCGCCTTCCTGGGCGGGGAACAGCCCGATCACCGGCTCGGCCCGCCGGCTGGGGCCGCTCGGGAACGGGGCCCGGGGGGCGCTCGGGATCGCCTCGATCCAGCGGTTCAGCGCCCGGGCCTCGGCCTCCTCGGGCGTCGCGGCGACCACCGCGTCGCGCGCCGGCCAGCCGCGCCGCGCCAGGGTCCAGCGGCGCAGGCTGGAAGCCTCGAGGCCGATCAGCCAGGCGGCCAGCAGGGTGACGATCAGGCCGGCACCGGCCGGGAGCCCGAGGGCGATGCCGGCAGCGGCCAGCGCCACGAGGCCGACGAGGACGAGCAGGGCGGCGAGCCAGAGGCGGTGGAACAGGAACCACAGCACCGAGAAGGCGAAGGCCGGCCAGGAGAAGCCGTCGCGTACCAGGAGAGCCCGGTCGAGCCCGACCGTCTCGCCGGGCCGCGCATCGGCCGGCAGGTGGAGCGTGTAGCTGCGCATCCGCATCGCGAAACTCCGACAGCGCGCGCCGCGACGGCCGTGTGGCCGATCCGGGCGCCCGACGACAACGGGTCTACAGAGAGCCCTTGGTTGAGGGAACGCGCCCCTCCTCCCGCGGATCGATCGCCACGGCCTTCCGCAAGGCGCGGGCCAGCCCCTTGTAGCAGCTCTCCGCGATGTGGTGGGCGTTGTCGCCGTAGAGGGTCTCCACGTGGAGCGTCAGGCCGGCATTCATCGCGAAGGCCTGGAACCACTCGCGCACCAGCTCGGTGTCGAACTGTCCGATCTTCTCCACGCGGAACGTCGTGCGGAACACCAGGAAGGGCCGGCCGGAGATGTCGACGCAGACCCGGGTCAGCGCCTCGTCCATCGGCAGGTGGATGTCGGCGTAGCGCGTGACCCCGCGCTTGTCGCCGAGCGCCTTGGCAAAGGCCTGCCCCAGGGCGATGCCGCAATCCTCGGCCGAGTGGTGCTGGTCGATGTGCAGGTCGCCGTCGACCTTCACGTCCAGGTCGAACAGGGCGTGCCGCGCCAGCAGATCCAGCATGTGGTCGAGGAAGCCGATGCCGGTGGCGATCTTCGACCGCCCGGTCCCGTCGAGATTGACGGTGACCGCGATATCGGTCTCCGCGGTCTTCCGGCTGATGGAGGCGCTGCGCATTTCGGTCTGGACTTCGCGTCGGGGGCGGCCCGGGCCGCCCGCGCCTTCTAGAGGGAGTCGTCGCCGAATGGAAAGGCCGGCCGGCTAGCCGTTGAGAACCCGCCTCGCCACGGCGTCGAGCTTGGCGAGCAGCGCCGGATCCCGGACGGCGGGCGCCGTCATGATCGCGCCGTCCAGGGCCCGGTGCGAACCCGCCGGGCACGGCTCCCGCTCGCCCGGGAAATCGCGAGCGAGACGGGCGACGAGCCGCGCCGCCTTGTCGGCGTTGGCCCGGGCGACGGCGATCACCGCGGCGACGTCGACGGCATCGTGGCCCGGGTGCCAGCAATCGTAGTCGGTCACCATCGCGATGGTCGCGTAGGTGATCTCCGCCTCGCGGGCGAGCTTGGCCTCGGGCATGTTGGTCATGCCGATCACGTCGAAGCCCTGGGCCTTGTAGGCGCGGGATTCGGCCAGCGACGAGAATTGCGGCCCCTCCATGCACACGTACGTGCCGCCGCGATGGACCGCGATGTCCTCGGCCTTCGCGGCCTGGGCGATCCGCGCCTGCAGGCCGGGGCCCACCGGATGGGCGAGGGAGACGTGGGCGACGCAGCCGTCGCCGAAGAACGACGAGGCCCGGCCGTGGGTGCGGTCGACGAACTGGTCGACGAGCACGAAGAGGCCCGGCGGCAGGTCCTCGCGGAAGGAGCCGCAGGCCGAGAGGGCGACGAGGTCGGTGACCCCGGCCCGTTTCAGGGCGTCGATATTGGCGCGGTAGTTGATGCCCGACGGCGAGAGCCGGTGCCCCCGCCCGTGGCGCGCCAGGAACACGACCTTGGTGTCGCCGATGCGCCCGATCCGCAGGGCGTCCGAGGGCTCGCCCCAGGGCGACGCCACGCGCTCCTCGCGCACGTCCTCGAGACCCGGCAGGTCGTAGACGCCGGACCCACCCATGACACCCAGTACCGCTGCGCTCATGCCGGACTCCCTCAACGCGCGACGACTTGGCAGCGCGGCCTATCCCACCCGGCACCTCGTCCTCGGGTGCCGGACCCATGCGTAGGCCTCGACGGAGACCTCCGGACGCCGCTCTGATCCCTGAAGCCTTCCTGCGAGGCCCGCTGACGCGGTCACCTCAGGATGAGGTGGTGCAGGGGGCGGGCAGTCTCGGGAGGCGGACCGTCGCGGCGGGCGAGCGGTAGCATGGAGCGCCGGCCGAAAAAAAGATGGGCCTCCGCTAGGGAGGCCCATCCGAACTGCGAACCGATCCGGCCCGCCTCAGTAGGTCTTGTGCAGCTCCGGCTGGAGGCCGTGCACCTCGCCACCGACATCCGCCCAGATCTTCTTCTTCACGTAGTAGAGCAGACCCGACAGCACGATCAGGAACAGGATCACCCGGAAGCCCAGGGCCTTGCGGTCCATCATGTGCGGCTCGGCCGCCCACATCAGGAAGGCCGAGACATCCTTGCCGTACTGGTCCAGCGTCTCGGGCACGACCGGCTGGCCCTGATCGTTCTTCGGGTAGGAGACCTGCCCGTCGGTGATCGGCGGCGGCATCGCGATGATGTGGCCCGGATAGTACTTGTTGTAGTGGCCGCCCTCCGGCAGCGCGAAGTCCTTCGGCGGATCCTGGTAGCCGTTGATCAGGGCGTGGATGTAGTCCGGCCCCTGTTCCGAGTAGCCGACGAGCGGCAGCCAGTCGGTCAGGAAGTAGAGCGAGCCGCGGGAGAAGGTCCGCGCCTTGGCGATGACCGAGAAGTCCGGCGGGGCCTTGCCGCCGTTGGCCGCGGCCGCAGCCTGATCGTTCGGGAAGGGCGGCGGGAAGGTGTCGGCCGGGCGGCCCGGCCGCTCGAACATGTCGCCGGCGTCGTTCGGCCCGTCCTTCACCTGGTAGGTCGCGGCCAGCGCCTTGACCTGCCCGGCCGAGAAGTGCGGCCCGCCCTCCTGCGCGAGGTTGCGGAAGGAGACCAGCTTCATCGAGTGGCAGGCGGAGCAGACCTCCTTGTAGACCTGGAATCCGCGCTGCAGCTGCGCGGTGTCGAAGCGGCCGAACACGCCGGCGAAGCTCCAGTTCACGCGGGCCGGGATCGGCCCGCCATGCCCTTCCTGGGCGGAGACCGGCACGGCGCCGATCAGCAGGGCCGCCAGGGCGGCCGCGGCGGTCGTCGAGAGGACGCGGGTCATCATCATGGTCCTGTCGTCAGCCCGTCAGCCTTTGGTGGTCGGAGCGGCGGCGGCGCCCGCCGGCATGCCGGATCCGGTCACCTGCTTGCCCGGTCCGGTCACGCTCTCGAGGATCGAGCCCGGCAACTTCTTCGGCGTCTCGAACAGGCCGCAGAGCGGCATGACGATCAGGAAGTGCGCGAAGTAGTAGGCGGTGCAGACCTGGGCGGCGAGCACGTAGCCGCCCTCCGGGGGCTGCGAGCCGAGCCAGCCGAGGAGCAGGGTCGCGCCGATGAACACCCAGAAGAACTGGCGGTAGATCGGCCGGTAGTTGCACGACCGGATCCGCGACGTGTCGAGCCACGGCGCGAACGCCAGGATGATCACCGCCGAGAACATCAGGATGACGCCGCCGAGCTTGCTCGGGACCGCGCGCAGGATCGCGTAGAACGGCAGGAAGTACCATTCCGGCACGATGTGCGCGGGCGTCACCGCCGGGTTCGCCTGGATGTAGTTGTCGGCGTGGCCGAGATAGTTCGGCTGGTAGAACAGGAACCACGCGAACAGGATCATGAACACGCAGGTCGCGAACACGTCCTTGACCGTCGCGTAGGGCGTGAACGGCACCGCGTCCTTGCCCGACTTGATCGGGATGCCGGCCGGGTTGTTCTGCCCGGTGACGTGCAAGGCCCAGACGTGCAGCACGACCACGCCGGCAATCATCCACGGCAGCAGGTAGTGCAGCGAGAAGAAGCGGTTCACGGTCGGGTTGCCCACCGAGTAGCCGCCCCACAGCAGGGTCTGAATCGTGTCGCCGACCACCGGGATCGCCGCCAGGATGTTGGTGATGACGGTCGCGCCCCAGAAGCTCATCTGGCCCCACGGCAGCGTGTAGCCGAGGAAGGCGGTCGCCATCATCAAGAGGTAGATGACGACGCCGAGGATGTAGAGCACCTCGCGCGGCGCCTTGTACGACCCGTAATAGAGGGCGCGGAACATGTGCACGTAGACGGCCACGAAGAACATCGAGGCACCGTTGGCGTGCGCGTAGCGCAGGAGCCAGCCGTAGTTCACGTCGCGCATGATCTTCTCGACGGAGGTGAAGGCACCTGCCGCCGAGGGCTCGTAGTGCATCGCCAGCCAGATGCCGGTGACGATCTGGATTCCCAGGAAGGCGGCGAGGATCGCCCCGAAGGTCCAGAAGTAGTTGAGGTTCCGCGGAACCGGGTAGGCGATGAAGGACGAGTGCACCAGCCCGGCGATGGGCAGGCGCGCCTCGAACCATTTGGCCACGCGGCTCTTCGGGACGTAGGTGCTGGCTGTTCCGCTCATGCTTCCGTCCTCCTCAGGCCGCTTCCTTGCCGCCTTCGCCGATCCGGATCTTGGTATCGGTCTGGAAGGCGTAGGGCGGGATCGGCAGGTTGATGGGCGCCGGTCCGTGGCGCACGCGACCCACCGCGTCGAATTGCGAGCCGTGGCACGGGCAGGCCCAGCCCTCGAAATTGCCCTGGTGGCCGATCGGCACGCAGCCGAGATGCGTGCAGTTGCCGTAGACCACCAGCCACTGGTCGTGGCCGCTCTTGACCCGCGTCGGGAAGGCGGCCGGGTCGATCATGGCCGAGAGCGGGACCGCCTTCATGTCGGTCACTTCCTTGGCGGTCAGCTTGCGCACGAAGATCAGCTTGCCGCGCCAGAAGACGTTGATGATCTGGCCGTCCTGGATCGGTGTCAGGTCGACCTCGATCGGCGCGCCGGCGGCAATCGTGTCGGCGTCGGGCGCCATGGAGGAGATCAGCGGCCAGACGACGGCTCCCGCCCCGACCGCCAACCCGGCGCCCGTCGCCAGGAACAGAAAGTCACGGCGGCTGCCCTCATGACCAGAGACCGCGGCAGCGGCGGCTGATGTGTTCGCCAAGGTTCGGAACTCCATGCGTCGGCGTCAGGGCCGCAGGTGCCCTCGTCCCGGCTCGTCCCGGGAACAAAGCATTATGGTTCTAATCTGAGCAATGAGACCGTCTGCCGCCCCCGAGTCAAGCCGCAGTGTGCGGCGCGGCGATAAGGTCGCCCCTCGATCGTAGCGGTATGTTGCCGGCAATCTCGCTCCTCCGACGCTCAGGCGACGGCGCTGTCGTACCGGGCCGTCCCGTCGTCGAGAAAACCGCCCGACTGTCGAGTCCAGAGGCCAGCATACACGCCGCCGGCGGCGACCAGCTCGGCGTGAGTCCCCTCCTCGATGATCCGGCCTCGGTCGATCACAACCAGCCGGTCGAGGGCCGCGATCGTCGACAGGCGGTGCGCGATGGCCAACACGGTCTTGCCGGCCATCAGCGTGTCGAGGGATTCCTGGATCGCCGCCTCGACCTGGCTGTCGAGCGCCGAGGTCGCCTCGTCGAGAATCAGGATCGGCGCGTCCTTCAACATGACGCGGGCGATGGCGATGCGCTGGCGCTGGCCGCCGGACAGCTTGACGCCGCGCTCGCCGACCTGGGCATCGTAGCCGCGCCGGCCCTTGTGGTCGACGAGGTCGGCGATGAACGTGTCCGCGTGAGCGAGCCGCGCGGCCCGCTCGATCTCCACCTGGGTGGCGCCGGGGCGGCCGTAGGCGATGTTGTCGCGGATGGAGCGGTGCAGCAGGGAGGTGTCCTGGCTGACCATCGCGATGGCCTCACGCAGGGATTGCTGGGTCACCGTCGCGATGTCCTGGTCGTCCACCAGGATCCGCCCGCTCTCCACGTCGTAGAGCCGCAGGAGCAGGCCCGCCAGGGTCGACTTGCCGGCGCCGCTGACGCCGACCAGCCCGACCTTCTCGCCCGGACGGATCGTCAGGGAGAAATCCTCGATGACGGTGGCGTCGCCGCGCCCGTAGTGGAAGCCGACCTCCTCGAACCGGATCTCGCCGCCGGTGACGGCGAGCGTCCGCGCGTCCGGCGCGTCGACGAGGGCGTGCGGCCGGGCCATCGTCTGCATGCTCTCCTGGACCACGCCGACATTCTCGAAGACGCCGCGCACGGTCTGCATGACCCAGCCCGACATGGCGATGAGCCTGAGGACCAGGGCGAGCCCCGCCGATGCCTCGCCGGTCGTCATGCCGCCGTCGCGCCACAGCACGAGGCAGGCCGCGCCGGTAGCGATCAGGAGCCCGCTGTTGAGCAGGCCGAGGAGGCTCGTCGTCAGGGTGACCAGCCGGAACTGGTGGAGATAGGCGGCGGTGTGGACTTCCACGGCGTCCTGCACCGCGGCCCGCTCCTCGCGGTCGCGGGCGAAGAGCTTCACCGTCAGAATGTTGGTGTAGCTGTCGACGATGCGGCCGATCAGCGTCGAGCGGGTGTCGGCGGTCTTGTGCGAGCGCGCGCGGGCTCGGGGCACGAACCACGCGGTCAGGGCCGCGTAGGCGGCGATCCAGAGCAGCACCGGGACGGCGAGCCACGGCGAGATCGCGCTGAACAGCCCGACCGCGGTGATCGCGTAGATCGCCACGTACAGGAGCGTGTCGATGAAGACGACGGCGAGTTCCCGCACCGCCGGGCCCACCTGGACGACGCGGTTGGCGAGCCGTCCCGAGAAGTCGCCCTGGAAATACGAGAGCGCGTGCCCGAGGGTGTAGAGATGCGCCCGCCAGCGGATCTGGCTGGTCGATTGCGGCACGACGAGCTGGTTGGACAGCACCTCGTGGGCCCAGATCGACAGCGGTCGCACCACGGCGATCAGCAGGACCACCAGCCCGAGCTCGACCGCGTGGTCCGACAGCACCGTCGCCCGGTCGGCCGAGCCGAGCAGGTCGATGAACCAGCGCATCACGAGGTAGAGGGAGGCCTCGACCGTGCCGGCGATCACCGCGATGACGAACAGCGCCGCCAGGGCGGCGCGGATCGGGCGCAGGTAGAACCAGGCGAAGCCGAGCACCGACCGCGGCGGCATCCGCGCCTCGTCGAAGGGCGCGAAGGGGTCGACGCGGCGTTCAAGCCAATCGAGGAACATGTTGATGGGGGCGTGACGCGGCGGGAGCCCCTCATGTAAGCGCCTCCCGCCGCGCGCCAACCGCGCGGCGTGGTCGCGCCGCCCGGCCTCAGCGGTTCAGGGCGAGGGCCGCGCCGGACTTGGTGAGGGCGCCTTCCAGGCCGCCGCCGCCCTGGCGCAGCCGCGCCGCCACCGAGCCGCCCGGCTGGTAGAGGTAGACCTCGCCGTCGCGGAAGTCCCAGGCCGAGACCCGCGCGAGATCCTTGTTGGCGCAGCCCGCGGCCGTCGCCCGGTAGAGGTCGAGGGCCGGGGTGCTCGAGAGCGTGACCTTGCAGTTCGCACCGGTCGCGTCCCGCGCATCCCAGCTTCCGACCACCGATGAGCGGCCGCCTGTGGCGACCGGCGGCGGCGGCGCCGGCGGGGCGACCGGCTCGGCGATCACGGTGGGGCCGCCGGCGGGCGGCGCGGCCGCCTGGGCACCGGGCGGGGGCGGCGCGTCGGGGCTCGCCGCGACGCCGGGCGGCGGCGCCAGCGGGGCCGCCGTCACCGTGCCCGACGGCATGGCCGGCACCGTGTCCAGGGACGCCTGGGGCGACGGCCCCCGGGTGCGCGGCCCGTCGAGGCGGCTGGAGGCGCAGGCGCCGAGGCTGGCGGCCAGACAGAGAACGGCGAACGTCGACAGGCTCGGGCGCAGCATCGGTCCACTTCGGGTCAGGATTCACGGCGCGGAGGCGCTTCGATCCTGACTCCGTGGCAATTGCGCTGTCCGCAAGGCAGCCCTCTCAGCCTGGACCAACTCTGCTGCGGAGAGCCGGCCTTTTCGGCCGGGTGTGGCCCTCAGGCCTCAACACCCGACTCGACTGCGCGATCAGAGCGTGCGCTCGACCATCATCTTCTTGATCTCGGCGATGGCCTTCGCCGGGTTCAGGCTCTTCGGGCACGTGTTGGCGCAGTTCATGATCGTGTGGCAGCGGTACAGCCGGAACGGGTCGTGCAGCCCGTCGAGGCGGTGGCCCGTGTTCTCGTCGCGCGAGTCGATCAGCCAGCGATAGGCCTGCAGCAGGGCCGCCGGGCCGAGGAACTTGTCGCCGTTCCACCAGTAGCTCGGGCACGACGTGGTGCAGCACGCGCACAGGATGCACTCGTAGAGGCCGTCGAGGCGGGAGCGGTCCTCCGGCGTCTGGCGCCACTCCTTCTCGGGCGCGGGCGTCTCGGTCTGGAGCCAGGGCTCGATGGCGGCGTGCTGGGCGTAGAAATTCGTCAGGTCCGGCACGAGATCCTTGAGGACCGGCATGTGCGGCAGCGGGTAGATCCGGATCGCACCGTCCTTGTCCTTGCGGGTCATCACCGGCAGGGCGTTGTCGGGGCTCTTGCACTCGTCGATGCCCATCGTGCAGGCGAGCGCGTTCTGCCCCTCGATGTTCATCGCGCAGGAGCCGCAGATGCCCTCGCGGCAGGAGCGGCGGAAGACCAGCGTCGAGTCGACCTTGTTCTTGATCCACAGCAGCGCGTCGAGGACCATCGGGCCGCAATCCTCGCGGTCGACCTGATAGGTGTCGATCCGCGGGTTGGCCCCGTCATCCGGGTTCCAGCGGTAGATCTTGAAGGTCTGCAGGTTCCTGGCGCCGGGCGGGGCCGGCCAGGACTTGCCCTGGGTGATCTGGGAATTCTTCGGAAGGTTGAACTGAGCCATGGTTCTCGACGGCTTCCGCTGGAGCAGGACGCGGCGGCCGGAGGGGTGAGGCCCCGCCGCCGCAGTCGTTGTGCAGAGTTGCAGATCAGTACACGCGCGCCTTGGGCTCGATGTACTGGATCTCGTTGGACATCGTGTAGGTGTGGACCGGGCGGTAATCGATGACCACTTGGTGCTGGCCCTCGTCGAGCCAGGACAGCGTGTGCTTCATCCAGTCCTTGTCGTCGCGGTCCGGGAAGTCCTCGCGCGCGTGGGCACCGCGGGATTCCGTGCGGTTGGCGGCCGATTCCATCGTCACCACCGCCTGGCCGATCAGGTTGTCGAACTCCAGAGTCTCCAGGAGGTCGGTGTTCCAGACCAGCGACCGGTCGGTGATCTTCACGTCGGCGGCGGCGTTCCAGACCTTGTGGATCAGGCCCTTGCCCTCCTCCAGCACCTCGCCGGTGCGGAACACGGCGCAGTTGTTCTGCATCGTCTTCTGCATCTCGGCACGGAGCTCCGCGGTGGGGGTCGAGCCGTTGGCGTAGCGGAACCGGTCGAGACGCTCGAGGGCCTTGTCGGTCGCGCCCTTGGGCAACTCCATGGCCCGGCCGTTCGGCTCGACGATCTCGGCGCAGCGCTTGCCGGCGGCGCGGCCGAAGACCACGAGGTCGATCAGCGAGTTCGAGCCGAGGCGATTGGCGCCGTGGACGGAGACGCAGGCCGCCTCGCCGATCGCCATCAGCCCCGGGACCACCGTGTCAGGGTTGCCGTCGCGCAGCGTCAGCACCTCGCCGTGATAGTTCGTGGGGATGCCGCCCATGTTGTAGTGGACGGTCGGGATGACCGGAATCGGCTCCTTGGTCACGTCGACGCCCGCGAAGATCCGCGCGGATTCCGAGATGCCCGGCAGGCGCTCGTGCAGGATCTTCGGGTCCAGGTGGTCGAGGTGCAGGTAGATGTGGTCCTTGTTCTTGCCGACGCCGCGGCCGTCGCGGATCTCCATGGTCATGGAGCGCGAGACCACGTCGCGCGAGGCGAGGTCTTTCGCCGACGGCGCGTAGCGCTCCATGAAGCGCTCGCCCTCGGAATTGGTGAGATAGCCGCCCTCGCCGCGGGAGCCTTCGGTGATCAGGCAGCCCGCGCCGTAGATGCCGGTCGGGTGGAACTGCACGAACTCCATGTCCTGCAGCGGCAGGCCGGCGCGCAGCACCATGGCGTTGCCGTCGCCCGTGCAGGTATGGGCGGAGGTCGCCGAGAAGTAGGCGCGGCCGTAGCCGCCGGTCGCCAGGATGGTCATCTGGGCGCGGAAGCGGTGGATCTCGCCGGTGGCCTGATCGAGGGCGATGACGCCGCGGCAGCGGCCCTCGTCGTCCATGATCAGGTCGAGGGCGAAGTACTCGATGAAGAAATCGGTCTGGTTCTTCACCGCCTGCCCGTAGAGGGTGTGCAGCATCGCGTGGCCGGTCCGGTCGGCCGCCGCGCAGGTGCGCTGGGCGGTGCCCTTGCCGTAATCGGTCGTCATGCCGCCGAATGGGCGCTGGTAGATCTTGCCCTCCTCCGTGCGGGAGAACGGTACGCCCCAGTGCTCCAGCTCGTAGACGGCGGCGGGCGCGTTGCGCACGAGGTACTCGATGGCGTCCTGGTCGCCGAGCCAGTCCGATCCCTTCACGGTGTCGTACATGTGCCAGCGCCAGTCGTCCGGGCCCATGTTGCCCAGCGAGGCCGAGATGCCGCCCTGCGCCGCCACCGTGTGGGAGCGCGTCGGGAACACCTTGGTGATGCAGGCGGTGCGCAGGCCCGCTTCCGAGCAGCCCACCGTGGCGCGCAGTCCCGCGCCGCCCGCGCCGACGATCACGACGTCGAAGGCGTGATCGTGGATGGTGTAGGCAGGCCCGCTGCCGTTTGTGCCGTTGGCGGCCATGTTCGGCTCCTCGAGATCGATGTTGGCGGGGTCAGGCCGGCTGTCCGAAGCCGATGCGCAGAACCGCGTAGAGGCAGGCGACGGCCACGACGACCGCGTAGGCGTTGTTGGCGAACACCGCCGCGATCTTCGTCGCCGGCGCGTGCACGTAGTCCTCGATGATCACCTGCATGCCGAGGCGCATGTGGACCGTGACCGACAGTAGCGCCAGGATCAGGAGGATCGACACCAGAGGGGTCGCGACGAGGAGCCGCGCCTCCGGGTAGCCGCGGCCCGCCATCTTGGCGATGATCACCACGAAGCTCAGCATCAGCACGACGTTGGCGACGGCGGTCAGCCGCTGCAGCCACCAGTGCCCGGCGCCGTGATGGGAGACGCCGAGGCCGCGCACGCGGGCGCGCGGCGTGCGGATCGAGACGCGCGTGTCCTGCCGGACCTCTTCCTTAGCCATGTCGTCCTCCTCAGCGGACCAGAAGGGCGACCGCCCAGATGACGAGGGTGAGGGCCACCGAGCCGATCAGCGTCAGCCGGGCCATCGAGAGGCGCTTCTCCCGGTCGAAGCCGACGCCGGTGTCCCAGATCAGGTGCCGGATGCCGCCGAGCATGTGGTGCATCAGGATCCACGTGTAGATGAACAGGATCAGGCGCCCGAAGATCGAGCCGAAGAACCCGGCCACGTAAGAGTAGCCGGCCGGTCCCGAGGCCAGAGCCACGAGCCAGATCGCGACGAGAGCAGTCCCGCCGTAGAGCGCGGTGCCGGTGATGCGGTGGAACACCGACATCGCCATCGTCCAGGTCCAGCGATAGATCTGGAGATGCGGCGACATGGGCTGAGCCACTGTCGGGCGGGCGGTGGGTGCCATCGTGTTGAAGCCTCGCAGCTGCGAACTGGACCGTCTCTAATCTGGTAGCGCTAGAGCCTGAGCGGGCAACCCGCAATCCGTCATGGTGCGGCGCAATGTGCCCTCTGGGGCGACACTTTGCCGATTCTGTCACTTCAGCTGTCCCAGGAGGCGCCACCACGCGTAGTCGAGCGGCGCCGCCACGAGGAGCGACAGGAAATCGAAGCTCAGGGTGAGCCGGGTCGCGTCCCGGAGACGGACCCGCCCGAGCTCGCTGGCGAACACGATCGGGGGCGCCTGATAGGGGAAGAACAGAGTCGAGTAGCCGATCACCTGCAGCGAGACGACCGCGAAGGGTGACAGGCCGCTCGCCTCCGACATCTCGCCCGCGAGCGCCGTGTACAGGGCCGGGGCGCCGTTGGCGGTGACGAGGAGGGTCAGCACCGTGGCGATGCCGGTGAGCACCGCGAAGTTCTGCGTCGGCGCGTCGTGCGCCAGGGGGGCGACGGTCAGCAGCAGATGGCCGAGGCGCTCGCCGAGCCCGGTCTCGTTGACGAGGGCGACGAGGCCGAGCAGCGCCGCGATGTAGAAGCAGGTCCGCAGGTTCACCTGTTGGAACGCCTCCGGCGGCAGGACCCCGATCCGCGGCAGCAGGCAGACGACCGCGGCGGCGAGGCCGACCCAGGCGGGGGCAAGGCCGTGGAGGCTGTCGGTCATCCAGAGGATCAGCGTGCAGGCGAGGATCACCGCGAGGCGCCGCTCGGGCGCGGACAGCGGGGGAAGGTCCGGCAGGGCCGGAGCGGCGGAGCCGAGGTTGTCCGGGAACAGCCGGACGATGAGGCCGACGAGCAGCACGCCCTTCACCAGCGCCAGGACCGGGGCATGCAGGAGGAAGTAAGAGAGGTACGACAGGTGCAGGCCGAGCAGGTGCTCGGCCGAGCCGGCCATCACGAGGTTCGGGACGTTGGCGGGCAGGATCGCCGCAGAGAGGATCGGGGTGGCGGGGCCGACGGCCAGGACCGCACCCGTCCGCCCCGGGCGCCCGGCCGCGAGGCCGAAGGCGTCGCAGAGTGCGAGGGTGACGGGGATCATCAGGGCAATGCGGCCCAGATTCGACGGCATGACGAAGGCGATGAGGAAGCTCAGCGTCACCAGCCCAGCGATGAAGCGGCCGTAGGAGCCGGAGAGCCGCAGGGCGAGGGTGCGCGCCATCCGGGCGCCCAGGCCGGTCCGGGTCATGCCCTGCCCCACTACCATGCCGGACAGGACCAGCCAGAACGCGGAGGATGAGAAGCCCGAGAACACCGTCGCGGCCGAGCCGAGACGCAGCAGCATCGCCAGTCCGAAGAAGGCGAGTGCCGTGACGATCTCGGGCAGCAGCGCGGTCGCCCACAGGCCCATGCACAGCACGAGCAGCCCCGCCGTCGCCGCAATCAGTCCCTCGCCGCTCACCGCGATCGTCCCCGCACCACGCTACGCCGGAAGCGGCATCCTCATCGGATTGGAACGGTTCGCAATTCGGGACTTGTTGAGCGAGCCTTCGCCTGCGGCGAAGGCTGTGGATCCGGTGGGCCGATCTGGCCCAGGGGTCCTCACGACATTGCCCGACCGAAGGCCGGCCGGGCGTCGCGCGGTTTCGAGGATGCGCCGCGGGGACGAGACCCGCGCCGCCTGACTCAGTAGCCGTAGCCGTAGTAGCCGTTGCAGGCAGCCGGGTCGTAGGCGCCGTAGCCGTAAGTGTAGGCGCAATTGTCGTAGCCGTAGTCGAGACCGCCCAGGCCGTAACCGACGCCGAGGCCGAGCCCGAGGCCGGCGAGTCCGTAGCCGACGCCGCGTCCGTAGCGGTGGCCGTAATAGCCGCGGTTGACGAAGCCGCGACCGGCGATCCCGCGGTTCCCGACCCCGCCGAACCGGCCGGCCTGGTTATATCCGCCGGCCTGCAGGCCGCCGGTCCGGACGCCGCCGACGCCGGCCACGCCGAGCCCGGCCCCGCGGAAGCCGCCGCCCAGTCCGCCGACCCGCGCCCCGCCGACGCCGTTCTGGAAGGCGCCGCCGCCGAAGCCGCCGTTCCGGAACGCCCCGCCGCCGACACTGCCGCCGCGGAAGCCGCCGCCGAAACCGCCACCGTGGAAGCCGCCCCCGCCAAATCCACCGCCGTGGAAGCCACCGCCGCCGAAGCCGCGGGCATCGGCGACGGTCGGCGCGAGCGCGACGGCCGTCAGGAGGGCGGTGGAGACGAGTGCGATACGAGTCTTGGGAAAGCTCAGCCTGATGTGTGGTGCTTTAACCACTCAACCCGGCTCTAAGGCGGCTGTATCCAAGCTTGAGTATGACCGATGGCGTGGCAGTCGGTCGCTGAGTTGGCGATATGTACGTCGGGCTCGAACGTCACCCTGGACTTCACGAAGTCTCACCGGAAGGGCGGTTCATCGAAACTGCGCAGCTTGCGCGAGTGGAGACCTTGCCGATCGGCCCGAAGAACGTCGATGGCCGCCAGCCCGACCCGGAGGTGCTCCGAGACGGCCCGGTCGTAGAAGGCGTTGGCGGCACCCGGGAGCTTGATCTCGCCGTGGAGCGGCTTGTCTGAGACGCAGAGCAGCGCGCCGTAGGGAACGCGCAGGCGGAAGCCCTGGGCGGCGACCGTGCCGCTCTCCATGTCCACCGCCACGGCGCGGGACTGGTTGATCCGACGCCGCTCCTGGCTGAAGCGCAGTTCCCAGTTGCGATCGTCGTAGGTCACCACCGTGCCGGTGCGCAGGCGCCGCTTGAGCGCGTCAGCCTGCTCGCCCGTCACCGCGGCGGCGGCGTCCTGAAGGGCGACCTGCACCTCGGCGAGGGCCGGCACCGGCACGTCCGGCGGCACGAGCTCGTCGAGGATCCGGTCGCGGCGGAGGTAGGCGTGCGCCAGCACGTAGTCGCCGATGGTCTGCGACTGCCGCAGGCCGCCGCAATGGCCGACCATCAGCCAGCAATCTGGGCGCAGCACCGCGAGGTGGTCGGTGATCGTCTTCGCGTTCGAGGGGCCGACGCCGATATTGACCAGCGTCGTGCCCTGCTGGGTCCCGTCGGAGTCGCGCGCCACCAAGTGGTAGGCCGGCATCTGGTGGCGGTGCCAGGGCGAGGCGGCGATCACCGCGGCCGGGTCGGCATCGGCCGCCTCGGCACGGGTCACGGAAACGCCGCCCGGCAGGACCAGCCGCTCGAACCCCTCCGCGCCCGAGGCGAGCCGCTCCAAGCCGTGGCGGACGAACTGGTCGACGTAGCGGTGATAGTTGGTGAGCAGGATCCAGGGCTGGACGTCGCGCCAGTCGCAGCCGGTGTAGTGGACGAGGCGCCGGAGCGAGTAATCGACCCGAACCGCGTCGAACAGCGCCAGGGGCAGCGGCTCGCCAGGGATCTGGTCGAACAGCCCGTCCGCGATCTCGTCGCCCACGAGCGACAGGAGCGGCACCGGGAAATAGGTGGCGAGGTCCGCGCCGTCGACGCTCCGCCCGCGCGCGTCCAGCCCGGCCTCCAGCACGTAGGGATAGGGAATCTCCTGCGCGCTGAGACCGACCTCGAGGGCGATGCCGTAGTCGGCGATCAGCGGCTCCAGCTGGCGGGTCAGGTACGTCCGGAAGAATCCCGGATGCGTGATTGTGGTGGCGTAGGTGCCGGCGGCCTGGAGCTTGGCGGTGGCGCGCCGGACCCGGGGCAGCGGCCCGTCCGGGCGGTAGCTGATCCGCAGTTCCGGGTAGCGGAAGGCGAGACGCTCCGTGGCGTCCGGCGGCGGCCCGCCGGCGAGGTAGCGCTCCAGCGCGGTCCGCAGGGCGCCGGCCGCGTCGTCGTAGAGTTCGACCAGCCGGTCGATGGCGGTCGCGGCATCCGCCACCGCCTGCATCGGCCGCAATTCCCGCTCGATCATGTCGCCTCCGTTCCTGCTGCCGGATCTACACCCCGCGCCGTCCGGGGGCGAGATGCGGGGTTGCGAGCCGCGGACACATGGCCGACAAGCCGACCGGCGCGGAGCGCGGCGGCGAGGACGCGGGCATGGACACGGGGCTGGACGCGGATGAGTTCGGGACCCGTCCCGGTGAAGAGGGGGCCGCCCTGCCCGCGACCTTCGACGCGGGCCTCCACTTCATCGGCCGGCTGCGCACGCCCTGGCAGGCGCGGTCCGACTGTCCGAAGAACGGCCTGCAGGCCGACGGAATCTGCACCGTCGAGGTCGATCCGGCCTACGCCCCCGGCCTGCGCAACGTCACGGGCTGCACGCACCTGATCCTCCTCTACTGGATGGACCGGGCGACCCGCGGCCTCGTGATCCAGCGGCCGCGCCACGCCGACGGCCCCAGGGGCACGTTCTCCCTGCGCTCGCCCGCCCGTCCCAACCCGATCGCCCTGTCGGTCGTGGAACTGCTCGGCCGCGACGGCGACACGCTCCGCGTGCGCGGGCTCGACTGCCTCGACGGCACGCCGCTCCTCGACATCAAGCCCTACTTCGCCTCGACGGACGCGCGGCCCGACGCCCGGGTCGACCGGGCCGGGGCCGAGCCGTGAAGCGCGTCGTTCTCCTCATTATCGTCGGGCTCGCCCTCCTGGCGATCGGCGGCTTCGCCGGGTGGCGCCTGCATCGGCCGGGGGCCGACGCGCGGGCCTACGCCGAGATGCGCCTGATCGCCGTGCAGGTCAGCCTCGACGAGGCGCCGCCGGACTACGTGTTCTGGGCCGGCGATTCCCAGGTGGAGTTGCAGCCCGGGAGCCAGCGGCCCTGCGGGCTCGACTTCCTCAACGGCGGGATCAGCGGCGCGACCGCGGGCAGCTACGCGGACTACCTCGCGCGCCTGACCTTCAAGGTGCAGCCGCGGCTCGCGGTCCTGACCATCGGGACCAACGACATCTTGGTGAAGAACAACCCGCAGCTGCACAAGCCGACGGAGCAGTTCGAGGCCGCCACCGAGACGATCGTCAAGCGGCTGCAGACCCTCAGCCCGCGCGTCGTGGTGACCGCCCTCCCCCCGGTCGGTCGCGAGATCGGCAAGCTGGTCGATGCCGGCGCGGTCGCGGATTACTCGCGCCGGTTGCAGAACCTCTGCGGGCGGCTCGGCTGCGTCTTCGCGGATCCGTTCGCAGCCCTGCGCGACGGCGATACGGGCTACGCCAAGCCCGGCGCCCTGCGCGACGGGCTGCACCTCGCGGCATTCCGGCCGGCGCTGAGGGCGGTCGAGCCGGCGCTCTGCACCCCGTGAGGGCCGGCGCCGCGTCGTTGCGAGCGGTGCGTAGCAATCCAGGAGCGCGTCACGGATCGAAGCGTCACGCTGCCCTGGGTCGCTTAGCTCCGCTCGCGATGACGGCGCGGGATCGGGCCGGACGCCGGCTCATTCCCACTCGATCGTGCCGGGCGGCTTCGAGGTGATGTCGTAGGTCACCCGGTTGATGCCCTTCACCTCGTTGATGATCCGGGTCGCGACCCGGCCCAGGAAGGCCATGTCGAACGGGTAGAAGTCGGCGGTCATGCCGTCGACCGAGGTGACGGCGCGCAGCGCGCAGACGTGGTCGTAGGTGCGCCCGTCGCCCATCACGCCGACGGTCTTCACCGGCAGGATCACCGCGAAGGCCTGCCAGATCGTGTCGTAGAGGCCGGCCTGCCGGATCTCGTCGAGGTAGATCGCGTCGGCCTTGCGTAGGGCTTCCAGCTTCTCGCCGGTGATCGTGCCGGGGCAGCGGATCGCCAGGCCCGGGCCCGGGAACGGGTGGCGGCCGACGAAGCCCTCGGGCAGGCCGAGCTCCTTGCCGAGCACCCGGACCTCGTCCTTGAACAGCTCGCGCAGCGGCTCCACGAGCTTCATGTCCATGCGCTCGGGCAGGCCGCCGACGTTGTGGTGGCTCTTGATCGTCACGGACGGACCGCCGGTGAACGACACGCTCTCGATCACGTCGGGGTAGAGCGTGCCCTGCGCGAGGAACTTCGCCCCGCCGATCTTCTTTGATTCAGCCTCGAAAACGTCGATGAACAGGCGGCCGATAGTCTTGCGCTTGATTTCCGGGTCGCTGACGCCCTCCAGAGCCGCGAGGAACATCCCCGATGCCTCCACGTGGACCAGCGGGATGTTGTAGTGGTCGCGGAACAGCGCCACGACCTGCTCGGCCTCGCCGAGGCGCAGGAGCCCATGGTCGACGAACACGCAGGTCAGCTGATCGCCGATCGCCTCGTGGATCAGCACCGCCGCCACGGCCGAATCGACGCCGCCCGACAGGCCGCAGATCACCTTCTCGGAGCCGACCTGCTCGCGGATCTTAGCGATGGCCTCTTCGCGGTAGGCGCCCATGGTCCAGTCGCCCGAGCAGCCCGCGACGTCGCGCACGAAGTTGCGGATCAGCAGGGCGCCGTGGGGCGTGTGCGCCACCTCCGGGTGGAACTGGACCGCGTAGTAGTTGCGGGCCTCGTCGGCAACCGCCGCGAAGGGGGCGTTCCTGGAGATCGCCACGGTGGTGAAGCCGTCCGGCAGCTTGGTGACGCGATCACCGTGGCTCATCCAGACCGGGTATTTCTCGCCCTTGTGCCAGACGCCCTTGAACAGCGGGCAGTCGGCCAGGATCTCGACCTCGGCGCGGCCGAACTCCGCGTGGTGGCCGCCCTCGACGGCGCCGCCGAGCTGGGCCGCCATGGTTTGCTGGCCGTAGCAGATGCCGAAGACCGGGACGCCCGAATCGAACACGAGCTGGGGCGCGCGGGGCGAGGCCTCGACGGTAACCGATTCGGGGCCGCCGGAGAGGATCACGCCCTTGGGCTTCTGCTCGCGGAACGCGGCCTCGGCCTTCGTGAAGGGCACGATCTCGCAGTAGACGCCCTCCTCCCGCACGCGGCGGGCGATGAGCTGCGTCACCTGAGAGCCGAAATCGACGATCAGGATCTTGTCGTGGTCGGTGTTCATCGCGGGCGATTATCCGAAGCCCGCGGCGCGTGCAACGCACAAGTCCGGATTGTCCGGCCTTCCGACGTGCCGTCACCGACGGAATGCCGGACCCGAACGTCAGGTCCCGCGCGTCGCCGTCGCCCCGTCGGTGCCGGCGCGGCCAGCCGCGCGCGGCGGTCTCGGCTGGCCCGACGCGCGCCAGCTCTCAGTCGAAGTTGCGGACCTTGGCCGAGCCACCGAGGCTGATCGCGGGCTTCGCGGCGGCGCCGGCGAGGCTCACCTTCTTCTGGCCGGGCGGGGTCTTGGCGCGCAGCTGCGGGGCGGGCTCGGGAGTCGGTCGCGACGGCTTCAAGTGCGCCTGGCCGTGGATCACCGAGCCGATCTCCCCCGCCACGCGGATCAGGTCGTCGCGCTCGCAGGAACGAGCGACCTTTAGCCCGAGCTTGTGCATGTGGCTCTTGCCGTAGAGGTAGGCGGCGAGCTGCGCGCGCTTCAGCGGCGGGATCTGCTCCAGGATCAGCGGCAGGTCGAAGTCGTCGGCCCGGTACACGGAGCCCAGAACCTCGAGGGTCACCGGGCAATCGACTTCGGGCTCGGCGCCGCTGGTCGGATGCGCTTGCGTCATGGATGCCTCTCGGAGGTCGATGGATCGGGACCGGGCTCGGATGCCCCGGAGCCGGGGTCGAGTTCAACCCCTATCGGAACGGTGAGGTTCGCAATCCTGTCCTGCGCGGGCGCAGGCGTCGGTGGCGGGACCGGTTCGGGCTTCCAGGCGCCCAGGCAGCCGGTGCAGACCGATTCGATCACCGCGCGGGCATGGGCCTGCCGACGGGCCCAGAGCATCTCCCGGGCGAGGCGCGCCGCCTCGGCGTCCGGCAGCGGGCGGATGCGGATGAAGAGCGGCTCCTGCGCGGCGACGGGTGCCGGTGTCAGGGCGAGGAGCCCGAGCAGCGCCATCGCGGGATCGGCGGCACGCCACCGGCGCCGCGGCGCCGACCATGCAGGTCCCGCCATGTCACTCTCCCGCCCGGAACGAGCGCGATACCTCACCCGTCAGGGTAAACCGCCTCTTAACGGCCGCCGCGGCCGCGCGGAACTTCACCTCGGGAAGCCGGTAGAACCAGGGGGGACCGAGCGGGAGACGGCTTGATGCCTCAGATGTTCGACTGGATCTTCTTCGCGATCATGCTGCCGTTCCCGGCCTACCTGGTCTGGGACTTCATGCGGCATCGATAGGCGCGGCGAAACGGCGCTCACCCGCCGGGCGCAGCGGCCGCACGGCCGACCGGCGCGGTCCGTTCGGGCTCGATGCCCGGCTCCGCCGCCTGCTCGGCCCGCCGCCGCTCCTGCGCGCGCCCGAGCCAGACGCTGTTCACGAGCCACGCCATCGACAGCGGGATCGCGGCGCCGGCCACGCTGGCGCTGCCGAGCCCCATGCCCTGGATGCCGGTGAACGACCACGCGCCGACCTGATCGCCCAACCGGTAGACCACCGTGTCGATGAAGCTCTTCGCCTTGTAGCGGTCCTCCCGGGGGACGACGGTGAACAGCACCTCGCGCACCGGCCGGGCGATCGCGAAGTTCCCGGCCCGGCGGAGCACCTGGAACGCCACGATGACGCCGATCGTCGGCCAGAGCGCGAGCGCCGCGAAGCCGAGGATGCTGAAGGCCGGGAGGATCGCCAGCGTCAGGGCGACGCCGATTCGGTTCACGATCCGGCCGGTGAGGAACAGCTGGATGCCCAGCGTGAGGACGTTCACCGCGAGGTCGACGCTGGCGAAGAACGCCGTCTGCGCGCCGCGGTCCGGGAAGCTCCGCTTCGCGATGCCCGCCTGCTCGAAGTACAGGAACGTCGAGGTCACCGAGAACAGCAGCAGGAACAGCGAGATGTTGAGTAGGTAGGGCGACGCGAGGGTCCGGGTGACGCCGGCGAGCACGCTGCCGCCGATCGTCCGGTCCTGCCCGTCCTCGGCGCCCCCGTCGCGGCCCGGCACCTCGTGCAGCTGCGTCGACAGCGCGGCGAGCCCGCGCATGCAGAACACCGCGATCTCGAGGAGCACCACCGCGCACAGCATCAGGCCCCAGGTCGGGACGTTCTTGGCCAAGATCGCCGTGGTCGCCGAGCCCGCGATGGCGCCGAGCGTCGCGCCGGCCGCGATGAAGCCGAACAATCGCTTGCCCTGGGCGTTCGAGAACACGTCGACGATCGTCGCCCAGAAGATCGAGACCACGAACAGGTTGAAGATCGACAGCCAGACGAAGAACACCCGGCCGATCCACACGCCCCACTCGGCGGGCGCGAGGTAGAGCGTCAGCGCGAACGCCAGGATGTTGGCCGCGAAGAACCGATAGGTGATCGGCACGAACCGCGCCCGCGGCATCCGTTTCACCAGGTAGGCGAAGGGCAGGTTGAGGGCGAGCATCCCCAGGAGGGTGGCGGTGAACAGCCAGGGCAGGTTCTCGATGCCGCCGGCGACGCCCATCTGGTCCCGGATCGGGCGCAGGACGTAGTAGGCGGCCAGGATCGAGAAGATGTAGGCCCATGACCAGGCCAGCGCCCGGCCCTCGCCGGGCTGAACGTCGATCAGGCGCGCGAGCGTGCCGCGGGCGGGTTCAGGCATGGGCCGATCTCACCGGAATGGGCTTCTTCCCCGGACGGGCCTCCCTCGGGGAAGGCTCGGTCGGACCCCTCGCCGTTGCGGGGCCCGGCAAGGGGCCGGGCGACGCGCCTACTTCGCCAGTCCGAGTTTCTCGCGCATCTCCGGCGCGGTTACGTCGTGACCGAAGCCCGGGCTGCCCATGGCGAACTTGTCGGCATCCTTGAGCGGGCCGACCACCACCGGGTCGAACCCGGCATCGCGGACGAGGCCCTCGGCGACCTTCAGCGCCTCCGGGTCGTCCCCGGCGATCGGGATCGCCATCCGCCCGCCCGCACGACCCTTGCCGCCGTCCGCGCCCTCCTTGGCGAAGATCTTGTAATTGGCCGCATTGAAGGCGCGCACGATCTTGGCGCCGGGGAAGTACTTGGCCGAGGTCGCGCCGATCCCGCTGGCCTGGACCTCGTCGTAGAGCGCGCCGTCGCGCTTCTGCGTGGCGTTGCCGGCATCGAGGACGACCTTCCCCTTGAGGGACGGGCCGATCTCCTTCGCGAGGTCCGGATAGGCCTTGTAGGGGACGGCGATGAACACGGCGTCGCCGAACTTGATCGCCTCCTCGGGCGTGCCGGCCCTGGCCTTGGGCCCGAGCTCCGAGACCATCGCGGCGAGCTGCTCCGGGTGGCGGGAGGCGAACATGACCTCGTGGCCGTCCTTGACCCAGAGCGACCCGATCGTGCCGCCGATGTTCCCGGCGCCGATCACGCCGATCCGGATCTTCTTCGCGTCGTCCTGGGCCGCGGCGGGCACGGCCGCGGGAAGAGCGGCGGCCACGGCGAGGCCAACCGCGAGGGCGAGCGCCGCGCGGCGCGAGGTGAGATCAGACCGCATCGATGAACGTCTCCATCTGCTTGCGCTGCGCCGCGTCGGGAAGCTTGCCCCGCGCGGCCCCGAGGTTGTCCTCGACATAGGCGGCCTTCGCCATGCCGGGGATCGGGCAGGTCACGGCCAGGTTGCCGAGCACGTATTTCAGGAAGAACTGCGGCCAGCTCGCGCAGCCGAGATCCTTGGCGACCGCCGGCAACTCCTTACCCTGGACCGCCTTGAACAGGCGATCGCGGCCGAACGGCACGTTGGTCATCACCGCCACGCCGCGATCCGCGGCCAGCGGGAGCACGCGCTCCGCGGCGGCACGGTTGTCGATGGCGTAGTTCACCTGAATGAAGTCGAGGCTCTCGCGCTTCATGACGGCCTCCAGGGCGTCGAGCTGGTTGTCGCGCCAGACCGTGACGCCGACGTACCGGACGCGCTTCTGCGCTTTCAGATCGCGCAGGACCGCCAGATTCCCGGTCACGTCGATCAGGTTGTGGACCGCCACCAGGTCGAGGGTGTCGACCTTCATGCGCTTCAGCGATCGGTCGAACTCCGCCAGCGTCGCGTCGCGGCCGGTCGTGTCGACCTTGCTGGCGAGGAAGATCTTCTGGCGCAGGCCGGGCTCCGCCAGGATCAGGCCGAGGACGTCCTCGGCGGTGCCGTAGCTCGGGGCTGTGTCGATCACCGATCCGCCGAGTGCGACGAAGGTCTTCACCGCCTCCTTCAGGGGCGCCACCGCCTCGGGCGTCGGCTCGACCTCGTAGCGCCGGGACGTGCCGATCCCGATGGCCGGAAGCGTCTCGCCGGTGGAGGGTATCGGGCGGCGGATCAGCGGCTCGGCCGCCGCGGCGAGGCGGCCGGCGAGCGGGGCGATAGCGGCTGCGGCGATGACGGCGCGACGGGATACGGGCATGGCCGGCCTCCGACGGATTCAGGACCCGCCGGGAGATAGGGCGCGTCCGCGCTCTGTGTATTCTTAATTCTCACGCTTCCGCGAGGGATGCGCGCTGCACCTTCGAGGCTCGGTCTAATCTTCCTCGGGCGGGTCCTCGAATTCCGCGCCCTCGGTATCGGGGGCGATGCGGAACCGGTACTCGTCGATCGCCAGGAACGCCCGGTGGGCGACCTGCGGGTCGATCCCGTCGCGGACGACCAGGGTCTGGAAGTCGATGAACAGGCGCGCGACGCGGGCCTCCTCCGTCAGGGTGGCCAGGGCGGACGAGCTCGCGCCGGCGCGCATCATGTAGCGCTTGGCCTCTCCGGCCGCGTCTGGCGCGGGCAGGACGACGACCTGCCCGGCGGTTTCCGGCTTCAGATCCGCCCAGCGGACGGGCGTCCAGGCGATGATGGCGTCGGTGTGCTTCATCGAAGGCTCCGGCAGGTGGACGGGGATCCGCCTACCGGGCGCGGCCGGGAACGTCGAGGCTCCCGGCGTTCCGGATCAGGGTGCGCGCTCCATCTGGCCGCGGATCTCGCCCTTCGGGTTCGCGGCGGTGTGGAGGTTGAAGTAGACCTTCCCCGCCTCGAGATCGGCGGCCTTGGCGTCATCGAGGGTCGCCTCGCCGGTGAAGGGGCTGCTCGCCGCCGTCACCGGCACGAGCACGCCGGCATTCTCGCCCGCCTTGGCCGGTCCGTGGAAATGGGCGGCCGTGACCGGCCCGGTGAGGCCGCTGTACTGGCCCGACCAGCTCAGGCGCTTGGTGGCGGGATCGAAGGTCGCGGTGATCTCGCCCTTGCCGGAGGACGCGGTTGCCGGCACCTCGCTGCCGCCGGTGAGCGCCGCGCGGTAGGTGACGTCCTGGCCCGCGGCGAATGCCGGACCCGTGGCGAGCGGCACCCCGAGGACGAGAAGGGCAGCGAGGCTGGTGGTCCAGCGATGGCTCTTGCGCGCTGTCATCGAACGCTCCGCGATCTGACGGGCCGTCGAGCGGCCCGTGCCAAACCTAGCGGGCCGGGACGGGTCGGACATGGCGAAGTGGCTGTCGCCGAGCGATTCTCGGTGACAGCCAAGCGTTTCCCTCCCGCGCGCGACGGTACGCGGCCTGCCCGACCTCCGGAGGCGCGATTTGCTCACGGGAAGACGTTGACACGGAGCGCCCGCTCTTCCTATACCGCCGCCACTGCACGCATCGTCTCGATGGACGGTCGCGGCTCGTGGCGGGGTAGCTCAGCTGGTTAGAGCAGAGGAATCATAATCCTTGTGTCGGGGGTTCAAATCCCTCCCTCGCTACCAACAGTTTCAGTAATCTTCGTCTATAAATTCAATTCTCCTCTGAGCGTGCCGGCCTCTGTGTCGGATCTGGGCCGCAGCCGGAACGCTGATCCTGAGGATCGCAAATCCTTCCGCGAGCGGCCGGTCTCCAAGACGATCAGTTCTTCGCTCGACCGCTTCGGTCGCACGCGAAGCCACTCACTTTTCAATCCCGTCTCGCTTGCCGCGAAGCAATGGACGTCTGAACTTGCTTCAGGATCTTGTACGGCTTGCCGTCGAGGACGGAGATCGGCGCGTCGAGCGCTACCGACCTTTCGATCTCGGCCGGCCCGACAGCTGATCGGGTCGCGACCCTTTAAGGCAGGCGAAGGTTGATGCCGGCGAACACCGTCCCGTCTTGAAAGTTCAGGACGGTATCCGTCCATCGCATGACGCGGCGGCCACGATTGCCGGGCGGACCGCGGCTGCCGGTCCGAACCGGCGGGCGACCGTGATCTCTCTAAACGGAACCGGCCGGGACTGGATGGCTTGGCCTCCTGATGCACGACTTCGAAGAGACGCCGGCCATTCGGGAGACGGTGAAATCGATCGGCCCGGACGTCGGCGCGATGTCGCGCGCGCAACTTGAGGCGGAGGTGCTGCGCCTGCGCTCGAGGCTGCCGGAGGCAGGGGGCGAGACCGTCGGCCGGGAGGTGCGCCCGGTGCATCGGACCGCCGGGCAGGACGCGCCAGCGAGCGAATGGCGCCACCGGGTCGTCTTCGACAACGTCAGGGACTTCGCCATCGTCGTCACCGACCGCGACGGCTCGGTCATCGCCTGGAACCCCGGCGCCGAGCGGATCTTCGGTTGGACGGCGGAGGAGATGCGCGGGCAGCCCGCCGACCGGATCTTCACGCCCGAGGACCGTGCGGAGGGGCGCCCTGAGGCCGAGATGCGGCTCGCGACGAGCGAGGCGCGCGCCTCCGTCGAGCGCTGGCACCTCCGCAAGGACGGCAGTCGCGTCTGGACGTCGGGCGAGATGATGCCGCTGCTCGACGAGGCCGGTGCTCATCGCGGGTTCACCAAGATTGTCCGCGACCGCACGGCCGAGCACGAGGCCGCAAGGTCGCTGAGGCAGCGCGAGGCCCACCTCCGGCATACCGTCGAACTGAATCCCCAGGTGCCGTGGACCTGCGACCCGGCGGGCAACATCACCTCATACTCGAACCGCTGGCTGGAACTGACGGGCCAGGCACCCGGCGAACCCGACGGCGCGGGCTGGATGAAGGCCCTGCATCCGGAGGACGTCCCCCACACGGTCGCGGTATTCTCGGCCTGTCTCGCCTCGGGCGAGCCGGTCGACGTGGACTATCGCATCAACATCGCGGCGACCGGCACGTACCGCTGGATGCGGGCGCGCGCGCGTCCCCGCCGCGACGGAGCCGGCGCCATCGTGGCCTGGTACGGGGTGGTCGAGGACATCCACGACCGCCGCCTGGCCGAGGCGGCGCTGCAGGAGAGCGAGGCCCGTTACCGGACGCTATTCGAGACGGTCGAGGTCGGGTTCTGCATCCTCATGATGCGGTTCGACGCAAACGGACGGGCGGTCGATTACCTGATCGAGGAGGCCAATCCGGCCTTCGCCCGGCAGACGGGCGCCGACGTCGCCGACCGCTGGGTCAGCACGTTCGCGCCCGACCTCGAACGGCACTGGTTCGACAGCTACGGCCGCGTCGCCCTGACCGGGAAACCCGCCCATTTCGAGAACTACGCCGCCGTGTTCGGGCGCTGGTTCGACGTGCGTGCGCACCGGGTCGGGGACCCGCGCGACCACCGCGTCGCGGTCTTCTTCAGCGACATCACCGCGCGCAGGAGCGCCGAGTTGCTGGCGGAGGCCAGCGCGCGCGAGCTCCGGCTCATCACCGACGCGCTGCCGGTGCTGATCGCGTTCATCGACGCCGGCCACGTCTACCGCTTCGCCAACGAGGCCTACAAGGACTGGTTCTCCGCCCTGCCCGGCGAGGTCGTCGGACGCGATGTCCGCGAGCTGCTCGGCCCCGCCGCCTACGCCGTGCGGCGACCCTTCATCGATCGGGCGCTCGGGGGTGAGCCCGTCACCTTCGAGACGGACTGGCCGCACCGCGACGGGCGCCACCGCGTCGCCGAGATCCGCTACCTGCCGCGACGGACCGCCGGCGGCCGCGTCGACGGTTTCCACGTCTTCGTGCAGGACGTGACCGTCCGGGTGCAGACGGAGGCCGACCTCGCCCGCCAGGTCGCCGCCCGGACCGCCGAGCGCGACCAGATCTGGCAGGCCTCGTCCGACCTGCTCTGCGTGGCCAACCTCGACGGCTACTTCGTCGGCCTCAACCCGGCCTGGTCGCGAACCCTCGGGTGGACCGACGCCGACATGAAGGCGCGGCCGTTCCTCGATTTCGTCCACCCCGACGACGTCGCGTCGACCGTGGCGGCGGCGGGGGGACTGTCGCGCGGTGAGGCCCAGCTCACGTTCGAGAACCGCTACCGCCGCAAGGACGGCAGCTATGTCTGGCTGTCCTGGAACGCGGTGCCCCGCGACGGGCTGATCTACTCGTCCGTGCGCGACGTGACCGAGATCAAGCAGCAGGCCGAGGCGCTGGCCAAGACGGAGGAGGCTCTGCGGCAGTCGCAGAAGATGGAGGCGGTCGGCCAGCTGACCGGCGGCCTCGCACACGATTTCAACAACCTGCTCGCGGGCATCTCCGGTTCCCTGGAACTGATGCAGACGCGGATGAGCCAGGGGCGGATGGGTGACCTCGACCGCTACATGAGCGTCGCCCAGGGCGCGGCCAAGCGGGCCGCCGCCCTGACGCATCGCCTGCTGGCCTTCTCCCGCCGCCAGACCCTCGACCCCAAACCCACCAACGTGAACCGCCTCGTCCACGACATGGAGGAGCTGGTCCGGCGCACCGTCGGTCCGGCCGTCCACTTGGAGGTCGTCGGTCTCGCGGGGCTGTGGCCGGCGCTGATCGATCCGGGCCAGCTGGAGAACGCGCTGCTCAACCTGTGCATCAACGCCCGCGACGCGATGCCGGACGGCGGTCGCATCACCATCGAGACCGCCAACAGGTGGATCGACGAGGTCGGCGGCCGCCAGCACGACCTCGCGCCCGGCCAGTATCTCGGAGTCTGCGTGACCGACACCGGCACCGGCATGGCGCCGGACCTGATCGGAAAGGTGTTCGAGCCGTTCTTCACCACAAAGCCCACCGGCGAGGGCACGGGCCTCGGCCTGTCTATGGTTTACGGCTTCGCCAAGCAGTCCGGCGGGCAGGTGCGGATCTACTCCGAGGTCGGCGCGGGGACGACCGTCTGCCTCTACCTGCCGCGGCACTACGGCGAGGCCGACGAGGACGCGGTCGCGCGCAGGCTTTCCGAGGTCGAGCAAGCGGGCCAGGGCGAGACGGTGCTGATCGTCGACGACGAGCCCTCGGTGCGCATGCTGGTCACCGAGGTGCTGGAGGACCTCGGCTACACCGCCATCGAGGCCGCCGACAGCGTCGCCGGCCTGAAGGTGCTGCAGTCGGACGTGCGCATCGATCTGCTGGTGACGGATGTCGGCCTGCCGGGGGGCATGAACGGGCGACAGATGGCGGACGCCGGCCGCGAGCGGCGACCGGACCTGAAGGTGCTGTTCATCACCGGGTACGCGGAGAACGCCGTGCTCGGGAACGGCTACCTTCGGCCCGGGATGCAGGTCTTGACCAAGCCGTTCGTGCTGGAGACCCTCGCCTCCCGCATCAAGGACCTCATCGCCGAGACTTGAACCCCCTCGTCCGAAAGGGCCGCGCCCCCAGAGGGCAGCCGACTGCTCGTGCAACGGGAGCGGGCGAGCCCTGGGGTGCCGCCAGCGAGGTGACCGCCTCGTGGATCGGTCGCCTCGTCCGTGATCCGGTTCCCCGGGCCGGTCGCGCACATGATCGCAGGGCAGGCCGCGGGACGACCGCGTCGTGCCACCGGGTCCGCATTCGCGAGACCGATGACGGAGCGACGCCGAAGGTGTTGATGCCCGGTTCTCGTCGTCGGGCCCTATCCCGGGGCTTGCACGGCCGGGTGATATTGCGGGCTCTCACGCCTGTCGAACATCCCGTAATCGCGAATGATCCGAACAGCTCGGAGGCGCGTGCCGGCGACTGATGAGACGGCGTTCGCCGCGCCGGCATCACTCCACGACAGCAGCACCAGCACCTTTCCCGGATTGGTAAAGGAATCGAACGCGTCCCAACTCACCAGCCCCTCGGTCCGCTGGTCGAGACCGAGCATGGCCATGAGGTCGACATCGAAGGGCGTGGGCCGGTCCGCCGACATCGCCTCCGACAGTGTACAGGCCTTGGCTTGGCCGACTTCCGTCTCATCGAGGCGTTGCTCGCGGACCCGATGTCCCGCCGGCGGGTGGGTGTCAGCCGTCACCTCGCCGACGCGGAGATGGTAGTCCGCGAACACCTCGGACCGGCCTTTCCCCTGGATCAGGTGATGACCGGCATGGGTGCGCCAGCGGATCACCGACTTCTCGTCCCGCCACGTCGAGTGCGAAAGGACCCAGCCCGGCCGCGTCCGGCTCGTGAAGCGCTCGTTGTCGATGAAGCCGTCGATGCCCTCAAGCTCAGGCTTCAGCACGCGCGCGTGTTCCAGATAGGCGTCCTTGCGACCGTCGCCGGGTCGGACTTCGAAGATGACGGAGAACATGGGCTCCTCCCTGGGTGTCGATACAATTCAAGCCGGGACCGGCTCACTCAGACATGCGGCGGAGGCTCGTCAGAGGGCCCTACGCCCGGCCTCGAGATGCATCAGATGCGTGCCGCGCCCGAGCTTGATGTCACGCCGGTCCGGGGTGCCGGAGAAGGCATCGAGCAGCCACGCGGCGTCGGTCGTCAGACCGTCTCGCTCACCCCGGAACTGGGGAGACAGCCGGCGAAGGAACAGTGTGGGCCCGGATCGCGGATCTTCGATCCGATGATGCTCCTGCGTGTCGTCCATCTTATCGGGCGTCATGGGCGTTACCTCCTGCCGTGGCTGGCGAACCCTGGGCACAGACGTGGCGCGGTTCTCCAGCTTCTCGCTCCCACTCTGATCCGGAGATCCCGGCCGAGTCAGCCGTAAACGCTTCGGTCCAAACCGAAGCGTCGTCGGATGCGGCGGGCGTTGAGCGCGTGTAGGTTCAGCTCATGACGCAGGGTCCTGCACTCTCCGAGATCGGCGCGCTCGTCGGAGATCCCAGCCGCGCCAATATCCTGTCGACCTTGATCGACGGGCGAGCGCTGACCGCGACCGAACTGGCCTGGACGGCCGGCGTCGCGCCAGCCACCGCGAGCGAGCACCTGACGAAGCTCGTGGCCGGCGGCCTGCTCACGGTGTCGCGCCAAGGTCGGCACCGATACTTCCGCCTCGCCTCCGTCGAGGTCGCCCGCATGCTCGAGGCCATGATGGTGATCGCGAACCGGGGCGAGCCGGAGGAAGCGTCGCGCCGAGCGACGCCGCGGATCGATCCAGCCTTGCGCGAGGCCCGCACCTGCTACGATCACCTCGCCGGACGGCTCGGCGTCGGGATCGCCGATGCGCTGGTCGCACGGGGACTGATCGTCCTGGGCGAGGAGGCGGGTGAAGTGACCGCATCCGGCAGTGCGTGGCTGGCCGCGTTCGGTGTCGAAGTCGAACCGGCCGGACGAACCCGCCGCCTGCTCTGCCGCCCCTGCCTGGACTGGAGCGAGCGGAGACCGCACCTCGCCGGCCGTCTCGGAGCCGCCCTGTGCCGCCGCTGCGAGGATCTCGGGTGGATCGAGCGTCAGCGCGACGGGCGCGCCATCCGCGTGACCGAGAGGGGAAGACTCGGCTTCGAGAGCGAGTTCGGCTTGGTCGAGTGACGGTCGGTCGTGATCCGGTCTGCACCCTCCAAAGCGATCAGAACGCCTTCCCCGGCAGGCGAAACAGTCTGGCGAACCGCTGCACGACGTCCCGGTCCCCGCCCGCCGCAGGAGATGGGCACGTTCATGTACGACCGGAACATCGAGGATCCGGATGGCCACGTCGTCGAGCTGATGTGGATGGACCCCGAGGCCGTGACGCGAGGGCACTCTCCGGCTTGAAGCCTTTCCGCGCGCACCCCGACTCGAGGAGGCAACCCATGACTTACGTGAGCGGGTTCGTCACGCCGGTTCCCGACGCGAACCGGGAGGCCTATGTCGCGTCGGCCAGGGCGGCTTGGGCGCTGTTCCGGGAGTACGGCGCGCTCCACCAGATGGAGGCCTGGGGCGGCAACGTTCCGGAGGGCGAGCGGACCGATTTCCGGCGGTCCGTCGCCCTTCGCGACGGCGAGAGCGTCGTCCTCGGGTGGATCCTCTGGCCCGACCGGGAAACGGCAGACCGGTGCGAGGCCGCGATGCGGACCGATCCGCGCTTCCGCGATCTGACCATGCCGTTCGACGGGGCGCGAATGATCTTCGGAGGTTTCGCCGCGGTCTTCGAAGCGTCGCGCGGGGCGGCGTAGAGGAGACGAGGATCCTGATCCTCGACGGCGTGGCCCCGACGCTCCGGTGCAACCCTGAGGCGACCTAGCCTGTTCGATGTTCGGCCTGATCGGCGGTGCCGGCGATGTCGACCGCTGCCCCCGATCCCGCAGGATGTTCCGCCACGAAGCGCTCGAAGGTCGCGCGATCCTTGGCGCGCTTCAGCGCGTCGACGAAACCCTCGAAGTCCCGGAGACGCGTTTCGAGCGCGCGGCGCTCCCCCTCGATGCGGCCGATCTCGCCGTCGCGCCAGGCGTCGAAGGCGGTGTTGCCGCTGGTCCGGGGCGACGTGAACCGGCGCCGCTCACGGAACCCGGTGCCGGGCCCGAGCGACCGGCGCAGGCGTTCGAGGCCCGGCAGGCCGGACAGCCCGAGATCGCGCCGCACGAGCGCCTGCCGCGCGACGAGGACGAGGGCGGCGAAGCTGCCGACAGAGAGGGCATCGTGGATCCAGGGCATGATGGGCATGGGACAGCTCCTTGCGCGTACCGGCGCCGTTGAGGACGGACGGAGCATGCCGACATGCCGCTACTGCGGGCTGAACCGGTCGGTTAAGGCCGGGTTAAGCCTTCAGGCCTGTTGACGGACAACCCGTCCGCGACGCCGCGCGACCGCGGGGCGGAATGCCGTGGGTCCGGGGGTTCAGCCCAGGACGACCCTGAGCTTGTTGGCGAGCTCGTCCCGTTGATAGGGCTTGCTCAGGAGAGGCAGGTCGGCCGGCACCGCGTGCTCGTCGAGCGCCGTGCCCGTGTACCCGGACGTCAGGAGCACCCGCAGGCCGGGACGCAGGCGCCGGGCCTCGACCGAGAGCTGCACGCCGTTCATGCCACCGGGCATGACGACGTCCGAGAACAGGATATCGATGCGCTCGGGGCCGCCCAGCCGCTCCAGGGCCTCCGACGCCCGGGTCGCGGTCAGGGTCCGGTAACCGAGCTCGCCCAGGCTCTCGACCGCCATCTCCAGCACCGCCGGCTCGTCCTCGACCACGAGCACCACCTCACCGGAGGCCGCCCGCCGCAGCGGGAGGGTGTTGTCCGGCCGGGCCTCGACGGCCCTCTCGGCCGAGCGCGGCAGGTAGAGCTCGACGGAGGTGCCGGCGCCGGGCTCGCTCTTGATCTGCGCGTGCCCTCCGGCCTGCCGCACGAACCCGTAGACTTGGCTGAGGCCGAGGCCCGTTCCCTTGCCGACATCCTTGGTCGTGAAGAACGGCTCGAAGGCGCGGCTGCGCGTGGCGGCGTCCATGCCCTGGCCCGTGTCGGTGACCGAGACGAGCACGTAGGCGCCCGGCCGCAGGTCGGGCCGGTCGGGAATCTCCGCGGCATCGAGGTGCCCGTTGCAGGTCTTGACCGTCAGGACGCCGCCGTCCGGCATCGCGTCCCGGGCGTTGACCGCGAGGTTCAGCACCGCACTCTCGAACTGTCCCGGATCGAGCCGGACCGGATCGAGGACCGCGTCGAGGTCGAACCGGATCTCGACGGTCTCGCCGACGGCCCGCTTCAGCAGGGCCTGGAAGTCCTTGAGCAGCCGGTTGGGGTTGACGGTCTCGGGCCGGAGCACCTGGCGCCGCGAGAACGACAGCAGCTTCTCGGTGACCTCGGCCCCGCGCCGCGCCGCCGTCATCGCCGACGTGGCCAGCCTCTCGACGCGCTGCGGGTTGTCGGGCTTGCGCACGATCATGTCGAGGTTGCCGACGATGATGGTCAGCAGGTTGTTGAAGTCGTGCGCCACGCCGCCGGTCAACTGGCCGATGGCCTCCATCTTCTGAGCCTGGTTCAGGCGTTCCTCGGCCTCGCGCTGGCGCGTCGTGTCCATCACGACGCCCGCCATGGACCGGGGCTGGCCGCTCCCGTCGCGGTAGACCTTGCCCCGCATCGTGACCGAGCGGGCGGCCCCGTCCTCGGCCCGCCGGATGTGGCAGTCGATGTCGAGGCGGCCCGTCCCGATGGCGGCATCGAACGCCGCCCGCACGGCGTCTCGGTCCTCGGGGACGACGTGCTCGACGAAGGTCCCGACGTCCCATGCCGCGACCGGAGCGCTGTGGCCGAAGATCGCGTCGTGCCTCGGCGACCGGCGCGCCGTGTTGCCACGGAGGTCGAGCTCCCAGTCGCCCATCTCGGCCGCTTCCAGCGCCAGGGCGAGGTTGTCGCGGGCACGCTGCAGCTCCGCCCGCCGGGCCTCCCGGTCCTCGGCGGCGGCCGCGGCCTGGGCGTACAGGAAGTCGACCTCGCGCAGGTAGACGCCGAGCAGGATGAAGCCGGCCACCAGGGCTTCCATCCGGCCCGCGAACCAGCCGACCGTGCCGCGGGCGGCGCCCGGAAGCGTGACCATGTTGTCGAAGACGAGCAGCAGAAGCGACACGGCCAGCCAGAGCTGCAGCACGGTCCGCAGGCGGGTCTTCCACCACAGCACGGCCAGCGCGACGACGGTCAGGGCGACCACGCCCGGCCCGATGCCCGAGGTGGTGAGCAGCCAGTAATCGTCGCCCTCGACGCATTTCGGCAGGAGGTGGACGTAGCGGACGGCCACCACGCCGGTGAGCGCGGCGGCCGCGACGGTCCCGGCGACGGTGGCCCAGCCGATCCGTCCGGCCTTTCCGCGCGGGGCCTGCGGCGGACGCTCGTCGCCCTCCAGGAGCGCGTAGGGCAGCGCGAAGAGCGGCGGCCCGAGATGCCAGAAGGTCCAGAGCCACGTCGTGGTGTCCGGCCCGTCGCCGAGGAGCCGACCCTGCGCGAGGACGTTCGGGAACGACAGCATCTGCAGGAGGACGACGAGCGTCACGTAGAGGCTGCCGGCCCCGAGCACGAGCAGCGGCGCCGAGCCGATGCGGCGGTACTGCGTGAGGAACAGGTACGTGGTCAGGCCGTAGACCACGATCAGCGCCGATTGGTAGACGGGCACGAAGCCCGGCATCGGCGGCATCGGGCGGTTGGCGAACGGCAGCAGCGCGAGGGTGACGGCCCCGAACAGGAGGCTGACGGCGACCGCGAGCCGACGCTGCGTCCGGCCGGCCCGGGCTGTCGCCAGGGTCGCCAGGGTCGGCGCCGTCGAGGACTCGCTCATCGTGTGCTCCGGACCGAAGCGGGATGGCTGGCTGCGCCGGCTGATCGCTCGCGAGACATCAGGTGTACCACGGCGCTTCTCGCTGTTCCAAGCGAGGCATCGGGGCGTTCCCGTCCGTTAAAAGGGCGAAGCTCGGCCGTCGCTCCCGTGCCGTGGCGGCGGTGGGCGACGGATGGCGGCCTCGGCGGAATCGCCTTGCCCGGCGAGAGTGGAGAGCTCTTTCCTGAAGGAGGCGGGTCCCCGGCGCGGGCTGGGAGCGGTTCGAGCGGGGCATCGCCCAGCCCGTCGTGCGCACCGTACGGAAGCGAGTCCGGTTCGGTCAGCCGGGCACACTACGCGCGCAGATTCAGCCGATAGCGATAGGCATCGCCTCGGAACAGGCCTTCCACGTACTCGATCATCACCGAGTCCTGATTGTAGCTGTGGCGCTTGATCAGCAGGCACGGGAGGGGCTGTTCGAAGGCGAAGATCTCGCACTCGTCAGCCGTCGGCATGGTCGCCTCCACCGTCTGCTCGCAGCGCACGAGGCGGCCGCCCGGGTGCGCGCTCAGGAAGGCGTAGACGGAACCGGAGAGGTCGCCGGTCTCGAGGGCGGGCACGGCGCGGATGTTGTACCAGGCGACCTCGCGCGACATCGGCACGCCGTCGCCGGAGCGAACGCGCGTCAGACGCAGGAACGGGGCCGTCGAGGGCAGGCCGAAGATCGATGCGATCGAGCGGTCCTCGGTGACCGCCCGATCGAGGATGCGCGAGGATGGGATCTTCCCCAGCTCCCGCATCTCCTCCGTGAAGCCCTTGAGCCGGTCCATACCCGGGCGCACGGGCTCGGGGGGACGGCGCACGAGGAAGCCGCAGCGCCCGCGCGGGACGAGCAGCTCGTTGTCGCTGAGTTCGGCATAGGCGCGTTGGACCGTCACGCGGCTGACCCCGAGGCTGTCGGCGAGCTGGCGCTCGGCCGGCAAGGTGACGCCCGGCGGCAGCGAGCCCGACAGGATCAGTTCGCGTAGCTGACCCTCGATCTGCCGGTACAGCGGCATCGCCGTGTCGGCGCGCAGGCGGAGGAGAGAGAGCACGGAGGGACGCTCGCCCTCCGCGAGGTCCGCCTCGACAGCACCCTTGATCGTCCGATTTTTGGGGCGCACGTCCGATCGGCCTCCGGTACAGCTATTCGCAGTGTACAGGTTCGGAGCGCTCCATGCGCCTGTTCGTCGTCGGAAGCTTCGTGATCGCCTGCTCGGTCAAGGTGGCGCGGCTGCCGCAGGCGGGCGAGTCCCTCGATGGCTTGGCCTTCCTCGCCGAGCCTGGCGGCAAGGGCTTCAACCTCGCGCTCGCCGCGCACCAGCTCGGCGTCGAGGTGGACGGACTCTTCGCCGTCGGCACGGACGTGTTCTCCCCTATGGTCCGCGCCACCTTCGCGCGGGTCGGATTCGCCGAGGACATGCTGGTGCCGCATGCCGGCTCGACGGGCGCCGGCGTCGCGTTCGTCGACGCGGCCGGCGAGAACTGTCTCGCGGTCTGCCTCGGTGCCAACCTCGCCCTCGGTGCGGAGGACGTCCGAGCCGTCGCCGCCCGCCTCGAGCGAGCGGACCTCGTGGCGGCGACGTTCGAATCGCCGGACGCCTCGATCCGAGCGGCGTTCGCGCTCGCTCGGCAGGCGGGCATCCCCACGCTGCTGAATCCCTCCCCGATGCGCCCCATCGACCCGGCGATCCTGGCCGATACCGCGATCCTCGTCGTCAACGCGGTCGAGGCCGCCGACCTCGGCCTCGGGACTCCCGACGCCATCGCGGACGCCACGGAAGCGACGCCGGGGATCGCCGCCCTGCTCTCCGGAGGCCTCGGACTGCTGATCGTGACCCTGGGAGAGCGCGGCGCGGTGGCGTTCCGCCCCGGACTGCCCCCCCTCCGCCAGCCGGCCTTCGCGGTCGCGGCGGTCGATACGGTCGGCGCGGGGGACGCGTTCACGGCCGGGCTGATCGCGGGCCTGCTCGCGGGAGAGCCCCTCGACGCGATCCTGCGGCAGGCCGCGGCCTGCGGTGCGCTCACGACCTGCCGGTTCGGGGCTTTCGAGGCCTTTCCGACCGCGCAGGTGCTGGCCGCCTTCCTCCGCGACGCCGATATGTGATTCACGCCGCGCCCAGGCGCTTCGTCGTCTGCCCGCTGAAGAGCGCGAGCGACGTGACGATGCTCAGCAAATCGGCCTGCCGCTTCGTTCCGGTCTTGTTGAAGATCGAGTTGAGCTGGGTGCGGACGGTGCTTGTCTGGACGCCGACGCTCTCGGCGTAGCTCTGCAGACGCAAGCCTCCGGCGAGCGCCTGGAGCAACCGCGCCTCCGCCGGCGTCAGGTCGAACAGCATGTTCAGCAGGCCGTCGTCCGGAACCGCCCGCGCGCCGACATGCACGAGAACGAGGAGCACCGCCGAGGCACCGAAGACGTCGCCGGGGCGCTGCTTCAGGCGCATGACATGAGCGATCTGAGGACGGTTATCAGAGTAGCTGCGCACCGGCATCGTCTGCGCCGCGCGCCGGCCGCCAACGACGTTGCCGATCGCGTCCTGCAGCAGCTTGCTGTTGATCAGGCTCTTGAAGAGCTGGCCGCCGTGCTGGCCGGGGGGCAGGACCTCCTCCCGCTCCTGCAGCCGGGCATTCATGGTCAGCACCCGACCCGAGGCCGACAGAACGGCGGCGGGGAGTCCGATCTGGCTGAGCGTCGCGGTCGTGACGCGGCCGCGCTCGCAGCTGAACTGAGCGCTGAGCTCGCAGGCGCGCACGAGGTGTGGTCGCAAGGCGTCCAGTCCGGGCAGGACGGAGGCCTCATGGGGGCCGGTTTGAGCCCGCCGTTCGGCGGTCACGATCGCGATGTCGCCTGTCGAAAGGGGAATCGTTGTGCCCACCTGCCAGAACGGCCTGTCGCCTTCGCGGGGCCAGCCTTCGTAGGAGGCCGGCACGAGGTCGACGTCGCGCGTGAAGCCCGCCTGGGCGTCGGTGCGCCACGGCGCCATCCGACCGCTGCTGCGCCCCGCGCCGGTCTGGTGACCGAGTCGCTGCTCCAGGGCCGGTGAGGCGATCCAGCGGGAGGTCCCGACGGGCGGGAGCACCGTGAGCACAGCGCCGTCCGAGTTCGCCATATCGCCGATGGACTGGAGGACGTCGGGCCAGAGTTCCGGCGTGCCCGCAGCCTCGTAGATCCGGTCGATAAGCGCTTCCCGCATTGGCACGTCCCGCGACGATTCTTCTGACCGCGGTAATACCAATATCAGTCCAAAACCGACATTTGCATCCTTCAAATAGAGGATGCCGTCCGGCAGGGACGGTGCGCCGAGGGCCGTTTTGACGGACTTGCCGCCCCCCGGCCCCGGACACGCGGCGTCGACACGGCCGCCCTGACCGCCGGCGCGGCGGTGTAAGTGCCTGGCGCCACGGTGCTTTGTCGCCCGACCGGAACGCCGGCGGCGAGCGCGACGCGGCGCTGGCGGTGCCATCCGCCGAACAGAGGATGCCAGGGTTCCGGCCCTCCCTAGTGTGTCGACGCGAGGGAGGAACAGCCATGAAAACAGTCGTCGCCACCGCCGTGGTCGTCTTGTTCTGCGTCGGCGCCCGCGCCGACGAGCTGAACGACATGCCGGACATCGCGTGTGCCCAAGCGTCGTCCGCCGTGGAGCGCGATCACATCGGGTGCCCGGGCACCGACAGGGCGGCCGCGGGGTCCCGGGCGGCCGCCTCGCCCCTCGACCGCGCGGAAGACGACTGACCGGATTCCCGGTGCCATGAGCGTCGTCGCCACGGCACTGCTCACCGGCGCGAGTCTCGGTCTGTCCATCGCCGCGCCGATCGGGCCGACGAGCTTGCTGTGCGTTCAGCGAACGCTGTCAGGCGGCCTGTCGACCGGCCTCGCCACCGGGCTCGGTGTCGCCACCGTGCACCTGACATACGGGGGTCTCGTCATGCGCTGGGGCGCGGAGCTCGCCGCGGTGTGGTCGAACGGCGCCGTTCTCTCCCTGATCTCGGGGGCGGTGCTTCTCGCCCTCGCGGTCCGGGTGCTTCGCAGCGTCTCGGTGCTGCAGGAGGGCCGCGCGTGCCGCGACACGCTGGCGGTGAGCTACGGCAGCGCGGTCGTGCTGGCCCTGACGAATCCGGTCACTCCCGTGCTGTTCCTGGCCGCGATGCCGGCCTTCCTCGAGCGCGGGACCGCGCCGTTCCCGGTCCTGGCGGCCGGTGTCTTCGTCGGCTCGTTCGGCTGGTGGGTGATGCTCAACACCGCGGTGTCCCTGTTCCGGCGCTGCGTGACCAGCCAGGTTCTGAATCGGATGAACAAGGCCGCGGGCCTTCTTCTCGCCCTCCTGGCGCTGAGCTTGCTCGTTCGGGGGCTGGACGGTGGCACGGCGGCCCGTTCGAGCAGCGCGGGCGTGAGCGGGGTGTCGGGCGCGGGCACCCGAGCGCCGAGCCGGCTCTGAGCCGCCGCGCAGCGCGGGACGCGATCTCGCCCCGGCTCGCAGCGCGGTCGACAGCGTGGCCGCCCCCGGCCGTGTCGGCGGTGATACCGCGGACCGGATCCGGAGAGCCGCGCCCGTCAGGAGCGTCGGAGGCGTACGGTGGGCGCGGGCCGCGTCACTGCCTGCCAGGCACGGTGCCGTGGACGGCGTTGCGCCATGCCTCCGCGCCGCCGGCTTGGTGCCAGAGCCACGCCGTTGCCGCCACCCAGGGGCCACCAATCAGGATGAAGGCGATCAGACCCATGTCGTCCCTCCTCGGCTAGGGAACGCCAGCCTACGCCAAATCGACGCGAACGCCAGGTGGACTTGGCCCGGCCGCGCGCGCGCCGGGGCCGCTCGGCGTCGTGGCACGTCAGCCGACGGGGCCGGCATCGAGCGACACGCGGAAGCGCATCCGCACCACGCCCGTGTCGTCGCGGACCGCCGCGATGTAATCCTGGCGCCCGGGCCGGTCGGAGAGCCCCTGCGCGATCCGCGTCATGATCTTCACGGCCTGCGACCGGGCGGCTTCGAGACCGGGCAGGTCGTAGCCGTCCTTGTCGCGGACGAGCTCGGTTCCGTCGTGCAGGTCGATGAAGAAGCGGGGCATGGGCGGCTCGGCGGGGGGATCCGTCCGCTACGCTAAGCAGTTTCCGCACCGGCCCGCGTACCCCTTTTCGGCAGGTCGCCGTCGCGGCGCTCCCGTGATCGCGCCGGCACCGGCGGTGGCTCGGAACGGGCCGGGCGACGGCCCTAGCGGTAGTCGCCCGGGGTCAGACCGTGCCGGGCCATCTTGTCGTAGAGGGTCTTGCGCGGCAGGCCGAGGGCTTCCGCGGCGGCGCGGACATCGCCGCCGGCCATGATCAGCTCGTCGCGGATCAGCTGCCGCTCGAAGCGATCGACCTGGTCGGTGAGGCTGGCGGCGGCCCTCTCGGCCGCGGGCTGCGCCGCCGCCGCGAGGCCCAGCGCGCAGCGCTCGGCGAAATGGCCGAGCTCGCGGACGTTGCCGGGCCAGGCGTGGCGGCGCAGGTGCTCGCGGATCGCCGGCGTGACGGGCGGCACCGGGCGCCCGAACTTCTCCGCGGCCCGGCGCAGGAAGTGCTGGAACAGCAGCAGCACGTCCTCCCCGCGGTCGCGCAGGGGCGGGATCGCGATCGTGATGACGTTGAGCCGGTGATAGAGGTCGTCGCGGAAGGTGCCCTGCGCGGCTGCCTGCCCGAGATCGACCTTCGTGGCGGCGACCACGCGCATGTCGACCGGGCGCACCTCGTTGGTGCCGAGCGGTTCCACGGTGCGCTCCTGGAGCACGCGGAGGAGCTTGACCTGCAGCGGCAGCGGCATGCTCTCGATCTCGTCGAGGAAGAGCGTGCCGCCCTGCGCGTGCTCGATGCGGCCGACCCGGCGCTTGAGGGCCCCGGTGAAGGCGCCGGCCTCGTGCCCGAACAGCTCGCTCTCGACCACGCTGTCGGGCAGCGCCCCGCAATTCATGGCGACGAGGTTTCGCTCCGCGCGGCGGCTCCACCGGTGCAGGGCGCCGGCCACGACCTCCTTGCCGGACCCGGTCTCGCCGAAAACCAGCACGTCGACGTCGGCCTGCGCCACCTCGCGCACCAGGGCGCGCAGGCCCACGATCTCCGGGGAGGTCCCGAGGAAAGCCGGATCCTCCTCGATCGCCGCGTCGAGCCGGGCCCGCAGCGCCCGGTTCTCGATCACGAGCCGCCGCCGCTCCAGCGCCCGGCGCACGGACACGACGAGCGCCTCGGCGGGATAGGGCTTGGCCAGGAAGTCGTAGGCCCCGTCCTGCATGGCGGCCACCGCCATGCGGATGTCCCCGTGGCCGGTGATCAGGATGACCGGCAGGTCGGGGTCGACCCGGCGCAGCCGCGTCA
The DNA here is from genome assembly GCF_900116245.1 of Methylobacterium sp. yr668. Taxonomy (NCBI): domain Bacteria; kingdom Pseudomonadati; phylum Pseudomonadota; class Alphaproteobacteria; order Hyphomicrobiales; family Methylobacteriaceae; genus Methylobacterium; species Methylobacterium sp. yr668. The sequence goes on along the minus strand of NZ_FOZY01000001.1, from coordinate 431,080 downwards.
GGAGGGCGACGCCGTCGAGCCCCGGCAGCCGCACGTCGGTGACCACCACGCCGGGCGGCGCGGCCAGGATCGCCGCGAGCGCCGGCTCGGCGGCCGCGAAGGCCTCGACGGCGAAACCCTCGAGCTCCAGGCTCTGGCCGTTGGCCCGGCGCACGTCGGCCTCGTCGTCGATGAAGACGACGCGCTCGGTCCCCGCCTGCGCGTCCGCCGGTCCGCTCACGGTGTCGCTCCCACGGGCTTGCCCACGTTCGGGACCGCGTCCGCCGCCCGGATCATCTCCATCCGGAAGACCGTCCCGGCGCCGTCGCCGCCGGCCAGGATCAGGTTCCCGCCGCAATCCTCCACGATCCCGCGGGATATGGCGAGGCCCAGGCCGAGGCCGTCCGCCTTGGTCGTGAAGAAGGCGTCGAAGATCTGGCCGCGCACCTCCGCGGGGATCCCGGGCCCGGTATCGGTCACCTCGATCGCGACGCGCTCGTCCCCCTCGACGAGGTGCAGGCTGACGCGGGCCACTTCGCGACCCGCCACGGCGTCGACGGCGTTCTGCAGCAGGTTGACCAGGACCTGCTCCAGCCGCGGGCCGTCCCCGAGGACGCGCAGATCCGGGGCGGGCCGGTCCGCCTCCAGCGGGACGTGCAGCGCGGCGGCGCGCGCCGCCACGAGCTCCAGCGCGTTCGCCACCACCTCACGCAGGGAAACCGGTTCCCGCCGCGGCGAGGCGCGGCGGGCGAAGCCCTTGAGTTGCCGGGTGAGTCCGGCGATGCGGTCGGTGAGCCGCCCGATGGCGGCGGCATTCTCGGCCGCGTCCTCGCCCCGGCCGCGGCGGATCAGGATCGCGGCATTGTCCGCGTAGGAGCGGATCGCCGCCAGCGGCTGGTTGATCTCGTGGGCCATGCTGGCCGCGAACTGGCCCAGCGCCGCGAGCCGGCCGGCCTGCGCCAGTTCGCGGCCGAGGCGCTCGCGCTCGGCCTCGGCGCGCTGCCGCTCCGCGATCTCGGCGCGCAGCTGGGCATTGGTCTCCCGCAGCGCCCGCGTCCGCGCCTCGACGCTCGATTCCAGCTCCGCCCGGCGCGCCGCGGCCTCGGCGAGCCGCGCCCGGGTCCGGCGGCCGCGATCGGTGAGCGCGAAGATCCCGTATCCGGCGAATGCCGTGACGAGGGCCGCGATGATCCAGGCCTGCAGGCGTTCCCGCTCGACGGCGGTGCCGAGCGGCGTCAGCGTCCGCAGCTGCCAGTCCGTGCCCGGTACGGGCGCCTGCGACAGGATCGCGCTCCAGGCCGGCAGCGACCCGCGCCCGACCCGCACCACGTCCGGCTCGCCCGCGACCGGATGGAGCGGCAGGCGCTCCAGGCGGGCGTTGCCGAATTCCTGTCCCGCCTCGATCCGGGCGCGCTCGGCCGCGTCGACGGCGCTGAGCGTGTCGAAGCGCCAGCCCGGCTCGCTTGTGACGAGGACGATGCCACGGGCGTCGGTGACGAAGGTGACCTCACGGGCGGCCCGCCACGCCGACTCGACGGCGTCGAACTCGACCTTCACCACGACGACGCCGCTCCCGGCCCCGATCCGGCGCGCGAGGTACAGGCCCGGCCGGCCGCTGACCGTCCCGAGGGCGAACTGGGAGCCGGCGCCGCCGGCCAGGGCCTGCTTGAAATACGGGCGGAACCCGTAGTCCCGGCCGACGAAGCTGCGATCCTCGCCCGCGTTGCTCGCCGCGACCGTGAGTCCGTCGGCGCGGATGATGTAGATGACCGCCGAACCCGTGGCGGCGGCGACCTGGGCGAGCCGCCGGTCGACACGGTCCAGGAGGTCGCGCCCGGGATCGGGACCGACCGCGGCGGCGACCTCGGGGTCGGCCGCGAGCGCCAGCGGCAGGGACGCCTGCTTCTGCATCTCCGCGAGCAGGACGCCGACCTGAAGACCGATCGCCGAACGGGCGCCGCGCCGCAGGTCCGAGAGGGCCCAGCGCTCCGCGGCGCGCCCGGCGAGCCAAGCCGTCACGAGGATCGCGCAGAGCCCGACCACGACGGCGACACCCCGGCGCGAAGGCGGGCGGTGACCGGAGGGCGGGTGCCCGCTCACCGACGGCGGGCCAGTGCGGAGATCCGGACCGTTCCGACCGGCGACGTGCGGGAATCCGCAAGACCATCCGCAGCCCTGCCGGGAGTCTGCTTGAAAAAAGCTATCTTCAGCAAGTGGTTAAAGAAATGTAGCGGCCGCCGGTCAATTGGCATGCCGGTTGCCATTCTCGTCACGAAACGCAGCCATGTCGTCAGAGAACGGCTGCGCGCCGGAAGGCCAACAGCAAGCGCGGACACCGCCGGGACACCCCGACGCGAGCCGCCCCGCCCGAAACCCGAGACAGGGAGAACGCCCGATGGCTGCCGTACCGTCACCACTCACCGCCCCGCATCCGCCCGCCAAATCGAAGCCGCTGTACCGGACACTGTACTTCCAGGTCTTGGTCGCCGTCGCGATCGGCATCCTGCTCGGCCATTTCTACCCGCAGCTCGGCGCCGAGTTGAAGCCGCTGGGCGACGCCTTCATCAAGCTCGTCAAGATGATCATCGCGCCGGTGATCTTCCTGACCGTCGTCTCCGGCATCGCCGGGATGACCAACCTCGAGAAGGTCGGTCGGGTCGGCGGCAAGGCGCTGATCTACTTCCTGACGTTCTCGACGCTGGCGCTGATCGTCGGCCTCATCGTCGCCAACGTGCTCCAGCCGGGCAACGGCCTGCACATCGATCCGAAGTCGCTCGATCCGAAGGCGGTCGCCACCTACGCCGGCAAGGCGAAGGAGCAGAGCATCGTCGACTTCCTGATGAACATCATTCCCACGACGGCGGTCGGCGCGTTCGCGGGCGGTGAGATCCTGCAGGTGCTGTTCTTCTCGGTGCTGTTCGGCTTCGGTCTCGCCTTCCTGGGCGACCGCGGCAAGCCGGTGCTCGACATCATCAAGGTCCTGTCCGAGGCGATTTTCGGCGTCGTCAACATCATCATGAAGGTCGCCCCGATCGGCGCCTTCGGCGCGATGGCGTTCACGATCGGCAAGTACGGGATCAGCTCGCTGGCCAACCTCGCCTACCTCGTCGGCGCCTTCTACCTGACGTCGGCGATCTTCGTGCTGGTCGTGCTCGGGGCGGTCGCCCGCTACAACGGCTTCTCGATCATCAAGCTCATCCGTTACATCAAGGAAGAGCTGCTCCTCGTGCTCGGCACGTCGTCCTCCGAGTCGGCACTGCCCTCGCTGCTGGAGAAGATGGAGCGGGCCGGCTGCTCGAAGCCGGTCGTCGGCCTCGTGGTGCCCACGGGCTACTCGTTCAACCTCGACGGCACCAACATCTACATGACCATGGCGGCGCTGTTCATCGCGCAGGCGACCGACACGCCGCTGAGCTACGGTGAGCAGGCGCTGCTGCTGCTCGTCGCCATGCTGTCGTCCAAGGGTGCCGCCGGCGTCACCGGCTCGGGCTTCATCACCCTGGCGGCGACGCTCGCCGTGGTGCCCTCCGTGCCGGTGGTCGGCATGGCGCTGATCCTCGGCGTCGACCGCTTCATGTCGGAGTGCCGCGCGCTGACCAACTTCATCGGCAACGCGGTGGCCTGCATCGTGGTGGCGCGCTGGGAGAACGAGGTCGACGAGGCCAAGCTCGCCGCGGCCCTGTCCGGCCAGACCATGGCGCCGCTTCCCCCCGCGCCGGCTCTCCAGCCGGCCGAGTGAGCCCGCGGCGTCGCGGGCCGCGCACGGCGCAGCGCGCGACGCCGTGACGGTGGAAAACGCACGCCGCGCCGCGGATCCCTCCGCGGCGCGGCTCTCGCATGCCGAAGGAACGCGGCCGAAGGAACGCGACGGAGCCGCGGCCCGACGCCGCCGAACGCTGTCAGGCCGCGTCGAGGGTGTGGGGCGCGAAGGCGGCGACGACCGGCCGGAACGCGCCGACGATCGCCGGGTCGAGCCGCCCCGCCATGCCCTCCAGGATCGCGTAGGCCGCCTCGCTCGCCATGGGCCGCTTGTAGGGCCGCTGCTCGATCAGGGCCGCGTGGATGTCGCAGACGGTGACGAGGCGGACGAGGTCGGGGATCTCCTCCCCCTTGAGCCGGTCCGGATAGCCCGACCCGTCGAGCATCTCGTGGTGCGACCGGACGACGTGCAGCATCTGCTGCTCGAAGCCCTGATCGACGAGCATGCTGTAGCCCTTCTCCGGATGCAGCCGCATGACGGCCAGCTCGGCGTCGTCGAGCCGGCCCGGCTTGTTGAGGATGGCGGCCGGGATGTGGATCTTGCCGACGTCGTGCAGCAGGGCCGCCTTGGTCAGGCGGTGGCGCTCCTGCTCGCCGAGGCCGAGGCTCGCCGCGAAGGCCGCCGCCAGACCGGCGACCAGCAGGCAGTGCTGGTGCGTGGCGTCGTCGAACTGGCGGACCGCCCGGACCCAGTCGCGGATCCCGGTGTCCCGGATCGCGAGGTCGATGGCCTGGGTTCCGTTGTCGATGACGCCGGGCGTGATCGGCTGGTCGGGCACGAACACCGAGGCATAGAATCCGCGCACCGCCGCGGCCGTCCGCACGGCGCAGGCCGGCAGGGGCTCGTCCGCGAAGGTCGCGAGGCGCGCGGCCGCGCGCGGCGCCCCCAGCGTCTCCCGCAGGCGATCCGTGTCGAACGGCGCGCACAGCGTGTGGGTCGCGCCGAGGGCGACGCCGAGCAGCCGGGTTCGTGGGCTGTCGGTGTGGAGCAGGACGGTCAGCGGAGCGCCGTGCCGGACCTCCGCGAGACGGCGGCGGAGACGCTCGACGGAGCTCGCGCCCAGATCGTGCACGTCGGTGACGATCGCGGTCGCGCCGCCGAAGGGCAATTCCGCGGCGCGCAGATCGTGGAGCTCACAGGACAGGCCATCGGACAGGTCCTGGGCCAGGCCCTGGCTGCGTGCGGGATCGTCCGTGATGAGGAGTATCCGGCCCATCGGCACGCCTTCCGGACCGCGCCTTACGGGAACATCGCGTCGACCGTGTCCTGCGATACCGAGGCGTCGCCGGGCAGGACGGGGCCGTTGAGCAGGGCCGCCTCCTCGCTGCGCGTGTCGGCCGTCGGATTCGGCCGCGACGGCGCGTCGCCGGGACCGGACCAGACGCGCAGCATCTCGCCGATCCGCTCCTCGACGAGGACGATCGTGCGCACGACCTTCGAGATCCGCTGGCCGGTAAGGTCCTGGAAATTGCAGGATTCGAAGATCGTCTGCATCTCGATCTGGATGGCCTGGGCGTCGGCCCGGTTGGCGTCCTCGCCCGACCGTCTGACGATGCCGCGCGCGAGCGCGTCCACCTTCTCCGAAGCCGTCAGGATCGCGTTGGTGGCGTCCTCGGTGCCCTGCACCACGGCGAGGAGCTCGTCCCGCGCGCGGCTCGTCTCCTGTTCCTGCCGGAGGTCGGCGATCTCCTGGCGCGTGCGCGCGATCGCGTCGGAGATCGACAGGAGCTGGGTCCGGAGGAGCCCAACACCCTCTTCGATGGAGGCAACGTCCGGCAGAGCGCGGGCCATGATCGGGGATCGCCATGCGGTTTATATTGGCCGGTGAAACTATCGGCGACCTCTTAAGCCGCGCTTAATGGCACTTATCTCGACGCGATTCTGTGCCGCTCCGGCCGATCGTGACTGTGCAATGTCCTATTTCCACGTCATCCACGCGTCAAAGCACGCCGAACGTGCGCCGAACGTGCGCTGAACCCGCGCCTCGTCTTGTCGACCGCTTCGCGCGACGTCGACGCGACGATCTCCGCCCGGCCGAAGAGTGCGATCTCGCCGCGTTACCGATGAGGGCTGGAACAGCCGCGCTCTCAACTGTTGGTTGATGCTAATGAACTATTCCGGCGCCCGCTCGGTAGCACATGTGCGTGAACGGCTCGACTTTGAGCAGTGATGCGCGGAGAAAAGTAAGCTTTTGATGCTCTCTCGAGCTCTGTGGTTCCGATTTCGAGTTGGGATGTGAGCAGGGCAATCCGAGCGGCGTCGCGCTTGCTCGACCTCCGGGGACGGGCCGCGCGCTTCGCGCGGGCACGCGGGGGCGCGACGGCCGTGGAGTTCGCCCTGGTGGCCCTGCCGTTCTTCGCGCTGGTCGGGGCCTGCCTCGAGAACGGGATCGTGTTCTGGGAGCAGGAGATCCTCCAGCAGGCGGTGTCCGACGCCAGCCGGCAGATCTACACGGGCACGTTCCAGACGACGAACGCCGGCACAACCGACCCCGCGACGCTGATGAGCCGCTTCCGGACGGCGATCTGCACGCAGCCGAACGGCACGCCCCGGATCACGATCTTCACCTGCGCCAACGTCCGGGTCAGCGTGATGAAGGTGGCCGATTACGGGTCCGCCACCCCGGTCTCGCCGGTCGCGACCAACGCCAGCGGTGCGAGCGACTGGAACCCGAACTTCGCCAGCTACGCCTGCGCCGGGAACTCGGCCATCGTGATCGTGCAGGCCGCGGTCGACATCCCGGTCTTCTTCCCGCTGCTCGGTGCCGCCGTGCCCAACCTGCCGAACAAGCGGCGGGTGCTGCAGGCCGCGACGGTGTTCAAGGTGGAACCCTACACCGCACCGTCGGGGTGCTCGTGATGGGCGGCCTGCCGATCGGCCTGAGCCGCTTCCGCCGCGATGAGCGCGGGATCGCCGCCGTCGAGTTCGCGCTCGTCCTGCCCCTGCTGATCGTCCTGTATTTCGGGACCGCCGAGCTGACGCGCGTCGTCGACGCGACCCGGAAACTGACCCTTTTCGCGCGCACGCTGGGCGATCTGTCCGGGCGGGTGGACAACGCTCTGGCGACCCAGAACGGGATGGCTCTGGCGACACAGGACGGGATGACGAAGATCACCAGCGCGGCGACCGCGATCCTGCGCCCGCTGGACGCGTCCGGCCTGCAGATCGTGGTCAACGCGATGGGCGTGGAAACGGTCAACGGGTCGCTCAAGGGCTTCGTCTGCTCCAGCTGGCCGCAGAACGCCACGAAGCGCCCGGCCAACCAGGCCAATGGGAGCAACGGACTCCCCGCGACGCCGGCCGCCTATCAGTTCGACGGGGCCCGCTACATCCTGGCGGAAGTCACGATGCCCTACACCCCGATCATCGGGAGTGCCCTGTACCGCTGGATCTTCGGCGGCCGCGGATTGACCTTCACGCGGCAGATCCCGTGGTCCGAGCGCACCCCCAGCGAGATCGTCATGCCGGGCGGCACCGCCTGCCCGGTCTACAACTAGTGTTTGAGGGAAGGCCCGTGTCGGTGTTCCGCATCCGGTTGAACCGCGCTCTCAGGCTGGCCGTCGCGGCGTTTCCGCGGGCGCGCTCCGGTCAGGTCGCGCTGACGTTCGCGCTCGTCACGCTGCCGGTCATGTTCGCCACGGCGGCGGCGATCGATTACGGGCGCCGCAATGCCGCGAAGACCCAGCTCGACACCGCCCTCGACGGCGCCGTGCTCGCGGTGATGTCGCAGAAGACCAACACGATCCCGGCGACGACCTTGCAGAACATGGAGACGCAGTTCCGCGCCGAGGCCGCCAAGGTTCCGGGCGTCACGGTGACCTCGTTCGCCCCCGGTGCGCCGGTGAACAGCGCGAAGACGCTGAGCCTCACCGCCACCTACACGGCGACGGTCAAGACCAGCCTGGCATCGATGATGCAGATCCCGGCCATGCCCATCAGCGGCACGTCCTCGGCGACCCGCAACACTTCGCAGTACATCAACTACTACCTGTTGCTCGACAACTCGCCGTCGATGGGGCTCGCGGCGACCGATGCCGACGTGAGCAACATGAAGCGCGCCACCAACGGGTGCGCGTTCGCCTGCCACCAGCACACCTTCGACAACAAGGGCAACATCATCGGCGACGATCAGAACGACTTCTACCATGTGGCGTCACGGAACAACATCAAGCTCCGCATCCAGGTTCTGAGGGACGCGGTCTCGGCGCTCGTCGATCAGGCGAATGTCAGCATGTTGCTGCCGCAACAGTTCCAGATGGAGATGTGGACCTTCAACGATTCGGTGACGCAGACGCGGCTGCAGGCGATGACGCCGACCTTGAACAATATCAAGACCGCGACCCCAAATATCGATATCGCCTACGCCTACTACAATCAGTCCGACAATCAGACCGATTTCGAGCGGGCCATCGCGAAGATGAACGCGACGATCCCGGCCAGCGGCGACGGGCTGACGCCGGACAAGCCGATCCGGTTCCTGTTCATGGTCACCGACGGCGTCGAGGACACCGGCGGCAGCGTCACCAACCAGAGCGCGGGTTTCCAGATCCAGAGCAACCGCTTCATCGGGCCGCTGAGTCCCTCGACCTGCACGAATCTCAAGAACAAGAACGTCAAGATCGGGATCATCTACACGCAGTACCTGCCGATCTACGATAACGATTTCTACAACAGCTACGTGAGGCCGTACGAGTCGAAGATCGGGCCGGCCCTGCAGGCCTGCGCGTCCGACGGCATGTATTTTCCGGTGACCACGAACGGCGACATCACCGCCGCCATGCTGAAGCTTTTCAGCACCACGCTCGCGAGCGTGCGCCTGAGCAACTGACGCGCCGCGCCCCGCTCACGTCGTCGCCGGTGATCCGAGGACGTTGACCCACAGGACGGTGGTCTGGCTGCGCGGGTCGGGATTGCTGAAGCGGTGCGGCCGCCGGCTCTCGAAGCGGAAGCTGTCGCCCTCCGCGAGCTGGAGCGTCCGCGCCTCGACGATCAGGGTGAGGCGCCCCGCGAGGACGAGGCCGGCTTCCTCGCCGTCGTGGCTGAACGGCTCGTCGCCGGTGCTCGCGCCGGGCTTCAGCACCATGTGGAACAGGCTCATCCCCTGCGTGCCCCCTGGCGGGGTCAGGAGCTGCTTGGTGATGCCGGCCCGCCAGAGCTGAAGTTCCGGCCGGTCCTTCCGGAACACGACGATGGGATCCGGGTCGGGCGCGTCCGGCCCCGCTTCGAACAGGCCGCCGATCCCGATCTGCAGCGTGTCGGCGAGCAGCGCCAGGACCCGCAGGGACGGCGACGACAGGCCCCGCTCGACCTGGCTGATGAAGCCGATCGACAGGCCCGTGCTGGACGCCACCGCCTCCAGCGAGAGCCCGCGCGCGCGACGCAGGCCGCGCAGGCGCTGACCCACAGCCCGGTCGACCGGTTCCGGACCCGTTGCCTCGCCTCGGGGGATGCTCACCGTCACGCCAGCCTGCCTCTCGTGTGCTTCTTCATGCACGTGAAAGTCGCTTGCGTCGATACCGAAAACGTGCGGTATTCTTCACGAGAATGAAATCGGGCCCGGCTTCCGCCGCGTGACCCGGGCACTGCACGGGAGCGGCACCATGGGAAGACGGTTGGCCAAGCTGTGTCTGTCGTCGGCGCTGCTCCTCGGCGTCCTCGGCGCTCCCGTCGGCGCGCAGGCCCTGAAGGTGGGATCGACGCCCACCGGCCTGCCCTTCACCTTCCTCGATACCAAGACGAACAGCATTCAAGGCGTGATGGTCGACCTCGTCAACGCGGTCAGCAAGGAGGCGGGTTTCACGGTCGCGGTCGAGCCGCTGCAATTCTCGACGCTGATCCCGGCGCTCACCGCCTCGAAGATCGATATCATCGCGGCGGCGATGTTCATCACGCCGCAGCGCAAGGAGGTCGTGTCGTTCTCGGCGCCCGTCTACAGCTACGGCGAGGGGCTGATCGTCCCGAAGACCGACACGAAGGACTACACGTCCTTCGCCGACCTGAAGGGCGAGACGGTGGGCGCCCAGGTCGGCACCGCCTTCGTCGAGCCGCTGAAGAAGTCAGGCCTCTTCAACGAGGTGAAGATCTACGACGCGATCCCCGACATCATCCGGGACGTCAATTCCGGGCGGCTGAAGGCCGGCTTCGCCGACGCGCCGATCCTCGCCTACTACGTCAAGCAGGGCCTGTTTCCCGGCGTCCGCCTCGTCGAGACCTTCAAGCCGACCGTCGTCGCCTCGGTCGGCCTCAGCGTCCGCAAGACCGACACCGAGCTCCTCGCCAAGATCGACAAGGCGCTCGCCAAGCTGAAGGCCGACGGGACGCTCCAGGCGATCCTGACCAAGTGGGGTCTGCCGCCGTCGGCCGACCGGTCCTGACCTTCATGCGCGAGTTCCTCGCCGACGCCCAGGACTACCTGCCGATCCTGCTGCAGGGCGTGCAGCTCACGATCCTGATCACGATCGCGTCCCTGGTGGTCTCGACGCTGCTCGGGCTGGTCTGGGCGGTGATGCGGGTCTCCGGCATCGCGATCCTGTCGGGCTTCAGCGCGGTGATGATCAACATCCTGCGCGGCATCCCGATCATCGTGCAGCTGTTCTACATCTACTTCGTGATGCCCGATTTCGGCCTGTCGCTCACCGCCGTCCAGGCGGCGATCATCGGGCTCGGCATCGCCTACTCGGCCTATCAGGCCGAGAACTTCCGCGCCGGCATCGAGGCGGTGGATCGCGGCCAGGTCGAGGCGGCGCTGTCGATCGGCATGGGCTGGGGCATGACCATGCGGCGGGTGATCCTGCCGCAGGCGATCCGGATCGCGCTGCCGCCCTACGGCAACATCATGATCATGATGCTCAAGGACTCGTCGCAGGCCTCGACCATCACGGTCGCCGAGCTGGCGCTCCAGGGAAAGCTGATCGCCTCGTCGACCTTCAAGAACACCAGCGTCTACACGCTGGTGGCGCTGATGTACCTCGGGCTGAGCCTGCCGCTGATCCTGCTGGTCCGCCACTTCGAGGCGAAGGGACGGCATCGATGATCGTGCTGGAGGACGTCCGCAAGCATTACGGCGCGCTGGAGGTGATCAAGGGCGTCTCGGCCGAGGTCACCAAGGGCGAGGTCGTCTGCATCATCGGGCCCTCGGGATCCGGCAAGTCGACACTCCTGCGCTGCATCAACGGGCTCGAGGCCTACGACGGCGGCGAGATCCGCGTCGACGGGCAGCGTGTCGACCGGGACAAGCGCGGCATCAAGGCGATCCGCACCCGGGTCTCGATGGTCTTCCAGCGCTTCAACCTGTTCGCCAACCGGACGGCGCTCGAGAACGTCGTCGAGGGGCCGATCCACGTGAAGGGCGAGCCCCGGGGCGAGGCCGAGGAGCGGGCGCGCGCCCTGCTCGCCCGGGTCGGGCTCTCGGGCAAGGAGCACGCCCGGCCGAACGAGCTCTCCGGCGGGCAGCAGCAGCGCGTCGCGATCGCCCGGGCGCTCGCGATGCGGCCTGAGGCGATCCTGTTCGACGAGCCGACCTCGGCCCTCGATCCCGAGCTCGTCGGCGACGTGCTGAAGGTCATGCGCGCCCTCGCCGACGAGGGTATGACGATGCTCGTGGTCACCCACGAGATCGGCTTCGCCCGCGAGGTCGCCGACCGGGTCCTCTTCCTCGACGGCGGCCGACTCGTCGAGCAGGGGCCGGCCGCCGAGGTCCTCAACCGGCCGCAGAATCCGCGTACCCGGGACTTCCTGCAGCGCGTGCTGCACCCGCTCTAGGACACGCCGTGGCCGAACCGTTCCCGCTCGCACCCTCGCTCTGGGCCACGACGGCGGCGCCCGCGCCGGACACGCCGCCGCTGGCCCGATCCGGCCTGGCCGAGGTGGTGATCGTCGGCGGCGGGTTCTGCGGCCTGTCCACCGCCCTGCATCTCGCCGAGCGCGGCATCCGACCCGTCGTGCTCGAGGCGCAGGAGGTCGGCTACGGCGGGTCCGGTCGCAACGGCGGCCAGGTCATCCCGGGCCTGAAATACGATCCCGCCGACCTCGTGGCGCGGTTCGGTCGGGAGCGCGGCGAGCGACTCGCGCGCTTCGCCGGCGGGACCGCCGACGTCGTGTTCGACCTCATCGCCCGGCACGGGATGGACGTGCCGCATTCCCGCGCCGGCTGGATCCAGGGCGCCCACACCGAGGCCGGGCTCGCCGAGGTCGCCAAGCGGGCGGCCCAGTGGGCGGATCTCGGTGCGCCCACCCGCGTCCTCGACAGGGCCGAGACCGAGCAGCTGCTGGGGACCGACCGCTATCTCGGCGGCTGGCTCGACGGCCGCGGCGGGGCGATCCAGCCCCTGAGCTACGCCCGCGGCCTCGCCCGGGCCGCCCAGAAGGCCGGCGCCACGATCCACGGCGGATCGCCGGTCACCGGCCTCGAACGGACCGGATCGGGCTGGACGGTCACCACGGCCCAGGGCGAGCGGGTGACGACCGGCCGGGTCGTGCTGTGCACCAACGGCTACACGGGCGGCCTGTGGCCGAACCTCGCGCGGACGGTGATCGCGGCGAACTCGTTCCAGGTCGCCACGGTGCCGCTGACCGACAACCTGCGGCGCTCGATCCTGCCCGAAGGCCACGTCTCCTCGGACACGCGCAAGCTCCTGCTCTACTTCCGCCTCGACCATACCGGACGCCTACTGATGGGCGGCCGCGGTCCGTTCCGGGAGCCGCGCGATCCCGCCGACTGGGCCCATCTCGAGCGGATCGTCGGCAAGCTCTTCCCCCAGCTCGACGGGATCGCCTTCGACCATCGCTGGTGCGGCCGCGTCGCGATCACCCGGGACTACCTGCCCCATCTCCACGAGCCGGCGCCCGGGCTCCTCATCGATATCGGCTGCCAGGGCCGGGGCGTCGGCCTCCAGTCGGCGATGGGCCGGGCGATGGCCGCCTACATCGCGACCGGAGATGCCGGCAACCTGCCCCTGCCGCTGACGCCGATCGAGCCGCTGCCGCTCCACGGGCTGAACCGGCTGTACGTCTCGGCGATCATCGCCTGGTACCGCCTGCGCGACGGCGGCATCCGCTGATCCTACCGGCCCGCCGTCACCGCGCGCGCCACAGCGCCCCGATCAGGCCCAGGGCGGCGAGCGCCAGCGCGAGGAGCACCCACCACAGGGCCCCCGGCCCGACATGGGTGAGCACGACGGCCCCAGCCGGCGGCGCCAGGGCCTGGGCGGCCAGGGCCGGCCGGGCGAGGCGGCCGACCACCAGCGGGTAGCGCACGGGGCCGAACAGGGCGAGCGGGACCGTGCCGCGGGCGATCGAGTAGATCCCGTTGCCGCCCGCGTAGAGCACCAGCCAGAGCGCCACGCCCGGCAGCCCGGCCGCGAGGAGCCACAGCCCGAGGGCGATCAGGCCGAAGGCGGCCGTCAGTGTCCAGAGCGGGTGGTGGCGGCCCTTGAGGGAGATCTCGGCGACGCGGGCGCTCACCTGCGCGGGCCCGATCAGCGCCCCGTACGAGACGGCGGCGGCGAGCGACACGCCGCGCGCCTGCAGCAGGGTGAGCAGGTGCACCGAGACCTGGGACATGATCGCGCCGCCGAGGACCAGCACCCCCGCGAACAGCAGGAACGCGCGGCGCTCCCGGGTCGATAGCGGCGCGGACCCCGCCTCCTGTGGCCCGTCGGAGACCGGGAGTGCCGGCGCGTGCGGGATCATCGCGAGGATGAGCGGCAGCGTCACCGCGAGGTGCAGGCAGGCATAGGTGAGGCAGGCGCCCCGCCAGCCGACATGGGCCACCAGGAAGGCCGAGAGCGGCCAGCACACGGTGCTGGCGAACCCGCCCCAGAGGGTCAGCGTGGTGATGGCCGGCCGCGCGGCCGCGCCGTAGAGCCGCCCGAGGGTCGCGAAGGCGGGGTCATACAGGCCGCAGCCCATGCCGGCGCCGAGGATCAGCCAGCCGGCGAGATAGATCGGCAGGTTCGGCGCCACGGCCACGACGGTCAGCCCGGCGGCGAGGAGCAGCGCCGCGAGGGCGAGGACCGGCCGCCCGCCGTGCCGGTGGATCGCCGCCCCGACATGCGGCGAGGCGAGGGCCGCGACGAGGAGGCCGAAGGCCAGTCCGCCGACCACCCAGGCGAGGGGCCAGCCGGTGCTCTCGGCGATGGGGGCCGCCATCACCGCCGGCAGGTAGAACGACGAGCCCCAGGCGAGGATCTCCACGACGCCGAGTGCGGCGATCACCGGCCAGCGGCTGGCTTCGCTCATGTCCGGACCGCCGCCGCCACGGCCCGCGGTCGCTCAGGCCGTGGCGACACGGCGGCCCTGCTCGTCGACCACCGGCTCGCCGTCCTCCTTCACGAACCCGCCCCGCTGTGGCGGCAGGAGATCCAGCACCGCCTCCGAGGGGCGGCACAGGCGTACGCCCTTCGGCGTGACCACGAGCGGCCGGTTGAGCAGGATCGGATGCGCCGCGACGGCGTCGAGCAACTGCCCGTCGGTCAGGTCCGGGTTGCCGAGGTCGAGCTCGGCGTAGGGCGTGCCCTTCTCCCGGAGCACGTCGCGCACAGACAGCCCGGCGCGGTCGAGGAGCTGCAGCAGCAGCGCGCGGGTCGGCGGCGTCTTGAGATACTCGACCACGTGGGGTTCGATCCCGGCGTTACGGATCATCGCGAGGGTGTTGCGCGACGTGCCGCAGGCCGGATTGTGGTAGATCACGACGTCGAACGGCTCAGACATGTGCTGCGTCTCCCGAGGGGCTGAGGCAGGCGGCCAGGGTCTCCGCCGCCGGCGTGCAGATCTCCGCGCGGCCCTGGCAGCAATCGCGCATCAGGAACGCGATCAGATCGGCCAGCACCGGGTAGGCGGCACTGTAGAGGATGGAGCGACCGTCGCGCCGCGAGCTGACCAGCCCGGCGCGGCTCAATTCCTTCAGGTGATGCGACACCGTCGCGGCCGACACTCCGACCGCCTCGGCCAGCGTCCCGGAGGCGAGGCCTTCCGGACCGGCTCTCACCAGCGCCCGCACCAGCCGCAGCCTGTGCTCCTGCGCCAGGGCCGCGAAGGCCGCCAGGGCTTGCGCGTCGTCCATTTTCCCGACAATCTTCAAACGGTTGTTTGAACGTATGAGAAAGCGTCCCGGTGAGCAAGAGCCCGGCCCCTGCCCCTTCGGTCCGTGACGGCCTGCCGAATCTCAGCGCGGCGCATTTCGCAACGCCGACCGACGGGGCCGGTCGGGGGATCCCGCTCGCGCACGCGCCGCGCTTCCTGATCCTGTACGGGTCGCTCCGCGAACGCTCCTTCAGCCGGTTCCTGGCCTATGAGGCCGCGCGGCTCCTGGAGACGATGGGCGGCGAGGTCCGCATCTACCACGCCGACGGCCTGCCGCTGCCCGACGATGCGACCGCCGACCATCCGAAGGTGCGGGAGATCCGCGCCCTCTCGGCCTGGTCCGAGGGGCAAGTCTGGGTCTCGCCCGAGCGGCACGGCGCGCTCACCGGCGTGATGAAGAGCCAGATCGACTGGCTGCCCCTGTCCGAGGGGAGTCTGCGCCCGACGCAGGGCCGGACCCTCGCGGTGATGCAGGTCTCGGGCGGGTCCCAGAGCTTCAACGCCGTGAACGCCCTGCGCGTCCTCGGCCGCTGGATGCGGATGATCACGATCCCCAACCAGTCCTCGGTGCCGATGGCCTACCGGGAGTTCGACGAGGCCGGCCGTATGAGGCCCGGGCCGCTCTACGACCGGGTCGTCGACGTGTGCGAGGAACTCATGAAGTTCACGCTGCTGACCCGCGGATGCGCCGATTACCTCGTGGACCGCTACAGCGAGCGCAAGGAGCGCGATCCCGACCGGCTCGCCGGTGTCGCGGCCGATATCGGCTTCGCGAAGCCCTCACCGCCGGGCGCCTGAGCCCCGCCGGCCCGAGCGCGCCGCCACGCGGTCCGGCCGGGGCCGGTGCTCACTGGAATCGCCGCATCTCCGGCGCCAGCGAGCGTCCCGCTTCGAGGAGGGCGCGGACCTTGCGGGTCGCGTGCTGGAGGATGTCCGGCCGCGCATCCTCGTAGGACGTCTCCTCGACGAAGCTCCGCAGGGCCTCCGTGATCCGGTCCTCGATCTCGTCCATCAGGGCGAGCCCCTCCGGACCTTCCCGCCGCAGATGCGCGTCTGCGAGCGTCAGGTAGGCGGCGCTCGCCAGCAGGAAGGCGATCCCGTTCGCCTCCTGAGCCGCCGCGGAACTCGCGTCGCCGCCGTCCATGCCGTCTGCGACGTCGTCGTCCATCGGCTCACATACTCCCCGTTCGTTGCTCACGCTGTGCCGCTCCCGCCGCGTCGCGCCAAGTAGAGAAAAAGGGTCGGTCCCCGTCCCCATTCGGGCGACGTCGGGGCCCGATCCGGACCGCCGGCCCCGCGTCGCCGCCGGGCGCCGGACCGGTCCGCTCGGCTCTCCCCGGGCCTCAATGGCCCGGATCGGCGCGGTCCTCGGTCGCGCGCCGCTCGCGCATCCGGAGCAGTGCCCGGCGCCAGGCATCCACCACCGCCGCGCGTGCGCGGGCATCATTCTCGCGGTCGGACTCCGCCGTCCGGGCCTTGCCGTCGGCCTGCCTGCTCCGGGCTCTCGGATCTCGGTTCATGATCGCCTCCTGTCGTGTCCAGACCGAGAGACACCGGATCCCGGGACGCCGCGGTGAGGCGGCGCACGCGGACCATGAAAACCGCGTGCGGCGGAGCACAGGCGGCCGACGGCCCCGCGACGCGCGCAATTTTTCTGATCGTGGACCGAAGAGTTTTTCAGGAGCGCCCACACTCATTTTCGGAGTACTGTCACGGCGCCGGCATGTGCCCTCGTGCGATGCCGCAAATATTGATGCGGTGCAATAACGATCGTATTCAAAACTCAGCCGATCTCCGGGGCCGAGACGTCCCGGCACCACGGGGGCGGCGCATGGCACAGTCGGAGGCGACGGGCATCACGGCCGGCCGCTCCTCCACGTGCCGGGGAGGATCACGGGCTCCATGAGGAAGAACAAGGTCATCTCGGCGGAAGAGGCGATCGCGCTGATCCGCGAGAACGACGTCGTGACCACCACGGGGTTCGTCCAGAGCTGCATCCCGGAGGCCCTGCACGCCGCCCTCGAGAAGCGGTTCGTCGAGACCGGATCACCCCGCGGCCTCACCCTGATCATGACGGCCGGCGCCGGCGACAGCAAAGGGCTCGGCACCGGCCGCCTGCACCATGACGGCCTCCTCACGCGGGTCATCGCGGCCAATTTCGGCCGCATGCCCAAGGTCGCCAAGGCCGCGCAGGACAACCTGATCCGCGGCTACAACCTGCCCCAGGGCGTGATCTCCCAGCTCTACCGGGCCTGCGCGGCGGGTCAGCCGGGCCTGTTCTCGAAGGTCGGCCTGAAGACCTACGTCGACCCGCGCCACGGGGGCGCCAAGGTCAACGAGCTGACCACCGAGGACATCGTCAAGCTCGTCGAGGTCGATGGCGAGGAGTGGCTGTTCTACACGGCGACCAAGATCGACGTGGCCTTCATCCGGGCCACCTCGGCCGATCCGTCGGGCAACCTCTCCTACGAGAAGGAGGCGCTGACCCTGGACTGCCTCGCCCAGGCCATGGCGGCCCGCAACAACGGCGGCATCGTCATCGCCCAGGTCGAGCGCATCGTCGACGACGGCTACCTTCTGCCGAAGGACGTGCGCGTGCCCGGCATCCTCGTCGACTGCGTGGTGGTCGCCGAGCCCGAGATGCACCGGATGAACTACGGCGTGATGCACGACGCGGCGCTCGCCGGCGAGATCCGGGTCCCGGTCACCGGCATCAAGCGGATGGCGCTGAACGAGCGCAAGATCATCGCGCGCCGCGCCGCCTTCGAGCTGCCGCCGAACGGCGTGGTCAATCTCGGCGTCGGCGCGCCCGAGGGCATCTCGTCGGTCGCCAACGAGGAGAAGATCACCCCCTACATCACCCTCACCACCGAGGCGGGCGCGGTCGGCGGGGTGCTGGCGTCCGGCTCGAGCTTCGGCGCGGCCACGAACGCCGACTGCATCATCGACCAGAACCAGATGTTCGACTTCTACGACGGCGGCGGCCTCGACATGACCTGCCTGGGCATGGCCGAGTGCGACGCGGCCGGCAACGTCAACACCTCGCGGTTCGGCGGCAAGCTGAACGGCTGCGGCGGCTTCATCAACATCTCGCAGAACGCCCGCACCGTCGTGTTCGCCGGGACGTTCACGGCCGGCGGTCTCGAGATCGCGGTGTCCGACGGTCAGGTGCGCATCGTGAACGAGGGCAAGGCCCGCAAGTTCGTCACCCAGGTCCAGCAGAACACCTTCTCGGGCCCCTACGCGGTCGAGCGGTCGCAGCCGGTCCTCTACGTGACCGAGCGGTGCGTCTTCCAGCTGACTCCGGAGGGCTTGGAGCTGATCGAGGTCGCGCCGGGGATCGACATCGAGCGCGACATCCTTGCCCACATGGATTTTGCCCCCGTCGTGCGCAATCCGGTGCCGATGGATCCGCGCATCTTCCGCGAGGAGCCGATGGAGCTGATCTCGGATCTGCTCAACCTCGATCTGAAGTCCCGCGTCAGCTACGACGGCGAGCGCAACATCCTCTTCGTCAACCTGGAAGGCTGGTACTGCCGGGTGAAGGGCGACATGGACGAGCTGCGCATGACCATCGTCGAGGCCTGCCGGAAGGCGGGCCAGCGGGTCAACGCCGTGATCAATCACGACGGCTTCCGGCTCAACGAGAACTTGGTCGACGACTACGCCGGCATGGTCCAGTACCTGCAGGCGAACTACTACGCGACCACGACCCGCTACGCGACCAGCGCCTTCCTGCGCCTCAAGATGGAGGAGGCCCTGAACAAGCGCGGGGTCGCGCCGCACGTCTTCGAGCGCAAGGAGGAGGCGCAGGCCTTCGTTAGCAGCACCGAGGACAAGAAGGCCCGCAAGCGCATCTCCCCGGCGGTCGCGTCGGCGGCGTGACGTCCGGCCGGCCGCGGGTTCGCTCCGGGCGCGCCGGGCCCCGCTCGCGCCACGGCGCGGTCGGTGCCGCGGCCTGCCTCAGGCGACCGGCAGGCCGAGGACCCGCCGCGATTCCTCGGACAGCACCGCGTGGCGCGCCGATTCGGGGCCGTCATTCGGCGTTCGCGCGGCTGCCTGCGTGACGAGGTCCCGGAACCGCTTCTTGTCGAGGGCGCGGCCGCGCAGGCTTCCGAGCACGGCGTCCAGCACCATGCGGACGGCCCGGGCGCGCTGGCGCTCGCGCTCCAGTTCGGCGGCGAGCAGCGGATCCCCGAACTGGGCCGCGCCGAGCGGCGCCACCAAGACGGCGCCGTCAATGACGGCGGGATCCCGGTCGTCGGTCTCGACCGCAGAATCCGTGATGCCGTCGAGGATCTTGGTCGCCTCGGTCAGCAGGATCTTGTGCTGGACCGCCGCCGAGAGGTTCCCCGGAACCTTCTGGCTCGCCGCGCCGATCAGGCGCTTGAACTTGGCCCGATCCAGCCCGAAACGGCCGATGCTGGCCCGCAGCGCCGCCAGCACGGTGCGGAGCGCCTCGGTCCGGTAGGTCGCCTTGAGGAGCTGATCCCGCAGCGCCCCCGCCGAGGCCATCTCGACGAAGGACGTCTCGGGCAGTTGCTGCACCTGTTCCGCCAGCTCGACGATGGCGCGCTGCATCAGCGCGGTGCGCTGCTCGCGGATCTCGCCCGGCGCGAGCCGCTGGCGTCCCTTGCGGAGCCACACGAAGAATTCCGTCGCGTCCCGGTCGAGGAAATCCTCGACGCGCAGATCGATGTAGCCGAGCTGCGCAAGCTCCAGGATCATCAGATTGAAACTCGCCGGCACGAACACCCAGGCATGGGCGTCGGCGTAGTAGGGAAGTTGCGCGGCGCCGAGCCACTGCGGCTCGTCGGTGAGCGGATTCGCGGGAATGGCCGGCCGCGTGTCCTGGCCCGACCAGGCGCCGACCGTGCCGTTGTCCTTCAGCGCCATGTTCAGGGCGTAGTCGATGTGGGTCCGGACCGTGTGCCGGTTCCGCTTCTCCAGGAACGCCGCGACCGCGTCCGCCGTCCCGGTGAGGGAACGGTAGAAATCGAAGCATTTGCGCTTGTCGGGCACGGCCAGGATCACCACGCCGTCCGGCCGAAGCAGCGTCTCGGCGGCGCGCAGGAAGGTCACGATGTCGGTCGTGTGCTCGATGACGTGGCTGGCGATGAACGCGTCGAAGGTGCCGTGCTGGTCGACCGGGACCGCGTCCGCGATCGAGCCGCCTGTCCAGACGAAATCCACCTCCTCGATGCGGTCGACCGTCTGGTCGTGATACTTCTCGATGAGCTCCGAGCGCGGCGCGTGATCGATGACGAACGTGTTCCAGCCGTCGCGCTTCGGCGCGAGCGGGCTGAAGCTCGGGCCAATCTCCACGATGCGGGCGTCCTTGGTCAACGACCTCAGGAGTTGCTGCGCACGATCCATTGCCACTAAGCTCCGATCAAACGCTTCGCGAATGCGCTGTAGAAGCGCGGTGAAGGCCGCGTTGGCGGGAAGGAATACCGTTGCACAAGAGGCCGCTCGCCGCCGTCACGATGGCCTACAACGAAAAGACCATGCTTCCGCTCTGGCTGAAGCACTACGAGCGACAAGTCGGGGCTGAAAACTGTTATATCCTCGACCACGGTTCCGACGACGGCTCGACGACCGGACTGCGCGCGAACGTCGTCCGGTTGCCGCGGTTGCCCCTGAACGAGTGGGAGCGCGCCCACACGGTCAGGGATTTCTGCGCATCGCTGTTCATCGGCTTCAAATATGTTCTCTATGCGGATAGCGACGAGCTGATCCTCCCCGATCCGGACGTATCGTCTACACTCTCCGATTACATCGCCGCGCGGCCGCTGCCCCCCATCCTCGATCTGTTCGGGGCCGACGTCATGCACGTCGGGGACGAGGCCCCTATCGACGTCGCGGCGCCGATCTCCGGCCAGCGGGGATACATCCGGCCGATATCCACCCTGTGCAAGGCGACCATCGTGTCGGAGCGGGTCGACTGGCACGTCGGCTTCCACTGCCTGATCCAGGATCACCGCCCCGATTTCCGCGACCTGTTCCTGTTCCACCTGGCGTATCTCGACCACGACATCCTCTTCAGGCGCCAGCAGAAGCGGAATGCGGCCGCGCCGATCGGCATCCCGAACTCCCACCACGCCATCGACCCGACGGAGTTCCTGACCTTCGTGAAGGCCGATATCGGTCGCGTCCCGCGCCGCCCCGTTCAGATGCGTCCGGGTGAGGCGCATTTCGAGACCACGAAGCGGCTGTTCGCCGACGCGATCGAGCGCAAGAGCGCGATCCAGGCGCCCGACCTCTGGACGCTGCCCGAGCGCTTCGTCGGATCCTTCTAGGGCAGGACAGTCGAACCGGCTCGGAGAACGCCGCGTCTGTGCCGGCACGGCCATCCGGTATATCTCGGGCCGCCCGACGCCGCTTCGGCCATGCCGGCGAACCCTTGGGGAGCTTCGACCCTGCGCGACGATCAGAGCCTCATCGCGCCGGGCGCGGACCGGAGCAACGCCGCCGCGCCCTGGGCCGAACGCGTCGCGGATCTCGCGCACGCGGCGCTCATCGGCGAACTGGAGACCTGGCCCAAGCCCGGCCTCGTGAGCCCGGTCGATTCCGGCAGCCACGACGACATGGATGCGGAGACGCTCCGCCGCAGCGCGGCGGCGCTCCGGCCGTTCTTCGCGGAACTGGTCGCGGCGGGCGCCCGCGATGCCGTAATGGCGGAACTCCGGGCAATCGGTCTAGCCGCCGAGACCGCGATGATGCGGGCGACCGGCGGCGTCAACGCGCATCGGGGCGCCATCTTCTCGCTGGGGCTGATCTGTGCCGCGGCGGGAGCGCGGGGCGTGGGGCCCGGTGCGGAGCGCGCGAGCGCCGAAGGGCTGGCGGAGGCGGTCGGTCACCTCTGGGGGACAGCGATCACCCGGGCGCCGGTCTCGGCCGTCAGCCACGGCGGCCGCGCGGCGCGGCGCTTCGGCGTCGGTGGCGCCAGCGCCGAGGCCGCGGCGGGCTTTCCGACCATCCGCGCCGTCGCCCTGCCCGCTCTCCGCTTCGGCCGATCGTGCGCCCCCGGCGATGCCGAGGCGGCCCGCGTGCACTGCTTCTTCGCCCTCCTGGCGGTCGTCGACGACACGAACCTCCTGCACCGCGGCGGTGCCAACGGCCTCGTCGGCGCGCGCGCGGCCGCCGCGACCTTTCTCGACGCCGGGGGCATCGCGGCCCCCGACTGGCGCGCGCGCGCGGCGGCGATCCACCGCGCCTTCGTGGCCGCGCGCCTGAGCCCCGGCGGCTGCGCCGATCTCCTCGCCGCGACGCTGCTGCTGGACGCCCTCGCCTCCCCACCCTGACGCGCGCGCAGCCCCGGGGCGCGTCGGTCGCAGTTTCGCGGATGCGGGCTCTACCTACATGCGGATTCTATCCCGCCCTCCCCCCCGGACCGCCCGTGACCCTGTTCAGGATCGCCCTCCTCGCGCTCGCCGCGCTCTTCCTCGTGCCGGTGGCGATCTCCGCCCTGCTCTACGCGACGCGGGCGAGCGGCGACTGGCGTCTGGCGGATCGGTCCAGCGCCGGCCTGCTGCCGCGCGCGGAAGCGCATCCCGGCGCCGTGCTGCGCATCTTCTCGGCGCGGACCGTGAGCTGGCGCGGCATCGTGGCCACGCACAGCTGGATCGTCGTCAAGGAGCGCGGCGCCCGCGCCTACAGCCGCTTCGACTACACGGCCTGGGGCCAGCCGATCTGGGTCGACCGGTTCGTGCCGGACGGACGCTGGTTCGGGAACCCGCCGACGGTGGTGTTCGCAGCCGACGGCGCCGAGGCGGAGGCGATGCTCCCGCGCATCCGGCAGGCCGTGGCCGAGTACCGGTTCAGCCGGCCCGGCGACTACGTCGTGTGGCCCGGCCCGAACTCGAACACCTTCGTGGCCGCCGTCATGGCGGCGGTGCCGGAGATCCGCGAGAGCCTTCCCACCACCGCGATCGGCAAGGATTTCCCCTATGACGGGCGCTGGATCGGCCTGACGCCGTCGCGGACCGGGATCCGCATCAACCTCGGCGGCTATGCCGGGGTAACCCTCGGCTGGGTCGAGGGCCTGGAGCTGAACCTGCTCGGCGGCGTCGCCGGGATCGACCTGCGGCGGCCCGGTCTCAAGCTGCCGGCCCTGGGTCGGGTCGGGCTCTGAGCGCCGACGCGGTCCCAGGGCGCGCGACCGTCGGCACCCCGGGACGCGCCGCTCACGGCGCGAGGTCGTGGACCGGCTCCTTCACCGGCGTGGCGCTGCTGTTCAGCACGGTGCTGCCGGTCGAGACCGGCTTCAGCACGGCCCGGTCGATCTGCGGCGGGGTCGGGAGCTGGAGCTGCGCGCTCGTGTCAGTCCATTCGCGCGCGACACGGTCGGGATCGTCGTTGAGCTTCGTGCCGTAGCTCGGCACGATCTCCCGGATCTTCGCCTGCCATTCCGGCGTGGCGACCTTCTGGGCGAAGACCTTCTCCAGCACCTGCAGCATGATCGGCGCCGCCGTGGAGGCGCCGGGCGAGGCCCCGAGGAGCGCCGCGATGCTGCCGTCCTTGGCGTTGACGATCTCGGTGCCGAGCTTCAGCACGCCGCCCTTGTTCGGGTCGCGCTTGATGATCTGCACACGCTGCCCCGCCTGCCAGAGGCGCCACTCCTCCTTCCTGGCCTTCGGGAAGTACTCGCGCAGCGCCGCGATCCGGTCGTCGTCCGACAGCATCAGCTGCCCCGCCAGGTACTCGACCAGCGGGAACTCGTCGACGCCGACCTTCATCATCGGCCAGATGTTGCTGGTGGTCGTGGAGCTGAGGAGGTCGAAGTACGAGCCCTCCTTCAGGAACTTGGTCGAGAAGGTCGCGAACGGCCCGAACAGGATCACGCGCTTGCCGTTGATCACGCGGGTGTCGAGATGCGGCACCGACATCGGCGGGGAGCCCACGGACGCCTTGCCGTACGCCTTGGCGAGATGGAGCGTGGCGACGTCGGGATTGTCGTTGATCAGGAACGAGCCGCCCACCGGGAAACCGGCATACTCGTCGCCCTCGGGGATGCCGGATTTCTGCAGGAGGTGCAGGGCACCGCCGCCCGCGCCGATGAACACGAACTTGGCGTCGGTCGTCCGGCGCGTCCCGTCCTTCAGGTTCTTGGCGGTCACCCGCCACGAGCCGTCGCCGTTCTTGGTGATGCTCTCGACCTCGGTGGAGAGCCGGAGGTTGAAGCTCGGCTGCTTCTTCAGGTGGGCGACGTACTGGCGGGTCACCTCGCCCCACTCGCAGTCGGTCCCGAGCGGCGACCAAGTCGCGGCGACCTTCTGCTTCGGGTCGCGGCCCTCCATCATCAGCGGCACCCACTTGCGGAGCTGCTCGGGATCCTCAGAGTACTCCATGCCGGCGAAGAGCGGGCTCGCCTTCAGGGCCTCCCAGCGCTTCTTCAGGTAGGCGATGTTGTCGTCGCCCCAGACGAAGCTCATATGGGGCGTGTAGTTGATGAAGGCGCGCGGGTCCGTCATCACGCCGGTCTTGACCTGATGCGCCAGGAACTGCCGGGTCACCTGGAACGCCTCGTTGATCTCCACCGCCTTGGCGATCTCGATCTGCCCCTTCTTCTTCTCGGGCGTGTAGTTCAGCTCCGCCAGGGCCGAGTGTCCTGTGCCGGCGTTGTTCCAGCCGTTCGAGCTCTCGAGGGCGACCTGATCCAGCCGTTCGACCATCTGGATCGACCAATTCGGCTCCAGCGCGTTCAGCCAGACGCCCAGCGTCGCGCTCATGATCCCGCCGCCGATCAGCAGCACGTCGACCTTGCTGTCCGCGCCCTCGGCCAGGGCCAGCGCGCCCGGCAGGGCCGCCAGCGCCAGGCCGGTGGCGGCCGTGCCGAGGAGCCGCCGCCGGCTCAGGGGCAGCACGTCCGCGGCCCGGCGGTCGCGCCGGTGTTGGGTCTCGTCGTCGCCACGCATGGGCAGATCCCGCTTTTGCGTACCGCACGGCCCGATCGGCCGCCGCGCGTACGGAAGACACTCGATGCGACGGGCGCGAATCCCGCCCGTCCGGCCTTCCGGATCGTTTCCCCGTTCCCGTCGCGGCACGCTCGCGGTCTCGCTCGACCCGGCACGACGGTCCTGCCCTGGCCCGCATCGCGTCCGTCGTCCCCGAGCCGCACGGATCGTGGGACGACGGGGCGCGCTCGCGCGACGCAGAGGCCTTCCCTCCGTCTAGCCGCGCGATCTCGCCGGAGAACGGATCACCGGTTCAAGACATCGCTCGCGCGGTGGCGCGATTGCCGGGTGGGCGGGAAGATGCTGGCTGGCTTGGCTCAGCAGATTGATGGTGGCCTCATAGAGGACGGGGCCTGAAAGGACAATTACTGCCAGGGTTGCAATCGCCGCCATCCTGTCAGTCCGTCGCGATGACCGGCGCGCATGGCGGCGACCCGCCGATAGACTGGCCGCGATCGGTCGCCCGATCGGTCGCCCGATCGGTCGCCCGGTCCGTCGCTCGACGCGACGGCGTGGCGAAGGCGCGCCGCTACGGGATGTGCTTGAACCGGATGATGCTGCGCGACAGGCGGCCGTCATCCCAGTTGGGCATCACGCGCCAGGGAGTCGTGACGTCGGCGTAGTCGCCGTCGATATGGATGGTGCGGCGCTGCTCGGTGCCGACCCATTCGGGCGCCCACGCGGTCTGCACGCTGGTGACCCACTGGTCACCCTCGATCCGGTAGCGGCCGATATAGGCGACGAGGGTCTTCATCAGCGCGGCCCGCTCGGCGTCGGTGGTCGCCGGCGTGCGGGCGCTGCCCTCGAGGTTGAAGGCGACCCAGCCGTCCTTGGTGAAGATGACGCGACCGCGCGGCGTGCCGCCCATGGCGTCGACGAGCGTGCCGTTCTCCTTGTCCTCGACCTTGTAGGAGACGAGCTCCCAGGTGCCGACGATCCGGTCCGCCAAGCGCGCCCCGACCACCGCCGCGCCGACGCGGTCCGGCGCGGAGGCGCTCCAGGCCAAGTCGGCCGCCAGGAGACCGGAAAGCGCCAGGAGGGTACGGACGGCCGCCGCGGCCGATCGTTGTGCGGGCATGGTCTGGACCGGGGACTCGCGTGTCGCGGCGCCGGAACGCGCCGCCACCGCGTTCTGCGGGCCGGCACGGCGCGTTCCAAGCGCCGCGCGAGCAGTGCTGGTAGACCGTCTGCGCGCTTGCGGCCGTTGCCGCGGGCGAGAAGTCGTCAGCCGCCGTTGCGGGCCATGCGGGTCGTGACCGTGCCGGCGGCGAGGCTCGGCAGCGGGTCCTGCGTGCCGCTGACGACCACCAGCCGCTGAACCTCGCCGCGCAGGAAGGCCTGGAGGAACCGGTCGTAGTCGCGGAACGACACGCAGCCGTTCGAGTCGCCGCGCGGGCCCAGCATATAGGTGTGCGCCAGCAGGCCGACACGGCCGTAGACCGCCTCGTTGCCGCCGACCGGCGTGAGGCGGATCGCCCGCACGCCGTGGAAGGGCCGTTCGCGCTCGGTGAGATCGTAGGTGCCGGGCGGAGTCGGGCCGCGCATCCGGACGTTGACGAAGCGCGGCTCGTCCATCCCCTCGCCCAGGCCGGAATGCGCCTCCAGGCGCTCGCCGCTCGGAAGGGTCACGGTCCGGGCGGCGATGTTGTAGACCGCGATGCCGGCCGAGGGGCCCGGATCCCGGGCCGGGGCCAGCGGTGGCGAGACGCGCTGCTGCGGCGGCGCGACGTCGGCCGGCTTGCTCTCGAGCGCCGTGTAGGCCAGCGCCGGTCCGCGCTCGATGCCGAACAGCTTCTCGATGAACGAGCGCTCTTCGGGTTGGGGGATGGGCTGAGCCGCCGGCGGCACCTCGCGGCGCGCCATGCGCCGGTCGGACCGCCGGGCGAGTGCGGTGCCCGCGGGCCCGCGGAGCTCGGGCGGACGGGGGATCGGCAGCGGGACCACCATCGCGCTGAGCGGTGTCTCGGTGACCTGCGTTCTGGGCTGCGCGTCGGCGCCGGCATCGGCGCTTTCGGGGACGGGTTCGGGCGTCAGCGAGGGTGGGGCGATCTGATTCCAGGCCCATCGTGACTGCGAATTGCCGAGGGCGTCGCGACTGGGCTCGGGCGATTCGGCGGCCTCCGGCTCGGCGGCGGCGGTCTCGGCCCTGTCCTCCGCGGACGGTGCGGGCACCGGCGCTTCCGTCCGGGCGTTCTCGATGCCGGTTACCGGGACCGGGGCGCGATGCAGGACGCTGCCCCCGAGGGCGGCGAGCGTCACCGCGCCGGTGAGCACCGTCAGTGGCGCGAGCCACGTGCTGCGCGCGTTCCGGGTCTTGAGGCCGTCCAGCGGCACGGATTCGACAGCCATCGCGGTTGCCCAAGCTCCTCGTCGCGAGGCGGGGCTTGCCGGCTGCCGCCCTCCGCACAGGATACGGATCCGCGGCGGGCGGACCGGCCCCGCTCAGCGTGAGACAGCGGGGTCGGGCCGGCTTTTCTGGGGCGATGCGATGGTCGATCTTGGCTCGATCGGGACCATTTTCGGGCGCGCCGCCGCAGTTCTCGCAATACGTCTCGGTCTATTCGAGGCCGAGATACTGCTAATTGTTGTCGATCTGGCGCCCGAGAATGGCGATCGCCTTCTCGTAGACCGGCGCCGCGTTCCAGCCCTGGATCGCCGCGAAGTTCGGCTCGCCGGGCTGGTAGCCGGCGCCGGCCCGCCAGCCGTGCGCCTTGAGGAAATTGGCCGTGGACGACAGGGCGGCGCCGACGTTGTTGAGGTCGCCGGTGCCGTAGGCCAGCACGTTCTTCGGCAGGAACTGGGTGTGCCCGACCTCGCCGTGCGCCGCGCCGCGGGTATTCGGTGTCAGGAGCCCGCGATCGACCAGGGTCAGCGCAGCGTAGAGCTGGTCCGTGAAGTATTCGGAACGCCGGCAATCGTAGGCGAGCGTCGCCACCGCGGAGAGCGTGTTGACGTTGCCGCGCACCGCGCCGAAGCCGGTCTCCATGCCCCAGATCGCCAGGAGCGGGCCCGGCGGCACGCCGTAGCGCTGCTCGATCGAGTCGAAGAGGGCCGCGTTCTGCTGCTTCAGGGCGCGGCCCCGCTTGACGATGGTCGGGCCGCCGCGCTTGGCGAGGAACTGCTCCAGCGACAGCTTGAAGCTGTGCTGCCCCCGGTCCGCCGAGATGGTGGCGGTCGAGTAGGTGGTGTTCTGCAGCGCCGCGAGGCTGGCCGCGCTGGCCCGGCCGCGCGCCTCCTCGGCGAATTGCCGCTTCCACGCATCGAAGCCGGCCGCGGTGTTGCCGCACTGCGCGGCCTGCGCCTGCCCGGCGCTGAGAGCGATCCCGGCGAAGGCCGCGACCGCGATGGTCTGACGCCGCAAATTCTCGATCACGCGAAACACTCCTTCGGCGCGTCGTCGCGCCCTGTCCTGCTGGGGATACCGAGTCACATCTCGTCGATATCAGGGCGAGAAAATGTCGAAGGCGCGACCTGCAAGCTTCCCGCCCTCAAATCATCGCGCATCTCGGGATCTGCGACGAGACCGCAACGGCAGGGTGTTCGGAGCATCGTGAACACCGCGTGTGCGAGAAGCCGACGCGCGGCCGATGCGCGGCCGAGGCGTTCGTCACCGGGCAAGATCAGGTAGCTCGAAGGGTCGCATATCACCACTCGTGCATAGATATGACGCGTGGCACATCAGTATTTTGCCAGCAAATGGAATGGCCGTTGGCGTGTTTGATGGATATGTCACAAGCTTGTCAAACGAACGACATAGCTTTGCCGGCGGAAAGACTTCAGCGGAGAGGCGGCGTGGGGTCGTTGATGATCCGGGCGGCGTGGCATGATCGAGATCCCGCTTCCCTCGCCCATTGTGACCGCCCCCTGCCTTGTCGCGACGCCGCTCGGCGCTCTCGAGGCGGACAAGCGCGAGCCCTTGGCCGGATCTTGGTCTGACCAAGCGGACGCGCGGTGACGCGAACTGAGCTGGTGAACGCCTGCCTCAGACCTGCAGCCGACGGTCGAGGCGAGCCGTCGGGCCGACCTAGCCGACAACGAGACAGGACGCCCATGGCCCTCGGAATGCACGACACCGGTTCCTCGCGCGCGGGCACGCTCGGGCCCGATCTCGACCGCGACGGCGTCGCCAAGGCCTACGGCCGCTGGGCCCCGGTCTATGATCTGGTCTTCGGGCCCGTCTTCGCGCAGGGCCGTACCCTGGCGGCGGCCGCCGCCGAACGGATCGGCGGCCGCATCCTGGAAGTCGGCGTCGGCACCGGCCTGTCGCTGCCGGCCTACAGGCGCGCCCGCAGCATCGTCGGCATCGACATCTCGGCCCCCATGCTCGAGAAGGCGCGTCAGCGCGTGGCGCGGCTGCGTCTGCGCAACGTGGAGCGCCTCGCCGTCATGGACGCCGAGCAGCTCGACTTCCCGGACGCCGCCTTCGACGTGGTGGTGGCGCAGTACGTCGTCACGGCTGTCCCCAATCCCGAGGCGGCGCTGGACGAGTTCGCCCGGGTGCTGCGCCCCGGCGGCGAGATCGTGATCACCACGCGGATCGGCGCCGAGGCCGGCCTGCGGCGCGCGGTGGAGCGCACCCTCGCTCCGGTGACGAGCCGCCTCGGATGGCGGACCGAGTTCGCCTGGGAGCGCTACGCGGCCTGGGCCGCCGGCGCGCCGGTGGAGATCGTCGAGCGCCGGGCGCTCCCGCCGCTCGGCCACTTCTCCCTGCTGCGCCTGCGCAAGCGCGCCGCCTGAACGCGCATCAGCTTCGACCAACCCACCACCATCGATCGGGGACCCACATCATGGCGAGTTTTCGGGAGGCACTGCGCGTCCAGCGCTGGGACGACCACCGCTACTATCACCACAACCGCGTCAATCAGAGCTTGCACGTGGTGAGCGCGATCAGCTTCCTGGTCGCCTACGCCCTGGCGTTCAGGGATCCGGCCACGGCGGCCCTGATCGGCTGGCTGGTGGCGATGACCTCGCGGCAGGCCGGCCACCTGTTCTTCGAGCCCAAGGGCTACGACCACGTCAACGACGCGACCCACGAGCACAAGGAGGAGATCAAGGTCGGCTACAACCTGCAGCGGAAGGTCGTGCTCCTGGCGATCTGGGCCCTGTCGCCCCTGCCGCTCTACTTCGACCCGAGTCTGTTCGGCCTGATCGCGCCGCACCAGAGCACCGCGGACCTGATCCGCAACGTCGGCTGGATCTGGCTGTGGCTGGCGCTCGCCGGCCTGCTGTTCCGAATGGTGCAGCTCTTCGTCCAGCGCGACGTCCAGACCGGCCTCGTCTGGGTGGCCAAGATCCTCACCGACCCGTTCCACGACATCAAGCTCTACCACAAGGCGCCGCTGGCCCTGCTGCACGGCGAGCTGGTCGAGGAGCGGGAGCCGCACGAGCGCGGCGCCTGAGCATAGGTCGCGCGCCGGGCCCGTCGCCCGGCGCGCCGGATCAGCCCTGATCCGGGGCCCGCAGGCCCAGGCGGGCCCCAAGGCCGCCCAGGTGGATGGCCGCGACCTCCCGCAGGATCGACCGGCGGATCGCCCTGTCGCTCGGCGCGCCGCCGTCCCACCAGCCGTCCGCCCGCATGGCCCGCGCCGCCGCCTCGAAGCGCGTCGCCACGGCCTCGAAGGCCGCGTCGTCGTACGCGAGGCTGAAGATCATCCGGCCGGTCCCGACCCACGACAGGGCCAGC
The DNA here is from genome assembly GCF_900116245.1 of Methylobacterium sp. yr668. NCBI lineage: Bacteria > Pseudomonadati > Pseudomonadota > Alphaproteobacteria > Hyphomicrobiales > Methylobacteriaceae > Methylobacterium > Methylobacterium sp. yr668. The sequence continues at coordinate 400,620 of NZ_FOZY01000001.1, read as the reverse complement.
CCCTCGGCGCGCAGGTAGAATTGCAGCATCCAGTTGTAGCGCGACGGCTCGGTGTACAGGACCGTCCACACCGTCGACATGTTGGCGACCCGCACCGGCAGGCCGGCCTCCGCCAGCCGGGCGTTCAGGTGACGCGCGCGCGCGTCCCAGGTCGCGTCGAGGTCGGCGTAGAGTGCGGTCACCGCCGGGCTTTCGAGCCGGTCGAGGAACGCGCCCATCGCGCCCATCACGTAGGGATGGGCGTTGAAGGTGCCCCGCGCGAAGCAGATGTCGACGGGCCGGTCCTCTCTGTACCGGCGCATCAGGTCGGCGCGCCCGCAGAGAACGCCGACCGGCAGGCCGCCCCCCAGGGTCTTGCCGTAGGTGACCATGTCGGCGCGCACGCCGAAATACGCCTGCGCGCCGCCGCGGGCGAGCCGGAAGCCGAGGAAGACTTCGTCGAGGATCAGCACGATGCCGCGGGCACTGCACACCGCCCGGAGGTCGTGGAGCCATTTGGTGTAGGCGGCGCGGTCGAAGGAAGCCCTGCGGCCGCTGTCGACCAGCGCGGAATCGGCCGGCGCGCCGGCATTCGGGTGCATCGCCTGGAGCGGGTTGACCAGGACGCAGGCGACGTCGCGGCGGCCGGCGAGCACCCGCAGCGTCCGTTCGGACATGTCGGCCAGGGTGAGCGTGTCGCGGGTCGGGACCGGGTTGCCGATGCCCGGCTGCACCTCGCCCCACCAGCCGTGATAGGCGCCGCACAGGCGGACAATCCGGCGGCGGCCGGTGTGGTAGCGGGCGAGCCGCACGGCCTGCATCACCGCCTCGGTCCCGGACATGTGGAACGAGACCTCGTCGAGGCCCGAGATCGCCTTCAGCCGCGCGACGTTGCCGGTGACGACCGGGTGGAGCGGCCCGAGCACGGGACCGAGGGCCGAGACCCGTGCCGCGCCCTCCTCCAGGCAGGCCCGATAGAAATCGACGCCGAACAGGTTCACGCCGTAGGAGCCGGCGAGGTCGTAGAAGACGTTGCCGTCGAGGTCCGTGACGGTGACGCCGGCGGCGGCGGCCGCGAAGGCGCCGGTGCCGAGATGGGCGCGCACGTGCCGGGCGTACTGGAACGGCACCCGGTAGAGCCCGGTGAACTGGAGATCCGAGAGCCCGTCGCGGACCGCCTCGGTCTCGGCGCGTGTCCGGGCGAAGCGCGCCCGGAACAGGTCGGAGAGCCGCGCGAAGCCGGCCTCGCGCCGGCGCGCCACCGCCTCGTCCGGATCGTCCGACCGGAAGAAGGCGCGCTCCGAGTAGGCGTAGTTCGGGATCAGCCCGGCGACGCGCCGGGCCATGCGGGCGTGGCCGGTGAGCGAGCGATGCTTCGCCCGGGAGAGCTGCAGGCGCTCGGCCGCCCGCGGCAGGGCGAGCACCGCGGCGACGGTAGTGGCGGACAGGGTGACGAGGATCGCGGACATCGCCCCGCGCCCTACCGGAGGCGGTTCACGGCATGATGACGGTTTCCGGATCCCGGCTGCGGACGGTCCTGGCGCGTGTCGGGGCGCAGGAGGATCTCAACTTCCTGCTGACGAACCGCCTGCCGCGCCGTCTCGCCACCCGCTTCATGGGCTGGTTCAGCCGGATTGAGCAGCCGCTGATCCGCGACCTCTCGATTTCGACCTGGCGGCTGTTCTGCGACGTCGACCTCCGCGACGCGCGGGAGACGCGCTTCCCCAGCCTCCACGCCGCCTTCGTGCGCGCCCTGCGTCCCGGTGCCCGGCCGATCGCGGCCGATCCGGCCCTGCTGACGAGCCCCAGCGACGCGATCCTGGGAGCCCACGGTCGCGTCGAGGCCGGCCGCCTGCTCCAGATCAAGGGCCTGTCCTACCCGCTCGCCGACCTGCTCGGCGGGGACGTCGCGCTGGCGCGCGCTCACGAGGGCGGCAGCTACGCCACCCTGCGCCTGACGGCCGGGATGTACCATCGCTTCCACGCGCCGCACGACCTGCGGGTCGAGTCGGTGCGGCATATCTGGGGCGACACCTGGAACGTGAACCCGATCGCCCTGAAACGCGTCGAGGCGCTGTTCTGCCGGAACGAGCGCGCCGTCCTGCGCTTGCGCCTCGCGGAGGGCGGCCACGCGGTGACGCTGGTGCCGGTGGCGGCCATCCTCGTTGCCGGGCTGCGGCTCGGCTTCCTGCCCGAGGGTCTCGCCCTGCGCGAGACGGGCGGACGGACCCTGCTCACCGCGGCGCGCCTCGCGAAGGGCGCCGAGATGGGCTGGTTCGAGCACGGCTCCACCATCGTGGTGCTGACGCCTCCGGGCTTCACGCTCTGCCCCGGGCTCTCCGTCGGATCGATCCTGCGGGTCGGCGAGCCCCTGATGCGGCTGCCACCGCTCCCTGGATCGCCCGGCCGCTGAGCGTGTCGCCTCAGGCGGCCCGCACCGCCGCCAGGTATTCCGCGACCGCCGCGTTCAGGGTCTCCGACTGTCGCGACAGGGCAGTGGCCGCGTCCAGGGCCGCGGCCGCGGTCCGGCCGGTCTCGCCCGCAGCCTGCGTGATGCGCCCGATCGTGACCGTGACCGCCTGGGTGCCGTCGGCGGCCTGGCTGACGTTCCGCACGATCTCCTGCGTCACCGCCTCCTGCTCCTCCATCGCGGCCGCGACGCCCGTGGCGATGGTCCGAAGGTCCAGGACAGCGGCGGTGATCGCCTGGATGACGTCGACCGCGCGGTGGGTCTCCTTCTGAATGGTCGCGACCTGCTCGGAGATCGTCTCGGTCGCCCGGACGGTCTGCGCCGCCAGCGCCTTCACCTCGGTGGCGACGACGGCGAAGCCGCGTCCCGCCTCCCCGGCGCGGGCCGCCTCGATGGTGGCATTCAGCGCGAGCAGGTTCGTCTGCGCGGCGATCCCGGCGATCAGGCTGACCACGGTCCCGATCCGCTCGGCGCCGTCGGCGAGGCTCATCACGAGGGTGTTCGTCTCCGACGCCTCAGTGGCCGCGCGCCGGGCCATGTCCGAGGAGCGCGTGATCTGGCAGTTGATGGACCCGATCGACGTGGCCAGTTCCTCGCCGGCCGCCGCGACGGTCTGAACGTTGACCGCTGTCTGCTCGGCCGCCGAGGACACCTGGAGCAGCTGCGTCGCGGTCTCGCCGGCGCTCCGGTCCATCGTCGCGGCGGCGGCTTCCATGGACGAGGCGCTGGCGGACAGCGCCTCGGTCAGGCGATCCATCCGGGCACGGAACGCCGCGGTGGCGCTGTCCAACGTCTCGGCGCGGCGCGCCTTCGCTTGCGCCTCGTTGGCGGCGGCGGCATCCGTCGCGCGCTTCGCGACAAGCGCGTCCTTGAAGACCTGGACAGCCTTGAGCATCGCGCCGATCTCGTCGCCGCGGTCCGCGCCGTCGATCCGCACGTCGAGGTCGCCCGCGGCGAGACGGGTCATCGTCGCCGTGGTCCGCGCGATCGGGCGGGTGACTTGGACGAGGATCACGCGGATGCCGTACCCGACCGCGAGCGCGGCCCCGGCGAGTGTCGCGAAGAGCAGGATTCGCAGGCGCCGCGCCATCGCGTCCGCGCGTTCGAACTCGGCGCGGGCCTCGCGGACCTGCAGGTCGGACAACTCGCCGATGGTCGCCGTCGTCGGACCCATCGCGCGGAGCAGATCGATCCGGGTCGCGGTCACAGCGTCGAGGTCCCCCTTCGTCAAGGCGCGGACGAGGTCGGTGACGATCGCCACGTCTCGATCGAATTGCGTCGTCAGGCTCGCGACGAGCTGTGCCTCCTCGGGCGTGAGGTACGTGGTCAGGTAGGCGGACCAGGCTTCCTTCGCCCGTGCCAGCTGGCGATCGAGGATCGTCACGGCTTCGGCCGCCTGAATCGCGTGGAACTCGAAATCCCGCGTCGCGGTCAGCATGGCATCGAAGGCATCGCGCATCGCGCCGAACTGGCTGAGCGGCATGACCCTGTCGGCGTAGATCGATTCGAGGCCCCGGAAATCTCTGTAGAGCGCGTAATTGCTGAGTGCTGCTGATCCTACGAGGAGTGTACCCAGCACCCCGAGAAGCGCGAAAAGCCTACCTTTGATTGTGTGAATCATCGATGGCGACCGTATCGTAGTCGGAGTCTCGAGCGACGATGGCGGTCTAACACTCTGCATGAGCGTTTCAAGAATTTTCATGTCCTTCGAGACGGCGATACCGTGGAGATTTCACGCCGTTGGATCTGGTTTTTTGAAGAAAACGACAGTTCTATTGAGATAATGACTTGTTCATTGGTTCGATCGTGCGAGCAATGCCAATTCTGTTCCTCGGATGGACGTTGAAGCGCGGGCGTTCAGGTGATGCGTCCAGCTCGATGCCGGCGGCTCCGTGAACGCCGCGCAGCACCACAGCTCCGACTCGCGCACAGCGCCGTCAGTTCTGCGGAACGGTGTCCTGCTGTAGCCCGGCGTACAGACCTTCGGGTGGCGGAGCCGCGTTCGACGACGAAGCCTGCCGCTCAGCGCTGCACGGCCTCGATATCATCCTCGTAGATCGAGTCCGGCTGGCAGGCGTGCCATTCCTTCTTCTCGTCCGCCTGCCCCTTGCGGCCCCAGCAATAGCCCGCCTGCGCCAGGCGTCCGCTCAGCCGATCGCGCAGCCGACACTGCTCACGCGTGATGGCGGGATCGCCGGTGCTCTCGCAGGCGCGTGCGGCGTTCGCCTCGGCCGTCAGCAATTCCGGGACGGTCGGCAGCTGCTGCTGGGCGCGCGCGCCCGTGGCGGCGAAGACCAGAGCGAGGACGGCGAGATCGGCGCGCATGGGCGCACGATAATCGAGCTCCGGCGTTCCGCAACCGCGGGCCAATCGACGCCGGCGCCTTCAGGGCAGTGGCCGCCGAGGTCGGCTCGTGCTTCGGCCATCGATCGATCGCTCGTGGACTCTCCGCGAGCCGGTCATCACCCTGTGGCGGTCGCGCGGACATGCGCGAACAGGCCGCTCCCGCCGCGCTCGATGTCCTCGCGCACGGCATCCCGGGCCGCCTCCGGGTCACCGCGGCGCAGGGCGTCGATGATGCGGCGATGGGGGTGCGGCTCCCAGTCGGGGACGCCGTCATCGTAGAGGTGCGACAGGATCGGGCCGCAGCGCACCCACAGCAACTCCACGATCTCGTACAGGATCGGCATCTGTCCGAGCCTGCACAGCGTCAGGTGAAACTCGGTGTTGAGGTTCACCGCCCGCGCGAAGTCGCGGCTCGCGTGACAGTGCGAGATCTGCGCGTGGATCGCCTCGAGGTCGTCGACCTCGGCCGCGCGGCTGGCTGCCCCAGCGGCGGCGGCACGCCCCTCGAGATCGGTGCGGATCGCCCGGATCTCTAGGAGCTGATCCAAGGTCAGGCGGGGCACGACGACGCTGCCGCGCGCGTCGAGGGCGAGGGCCTTCTCGGCGACGAGCCTGAGAAGGGCCTCGCGCATGGGGGTCGCGCTGATGCCGAACCGGGCCGACATCGGCCGGAGCCGCAGGCGCGTGTCGGGTCGCAACTGCCCGCGCATCAGCGCGACGCGCAGCTCGCGGTAGGCCCGCTCGCTCAGGCTCTCCTTGACGATCGGACGGACCCAGTCCGGCACGATATCGCCTGTTTCCGGTTCGGACGCCGCAGCGCTTGACATATTCCTCCCCTTCGTCCGATGTTTGTTATAACAAATTACGCCTAGCGTCGACGGCACGTGCCGCGAGGCAGGCCGCCGGGCCGGCAGGCTCGGCGGGAGACAGGGGACGGAAATGCTTGCGTTGCGCAAGGCGACCGCCGCCTTCGGGGCGGACCTCGTCCACGTCGATGCGCCCGCTGCCCCGGGCACGGGACGCGTCACCGTCGCGGTCGCCGCGGCCGGCATCTGCGGCAGCGACATCCACGCCTTCGAGTGGACCCCGGGCTACGGGTTCATGACCGCGTTCATGCCGGTCACTCTCGGTCACGAGTTCTCCGGCACGGTCCGGGCGGTGGGGGACGGCGTGACCGCGCTCGCGGTCGGCGACCGGGTCACCTGCTGGCCGACGGTGCCGTGCGGCGCCTGCGCGGCCTGCGCCGCCGCGCGGCCGCAGGATTGCCAGGGCCGCCGCATCGTCGGCCTGCACGCCGACGGGGCCTTCGCCGAGCAGGTCGTCGTCCCGGCCGACAATTGCCGCCGCCTGCCGGACGGGTTGCCGCTGACCGTCGCGGCCCTGGCGGAGCCGCTTGCGGTCGCGGTCAACGCGGTGGACGTGGCGGAGGTCGGTCCCGGCGACCGCGTGGCGGTGCTCGGGCCGGGCCCGATCGGCCTCTGCATCGCCTTCGTGGCACAGCAGCGGGGCGCGGACGTGCTGCTCGCCGGGCTCGACGACGCCGCGCGCCTCGACCTCGCCCGGCGGATCGGCATCCGCCACACGGTCGATCTCGCCGGCATCGGCCTGGACGACGCCGTCCGGCGCGCCTTCGACGGGGAGGCCGACCGGGTAGTCGAGGCGACCGGTTCCGCCCGGTCGGTCAGTGACGGGTTGGCCGTCCTGCGCTCGGGCGGCGTGATGGTGGTGGCCGGCATCCATTCCGGCTCCCTCGACCTCGACCTGACGGGTTTCGTGCGCAGCAAGAAGCAGCTGCGCGCGGCCCACGACACGACGGCGCGCGCCTTCGACGCCGCGCTCGCGCTCCTCGCGGCGCATGCCGGGACGCTGGCGGCGCTGATCACCCACCGCCGCCCCCTCGCGGAAGCCGGGGCGGCGTTCGAGCTGGCGCGCAGCCGGCAGGCCATGAAGGTGCTGCTTCTCCCGGAAGCGGCGGTGGGCCGGGAAACGGAGCGATGAGCATGGGCATGCGAGCCGTGATCGCCGTCGGACAGGGCGGTCCCGAGGTCCTCCGGATCGTCGAGCGTCCGCGCCCGGAGCCGGGCCAGGGCCAGGTGCTCGTGCGCGTCGAGGCCGCGGGCATCAACCGTCCGGACGTGATGCAACGCGAGGGCCGCTACCCGCCGCCCCCCGGCGCCTCGGACGTGCTCGGGCTCGAACTCGCCGGGATCGTCGAGGCGCTCGGGCCCGGCGCGGGCCGCTTCCGGACCGGGGACCGGGTGATGGCGCTGGTCCATAGCGGCGCCTACGCCGAGTGGGCCGTCGTCGACGAGGCGGTCGCGCTGCCCGTGCCGGCGGGCCTCCCGGCGGTCGAGGCGGGGGCGATCCCCGAGACCTACTTCACCGTCTGGAGCAACGTGTTCGAGCGCGCCCGGCTGCAGGCGGGCGAGAGCCTCCTGATCCACGGCGGCTCCTCGGGTATCGGCACCACGGCGATCCTGCTGGCGAAGGCCCGGGGCGCCCGGGTGATCGTCACCGCGGGCTCGCCCGAGAAATGCGCGGCCTGCCTGACGCTCGGCGCGGACGCGGCCATCGATTATCGGCGGGAGGATTTCGTCGCCGCGGCCAAGGCCGCCACCGGCGGGAGCGGGCCCGACGTGATCCTCGACATGGTCGGCGGCCCTTACATCGCCCGCAACCTCGATGCCGTGGCGGTCGACGGGCGCATCGCGCAGATCGCCTTCCAGCAGGGCTCGCGGGTGGCGGAGATCGACTTCCAGCCGCTGCTGATGAAGCGGGTGACGCTCACGGGCTCGACGCTGCGCGCCCGGCCGGTGGCCCTGAAGGCGCGCCTCGCCGAGGCCCTCGCCGAGCACGTCCTGCCGCTGCTCGCGGCGGGCCGGGCGCGGCCGCCGATCGATTCCGTGTTCCCGTTCGAGCGGGTCGCGGAGGCCCATGCCCGCATGGATGCGGGCCAGCATATCGGGAAGATCGTCCTGTCGATGGGCGACGCCGCGCAGGGGAGCCGCTGATGTCCGAGATGTCCGAGCGCGCCAACATGACCGGTGCCCACGCCCTCGCGGCCGCGCTCCACCGGCACGGCGTCCGCGACGTGTTCGGCCAGAGCATCCCCTCGGCGCTGTTCCTGGCCGCGCCGCACCACGGCATCCGCCAGATCGGCTACCGCACCGAGAACGCGGGCGCCGCCATGGCCGACGCCTACGCGCGGATCTCCGGCCGGGTCGCGGTGGTCGCGGCCCAGAACGGTCCCGCCGCGACCCTGCTGGTGCCGGGCCTTGCGGAAGCCCTGAAGGCCTCGATTCCGATCGTGGCGATCGTCCAGGACGTCCACCGCCGCTTCACCGACCGGAACGCCTTCCAGGAACTGGACCACCTCGCCCTGTTCGCGGGCGTCGCCAAGTGGGTCCGCCGGGTCGCGGTCGCCGAGCGCATCGACGACTACGTCGACATGGCCTTCGCGGCCGCGGCCTCCGGGCGGCCCGGGCCGGCGGTGCTGCTGGTGCCCCTGGACCTCCTCGACGAGCGGCCGGACTTCGAGGCCGCCGCGCCGCGCCGGTCGGCGAGCCTGGGCACCTACCCCCTCGACCGCACGGTCGCCGACCCGGCCCGGATCGCCGAGGCCGCGGACCTGATCGCCGGCGCGCGGCGTCCCCTCGTGATCGCGGGCGGCGGCGTCCATTCCTCCGGGGCCTACCCGGAACTCGCCGCCCTGCAGGGTCTCGGACTGCCGGTCGCCACCACGGTGATGGGCAAGGGGGCGGTCGCCGAGACCGACCCGCTCTCCGTCGGTGTCGTCGGGTACTTCATGGCGCCGCGGGCGCGCTCGTCCCACCTGCGCAGCCTCGTCACGGAGGCCGACGTCGTCCTCCTCGTCGGCAACCGCACCAACCAGAACGGCACCGACAGCTGGTCGCTCTACCCGGCGGACGCCCGCTTCATCCATCTCGACGTCGACGGGGGCGAGGTCGGCCGCAACTACGAGGCCCTGCGCCTCGTCGGCGACGCCAAGCTGACCCTCGCCGCCCTCGCCGAGGCGCTCCGGCAGCGCGACCTCGCGGGATTGGAGGGCCGCCGCGCGCCGCTCGCCGACACGATCGCCCGCGCCCGCGAGGCCCAGGCCGGCGACATGGCCCGCCTCGTCGACATGGAGGCCGCGCCGATCCGCCCGGAGCGGATCATGGCGGAGATCGACGCGGTCACGACCGCCGAGACCGTCGTCGTCGCCGACGCGAGCTACGCCTCGATCTGGATCGCCAACTTCCTGACGGCGCGGAAGGCCGGCCAGCGCTTCCTGACGCCGCGCGGCATCGCGGGCCTCGGCTGGGGCCTGCCCTTCGCCCTCGGCGCCAAGGCCGCCCGCCCGGACGCGCCCGTGATCTGCGTGACCGGCGACGGCGGCTTCGGCCACGTCTGGTCGGAGCTGGAGACGGCGCGGCGGATGCGGCTGCCGGTCATCGTCGTCGTCCTGAACAACCAGATCCTCGGTTACCAGAAGCACGCGGAGCTGAGCCTGTTCGGCGACTTCACCGACGTCTGCGACTTCGAGGCGGTCGACCACGCCGCCATCGCGCGGGCCTGCGGCTGTGCCGGGACGCGGGTCGAGCGCCCCGAGGATCTCGCACCGGCGCTGCGCGACGCGCTCGCCGGCGGCGCCGTGACGGTGATCGACGTGATCACCGACCAGCGCGCCTACCCGCCGATCACCAGCTTCGAGGGCAAGGACGCCCTCGCCTACTGACGCCGACGATTGACCCGACCGAAAGGCGCGCGAAGCGCCGGGTCGACGACTGACACGGGAGGAAACGATGAGAGTTCTGGCGCGTGCACTCGCCGCCGCCCTCGTGCTGGGCGCCGCGGCCCAGGCGGCGGGACCGACGACGGCCCGAGCCGCCGACGTGAAATTCGGCGCGCTCTTCCCGTTCAGCGGGCAGCTCGCCCTGCTCGGCGAGGAGAGCGCCCGGGGCGTCGAGATCGCCGTCGACGAGATCAACGCCGCCGGCGGCGTCCAGGGGCAGAAGGTGGTGCTCGCCCGCGGCGACGCCGTCGACAACAACCAGGCGATCGGCGAAGCGCGCCGCCTCATCTCCCTGGAGAAGGTGGCGGCGATCTTCGGCTCCTACTCGTCCGCCCGCTCCATCGCCGCGAGCCAGGTGGCCGAGCTGTCCGGCATCCCGTATTTCGAGCTCGGCGCGGTGGCCGAGGAGGTCACCGGGCGCGGGCTGCAATATCTCTACCGCACCAACCCGACGGCCGAGGACATGGCCAAGCTGGCGGTGGAGATGATCGTCAACAAGGTCGCCGCCGGGCTCGGCAAGAAGCCCGAGGGCCTGAAGATCGGCATCATCTACGAGGATTCGAGCTACGGTACCTCGGTGGCGGGCTTCCAGAAGAAGTTCGCCGCCCAGGCCAAGCTCAACGTCGTGACCGCGCAGGGCTACCCGGCCTCGACGGTCGACATGTCCTCCCTCGTCCTCGACCTGAAGGGGCGCGGCATCGACGTTCTGCTCCAGACGTCCTACCAGAACGATTCCGTGCTGTTCCTGCAGCAGGCCAACGAGGCGGGCTTCAAGCCGGGCGCCATCATCGGCGGCGGCGGCGGCTACTCGATGCAGCCCACCGCCGACGCGGTCGGCCACAAGGTCATCGAGGGCGTGCTCGACACGGATTTCACACAGTACCTCGTCAACACGAAGTACACGCCCGGTATCGAGAACTTCGTCGCGGCCTATCAGAAGAAGTACGGGAGCGCCCCGCGCTCCGGGCACTCCCTGAACAACTACGTCGGCGCCAAGCTCATCCTCGAGGCCATCGGCAAGGCGAAGGGCTTCGAGCCCGACACCATCGTCAAGGCCGTCCAGGCCATCGACGTGAAGGACGGCGTCACCGCGGTCGGCTACGGGTTCAAGTTCGGCAAGAACAACCAGAACGAGCGCGCCGCGATGATGGGCATGCAGTGGCAGGGCGGCAAGCTCGTCACGGTCTATCCCGACAGCGCCGCCGTCGCGCCCATGGAGATGCGCAAGTAACCGCAGGTCTCCGAAGGTAACAGCGCCGCAGTCACGCAGGTCCACGGAGATCGGGGATGGACGTCTTCCTCCAAGTGCTCGCCAACGGGGTGATGCTCGGCGGCCTGTTCGCGATCGTCAGCGTCGGGCTGACCCTGATCTTCGGCATCGTGAAGGTCGTGAACTTCGCCCACGGCGAGTTCCTGATGGTCGGGATGTACCTGACCTATCTCGCGGTGACCGGGCTCGGGCTGCACCCCTTCGCGGCGGTGATCCTCGTCGTGCCGGTCCTGTTCCTGCTGGGCGCCCTCACCCAGCGGTTCCTGATCCAGCCCCTGCTCGCCGCTGGCGACCATCACATCCAGATCTTCGCCACGGTGGGCCTGTCGACGGTGCTGATCAACCTCGCCCTCCTCGTCTTCGGGGCCGACATCGCCAACACGCCGCCGTCGGGCCTGCGCCAGCCGCTGGAGATCGGCCCGGTCCGGGTGCTGCTCGGGCAGGTGGTGATCCTCGGATCCGCGATCGTGCTGGTGGCGGGGCTCCAGATGTTCCTGGCGCGCACCCGCACGGGCCGGGCGATCCGCGCGGTCGCCCAGAACCGCGCGGCGGCCGAGCTGATGGGCATCGACGTCGACCGGATCTACGCCCTGACCTTCGGCATCGGCGCGGCCTGCGTCGGGGTGGCGGCGGTGCTGATCGCGCCGCTCTACCCGACCTCCCCCAACAGCGGCACCTACTTCGTGCTGATCGCCTTCGTGGTCGTCGTGCTCGGCGGCCTCGGCTCCATCCGCGGCGCCTTCGTCGGAGCGATCCTGATCGGCCTGATCGACAGCGTCACGGGCTTCTACGTCGGCGCCGACATGCGCGAGGTCGCGGTCTTCGGCGTGTTCCTGGCGATCCTGATCCTGAAGCCCTCGGGCCTCTTCGGGCGGCAGCTGCGGCTGTCCCACGTCTCGCCGTGAGGGAGCCCGCGATGACCGATATCCCGCTCGCCGCAGCACCGTCCGCGGCCCCGACAGCCGCACCGTCCGCCGCACAGTCCGCCGCATCGTCCGCCTTCCCGCGCCGGGGCGCGGCAGCGCTGGCGCTCGTCCTCGCGGCCCTGGTGGCGGTGCCGGTCGCGATCGGCAACCCGTTCATCTACCACGTCTTCATCACGATCTGCGTCTTCGCCGCGCTCTCGACCGCCTGGAACATCGTCGGCGGCTACGCCGGCCAGCTCTCCCTCGGCCACGGCATCTTCTACGGTCTCGGCGCCTATTGCGGGATGCTGCTCGTCGGCGCCGGGATCAGCCCGTGGATCGGCATGGTGGCCGGCGCCGCCCTCGCCGTGATGGTGGCGCTGGCGATCAGCTACCCGTGCTTCCGGCTGCACGGGCCGTTCTTCTCGCTGGCGACCATCGCCTTCCTCGAAGTCTTCCGCGTCCTGGCGCTGCATTTCCGGGACCTGACCGGCGGCGCCACCGGTCTGATGATCCCGCTGAAGTTCGGCTGGACGTGGATGGTGTTCCGGGACCGCTGGCCGCCGCTGGCCATCGCCTTCGGGCTCCTCCTGCTGACCCTGGCGGTCGCGTGGTGGATGCGCAGCCACCGGATCGGCTTCTACCTCGTCGCCACCCGCGAGCGGGAATCGGCCGCGCGCGCCGCGGGCGTGCGCACGGTGCGGGTGCGGCTCGTCGCCGTGGCGGTGTCGGGGGCGCTTACCGCGATGGTCGGCACCTTCCACGCCATGTACCTGACCTTCATCGAGCCGGCGGCGATGTTCTCGCTGACCCTGTCGATCCAGATCGCGATGTTCGCGCTGATCGGCGGACTCGGCACGGTGTTCGGGCCGCTCCTCGGCGCGCTGCTCCTCGTGCCGATCACCGAACTGGCCCGCGGCTGGCTCGGGGCCAAGGCTCTGGGGCTCCACGGCCTCGTCTACGGCCTCGTTCTGGTGCTCGTCGTCCTGTTCCTGCCCAACGGGCTGATGGGCCTCGTGTCCCGCTTCGCGCGGGCCCGCGCGGGCGGCCGCGGTGCGCAGGCGGCGTCGGTTCCGGCCGTTCCGCGGGCCCCGGAGCGGCCGCCGGTCGGCGCGGACCTGATCCGGGTCGAGGGCCTGCAGAAGCGCTTCGGCGGCCTGCACGTCACCAACGATGTCGGCTTCACGCTCCGGGAGGGCGAGATCCTCGGCCTGATCGGCCCCAACGGGGCGGGCAAGACCACCGTCTTCAACATGATCTCGGGCTTCCTCAAGCCCGATGCCGGCACGGTGAGCGTCCGCGCGCCGGACGGGACGTGGCACCGGCCGGGCCGGCCGTCGGATTTCGCGACGCTCGGCGTCGGCCGCACCTTCCAGATCGTGCAGCCCTTCGCGGCCATGACGGTCGAGGAGAACATCATGGTCGGCGCGTTCCACCGCCACAGCGACGTCCGCGAGGCCCGGGCGGTCGCGCGCGAGACCGCCGAGCGGATGGGGCTCGCGCCCTGGCTCGGGAGCGAGGCGCGCGGCCTCACCATCGGGGGCCTCAAGCGGCTCGAGGTCGCCCGCGTGATGGCGATGCGCCCGCGCGTGCTGCTGCTCGACGAGGTCATGGCCGGCATCAACCAGACCGACGTGCGCCGCGCGATCGACCTGATGCTGTCGATCCGCGACACCGGCGTCAGCATCATCGCAATCGAGCACGTCATGCAGGCGGTGATGGCGCTCTCCGACCGGGTGATCGTCCTGAGTTCCGGGCAGATCATCGCCCAGGGCAGCCCGCAGGACGTGGTGCGCGACGGAGCCGTGATCGAGGCGTATCTCGGCAAGGAGTTCGCCCATGCTCACGCTTGAGCGCGTGGATGCCGGTTACGGCGCGACCAGCATCCTGCACGCCGTCTCGCTCGAGGTGCGCGCCGGCGAGGTGGTGACGATCGTCGGCGCCAACGGGGCCGGCAAGACGACGACGCTGCGGACCATCGCGGGCCTGGTGAAGCCCACCCGCGGCCGGATCCTGTTCGAGGACGAGGACGTCACCCGGCTCTCGGGCCACGAGATGGTGGCGCGCGGCGTCACCCTGATCCCGGAGGGGCGCCAGCTCTTCCCCGAAATGACGGTGCGGGAGAACCTGCTGATGGGCGCCTACCGCCGCGCGGCGCGCGAGCGCCAGTCGGAGACGCTCGCGGACGTGCTCGACCTGTTCCCGCGGGTGCGCGAGCGCCTCGACCAGAATGCCGGCTCCCTCTCGGGCGGCGAGCAGCAGATGGTGGCCATCGCCCGCGGGATGATGGCCCGTCCCAAGCTCCTGATGTTCGACGAGCCCTCGCTGGGCCTCGCGCCGATCGTGGTGGCGCAGGTCTTCGCGGTGGTGGACCGGATCGTGAAGACCGGCGCCACCGTCCTGATCGTCGAGCAGAACGTGTTCCACACGCTGCAGGTGGCCGACCGGGGCTACGTTCTGGAGAACGGCGAGATCGTCCTCGCCGACGCGTCCGCGGCCCTTCTCGACAACGACCACGTCCGACGCGCCTATCTGGGGATCTGAGATGACCGAGCGGCAGACGAACGCCGAGGCGATCGCGCGGCGCCCGAGCCACGCCGGCCGGCGCGTCCTCGTCACCGGGGCCGGCCGCGGGATCGGCCGGGCGATCGCGGAGGGGTTCGGCGCGCGGGGCGCCCTGGTGGGCGTGGCCGACGTGAACCTGGACGACGTCGCGGCGACCGTCGCGGCGATCGAGGGCGGAGACGGTCGCGCCCTGCCGCTGCGCCTCGACGTCGCCGACTACGCGGCCGTCGAGGCGGCTCTGTCGGAGGCCGCCGCCGCGATGGGCGGCGCGTTCGACACGGTGGTCAACAACGCCGGCATCTCGCCCAAGCACGACGGGGCGGCACACCGGGTCTGGGAGATGGATCCGGCGGAGTGGAGCCGCGTCGTCGCGGTCAACCTGACGGGGGCGTTCAACACCGTCCGCGCGCTGGCGCCCGCGATGTGCGCGGCCGGGCGGGGCTGGATCGTCAACATGTCGTCGGTGGCGGGCAAGACCCACTCGCCGATCGTCGCCTGCCACTACGCGGCCTCGAAGGCCGGCCTGATCGGGCTCACCAAGCACCTCGCGGCCGAGCTCGGCCCGTTCGGCATCCGCGTCAACGCGATCGCGCCGGGGCGGATCGAGACCCCGATGGTCCGGGCGGTGGGCCGCGCCGTCAATGACGAGCAGGTGCGCCTGACCCCGATGGGCCGGCTCGGCGCCCCCGAGGAAGTCGCCGATCTCGCCCTCTACCTGACCTCCGCCGAGGCCAGCTTCGTCACCGGCCAGACCGTCGACGTCACCGGCGGCCTCTACATGACGTGAGCCGGGACCGGTCGGACAGGCGATGGACGGGAGGACGGCCATGAGCAGCGCGGTCACCGCGACCGGGATCACCGGGCGGACCCGGGTCTACGGGATCCTGGCGGACCCGATCTACCACGTGAAGGCGCCCGAGGTGATGGCGGCGCTCTTCGCCCGCCACGGCGTGGACGGCGTCCTCGTCCCGCTGCACGTGGCGGCGGACGGCCTCGCCGCCGTGATGGACGGGCTGCGGCACCTGCGCAATTTCGGCGGCTTCATCGCCACGGTCCCGCACAAGACCGCGATGACCGGCCTGTGCGACGCGCTCACCCGAGAGGCCGAGCAGATCGGGGCCGTCAACTGCGTCCGGCGGGAGGCGGACGGGCGCATGATCGGCACGATGCTCGACGGGATCGGCTTCGTCGAGGCGCTGCGCGCCTCGGGCCTGGAGCCGCGCGGCCGGAGCGCGGCGCTGGCGGGGGCCGGCGGCGCGGCGAGCGCCATCGCCTTCGCGCTCGCCGGGGCCGGTGTCGCCCGCCTGACGATCCTGAACCGCACCGCCGACCGCGCCCAAGCGCTGGCGCAGCGCCTGCGCGCCGCCTTTCCCGAGCTGGCGGTCGCGGCCGAAGGCGTCCAGGCGGAGCACGATCTCCTCGTCAACGGCACGTCGCTCGGGATGCGCCCGCAGGACGCCGCCCCCTTCGACCTGGGCGCCCTCCGCGCCGGCCAGTTCGTCGCCGAAGCGATCATGGATCCGGAGACCACGCCGCTGCTCGCCGCCGCGCTGACGGCGGGCTGCCGCGTCCAGAAGGGCCTGCCGATGCTGGAGTGTCAGATCGCCCTGATGGCCCGCCACATGGGCGCCCTCTGAGGCGGGAACCGGGGACTGAGCTTGGGGCGCACCGTGGGACCGACCGACATCGACGCCGTCGCGGCCGGCGCGTTCGACTACGTGATCGTGGGCGGCGGCACCGCGGGCTGCGTCCTGGCCAACCGCCTGACCGAGTCCGGGACGCACCGGGTCCTGCTCCTCGAGGCGGGGGGACGGGCGCGCAGCCCCTGGGTCGCGATCCCGGCGGGCTTCAGCCGCCTGCTCCAGCACCCATCCTACAACTGGCGGTTCCGGACCGAGCCCGAGGCGGCGACCGGCGGCCGGGTGATCGCGGTCCCGCGGGGCAAGGGCCTCGGCGGGTCGACGCTGATCAACGGCATGATCTACGTGCGCGGACAGCCGCAGGATTTCGATGCCTGGGCGCAGGCCGGGTGCCGCGGCTGGGGATTCTCGGACGTGCTCCCCTATTTCCGCAGGCTCGAGGATTACGAGCGCGGCCGCGAACCGTTGCGCGCCCGCGGCGGTCCGCTGCCGCTGACGGAAGTGGCCGAGCGTCCTGCGATCGCGGAGGCCTTCATCGCCGCCGCGCAGGCGGCAGGCTACCCGCGCAATCCCGACTACAACGCGGAGAGCCAGGACGGCTTCGGCTACTACCAAGTGAACCAGCGGCGCGGCCGGCGGGTCAGCGCCGCCGATGCCTATCTGCGGCCGGCCCTGGCCCGCCCGAACCTCGCCGTCGTGACCGACGCGCACGTCCTGCGGCTGACCTTCGACGCGGGTCGGGCGAGCGGCGTCGCCGCTCTGGTCGGCGGTCGCGAGCGGCTCTTCCGCTGCCGCGGGGAAGTGATCCTCGCCGCGGGGGCCGCCCAGACCCCGCAGATCCTGGAACTGTCCGGCCTCGGCGATCCGGCGATCCTCGGAGGGCTCGGCGTCGCCGTGCGGCGCGCCCTCCCCGGCGTCGGCGCCAACTACATGGATCATTACTGCACGCGCATGAACTGGCGCGTGCGCCTGCCGGTGACGCTGAACGAGCAGACCCGCGGCCTGCGCCTCGGCCTCGCGGCGGCGCGCTACCTCGCGACGCGGCAGGGCATCCTGGCGCTGGGGACCGGTCTCGCCCACGGCTTCGTGCGCACCCGGCCGGGGCTCGACGGGCCCGACGTGCAGTACTTCTTCATGCACGCGAGCTACGCCAACGCCGCCGAGCGCAAGCTCGACCGCCTGCCGGGCATGACGATCGGCGTCACGCAGTTGCGACCGGAATCGCGCGGGACGATCCACGCCGCGTCGCCCGACCCGCTCGCCCCCCCCGCCATCCGCCCGAACTTCCTCGCCACCGCGGAGGATCGCCGGGCGATGGTCGAGGGCATGAAGATCGCCCGCGCCATCGTCGCGCAGGCGCCGATGGAGCGCTTCCGCGGGGCCGAGCTCAACCCCGGTCCGGACTGCCGGACCGACGCGGACTGGCTCGATTTCGCCCGCCGCGACGGCCAGACGATCTACCACATCTGCGGCACGTGCCGCATGGGCGACGATCCGGATTCGGTGACGGATCCCAGCCTGCGCGTGCGCGGCGTGGCCGGCCTTCGGGTGGCCGACGCCTCGATCATGCCGCGCATCGTCTCCGGCAACACGCAGGCCGCGGTGTTCATGATCGCCGAGAAGGCCGCCGACCTGATCCGGGCCGATGCCTGATCCGGTCTGGCCATCGGGCGCCGCGGCGCGTACGGCAGCCCCGCGCCGGTCTCGGCCGCGTCTCGGCGTCGTCCGGCGCTTCGCGACGCAGCAGACCGCAGGTCAAACGCCCCGGCACGACCGGCGGCAGAGGTTCGACGTCATGCTCTACATGGTCCACATGCAGGTCAACATTCCGGCGTCCCTCCCGAAGGAGGAGGCGGCTCGCCTGAAGGCCGAGGAGAAGGCCTACGCCCAGAAGCTCCAGCAAGATGGCCGATGGCGGCATCTCTGGCGCATCGCCGGGCAGTACGCCAATTACAGTGTCTTCGACGTGGCGGGAAACGATGAACTTCACGAAGTCCTGAGTTCGCTGCCGCTCTACCCGTATATGGCGATCAGCGTGACGCCGCTGGCGCAGCATCCCTCCGCGATCGCGGCCAACTGACGGGACCACCGCCATGCCTTACATGATCGAGACCTTCGACAAGGCCGGGAGCCTGGACGTCCGCAGGGCGAACCGCGCGGAGCATCTCGTCTACCTCGACCGGATCAAGGACCGGCTCCTGGCCTGCGGCGCGAAGCTGAACGACGACGGGAGCGACGCCGGCGGCGGCCTCTACGTCGTCGACGTCGAGACCCGCGCGGAGGCCGAGGCGCTCATCCACGCGGACCCGTTCTACAAGGTCGGGCTCTTCGAGCGCGTCGAGATCAGGCGCTGGCGCAAGGCCTACCTGGACGGCCGCAGCTATCTCTGAGACCGAGGGAACGCGGTTTCGAAGGACAGGCGGCCTTCCGGTACGGGGCAGCCGCTGAAGAACAAGAGATTGGGGAGGAAACAATGATCCGTCGCCCTTGGGTGGCGGCCGCTGCGTTCGGCGCCGCTGCCCTCACCGCCCTGCCCGCCTCCGCGCAGTACGCGGATGGCGGCATCAAGATCGGCATCCTGACCGACATGTCCGGCGGATACTCGGATCTGGCCGGCCGCGGCTCGGTGACGGCGGCGCAGCTCGCGGTCGAGGATTTCGGACGACCGATCAACGGTCGGAAGGTCGAGCTCGTCTTCGCCGATCACCAGAACAAGGCGGACATCGCCTCGTCGATCGCGCGCCGGTGGTTCGATACCGAGGGCGTCGACGCCATCTTCGACACCAATTCCTCGGTTGCCGGGCTGGCGGTGCGCGAGGTCGCGCGCAGCAAGGGCAAGATCGACATCAACTCCGGCGCCGGCTCCATGGCGCTGACCAACGCCGCGTGCTCGCCGACCGGCGCCCACTGGTCGTGGGATACCCACTCGCTCGCGGCCGGCACCGCCGCGGCGCTGGCGGACGATCCGAAGAACACGTGGTTCTTCATCACGGCCGACTACACCTTCGGGCACGATCTGGAGGCGCAGGTCACCCGGGTCGTGAAGGCCAAGGGCGGCACGGTGCTCGGGTCGGTCAAGCACCCGTTCCCCAATCCGGATTTCTCATCCTACCTGCTGCAGGCACAGGCGTCGGGCGCGAAGATCATCGGCATGGCCAACGCCGGCGCCGACACGATCAACACCATCAAGCAGGCGAGCGAGTTCGGCATCCTGCAGGGTGGCCAGAGGCTGGGCGGGCTCAACATCTTCCTGACCGACATCTACTCCGTCGGATTGCCGGCGGCGCAGGGCATGATCCTCACGACGGGCTTCTACTGGGACATGGACGACCAGACGCGCGCCTTCGCGCGGCGCTTCGGCGAGCGGATGGGCGGGCGGATGCCGACCATGGTCCAGGCCGGCGACTACTCGGCGGTGCTCCACTTCCTGAAGGCGGCCGAAGCCGCCGGCACGGATGACGGCCTGAAGGTGATGGCCAAGATGCGCGAGCTGCCGATCCAGGATTTCTTCGCCCGCAACGCCACGCTGCGCCCGGACGGCCGCATGGTCCACGACATGTACCTCGCCCAGGTGAAGTCCCCGGCGGAATCGACGGGCCCTTGGGACTTCTACAAGATTCTGAAGACGATCCCGGGCGACCAGGCGTTCCAGCCGCTCTCCGAGAGCACGTGCAAGCTGGTGAAGGGCTGACGCGCGCCTTCGCGGGTCGTCACTCACAGGGGGGCGCGGGCCGTGCACCCCTGTCTCCACCAGGGTCGCCGCTCGAGACGGCCCTAGTGGGACGTGCTCTCGACCGCGGCGGCGAAGACGTAGCCGACCCCGCGCTCGGTCACGATCAGCTTCGGGTCGCTGGGCCTGCGCTCGATCTTCCGGCGCAGCCGCAGGATCTGCACGTCGATGCAGCGATCGAAGACGTCGTCGTGGACGCGGGTGACCTGGAGCAGGTACTCGCGGCTGAGCGGACGCTGAGGTGCGTCGAGGAACGCTGCCAGGAGCGCGTAGTCGCGCTTGCCCAGGACGACCTCTTCCCCGTCGGGATTGATCAGACGCCGGCGTCGGCGGTTGAGGACCCAGCCGTCGAAGCGCCGGCACGGTGCTTCCGCCGGTCGGGACGAGGCCTGCGCCGCGACGCGGCGGAGGACGACGCGCACGCGCGCCAGGAATTCGCGCAGGCCGTAGGGTTTGACGATGTAGTCGTCGGCGCCGAGTTCGAGGCCGAGCACGCGGTCGAACTCTTCGCAGCGATGGGCCGTCGTCAGGATGACGGGAACATCGCTCACCGCGCGCAGGTCCCGCAGCAGGTCGAGGCCGTTCTCCGCGCCCGGGCGAAGATTGAGCACCACGAGGTTGAACTGCGACGGATCCGCGAGCTCTCCGCGCGCCTCGGCCCGCGTCGACGCCGGGACGACGTCGACCCCGTGCCCGTCGAGGTATCCGGAGACGACACGCTGAACCTCCGCGTCATCGTCGACGAGCAGAATGCGCAGGCCGTGATGATGCATAAGCGATGCTCCTCCGGAGTTCCGACTGGCGCGATCTTCGGAGCAGCGGCCCGAGGGTGTCCGGCCGTCCCGAGGCGGCCTGATGCGCGTCGTCATCCCCTCGCCTGCCGATCGGCCTGGCCGCTGCTCCCGCGGCGTGACGGTTCAGCGGCAGACCCGCTCGTAGCGGCCCCACACCGGGCTGAAGACCAGGTGACAGTCGCCGAAGTAGCTGCCCGCGGCGTATCCGCTCGCCGGGCTCCACCAGCCATGGCCGCCGAAGCGGTGATGGAAGCCGTGATGGAAGCCGCCGTGGTGGAAGCCGTGATGGAAGCCGCCATGGTGCCCGAAGCTTCCGTGCCCGAACCCGCGCGCTTCGGCTCGTCCGGGCACGGTCGCCAGGGCGGCGAGGGCGAGACAGGACAGGATCGCGGTCTTCGTCGAGGTGATCGTCATGAGATGTCTCCCGTTGCGATACGGGGACGATGCACCGGAGAGCCCGGGGGGACTGTGACCCGAGTCACAGTTTCAGTGTGATCCTCCGGTCGGTCAGCGACGCGCTCGGGGGAGCGGCTAGGACGTCGTCGCGCGCGGGTGGCGCAGCCAGACCTCGAGGGGCTGGCTGCGGCCGCGGATCGCCGCGGTCCGGCTCTCGAAAGCGCCCTCCGACCGCTCGAACCCGGCCGCCTGCGCCAGCTCGGCGCTGAGTGCCAGGCGAGCGTGGGCGTCCGCCGCGACCGCCAGCAGGCGGCTCGCCACGTTGACCGTGTCGCCCGTCGCGGTGATGTGCTGGTTGGTGTCGCTGCCGAGGCGCGAGAGGATCACCGGCCCGTAATGCGCGCCGATGCGCAGATCGAGGGCCGGCCCGGCCCCGTGCAGGACCGGGCTGTCCGCGATCCAGGCGCGCGTTCGGACGATGAGTTCCTCCGCGGCCTGGACGGCGTGCGCCGCCTGGTCCGGGTCCGGATCGAGGGCCCCGAACAGGATCATGGCGCCGTCGCCCATGAAGTTTACCACGACGCCCCCGCGCAGGGTCACCGCTTCGTCCACGAGATCGTGGAACGTCTTGAGCATCGCCCGCGTCCGCGCCGGGCCGAGCTGCTCGCTCCGGCGCGTGAAGCCGGTGAGGTCGACGAACAGCACGGGGATGTCGCGCGCGACCGGCTCGGCGAGGTAACCCGGATCGCGCGCGAGCCGCTCGGCCAGGGCGGCAGGCTGCATCCGCCGCAGCACCTGCTCGGACCGCGCCACGCGCGCGCTCTGGCGGCGCTCGAGCGTCTGGCGGCCGACCGCGCAGACCAGCGCCGGCAGTCCCACGGCCGCGAGCGGCAGGGCGGCGCTCAGCCAGATGCCGTGGGCGAATGCGATGGCGCCCGCGGCGAGCCATCCTGCCGTCGCGAGCAGGACCAGGATCAGGCCCGGGCCCGGCGGCAGCAGCGCGATGGCGAGCGCGGACCCGACCGCCAGGAGGACCGAGGCCGCGGCGTCTCGCTGCCGCACGCCGGCGTCCCGGACGAGGGCGTCCCCCGTGGTGAGGTGGGCGATGCCGGTGGCGAGGAGTTCGACGCCGGGCAAGACGGGATCGAACGCGGTGGCGAAGGTGTCGCCGCCGCCGAGCGCGGTTACGCCGATCACGACGATACCGTCCGAGAGCGCCGCGGCCGGCGCCGTCCCGTCGAGGAGGGCGGCCGCGCTCACCGTCGCGATCGTGCGTCGCGGACCGTAGGGGCGCAGCGGGAGGTGGTAGCCGAGGTCCAGCGACAGAGCGCGGTCGCCGATCTGGACGCGCCCCTTGCTGAGCACGGGGTCGTTGCGCGCCGCCAGGGCGGCCGCGCGCAGCACGAAGGACGCGGCGACGCCGTCGGCCGTGCGCACGACCAGGGGGAGATGGCGGGGTACGCCCGACGCGTCCTCGGCGACGTTGACGACACCGGACGCGACGTCTTCGCCGAGCTTCGGCGACGGCCGGTGGAGCGCGGTGGCGAACGGGATGCCGTCCTCGCTGGCGCTCCCGTCGAAGACCGCAGCCGAAGCCAGGATCGCTGTGGTCTTCCCGAGGGCGACGGCGAGCGCGCTGTCCGCCTCCGGCTGCCGCCCCGCCTCGAGGAAGAGCACGTCGACGGCGATCACGCGCGGGCGGGCCTCCGCCACCCGCTCGACGATCCGCGCCATCGTGGTCCGCGAGACCGGGAAGCCGCCTTCGCGCCGCACCGTCGCGTCGTCGATCGCCACCACGGTGAGGTTGGCGGGCGGCGTGCGCGGGCCGGCGAGCCGCAGGCGCAGGTCCGTGAGGGCGGATTCCAGGCGATCGAGGGGCGTCGCGCGCCCGGCGAGATGGAGATGGCCGAGCCAGGCACCCCAGGCGAGCGCGCCGAGCGACGCGGCGAGCAGGAAGACGCGCCGCGCCAGCCGGAAGGTCCGGTCGGGCGTCGGAGCCGCCGGCCGACCGGCCTCGCTCAACGCCCGAACCGCTCGAGCAGGCTCCTGACGCGCTCCTGGGGCCAGCGCCGGACCTCCAGAGGGTCGCGGCCGTCATCGACGTCGACCCCCTCGCCCGGCCCGAGCGTGACGGCGACCTGCGGGTCGGTGCGCCGGGCGACGTCGACCCGTCCCTGCGCCACGAAAACGGACGTGCGCGCCCGCGTCACGTCGACGGCGTAGACCGTGCCCCGCACCGAGGCCACCGCGTGGGGGGTGAGGATCTGGAAGCCGTCGCGGCGGACGCGGCGGCTCGCCGGGATGGTGACGAAGACCGCGTTGCCGCCGATCTCGGCGCCCTTGAGATGTCCGTCACCGTCGGGACCCACGGGGCGCAGGCTGCCCGCGCGCTCGGTTTCGAGCGTCAGGCCGTCGGCGCAGTGCAGGATCCGCAAGGGCGGATCGAAGCGCGTCGTCTCCGTACATCGCGTCTGCGCTGCGGCGCTCGACGCCGCGAGGGTGAGGGCGGCCGTGGCCGCCAGGCGCGCTGTCGTTCTCATGCGGTGAAGCCCTGTCGCCCCGATCATGTCTGCGCCCGCGCGACGAGCGCGACGAGCCGGTGTGAGGCCCGCACGGTGACGCGCGCGCGGCCGAGATCGATGAGGCCCGATCTCTGCCAGTCCTGCAGGACGCGGTTCACGCTCTCCCGCGCCGCGCCGACGAAGGCCGCGAGTTCCTGCTGCGTCACCTGGATCTCGGCGCCGTAATCCTCCGACAGCATGATCAGGCGCCGGGCGAGGCGCATGTCGAGCGGCAGCAGCGTCGCCTCCTCCATGCGCGCGCTCATCCAGCGCAGGCGCTGGCACAGCAGGCCGATGATCCGGACCGCCAGGGCGGGATCGCCGTGGAGCAGTTTGAGGAAGGCCCGCCCCTCGACGACGAACAGGTCGGCCGGCTCGAGCGCCACGGCCTCGGCGGTCCGTGGATGGCCGTCGAGGAAGGCGATCTCGCCGAAGACGTCGCCCGGCCCGAGCAGGTTGAGGGTGACCGCGCGCCCGTCGTCGGAGCCGGCCCCGATCCGGATCTGCCCGCGCCGCACGGCGTAGAGGGCATCGCCCGGATCGCCCTTCTGGAAGAGGATCTCGTGTCGCGCGAGGCTGCGCGTCGTGCAGAGCCCGGCAATGGTCTCGATCGCCTCCGGACCAAGCTCAGCGAAGAACGCGTTGGCCTTCAGAAACCGAACGAGCGTGTGCGGCGTGCTCACGACTGCATCACTCCGGCCGTCGAGCTGGGGCTTATGCGCGTGTCGAGGGCCGATTAGCAAGGCTTACACTGCGAGAGCGGAGGATGATCATGGGCTCCGACCGCGGGCGTGCTCACGGTGGCGACGATTGTTACAGGCCGCGCGCCCGCTCCAGCATGCCGGTGGCCCGTTCGCCGATCACCCCGCACGGCGCCTGGCTGTCGCCGCTGGCCGCGCGGGGCAGGATCGAGGCGTCCAAGACCGTCCGAACGTCGCGGCCCGTTCGGGCGGTGCAGCCCTGGAGTCGGTCGGTGACCGCGGCAGCGCGGATTCAGTCCGCCCTCGCCGCGCCGGACGGGCGGAACGCCCGCGCGCTGCCGCGGGCGCGGCAGAGGTCGGCGCGGGCCGCGGTCGCCGTCACGTCGGCCGGGTGGCACAGGTCGTTCGCCTCGATGACCGGCGGCGTCGCCATGTCGCGCGCCGCGCGCGATCAGGCCTCTCGAGAGCGTCTGCGGCGGGTCGGAGCGACTGTCGCGCGCGGATCGTATCCCCGTGGACGATCACTTGTCCGAGCGCGTCTTCCTCGGATCGTCGGAGGGATTGATGTAGTCGAGCCCGAAGGGCCCTGTTCCCGAGACCTGGATCACGGCCGGGTCGCGCGTCGTCCAGAGCGCGTGGGGCATCTTGGCCGGCAGATACAGGAAGGCACCCGGCCGGAGAGACTGACCCCGGCTCGCGTCGATCGTCTTCCCCATGTCGTGGACGAGTGTGCCGGACAGCAAGGTCACGCTCTCGTCGGTCGCGTGCGTGTGCGGAGCGATGACGTAGTTCGGCGGGAACCGGAGCCTGAGCGTGAACGGTCCGGGCTTGTCCGGATCGCCGGCGATGATGCTGATCTCGCTGCCCGTCGGGAGGGAGGGCGGCGCGGCGCGCCACTGGACGGCGTCGTCACCGGTGACCATGACCATCTCGCCCGCGCGCGCGTCCGGCGCGAGGCATGCGAGGAAGAGGACGAGACAGCAGCTCTGGCGCAAACGCATCGACAATCTCCAGATCGGCGCTGGGGCGAGCCCGGATCGAACCTGTCCGCTGACATCGAGCCCGCTTTACCGTCGGCGGCGCTCGCGACAGGGTCCGTCCTGTTAGACCGTGCGCCTTCGGACCCGCTACGGCAGAACGCCCGTACCGACCCGGGCAAATCGCACGACCTTGCCGCGGACGCTTCCAAGACGGTCGCGGGCTCGCGTACTCTCGGCCTTTCGGGAGAACACGGGTGACACCCTTCAGGCTCAAGCAGGTCCTGACCGTCTGGGACGCGCGCGAGCTGGATCTCAAATGGGCCCTCGTCGGCCGCATCGCGCTGATCGCGATCCTCTGCGCTGCCGGAGCGGCCGCCTACGCGATGCACGACGTCGCGGCGAAGACCCGACAGCGGAACGCCGAGACGGCCGATGAGGTGCACAAGCAGCTCCGCCTCCAGCTCCTGCGAATCGAGCGGGCGGCCGACATTCCCCAACGCTTCCCGGATTGGGAGATCGTCACCCGGTACGCTCTGCAACCCGGCCAGTGCGTGCAGCTGATCCCGGCGAAGGCCGGTCCGACACGGTCGAGCTGCGTGGGCGTCGAGGCGCACGCGCGCGCCGCACCCGACTGGTTCGCGACGCTCTACCGGTTCCCCTTCTTCGCCGGATCCACCGTCCGCCTGCCCCTCGAGCATCAGGGATCGCGGATCGGGATCGTCGAAGCGGACATCGATCCCGACGCGGTCGTCGGGTCGGCGTGGATCGTGCTGAAGCAGGTGTCCGGCGCTCTCGCGGCCATGACCGTCGTCCTGTGCGTGCTGGTCTACGGCGCGGTGGCGCACGCGCTGCGTCCCGCCAACGAGATCCTGGTCGGTATCGATCGCGTCGCGAAGGGCGACCTCGGATGGCGTCTGCCGAGCCTCCGCCTGCGCGAGCTCCGCCGCATCGCGACGGTCTTCAATCAGCTTGCCAGCCATCTCCAAATCGCCACGCGGGAACGTGCCGAACTCGCGCGCCGGCTGATCGATGCCCAGGAGCAGGAGCGGCGGTGGCTGTCGCTCGAACTGCACGACGACGTCGCGCAGCGTCTGACGGCTTTGAGCCTTCTCGCCCGGTCGATCCAGGAGGGCGCGCGCTCCTCGTCGCCTTCGGTCGTGGCCGAGAGTGCCGAACTCGCCACCATGGCGTCGGACGCCGTGCGCGCGCTCCGGAGCACTCTCGCCGCGCTCAGGCCGCCGGAGATCGACGATCTCGGGCTGCGGGTCGCGCTCCGGAGTCTGATCGCCGCCCAGGCGCAGCGCGCCGGGGGCCGGATCCACGTCACGCTCGCGGCCGACGCGCAGGCCGATCGCCTGCCCTCCGACGCGGCGGCCCATATCTACCGGATCGTCCAGGAAGGCCTCACCAACGCCGTCCGCCACGCGGCCGCGCGCACCGTCGCGATCGCGCTGAACGTCGCGGAGACCGACGGCGGCGCCGAGGTCCAGCTGATCCTCACGGACGACGGAAGCGGCGCTCCCGTGGAGGCGCTGGAGCGCCCGCATTCCGGTCTCGGCCTGCTCGGCATGCGCGATCGCGTCCACGCGCTCGGCGGGCAGATCGTGACGGAAACGTCCCCGGGCGGCGGGTTCCGCCTGCGGGTCCGCTTTCACGCCGCGCTCGCGGGCGACGAGGTGTCATGACCAAACGGCGCATACGCGTGATGCTCGTCGACGATCACGCCGTCGTGCGGGAGGGCTATCGGCGGCTCCTGGAGCGGCAGCCCGACATGGAGGTCGCCGCCGAGGCCGGGGACGGCGCGGAGGCCTATCGCGCCTACCGCATGGTGGAGCCGGACGTCGTCATCATGGACATCAGCATGCCCGGCCGCGGTGGGATCGACGCCATCCGTCAGATCCGTCAGGTGGATCCGAGCGCCCGCATCCTCGTCTTCAGCGTGCATGCCGCGGTGAGCTACGCGCTCCAGGCCATACGCGCCGGCGCCCGCGGCTACATCACCAAGAGCAGCGCTTCGGATCTCCTCATCGAAGCGGTGCGAAGCGTGTTCAACAACAAGCTGACCCTGTGCGCGGAGATCTCCCACCTGCTGGCCGCGAGCCGGCTGGCGGAGGAGACGTCCCCGATCGACCAATTGTCGCCTCGGGAATTCGAGATCCTGCGGATGATCCTCGACGCACGGCACACGGACGCGATCGCGGCCGATCTCAGCCTCTCGCCCAAGACCGTCGCGAACTATCACTACGCCATCAAATCGAAGCTCGGCGTCAGCTCGGACGTGGAACTCGTCTACTGCTGCATCCGATGCGGGCTGATCGATCCCTTCGCGGTCGTCGGAGCGGACTAGAACGCGCGGGCGCGCGGCCCGCAGCGGTGCGCGTCACACGTCCAGGTTCGCGACGCTCAGCGCGTTCTCCTGGATGAACTCGCGCCGGGGCTCGACCACGTCGCCCATCAGCTTCACGAACAGGTCGTCGGCATCGGTGACGTCCTTGACCTTGACCTGCAGCAGCGAGCGCACGTCGCGGTCGAGTGTGGTCTCCCAGAGCTGCTGGGCGGTCATCTCGCCGAGGCCCTTGTACCGCTGGAGCTGAAGGCCCTTCCGGCCGAAGGCCATCACGGCCTCGAAGAGCGCCACGGGCCCGTGCAGCACCGTCTCGTCGGACTTCCGCATCAGCGTGGCCGGCTCGCCGTAGATCTCCCGGAAGGCGTCGGCCCGCTCGGAGAGGCGCCGGGCCTCCTGCGAGGTGATCAGCCCGGCGTCGAGGGTCGAGACCTGCCGAACGCCCCGGAGCGTCCGGCTGAGGCGATAGCCGTCCTCGAACGACTCGCCCTGCCAGCCCCGCTCGATCTCGTCGGCGATCGCGTCGAGCCGGCGGGCGGTCATGTCGGCCAGCACCTCGGCCTCGCCCGGCCGCGACGCCGCCTCGGCATCGAAGGCACCGGCCAGCACCGCCTGCTCGACCACGGAGCGGTCGTAGCGTGTGTGCAGGCCCTGCAGGATGCTCCGGAACGTCCGGGCCTCCTCGACGAGGCTCTTGAGCTGCGCCCCGGCGAATTCCGCGCCGGTGGAGAGCCGCAGGATCGCGCCGTCGGTGCCCTGGTCGATCAGGTAATCCTCGAGGGCGCGCTCGTCCTTCAGGTAGATCGCCCGGCGGCCGCGCTCGGCTTTGTAGAGCGGCGGCTGCGCGATGTAGAGGTGGCCGCGCTCGATCAGCTCCGGCATCTGCCGGAAGAAGAAGGTCAGCAGGAGCGTGCGGATGTGCGAGCCGTCCACGTCCGCGTCGGTCATGATGATGATGCGGTGGTAGCGCAGCTTCTCCGGGTTGAAGCCCTCCCGGTCCGTGGAGGAGCGCCCGATCCCGGCGCCCAGCGCCGTGATCAGGGTGCCGATCTCGGCCGAGGACAGCATCCGGTCGGCGCGCACGCGCTCGACGTTGAGGATCTTGCCGCGCAGGGGCAGCACGGCCTGGAAGGTCCGGTCGCGGCCCTGCTTGGCCGAGCCGCCGGCGGAATCGCCCTCCACCAGCAGGATCTCGCACTTGGTCGGGTCGCGCTCCTGGCAGTCGGCGAGCTTGCCGGGCAGCGAGGCGATGTCGAGCGCGCCCTTGCGAGTCACGGTCTCGCGCGCCTTGCGGGCGGCCTCGCGGGCGGAGGCCGCCAGCACCACCTTGCCCATCACCGACCGCGCCTGGCTCGGATTCTCCTCGAGCCACGTGGACAGGCCCTCGTTGAGCACGTTCTCCACGGCCGGGCGTACCTCGGACGAGACGAGCTTGTCCTTGGTCTGCGACGAGAATTTGGGGTCCGGCACCTGCACCGAGATGACCGCGGTGAGCCCCTCGCGGCAATCCTCGCCGGTCAGCGAGACTTTCTCCCGCTTGGCGACGCCGCTGGACTCGGCGTAGCCGGTGATCTGCCGCGTCAGGGCGGCGCGGAAACCGGCCATGTGGGTGCCGCCGTCGCGCTGCGGGATGTTGTTGGTGAAGGGCAGGACCGTCTCGTTGAACGAGTCGTTCCACCAGAACGCGACCTCGACGCGAATTCCATCGCGCTCGGAGCTGACGACGACGGGACTCGTCATCCCGTCGATCGGCTTGCGGGAGCGGTCGAGGTACCGGACGAAGGCCTCGATGCCGCCCTCGTAGTACAGCTCCTCGCGCTTCTTCTCGGCGTGGCGGGCGTCGGTCAGGACGATGCGGACGCCGGAATTGAGGAAGGCGAGCTCGCGCAGGCGCTTCTCCAGCGTGCCGTAGTCGAACTCGATCATCGTGAAGGTGTCGGTCGACGGCAGGAAGGTGACTTCCGTGCCGCGCCTCCCGTTCCCGGGCCCGATGATCTCCAGGGGCGCCACGGCGTCGCCGTGGCGGAACTCCATCGCGTGCTCCTTGTCGTTGCGCCAGATGCGCAGGCGCAGCCACGACGACAGGGCGTTCACCACCGAGACGCCCACGCCGTGCAGGCCGCCAGAGACCTTGTACGAGTTCTGGTCGAACTTACCGCCGGCGTGCAGCTGGGTCATGATGACCTCGGCCGCCGAGACGCCCTCCTCCTTGTGGATGTCCACCGGGATGCCGCGCCCGTTGTCGGAGACCGTGCAGGAGCCGTCGGCGTTGAGCGTCACGGTGACGAGGTCGGCGTGGCCGGCCAGGGCCTCGTCGATGGCGTTGTCCACGACCTCGTACACCATGTGGTGGAGGCCGGAGCCGTCGTCGGTGTCGCCGATATACATGCCGGGCCGCTTGCGGACGGCGTCGAGGCCCTTCAGCACGCGGATGGATTCCGCGCCGTAATCGGCGGGCTCGGTCTGGGGGGTGTCGGCCATGAACTTCCTCGGCAGGCGGGCCTGATCGCGTCGGTGGCAGATGCGCCCTCGGGCGCCCGCGCCTGAACTCTCGCTTGGTCCGCCTGATATAGGGGTTCCGCGTTGAGATTGCACGATTTTACGGGTCCGCGGCGGGCCCGTCCCGTCGCTTTTGTGACGCCCGTCGCTTAACGCTGCGTTAGCCCTCGATGCCGCCCGCGCTCGCCGCATCCAGGCGGTCGATCGCCCCGGGTGCGAGCGTCAGCCGGACGGCGCCGAGCAGCTCGTCGAGCTGCGCCACCGAGGTCGCGCTCGCGATGGGCGCGGTGATGCCGGGGCGGGCGATGATCCAGGCGAGCGCGACCTGGGCCGGACTCGCGCCGTGGGCCTGCGCGACCGAATCGAGGACGTCGAGCAGCGCGAGGCCGCGGGGGTTCAGGTACTTGGCGACCCGGTTCTCCCGCGGGCGTCCCGCCGCGTCGTCGGCACTGCGGTACTTGCCGGTCAGGAAGCCGGCCGCCAGGGAGAAGTAGCCGATCACGCCGATCTGCTCCGCCCGGCAGAGCGGCTCAAGCTCGGCCTCGTAGCCGCGCTGGGCGAGGCTGTAATCGGGCTGCAAGCACTCGTAGCGCGGCAGGCCCGCGGAGGCCGAGACCGCCAGCGCCTCCTTGAGCCGGGCCGCGCTGTAGTTCGAGGCGCCGATCGCCCGGACCTTGCCGGCCGCGATCAGGCGCTCGTGCGCTCTCAGGGTCTCCTCGAGGGGCACCGCCGCGTCGTCGAGATGCGACTGGTACAGGTCGATCCGGTCGACCCCGAGGCGCCGCAGCGAGGCCTCGCAGGCCCGCTCGATATGGGCCGCCGAGAGGCCCTGGCCGGCCTCGCCCAGGTCCATGCCGACCTTGGTCGCCAGCACGATCCGGTCGCGCGCACCCGACCGGGCCGCGAGCCACTTGCCGATCACCGTCTCGGATTCCCCGCCGACATGGCCGGGGGCCCAGCGCGAATAGACGTCGGCGGTGTCGATGAAGTCGAAGCCGCTCTCCACGAACCGGTCGAGGATCGCGAAGGACGCGGCCTCGTCGGCCGTCCAGCCGAAGACGTTGCCGCCGAGGCAGAACGGCGCGACCGTCAGGTCGGAGCGGCCGATGCGGCGCCTGTCCATGCGCGTCAATCCTGTAGGAAGGGGTTGGACACGCGCTCCGCACCGAGGGTGCTGGTCGGTCCGTGGCCGGGGATGAAGGCGACGTCGTCGCCCAGCGGCAGGACCTTGTCCTTGATGGCGCGGATGAGCTGCTCGTGGTTGCCGCCGGGCAGGTCGGTGCGGCCGACCGAGCCCTTGAACACCACGTCGCCGACGAGGGCGAAGCGCGCGTCCCGGCTCACGAACACGACGCTGCCGGGCGAGTGGCCGGGGCAGTGGAGGATGTCGAAGCCGAGCCCGCCGACCGTCACGGCGTCGCCCTCGTCGAGCCACCGGTCGGGCGTGACCGGCCGGGCGGCGCCGAGGCCGTAGTTGGCCGCCGTCTCGGGCAGGGAATCGAGCAGGAACTTGTCGGCCTGATGCGGGCCCTCGATCGGCACGCCGAGGCGCTCGCGCAGCTCGTCGGCGCCGGCGGCGTGGTCGACGTGCCCGTGGGTCAGCAGGATCTTCTCGACGGTGACGCCCTGCTCGCGGATCGCCGCCTCGATCCGGTCGAGGTCGCCGCCGGGATCGACGACGGCGCCGACCTTGGTGGCGTCATCCCAGATCAGGGTGCAATTCTGCTGGAAGGGCGTGACCGGGATGATCCCGGCGCGTGGCGTACCTGGCATGTCGTTCCGCGAGTTGGCAGCGCCGCTCCGGACGCCCTTCGCCCCAGTTTAGCGTAGAACGCCGGTGGGCGGCACCCTGCGCGGCAGGCTCAGGCCGCGTCGCCCCTGGGGCGGCGCAGGCTGTCGTGAAGCGCCAGCATCTCGGCCATGCCGAGCGCCCGCGAGCTCCAGCGGGTCTCCGCAGCGTTGACCTGCGTGAACCGGTCGTGGGACCGCCCGCCATAGGCGCCGAACAGGGCTCTGCCCGCCTCGACGGCACCGTCGCCGGGCGCCGTCTCGTCCGGCCGGTCGATCCGGTAGGACGGCGTCGGGGAACGGCCGGTCACGCCGATCCGCACCCAGGCGTCGCCGTGATGCTTCTGGCACATCCGCATGGTGCTGAGGACCTGGCGCAGGTAGGCCTCGCCGTCGTCGAGATCCGGCAGGACGTCGGCGATCGTCGCGTCCGGGGGATGATGCTTCGTCCGGGCCATGTCCCACCTCGCTCCGGCCTGTCCTACCGTGTCGGCCGGCCGAGGGCGAGCCGGGCTCCGGTGTTCCTCACGTCGGCCGCCGCTTCAGCAGCGCGTCGAGCCCGCCGACGCGGAACCAGTGGTAGCCGTATCCCTCCAGGAACAGGCAGTGGCGGCCGTCGTCCTTGACCTCGCTGCGGGCGCCGGTGAGCAGGTCGACGAGGATGTCGTGCTCGCGATCCTCGGATCCCGACGCCATCGCGACCTCCACGGGCTCCGGCGCCAGGTTGTGGACGCACAGGATGGCATTGCCGCGCCACGCGTAGCGCAGCGCCAGGACCGACGGGCGCCCGGTCTCCATCGCGACGACGTCGCCCCAGCCGATCTCCGGCGCCTCCTTGCGCTGCCGGATCATGCTCTGCATCCAGTTGAGCAGCGAGCCCTCCTCGTGGCGCTGGTCGGCGACGTTCACGTGCGCGTAGCCGTAGGGGCCGTGGTCGATCAGGGGCAGGACGGTGCGCCGGGCCGTCGAGAAGCCGCCCTGGTGCTCGCTCGTCCACTGCATCGGCGTGCGGGCGCAGTCGCGCTCCGGCAGAGCCAGCTCGTCGCCCATGCCGATCTCGTCGCCGTAGCGCAGCACCGGCGTACCCGGGAGGGTGAACATCAGCGAGTAGGCGAGCCGGATCCGGCGGGGATCGCCCGCCAGCATCGGCGCGAAGCGGCGGCGGATGCCGCGGTCGTAAAGCTGCATCCCCTTCTCGGGTCCGAAGGCGTCGAACACGCTCTGGCGCTGCTTGTCGGTGAGGCGCCCCAGGTCGAGCTCGTCGTGGTTCCGCAGGAAGATGCCCCACTGGCAGGAGAGCGGGCGCGGCTTCGTCCGCTCGATCGCCTTGACGAGGGGCCGCGCATCGTGGGCCGCCAGGGCGTAGAAGGTCGCCTGATTGACCTGGAAGTTGAACATCATGTGCATGCGGTCGGCGTCGTCGCCGAAATAGTCGAGGTCCTGCTTCGGCAGGATGTTGGCCTCGGCCAGGATGATCGCGTCGCCCTGGCGCCACTGCAGGAACTCGCGCAGGTCGCGCAGCATCTCGAACTGCTCGCGGGGCTTGCCGCCGACATCGGCGCCCTTCTCGGCGATGACGAACGGCACCGCGTCCATGCGGAAGCCGGAGACGCCGAGCTGGATCCAGAAGCCCATGATCTTCAGGATCTCGGCCAGCACCTCCGGATTGGCGGTGTTGAGATCCGGCTGGAAGTTGAAGAAGCGGTGGAAGTACCAGGCCTTGGCCTTGGTGTCGTAGGTCCAGGTGGTTTCCTGAACGCCCGGGAAAACCATGCCCTCGTCGGCGGATGCGGGGCGCTCCTTCGACCAGACGTACCAGTCGCGGTAGGGCGATTTGGGGTCGGACCGGGCCGACTGGAACCACGGATGCTGGTCCGAGGTGTGGTTGACGACGAGGTCGATGAGGACACGCAGGCCCCGCTGCTTGGCGGCGTGCGTGAAGGCGACGAAGTCCCCGAGCGAGCCGTAATCCGGATCGACGCCGTAATAGTCGGCGATGTCGTAGCCGCCGTCCTTCTTGGGCGAGGGCTGGAACGGCATCAGCCAGACCGCGGTGGCGCCCAGGCCCTGGATGTAGTCCAGCCGGCGCTCCAGCCCGGCGAAGTCGCCGATGCCGTCGCCGTTGGCGTCCATGAACGTGCCGACGGACAGGCAGTAGATGATCGCGTTCTTGTACCACAGGTCGTTGATCATGGGCCCCCCGGCGTCGTCGCGCCTCACGAACGTGGGAGCCGGCCAAAGCGTTGCCGTGCGGCGTCTCCTTAAATCAGCCGCGTTGTGCACGCCCTGTTCAGGCGCGCTCCCGAAAGGTCCGCGCTCGCCCCGTCGCGTCCCCCGAATCCGGCCCGTATGAACGCCATCCTGATCAAGCTGTTCGCGACCGCCCTGACGCTCAGCCAGGTCACGACACGGCCGGACGCGGTCCGGACGCAGTTCGATCCCGCGACGGACGGCCCGGAGGTGGTGCGCCTGCTGCGCGACGGCTGCGCCCACATGCGCAAGGCCTTCGACATCGAGGACATCAATCTCGACGAGTTGATCACCACCGCGATGGAGGATCCGTCCACGGTCGCCGGTCCGGCCGCGCCGAAGATCCTGCACGGTCTCGATCTGACCGAGCTGAACACGAGCTACAAGCAGTTCTGCAAGGGCGAGAACCCGGCGAACTCGCCCTTCGACGCGAAGGCGGTCATCGAGTTCTACGACAACGCCACGAAGGACCTGCCCAGCGCCGAGGCCCTGCGCGACAAGGCCCTGCCGGGCATGACCCGGATCCTCGACGGGGCCGGCAAGCCCTTCGCGGAGGCGTCGGAGCCGAATGGCCGCCGCGTCGTGGTGCCGATCACGGCCGTCCCGAATCTCGTGCAGAAGGCCTTCATCGCCGCCGAGGACAAGCGGTTCGAGACCCATCACGGCATCGACGAGCGCGGGGTGATCCGCGCCTTCATCGCCAACCTCGCCTCGCCGGGGCGGCCGGCGGGCGGCTCGACCATCACCCAGCAGGTGGTCAAGAACCTCTCGGTCGGCGACGACGTCACCTACGAGCGCAAGATCCGCGAGATGATCGTCGCGTCGCGGCTGGAGCGCATCCTGACGAAGCCGCAGATCCTGGGGCTCTACCTCAACGGCATCTATCTCGGCCGCGGCGCCTACGGCATCGAGATGGCCGCGCAGAGCTATTTCGGGAAGCCGGTGGGGCAGCTGACCCTGCCGGAAGCGGCGCTCCTCGCCGGCATGCCCAAGGGGCCGAACTTCTACAGCCCGGACAAGTACCCCGACCGGGCGCGGGAGCGGCGCGCCTACGTGCTCGCCCGCCTCAAGGAAGAGGGCGCGATCACCGAGGCCGAGATGAGCGCGGCGATCAAGTCCGATCTCGGTCTGAAGCCGATCGAGACCGCGCGCCGCGATTCCGGCTTCTACGTCGTGGATTTCCTCAATCGCGAGGCCCGCACCTTCGCGGGCGTGGATTCGCTGACCTCCGGCTCGCTGACTGTCCGTTCGACGATCAACGCGGGGCTGCAGCGCGCCGTCGAGGACGCCCTGCAGGACGGCCTCGCCAATTACGAGCGCGGCACCGGCCGTCAGGCCTTCACGGGGCCGGAACTCAACCTCGCCGACAGCGTCCGGCGTATCCAGGCGGCGACGCCGGCACCGGAGGGCTCCGCCTCGGCCGCGCCCGCCGTCACCGGCGCGCGGCCGGAGGCCGCGAAATCCGATGCCAGGCCGGAGACCGGGCCGGCCGCGAAGTCGCGCCGCGGCGAGAGGGTCGCGGCCGTGCCGCAGAAGAAGCCGGCGTGGCTCCTGGCACTCGAGAGCGCCCGCCCGGTCCTCTACGACGTTCACTGGCCGATGGCCGTGGTGCTGGAGACCGGCCGCGGCGGCGTGAAGGTGGGCCTCGCCGACGGCCGCACCGCCTCCCTCGACCCCGGCATCGCCCGCGGCAAGCTGCAGCCCTACGACGTGATCCGCGTGAAGGTCAGCGCCGGCAAGGGCGGCCCGCGCGCGCAGCTCCGCGTCCGGCCGACCGTCCAGGGCGCGGCCCTGGTATTGGAGAACCAGACCGGCCGGATCCTCGCGATGGCCGGCGGCTTCTCCTACCCGCTGAGCCAGCTCAACCGGGTCACCCAGACGGTGCGCCAGCCCGGCTCGACCCTGAAGCCGCTGACCTACCTTGCCGCGCTCAACGCCGGCCTGCAGCCGAACACCCTGGTGATGGATTCCGCCGTGACCCTGCCGCCGATCGGCGGGGCGGGCGATTCCTGGTCGCCGAAGAATTACGAGGGCGGCGGCTCGGGGCCGACGACCCTGCGGCGCGGCCTGGAATTCTCCAAGAACCTCGTCACCGCCCGGCTCCTCCAGGGCGGGATCGCCCCGAAGGCGCCGGCGAGCCTGAAGCGGGTCTGCGACATCGCCCTCGAGGCGCAGATCTACGCCGAGTGCGAGCCCTACTACCCCTTCGTCCTCGGCGCGCAGCCGGTGCGGATGCTCGACCTCGCGGGCTTCTACGCGGCGGTGGCCAACGAGGGCGCCCGCCCGGCGCCCTACGCTCTCGAATCGGTCGAGCGGGACGGCAAGCCCCTCTACGCGCACGCCGCCAAGGAGCCGGTGCGGATCGCCTCGGCGGACCGCGTGGCCTTCTACCAGCTCAAGACCATGCTGCAGGGCGTGACGCAGCACGGCACGGCCGCGGCGCTCGCGAAGGTCTCGGCCTACGTCGCGGGCAAGACCGGCACCTCGGAGAACGAGAACGACGCGTGGTTCGCCGGACTGACCAACGAGATCAGCGTGGTGGTCTGGGTCGGCTACGACAACGCCGACGGCACCCGCAAGACGCTCGGCCGCGGCCAGACCGGCGGCCACGTCTCGGTGCCGATCGCCTCGGCGATCCTGCAGGCGGCCTGGGCGAACGGCGTCGCCAAGACGCCGCTGCGGGGCCCCTCCCCCGAGGCCCGCCCGTTCATCGCCGACCTGCCGATCGACCCGCGCAGCGGCGTGCGGATCGCCGGCGGCGGCTTCCTCGAGCATTTCCGCACCAGCGGCGACGGGCGCATGGCGGACACGCAGTACCGCCTCGTGCCGCGCGAGACGCTCTACGCCATGCGGCCCGACGCGCAGGACGGCGACCTCGCCGGCGACGACGGCGCGAGCGTCGCGGGCGACTACTACGGCAACATGACCGGCGAGCGGCCGCGATCCGACTTCCTCGACCCGTTCGGCGAGCGTCCCGCGCCGCGCAGCCGCCGCGCGCAGGGCGACGTGGATCTCTACGGTCAGGATCCCTACAAGCCCTGGCCGGGCCAGACGAATCGGTCGCCCTTCGGCGGGGACGACGACGCGCGCCGCCCGCGCCGCCGCGATCCCGACTACCTGTTCGGCGAAGACCCCGGTTACTGACAGCCCTCCCCGACAGACGAGAATCCCGTTGCGCCAGCAGCTTCCCGCGGCCCTGGCGGCCGCCCTCACGGCCGCGCTCCCGGCCCTTCCGGCACGCGCCCAGACGCCCGCCGCCAACACCGCCCCGGCGCCGGGGCCCGAGCGGATCAAGGAGGTGCCCTCGGTCACGGCCGTCGATCCGGCCGCGATCAAGCCGGGCCAGATCCTGTTCACCGACCATCGCGACAACCCGTCGGCGCCGGAGAACGGCCTGATCCCGTACCTCGACTGGCTGAAGGCGCGGCCGGCCGAGGCGGCGGCGCTCGCCCCGTATCCCGGCTACAAGGAGCCGGACTACACGGTCACGGTGAACGGCGTGACCAAGCCGCGGCACGAGACCCTGAAGGTCTACGTCGCCGAGGGGCGCTTCGTCGTCCCGCGGCCGCCCGAGGCGATCGACCTCCAGGCCTTCGCCAACCTCGCCTTCGTCCAGAAGATGGATCCGGCGATCAAGCACCGCACCCTGGCGGTCGCCGACGTGACGCCCAACAAGGACCCGGCCGCCGCCTTCGCCAAGCGTCCCGACCGTCCGTGGTGCGAGGGCGCGGGCGCCTGCATCGAGTCGCGCTACGACCTCGAGGGCAAGCTGCCGCTCGGCGTGAAGCTCGCCAACAAGCTCGAGGAAGGCTCGACCAAGAAGATCGCCGAGTTCGTCTCGTTCCAGAGCGAGTTGCGGGTGCTCGGGCCGGACCAGGGTGACCGTCTCAAGGCGCTGACCAAGATCGACACCGCGGTGACCGGCGGCCTCGAGCAGACGATCTTCTGGGTCAACCAGATCCTGCGCTTCGGCAAGTTCCTGGCCGTGTTCCAGCCGATGCCGAACGACCCGACCAAGACGGTGGTCACCACCTACATGGCGCTGGCGATCAAGGGCGACGTCCTCGACCGCAAGGCCGAGTACGCCCGCGTGCCGGTACTCAAGAATCTGCTGCCCGCACAGGTGCTGATGGGCAATTCCAGCTTCAACACCGGCAACTCGATCAGCGCCGGCCTGCCGGTCTACGCCCGCAACCGGATCGCCA
This sequence comes from Methylobacterium sp. yr668, assembly GCF_900116245.1. Classification (NCBI taxonomy): domain Bacteria; kingdom Pseudomonadati; phylum Pseudomonadota; class Alphaproteobacteria; order Hyphomicrobiales; family Methylobacteriaceae; genus Methylobacterium; species Methylobacterium sp. yr668. The sequence goes on along the minus strand of NZ_FOZY01000001.1, from coordinate 362,402 downwards.
CCTTCGCGGACGCGCTCACCAAGCGGTGACGCGCCGCGCGCCTCACATCCCGCGGTTGCCGATCGTCGGCAGCGTCGGCTGGGTGTAGGCGCGGTTCACGTCGCGGCGGGTCTGGGTGCCGTTGGTGTTGCCCGAGGCCCGGTAGTTGTCGAGGTTGAAGGTCTCGGCGAGGCCGCTGCGGGAATCCGGGCCGTCGCTGGTGCTGCAGGCGCAGAGGCCGCCGAGGGTCAGCGCGGAGAGGGCGAGAAGGGTCAAGCGCATCGCGTATCCTGAAAGCGGGCCGTGGCCGGGCCGCGACCGGCCACGGCCGGAGCGACCCTCTCGGGACGTCTCGCGGCATGGTCAGCGCGGAGGCGCCTCCGTCAAGGTCGCGCGCAAGATGTAAATCCGTTCTGCCGCCTCCGATGCGCGCCGGCCACGGAAAATCCACCACAGACCGGGATTGCGGCGGATAGGGCCGGCCAATCGTGTTGAGTTCGGCCCCCTCCCCCTGGCGAATCCCGGTCGTTTCGGGCGACAACCCTCCGCGATGAGCAACGTCTTGCCCTTCCGTCCGCGCCCGACCGTCACCCGCCTCGCTCGCTGCGAAGTTGTGACCGTGGCCGGTGATCTCCTCGCCCTGCTGGAGCAGCTCGAGGATGTGAGCGCCCGCGCCGCCGCGATGGGGCGTCCGGCGATCGAGGTCGAGCGCACCGTCCAGCACCTCTTGGATGCCGTGAGCGCCGTGGAGCGCGCCCTCGACTGCATCGGCGAGGGCGAGCAATCGGCGCCGGGCTAGACCGCGTCCCTGCGCGCTCGGGCGCGCCGGGCTCCTGACCGCGGGGACGTCGAATCCCGCGCCGGCGGGTCGCCGCGGGGCGTTCCTAAGCAGACTCTAAATCATCCGGAACCCTCCAGTACGCCTTGCGGTTGAGGGTCGGATGCTCGCGTCGGGCGTCGCTTCCGGAGGGTGCTATGAGGCTTCGCACGAGCAGCTTGCTGGCCGTCATGGCGGCCGGCGGTCTCCTCGCCGGGTCGGCGCTGCGCGCCCAGGCCGCCGAGGTCGGTTTCCTCGAGATGCTGTTCGGCGCCCGGCCGGCCCCGCAGCAGGCCCAGCCGGCCCCTGCCCCGGCCCCCGCCTTCGACGGCCGCACCTTCGGCCGCCACGCGACCCCGCGGCTCGGGGCGGCGCGCCGCCGCTTCCAGACCCGCTACGCGGCGCTCCCGCTCAAGATCCGCGTCAAGGAGCGGGAGATCAGCGAGCGCCAGACCCCCATCGACATGAAGGGCGGCGCGACGGCGGCGCTGCTCAAGGACGAGACGCTGCGGCCCGGCGACATCGTGGTGCTGAATTCTGGCGCCCGGGTGTTCACCGGGAATCCCGACAAGCGCCACGCGATCCGGGATTTCGAGCCGGTCCAGAACTCGCGCTTCGTGAGCCGGGGCACGCGGAAGGTCCTGGCCGGGCTGTTCACGCCGGTCGGCGCCTTGCCCGCGCAGGAGGCGCGGCGGATGATGGCCCGCGCCCGGCAGCCGATGCCCGAGGTGGCGACGCCGATCCCAGCGCAGAAGACCGCCATGCGGGTGATCAACCCGTGGCAGAGCGGGCAGTGACCGGCGCCGCGCCGCTCAGAAGAAGCGTTCCTTGATGACGATCGTGTCTCCCGGCCGGACCGCGTAGGTCATCGGCACGATCCCGGAGATCAGCGAGCCACCGGCGTCGCGGGTCAGGACGGCGTAATCGCGCGCTGCCCTCGGGCCGAAACCGGCCGCGATCGCCACCGCGGTCTCAACGGTCATGCCGTTGACGAACGGGTACTGACCGGAGGTGGTGACTTCGCCGAGGATGTAGAACGGTCGGTAGGCGTCCACCTCCACGGTGACGTGCGGCTCGCGCACGTATCCGGAGGCCAGCTTGGCCTCGATCGCCTTGGCCGCCTGCGCGGTCGTCTGGCCGCCCACCTGCACGGTCCCGATCAGCGGCATGGCGATGCGCCCCGCGCCGTCGACCGCGTATATGTTGGACAGGTTGTCCTGGCCGAACACGATCACCCGCAGCTTGTCGCCCGCCGCCAGCGTGTACCGCGCGGCGATCGAGCCGGTGCCGGTGGCATCGAGCTGGTCGGTGCGGAAGCTCGGCCGCAGGCAGCCGCCGAGCGCCAGAGTCGAGCCGAGTGCGAGGAGCAGAGCGCGCCGGTTCATCACCATCGCCGTCATGGATGCAGTTGCGGGGTGATGTAGGCCGTTAAGGTTAATGAAACTTGATCACCGCGCGACGGAGGCGGCGCCGTCACCGGTCCGCGCGCCCCTTAACTCTTGAGCAACCTTAACATCCACTAATGGCCGCGGGACGGCAGTAATGCCTGCCCGGCCTGTCTCCGCGTTCAGAGCGTCCGCATGTCCACGATCCGTCAACGCTCGACCTACGCCGTGCCCGGATCCCAGCCGCGCGCCGAGGAAGGCCTCGGCCTCGCGCAGCTGCCGCGGATCCTGCGGCGCTCGATCGGCTGGATCGTCGGGCCGACCCTGGTGGTCGCCCTGGGCGCGAGCGTCTTCGTCAACGTGGTCAGCCCCCGCTACACCGGCGAGGCGAAGGTGCTGCTCGAGAGCCGCGACCCGGCCTTCGCCCGCACCGCGCAGGAGCGCGGCGACCAGCTCGCGCCGATCGACGAGCAGGCGGTGGCGAGCCAGGTGCAGGTCGTGATGTCCCGCGATCTCGCCCGCGAGGCGATCCGCCGGCTCAAGCTCGTCGGCAACGCCGAGTTCGATCCCGGCGCGGGCAGCATCGGCGCCGTGCAGCGCGTGCTGATGATGCTCGGCATCGGTCCCAATCCCCTGGATCGCCCCGCCGAGGACCGGGTCCTCGACGCCTACTTCGACCACCTCCTGGTCTTCCCCGCCGGCAAGTCGCGCATCCTGACGATCGAGTTCCGCGCGAAGGACCCGAAGCTCGCGGCCGAGGCCGCCAACACCATCGCCAAGCTCTACATCGGATCGCTGGAGGCCGATAAGGTCGACACCGCCCGCTACGCCTCCACTTGGCTCGGCGGCAACATCGACGGGCTGCGCAAGCGCGTCGCCGAGGCGGAGGCCAAGGTCGAGGCGTTCCGCGCCAAGAACGGCCTCGTGGGCAGCACCGGCCTGGCCGGACGGCCGCTCAACGCCCAGCAGCTCGGCGAGCTGTCGAGCCAGCTCTCCGCGGCGCGGAGCCTGAAGGCCGACCTCGACGGCAAGGTGAAGGCCATCAAGGACCTGATCAAGGACGGGCGCGCCTTCGAGATTCCCGACGTCGCGAACAACGAGGTCATCCGCCGGATCGTCGAGAACCGGATCTCCGTGCGCGCCCAGCTCGCCCTCGAGTCGCGGACCCTCCTGCCGGCTCACCCGCGGATCAAGGAGCTGCACGCCCAGCTCGAGGACCTCGACGCCCAGATCAAGGCCTCGGCCGAGCGCGTCGTGCGCACGATGGAGAACGACGCCAAGATCGCGGGCGCCCGGGTCGAGAGCCTCCAGGCCGCCGTCGACGGCCAGCAGGACGTCGTCGTCCGCGGCAACGCCAGCGAGATCCAGCTCCGCGCGCTGGAGCGCGAGGCCAAGGCGCAGCGCGAGCAGCTCGAATCCTATCTCGGTCGCTACCGCGAGGCGGCGGCGCGCGACGGCGAGGCCGCGACCCCCGCCGACGCCCGCATCGTGTCCCGCGCGGTGACGCCCGAGGTTCCGTCCTTCCCGAAGAAGCTGCCGATCGTCGCTTTCGCGACGCTGCTGACGCTGATGCTCTCGGTCGGCGGGGTCATCGCCAGCGCGCTGCTGGCCGAGTCCGGCCGCGCCGCCGGCGACCGCGACGGCGATCCGGCAGACGATCGGCGGCGCCGCGAGCCGGTGCTGGATCGGCCGTCCTTCACCTTCCCGGAGGCGACACCGGCCGCCCGCTGGTCCGAGGCGTCGGGCGCGGCTGCCGCCGCGTCGGCGGCGCCCGCCGCGGCCGCGGCGCTCCGCTCCCCCGACACGTTCGATCTCGCGCCGCTCGTCGCGCGCATCGCGGCGGCGCCCCGCGCACCGGAGGCGCAGGCGGGTCGCCGCGTCCTGATCGTCGAGACCGAAGCCCGTCGCGGCGTCCCGACGCTGCCCGAGGCCCTGACCCGCGCGCTCGGTCGCGAGGGAAGCCTCGTCGCCGTCGACCTGAACCTGCCGAACGACGGCACGGCGCGGCTCGGCTTCGCCGACCTCATCGCCGGCGAGGCCGCGTTCCTCGACGTGATCCAGGCACGCCGGGACGGCGGCCAGCATCGGATCGAGGCGGGGCTGCTGGAGTCGACCGTCCTATTCGACGAGCCCGATGCCCTGGCCCTGACCTTCGAGGCCATGGCCGAGGCCTACGACTGGGTGGTCTTCCGTCTCCACGCCGCGCCGGGGGCCGTCGACCTCCTCGAGCTCGTGGCCGGCTTCATGGACAGCGTCGTCATCGCGTCGAACGCCGATGCCGAGGATCCGGCGCTGGCCGACCTCTACGCCCTCGCCGAGGAGGCCGGCGCGGGGCAGATCCTGGTCGCGCAGGATCGCCCGGCCGCGTCCGATGTCGAGGAGGCGCGGGCGGAGCTGCGCCTCAACGCCGCCTAGGCCGCGCGCCGATCAGGACCGGCGCAAGGTGCGGAGCCGCTTGAGGGCGGCGTAGAGGCGCGGGTCGCGCTTGATCCGCCGTTTCGTCCGCGTCAGGCCCCGGCGCAGGGCGCCGTAGGCCCGGCCCCGCAGGGTGACCGGGATGATCGTCTCGACGAGGCTGATCGTCTCATCGCAGATGCTGGCCTTGTAGCGCGCCTCGCCGACGCCGAGATCGAATCCCTGCCGGCCGCGGGCGGTCTGGTCGCGCACGAGATGCTGCAGGAGAAGGTCGCCGGGACTGTAACGGGCGACCTCGGGGTCGCCGTCGAACGCCGTCATCATGCCGCTGAAGCGTCGGTCGCTGACGGCACCGCCGAAGGTGGCGAGGACGCGGCCGCTCTCGGCGAGACACAGGGCGTACAGCTCCACGGCGGGCTCGGCGCCGGTCGACGCGGCCGTCAGGAAGGACCGGATCGCGGGATCGGCGTAAGGGTCGGCCACGCCCATGCCGGCGAAGCGGGCCGATTTCTGCGCGAAGAACGCCGCCAGCAGGCGCGCCGCCTCGTCGGCGGTCTCGGCGCGGCGGTAGACGATCGCGCCGTGCGCCTCCACGAGGCGCTTCTCCTTGGAGCGCAGCTTCTTGCGGGCGTCCGCGCTGAAAACCCGGCGCACGGTCGCCTCCGGATCCGGCCCGAGCATGAGGCCGTAGCCGTCGCTGGCCTCCGCCTCGCCGGTCGCGGCGAGCGGGTTCGCTGCCCCGTCCCACATCCGGGGCTGGTGCTTGAGCGCGAAGGCGTCGATACCCTCAGCGCGGCCGGCGCGGATCAGCGCCGCGGCGATGCTGCCGGGCCCGACGGCCGCCGCGTCGCGGGTGGCGAAGAGCGGCATGTGATAGTTGGCGTGCGTGCCGCCGACCGTGCGCGCGAGGCGCAGCCCGTGCTCCCGGCTCAGGGTGAACGGGACGAGGATGCGCGGCCGTCCGTCGGCATCCCGCAGGACCGCGACGCGCGCGCGCTCGGCCTGTCCCGTCGCCCGCAGATAGGCGCTGATCCAGTCGAACCGCTGGTAGGGCGTGCCGAGGCTCGCCGGATCGGCATCCAGGCGCCGCCACAGCGCCTCCGCGGCGGCCAGATCGGGGATGATCTCCGCGACGAGCCCCCCGGCGCTGCGCGAATCGACCATGTCCGTTCCCGCTACGTGGACACCGACCGCCATGACCCGATCTCCCGGGGACCGCGCGCGATCCCGTGCCACGCGCACCCTGACGGCAAGCGGCTGAATAGCCCGTCACTCCGATCGATGATGGCGCGATACCGGCGCCGGACGGTCCGTCAAAGAACAGTCGTGGCTAATGATAGCTTGCTTTCGCCGCGGCCACGCATGCTTTCGGCTTTGTTTACCCGGGCGAGCCAAGGCTGTGCCGAGCTGGGCCGCGGGCCCGAACGGTTCAGGTCCATGCTGTCGTCGCTTGCCAAGCATCGGGTCTTCGCGTCCGGGTTCCGCGCGATCCAGGCGCTCGGGGCGGACCGCTGGCTCAGCCCCGCGGCGCGCGGCCTCGGCGTGATCCTCACTTTCCATCACGTCAGCCCCGACCCGGTCCCGGCCTTCGCGCCGAACCGCCTGCTCGGCATCACCCCCGAGTTCCTCGACCTGACCCTGCGCGAGCTCGATGCCCGCGGCTTCGAGATCATCGGTCTCGATTCGGTGCCGGAGCGGTTGGCCGAACCGGATTACGGGCCGCCCTTCGCGGTCCTGACCTTCGACGACGGCTACCGCGATAACGTCGAGCACGCCCGTCCCGTGCTGGCCCGCCACGGCGCGCCGTGGACCCTGTTCGTCACCAGCGGCTTCGCCGACCAGGCCGGGCGGCTCTGGTGGATCGAGCTGGAGCAGGCGATCGCGCGCCTGGACCGGGTGCGCATCGACGTCGGCGCGCGGAGTCTCGACCTTCCGGCGCGCAGCCCGGAGGAGAAGGCGCTGGCCTTCGAAGCCCTGTACCGCGACCTGCGGCGCGGGGACGAGGCGGACCTCCTCGACCGGATCGCGGCCCTCTGCCAGCAGGCCGGCTTCCCGCCCGGGTGCCTCGCCGCCGACCTGTGCCTGTCCTGGGCTGAGCTGCGCGACCTCGCCGCCGACCCGGCCGTCACCGTCGGCGCCCACACGGTCAGCCATCCGATGCTCGCCAAGCACGCTCCCGCGATCGCGGCGCGCGAGATCGCCGAGGGGCGCGCGCGGATCGAGACGGAACTCGGGCGGCCGGTGCGGCACCTGTCCTACCCGGTCGGGGATCCGACCTCCGCCGGCCCGCGGGAATTCGCCCTGGCGCGGGAGATGGGCTTCGCGACGGCCGTGACCACGCGGCCCGGCCACCTCTTCGCCGAGCACGCCGCGCACCTCCAGGCCCTGCCCCGGGTGTCGGTGAACGGTTGCCACCAGACGCGCGCGGCGCTCGCCGGACTGCTCTCCGGCGTCCCGTTCCTGGCGTGGAATCGCGGGCGACGGCTCAACGTCGCCTGAGGCGACGACCCGCCCGCGGGCGGCGTCAGCGGAACAGCGCGTCGAACAGGTTCTGCGGCTGCTGCTGCGGCGGCGGGGCCGGCGCCGGCCCCTCGTTCGACGGGAAGAACTTCCGCGAGGGCTTCTGGCGGGGCTGCACCGGCACGCCGCGCGGCGCCTCCACGTCCACCTGCCCGTTGGCATTGAGCTGCTGGGCGGTCTTGGTCGCATCCTTGCCGGGGCGCTTCGCCTTCTCGGGCTTGGCCGCCACGGCCGGGACGTCCTCCTGCTCCTTGGCCTCGGCGATCACGTCGCTGCCGCCCTTACAGTCGACCAGCCACACGTCGTAGATCGGGTGCTCGATCGCGTGCAGGCCGGGGCTCGACGCGAACATCCACCCGGTGAAGATCCGGCGGTACTTGTTGTCGAGGGTGACCTCGTCGACCTCGAGGAACGCCGTGGTCTTGGCGCTCTCGGTCGGCGGGCGCGTGTAGCAGACCCGCGGGGTGAGCTGCAGGGCGCCGAACTGCACGGTCTCGTCGACCGCCACCTCGAAATTGACGATCCGGCCGGTGATCTTGTCGAGGCCGGAGAACACCGCGGTCGGGTTCTTGATCTTGTCGGCGGCGGCGGGGCCGGCGCAGACGAGGAGCGCGAGGCCCGGGGCGAGCGCGCGGCGTGCGAGGGCGGTGATGCGGCTCAAGGCTCGGACCCCTGGACGAGGGTGACCGGCCGCGCCAACGGGTGCGCGGCGGGCGATCGGGATTGACCCGTCATGAACACCGGAACGGTGGCGGCAAAAGGGCGCCGGCTCCGCGACGGGTCGCGGCTCTACTCGCCCGGCGTCCAGGACACGTAGTCGCCCGTCGCGGCCGGCCGCTGGCCCCAGGAGAGCTGCGAGCCCGCCGGCCGGTACGCGTTCGCGGTGCCGGTCTGGTTCTCGATATGGGGCTTCTGCCACGCCTTCGGCTGATAGGTCTCCTCGCTCGGCGCGACGTCGACGTTGTGGCAGAGCCAGCCGCGCCAGCCGGGGGGCACCTTCGAGGCGTCGGCGTAGCCGTTGTAGACGACCCAGCGGCGCTCCAAGCCCACCGATCGGTCGATCAGCGCGCCCTCCGCCTTGTAGTACTTGTTCCCGAACTCGTCCTCGCCGACGAAGATGCCGGTGCGCGCGGTCTGGAGCGCGACGGAGACGGTCTGGCCGTTCCACCACGTGAAGATGCGCAGCAAAGTGTCCTTCAGCGCCATCGCCGGTCCCGGAATCGTGGCGCGCCGCGAGGGCGCTCGTCGGCGCCGTTATGGTGACCGCGCGCGTGTGAGTCCAGCCGCATGACGGAAGTGTCGCCCCGGGGCAACGCTCGGCCCGCGCTTTCGGTCTCCGGTTCCGGCCATCCGCCAGTTCCGCTCCCTAGGGTTGTGAATCTAAAATTTTCCCGATCCGATTCCCGAAAGCCGGAAGGACACTTATCCCGGCCCGGGACGATATCCACAGGCTTTTGCGAGCCGGCACAACATCTAGCGGGGAACAAGGCCGCCGAACACCACTTGTTGACGTGAGAGTGAAGGCGGCGGTAATCTCCCTGCATCGGTCGCGCCCCGCGGAAGTGGTGCGTTGGGCAGGGGCGGCCGTTCCTAATTTTCGTTCGCGGAACCGAGGCACGTCTCTCAGCCGGGCGTGGTCGGCCGCGAATCCCACTATCGGGCTAGACCCCGCGTCGCGCGGGGCCGGGACCCTCGTGTCCCGACGGGAGAGGTGTGTTTCATGCGGTTCGAGCGTCGCTACACCACGGCCGGACAATCGCCCTACGCCGGGATCCCCTTCCGCAAGGCCCTGAGCGAGATCCGCAACCCGGACGGCTCGGTCGTGTTCCGCCTCGACGGCATCGACGTGCCGGAGAGCTGGAGCCAGGTCGCGAGCGACGTTCTCGCGCAGAAATACTTCCGCAAGGCGGGCGTTCCGGCGCGGCTGCGCAAGGTCGAGGAGAACGCGGTCCCCTCCTTCCTCTGGCGCTCGGTGCCGGACGACGCGGCCCTGGCCGAGATCCCCGAGGACGAGCGCTTCGTCTCCGAAGCCTCCGCCACGCAGGTCTTCGACCGGCTCGCCGGCTGCTGGACCTACTGGGGCTGGAAGGGCGGCTACTTCTCGTCGGAAGAGGACGCCTCGGCCTTCATGGACGAGCTGCGCTTCATGCTGGCCCGCCAGATGGTGGCGCCGAACTCGCCGCAATGGTTCAACACCGGCCTGCACTGGGCCTACGGCATCGATGGCCCGAGCCAGGGCCACTACTATTGCGACCCGCAGACCGGCGTGCTGACCAAGTCGGCCTCGGCCTACGAGCACCCGCAGCCGCACGCCTGCTTCATCCAGTCGGTCCAGGACGACCTCGTCAACGACGGCGGCATCATGGACCTGTGGGTGCGCGAGGCGCGCCTGTTCAAGTACGGCTCCGGCACCGGCTCGAACTTCTCGATGCTGCGCTCGGAGAACGAGAAGCTCGGCGGCGGCGGCAAGTCCTCGGGCCTGATGAGCTTCCTGAAGATCGGCGACCGGGCGGCCGGCGCGATCAAGTCGGGCGGCACCACGCGGCGCGCCGCCAAGATGGTGATCGTCGACATCGACCACCCGGATATCGAGGCCTTCATCGACTGGAAGGTGAAGGAGGAGCAGAAGGTCGCTGCCCTGGTGACGGGCTCGAAGGTCGTCTCCAAGCACCTGACCCTGGTGATGAAGGCCTGCACGCAGTGCGAGGCCGAGGGCGATGCCTGCTTCGATCCGGAGCGCAACCCGGCGCTCAAGCGCGAGATCAAGGCCGCCCGCCGCGCCTCCGTGCCGGATTCCTACATCAAGCGCGTGGTGCAGTTCGCCCGCCAGGGCTTCACCAAGATCGAGTTCCCCGTCTACGACACCGACTGGGATTCGGAGGCCTACCTGACGGTCGCGGGCCAGAATTCCAACAACTCGGTCTCGCTGACCGACGACTTCCTGCGCGCCGTCGAGGCGGATGCCGACTGGCAGCTGACCGCCCGCACCACCGGCAAGGTCACCAAGACCCTGAAGGCCCGCGACCTGTGGGAGCGGATCGGCGAGGCCGCCTGGGCCTCTGCGGACCCGGGCCTGCACTTCAACACCACGATGAACGACTGGCACACCTGCCCGGCGGGCGGGCGGATCCGGGCCTCGAACCCGTGCTCCGAGTACATGTTCCTCGACGACACCGCCTGCAATCTCGCCTCGGCGAACCTGCTGACGATGTATGACCGGGATACCAAGCGCTTCGACGTGGAGGCCTTCGAGCACCTCAACCGCCTCTGGACGGTGGTGCTCGAGATCTCCGTGATGATGGCGCAGTTCCCGTCCAAGGAGATCGCGGAACTCTCCTACCGCTACCGGACGCTGGGTCTCGGCTACGCCAATATCGGCGGCCTGCTGATGACCATGGGCCTTCCTTACGATTCCGACGCGGGCCGGGCGCTCGCCGGTGCCCTCACCGCCATCATGACCGGCGTCGCCTACGCCACCTCGGCCGAGATGGCCGCGGAACTCGGCACCTTCCCGGCCTACGACGAGAATGCCGACGCGATGCTGCGGGTTATCCGCAACCATCGCCGGGCCGCCCACGGCGAGGCCGGTCGCTACGAGTTCCTGAACGTCGCGCCGGTCGCCCTCGACCACGCCAACATTCCGCAGGCGGATCTGGGCGACCATGCCCGCGCCGCCTGGGACCGGGCGCTGAAGCTCGGCGAGGAGCACGGCTACCGCAACGCCCAGGCCACCGTGATCGCGCCGACCGGCACGATCGGCCTCGTGATGGATTGCGACACGACCGGCATCGAGCCCGACTTCGCCCTGGTGAAGTTCAAGAAGCTCGCCGGCGGCGGCTACTTCAAGATCATCAACCAGGCCGCTCCGGACGCCCTGCGGGCGCTCGGCTACCGCGAATCCGAGATCGCCGAGATCGAGGCCTACGCGGTCGGCCACGGCTCGATGGGTCAGGCGCCGGGCATCAACCCGACGACGCTCCGCGCCAAGGGCTTCACGGACGAGAAGATCGCCGCGGTGGAGAAGGGCCTGAAGTCGGCCTTCGACATCAAGTTCGTGTTCAACCGCTGGACGCTCGGCGACGATTTCCTCACGCAGACCCTCCGGGTCCCCGCCGAGAAGCTGTCGGACCCGACCTTCGAGCTGCTGCCGTTCCTCGGCTTCACCAAGAAGGAGATCGAGGCCGCCAACACCCACATCTGCGGGGCGATGACCCTGGAGGGCGCGCCGGGCCTGAAGCTCGAGCACTACCCGGTCTTCGACTGCGCCAACCCGTGTGGCCGGATCGGCAAGCGCTACCTCTCGGTCGAGAGCCACATCCGCATGATGGCGGCGGCGCAGCCCTTCATCTCGGGGGCGATCTCCAAGACCATCAACATGCCGAACGACGCCACGGTCGAGGATTGCAAGGCGGCCTACCTGCTGTCCTGGCGCCTCGCCCTCAAGGCGAACGCCCTCTATCGCGACGGCTCGAAGCTGTCGCAGCCGCTCAACTCGGCGCTCATCTCGGATGACGAGGACGAGGCCGATGAGGGGATCGAGGCCCTGATCCAGGCGCCGGCCGCCGCCAAGGCCGCCGCCGCCGCGGAGAAGATCGTCGAGCGGGTGATCGAGCGCGTCGAGCGGATCCGCTCCCGCGAGAAGCTGCCGGCCCGCCGGAAGGGCTACACCCAGAAGGCGGTGGTGGGCGGCCACAAGGTCTACCTGCGCACCGGCGAGTACGACGACGGCCGCCTCGGCGAGATCTTCATCGACATGCACAAGGAGGGCGCGACCTTCCGGAGCCTGATGAACAACTTCGCCATCGCGATCTCGCTTGGCCTCCAGTACGGCGTGCCGCTCGAGGAATACGTGGAGGCCTTCACCTTCACGCGGTTCGAGCCGGCCGGCTTCGTGCAGGGCAACGACGCGATCAAGAACGCGACCTCGCTCCTCGACTACGTGTTCCGCGAGCTGGCGGTCTCGTATCTCGGCCGCGCCGACCTCGCCCATGTCAGCCCCGCCGAGATCGGCGGCACGGTGATCGGCGGCGGCGAGAGCGGCGACACGACCCGCGAGGGCCCGAAGCCCGCGCCGGCCTCCTCGGTCGTGTCCCGCGGCCTGCTGCGCGGCTCGGCCGACCGGCTCACCCTGATCCAGGGCGGCCCGGCGGGTGCCAGCCTCGGGGTCGGTGCGGCGAATGCCGGCCAGACGGCGCCTGCCGGCGGCACGGTCCACGCGCTCCGCGGCAGCACGGCGCTGAAGGCGGAGCCTGCGGTGGCCGGTCAGGCCGAGACGATCGCCGACACCCTCCCCTTCGCCAAGGCGGAGAGGAGCGTCGCCGACCGGCGGGCCGAGGCGAAGATGAAGGGCTACGTCGGCGAGGCCTGCCCGGAATGCGCGAACTTCACGCTGGTCCGCAACGGCACCTGCCTGAAGTGCGATACCTGCGGTTCGACGACAGGGTGCTCCTGATACGCCGACGGCTCGTACGATAAAGAAGGCCTAAGTTGCTTGCCGCTCTGAGTTGAACCTGCTGAGGTTTCAGCGAGATATATCTCAGAGCGGCATTCGACCGCCTGCGTCCGAGAGGGGCGCCGATTAGCGGACGATATCCGCGCTCGCTGTACCGGTCAGTGATCCCCCGAAGATGTCGAACATGTTCGGGGGAAGCTGCGCTTAGACGGACCGATGGTCTCCGCCCTGCGCGTGCGACGAGATCGAGATCTGTTCGCGATTAGCCTGTAGCGCCTGCGATGGCGCGGATCAGGCTTTTGTCCTGACCGGAGGTTGGAAGGGCGCGCGTGACGACATGGTCATCGCGGCTGCCAAGCGGCCAGAGGGCGCCTATGTATCGGGCGAGGCAACGCCAGCCATCGAACCGGGCTGGTCTCCACTGAAGTTAGCCGATCCGCGCGCCCGCTGAGACGACGTCGCCATGACCTCATCGACTTCGACCAGCGCGGTCGTGATCGGCGCCTCCGGCGGTATCGGCCGAGCCCTTGTCTCTGGACTGGCCGCGAGCGGAGCCTACGCTCCGATCTTCGCCCTCTCGCGCTCGCAGCCATCGTTCCCGCACGGCATCCGCAGCCACGCGATCGACCTCACCGACGAGGCGTCGATCGCTGCGGCCGCGGCCGCGGTCGCGGAGGCCGGACCGGTCGGTCTGGTCATCGTCGCGACCGGAATCCTCCATCAGGACGGCGTCGCGCCCGAGAAGGCGCTGAAGGCGCTCGATCCCGGCGCGATGGCCGCCGTGTTCTCCATCAACGCGATCGGTCCCGCCCTCGTCGCCAAGCATTTCGTCCCGCTGCTGGCGCGAGAGGGACGTTGCGTGTTCGCAGTCTTGTCGGCACGGGTCGGCTCGATCGAGGATAATCGCGCAGGCGGATGGTACGCCTACCGCGCCTCGAAGGCGGCTCTGAACCAGATCCTGCGGACCCTATCGATCGAGGTGGCCCGCAGCCGCCCGGACGCGATCGTCGTCGGCCTCCATCCGGGCACGGTCGCTTCCAACCTGTCGCGGCCCTTCCGCCCAGATCCGGGTGCCCCCGGCGTCTTTCGACCCGACGAGAGCGCAGCTCATCTTCTGCGCGTGCTCGGCGAGCTCGACGTGGCGGACACCGGAAGCGTCTTCGCCTGGGACGGCGCGCGCGTCCCGGCCTAGGGCTCGGAACCGGTCAGCGCGAGGCGGCGGTCCCGCCAGGCAGATCGCGTTGCCCCGGACGGATCAGTCCGCGTCGTCCTGGACGTAGGACGCCAGGCCGTTGCCGAAGGACCACTCGTCGCGCGCGTTCGGCGACAGGACGATGAGCACGTCTTCCGGACGAAGACCGGGATCGGCGACGAGGTTGTCGGTGATCGCCCTGTAGAGCGCCTTCTTCTTCGCCGTGTCCCGCCAATTGCCCGCGACGATGTTGATGATCACCACGTCGTCGGTGCGGTGGAGCCCGAGATAGTCGGAATCGTAGATCAGTTCGTCCGGAGCGTGCTGATGGATGAGGTGAAAGCGGTCGTCTGCGGGCACGCCGTAGGCGTCGCGCAGGCCGCGATGGATGCCGTCCGAGATGGCTCTGATATGGGCCGGCGACTTGCCCTTGAGGAGCGAGATCCGAACGAGGGGCATGGCTTGCGGTCTCCTGCGACGTCGAGCGGCTGGCCGCCTTGACGCTCCCCGTTTACGCCCCCAGGATCGTCCGGAAAATTTGAAACACCTGAATAAAGACTTTCCGGAAATCGAAGCATGGCGACGCGCACCAACCTCGACATGGACGTGCTCCGCACCTTCGTGACCGGGTTCGAGCTCGGCAGTTTCGCCCGCGCGGCCGAGCGACTGGGGCGGTCTCAATCGGCTGTCAGCACGCAGCTCCGGAAGCTGGAGGAACAGGTTGGTCAGCCGCTCGTGCAGAAGGCGGGACGCGGTCTCGCGCTGACCGCCGCCGGTGAGAGCATGCTCGGCTACGCGAAGCGGCTCTTGGAACTCAACGACGAGGCGGTCGACCGGCTGCGCGGACCCGAGCTCGAGGGCTGGGCGCGGCTGGGCCTCGCGCAGGATTTCGCCGAGGGCTGGCTGCCGGCGGTGCTCAAGCGGTTCTCGCGGGCCTATCCGCGTGTGCGTATCGAGGTTCAGGTCGGGCTCGGCGCGCAGCTCGTCGAGAAGACCCTGAAGGGCGAGCTCGACGTCGCGCTGGTCTGGGGGGACGGCAGCGGTGCCCCTCACGCGCACCGGGTCGCCGAAGTGCCGATCCACTGGATCGGACCCCCGGACTGGCCGGGTCTCGCGGACCCGGTCCGGGAACCCGTCCCGTTCGCGGCCTTCACGCCGCCGTGCACGTTCCGGTCCGCGGCCGTGTCTGCCCTGGACGGTCGCGGCTTGCCCTGGCGGCTCGTCTTCACCAGCCCCAGCCTCTCGGGACTCTGGGCCGCCGCCGAAGGTGGCTTGGGTGTCACCGCGCGCACCGCCGTCGGCCTGCCGAAAACGCTGAGCGTTCTCGATCCAGCCGCGACCGGCCTGCCGCCTCTTCCGAGCGCGTCACTGACACTCCACCAGGCCGAAGCCGAATTGGCGCCGGCCGTCGCGCGGCTCACCGATATTCTTCTCGAGACCATAAGGGAGCATGTCGCGTGAGGGCACGATGACCAGTAACGGGCTCTCGGCGCGCCGCAGACACCCCGGTCATCGAACATCAGTCCTCTCGGTCTCTGCCCGAGTACGAACGGTGATCGATCGCACTGGCCAGGACTTCTCGAGGAGAGTCCGCGAGAGGCACCCGACCGCTGTTCGGACCTTGCCCTGTCCGCGTCGCGAGGCTCGATCACGGGGCGGCGGAGCCGAGGGTGACGTGGCTCGCGCCAGCGGAGATGAGGCCAAATCATTCGGTTTTGCCGAACGCAGGGTAAAGAACTTTCAAATTATCCGAACTCTCAAGGTCACGTAACCCTTCGTCCGTTGGCCGCCGCGGCGGTCGCGAAGCCACGGACCGACGACCATGCCCTTCATCAATGTCAAAGTCGCGGGCACGCCCCTCGCACCCGAGCAGATCACGGCGATTCAGGCGGGCATCACCCGGCTGATGGCCACCGTCCTGCACAAGGTCGCGCCTCTGGTCGGCGTACTGGTCGAGGCGGTGCCTGTCGCGGGATGGAGCGTCGGTGCCGAGGCGATCGCCCGCGCCGCGCAAGTGGACGCCATCATCAGCGCGGACACGAATACGCCCGATGAGAAATCGCGCTTCATTTCTGAAGTAAACCAGCTCCTGAAGACCGTCCTCGGGGCCGAATTGGCGGAGGTGTCCTACATCGTCATCCACGAGGTGCCGAAGGACAGCTGGGGTTACGACGGCCTGACCCAGGCGGAGCGCGGGCGCCGCCGCGCATAGCTCGCAGCGTTCCGCAAATGGGCGCGCCGGATCATGTGTCGGCCGACCGGCGCCGCTGGCCTATCACGAACGCGCCCGGCGCTTAATCCGACTGCCGGCACCAACGACGTGAAATTGTGGTGCCTGCAGCTTTTACGACATGTGGAACGGACAATCTGTATTAATCGTCTGGGATCGCCCAAAATCTCAGCTTGACGGCTCGACCCGTCTCGGGAGATCTCCCTCCCAGAGTGCCACGGTGAAGGGCACACCGCGCACGCGGAATCTTGGAGAGGAAACGATGGTCTTCGCAGGTCGCGCTGCAGCCGCGGTGCTGTTATTGACGATGGTGTCGGCCCCGGCGCGGGCCGCGGACCCGATCAAGATCGGGCTGAGCGGGCCCTATACGGGCGGCTCGTCTTCGATGGGTGTCTCGATGCGGGACGGCGCCAAGCTCGCCGCCGCCGAGATCAACAAGGCCGGCGGCGTTCTCGGCCGGCCGATCCAGCTGATCGAGCGCGACGACGAGGCCAAGAACGAGGTCGGCGCGCAGGTCGCGCAGGAACTGATCAACAAGGAGAAAGTCGTCGCGAGCGTCGGCTTCATCAATACCGGCGTGGCTCTGGCCGCCCAGCGCTTCTACCAGGAGGCCGAGATCCCGGTCTTCAACAACGTCGCGACCGGGACGATCATCACCAACCAGTTCAAGGAGCCGGACTACGACGCCAACTACGTCTTCCGGAACTCCGCCTACGACGTGCTTCAGGCCGGCCTGATGGTCGACGAGGCCCTCGCCCAGGGTCACAAGAAGATCGCGGTCCTGGCGGACTCGACCAATTACGGGCAGCTCGGGCGCGAGGACATCGAGAAGTATCTCGCGACCAAGAACGTGAAGCCCGTCGCGGTCGAGAAGTTCAACATCAAGGACGTCGACATGACGGCCCAGCTGCTGAAGGCGCAGCAGGCCGGCGCCGAGGTGATCCTGGCCTACGGCATCGGGCCGGAACTGGCCCAGATCGCCAACGGCATGGCCAAGCTCGGCTGGAAGGTTCCGATGATCACGAGCTGGCCGTCCTCGATGCAGAGCTTCATCGACATCGCCGGCACGAACGGCAACGGCGTGATCATGCCCCAGACCTTCATCGAGGATCAGACCCTGCCGAAGCGCAAGGCGTTCCTTGAGAACTACTACAAGACCTATGGCGTCACGAAGATCCCGACCCCCGTGGCCGGCGCCCAGGGCTACGACTCGATCTACCTCCTCGCCGCGGCGATCAAGCAGGCCGGCGGCACCGACGGCGCGAAGATCCGCGCCGCCCTGGAGAACCTGAACGAGAAGGTCGAGGGCGTGGTCACGACCTACGACAAGCCCTTCACGGCGAAGGACCACAACGCCATCTCGCGCAACATGGTCGTGTTCGGGAAGGTGCAGGACGGCAAGATCGTCTACGCCAAGGACGAGGACGCCAAGAACGCCGGCGTGGTTCGTCTGAAGGAGAAGTCCTCGAACTGAGGATCCGGACGCTGCGCCCGCGACGGGCGCGGCGTCTCCCTAAGGGCCGGCGGCGTAACAGCCCGCCGGCGCTCAGCACAGCGGTCCCGCGGCGCCCGCCGCGCGACCGGACGTCCCTCCGGCGACAGCGATCCCATGGAAATCCTGCTCCAGCTCATCGCGTCCGGCGTCGCGGTCGGCATGATCTACGCCGCCATCGCGTTCGGCTATCAGCTGACCTTCGCGACCTCGAAGACCCTCAATTTCGGCCAGGGCGAGGCGCTGGCCCTCGGGGCCCTGTTCGGCCTGACCCTGGTGCCGTTCGTCGGCTACTGGCTGATGATCCCGCTGGTCCTGGTCTTCGGCTTCGCCCTCGGAGCCGTGGTCGAGCGCCTCGGCGTGCGCCCGGCCGTGAAGATCAAGTCCGAGTACGGGTGGATCATGGCCACCATCGCGCTCGGCATCATCTTCAAGAACGTCGCCGAGAACGTCTGGGGACGTGACGACCTCAAATTCCCCTCCCCGCTGCCCGAGACGGCGCTCCAGGTCGGCGGCGTGCGCGTCCTGCCGATGGAACTGCTGATCGTCGCGGGCGCGCTGCTGATGATGCTGGCGGTGGAGATCTTCAATCGCAAGTCGATCTGGGGGAAGGCGGTCGTCGCCACCTCCAACGACATCGACGCCGCCGGGCTGATGGGCATAAACACCCAGAAGGTCATCACCCTCTCCTACTCGATCAGCGCCATGACGGCGGCCTTCGCGGGCGTGCTGGTGGCGCCCGTCACCCTGACCGGGGCGACGATGGGCTCCGTGCTGGCGCTCAAGGCCTTCGCGGTGGCGATCATCGGCGGCCTCGAATCCGGCCTCGGCGTCATCGTCGGCGGCCTGATCCTCGGCGTCGCGGAGACGCTGACCGGCTTCTACATCTCGACCGGCTACAAGGACGTGCCGGGCCTGATCCTGCTCCTCGTCGTCCTCTCCATCCGCCCGGTCGGCCTGTTCGGCAAGGCCGTCATCAAGAAGGTCTGAGCGTGACCTCCCGCGCAATTCTCACGGCAGCCTGAGCCATGGCGCAGACCCTCGCCCCCACCGAAGCGCCCGCCCCGGCGGCCGCCCCCAGCCTGTCGCGCCACGTCGGCATCCTCGGCGCCGTGCTGCTGGTCGTCGGCCTCGCGGTCTTCCCGCACGTGGTCACGAGCTCGTACTACATCCACCTGATGATCGTGATCGCGATCTACGCGATCCTGATCCTCGGGCTCGACATCGTGGTCGGCTATACTGGGCAGGTGAGCCTCGGCCATGCCGGCCTGTTCGGCGTCGGCGCCTACTCGGCGGCGGTGCTGTTCCTGCACTTCAAGCTCGGGATCTGGTGGGGCATCCTGGCCGGGATCGGGGTGACCTCCGCCTTCGGCGTGCTGCTGGCCGTGCCGGCCCTGCGGGTGACCGGCCCCTACCTCGCCATGGTGACGCTGGCCTTCGGCACCATCGTCCAGATCTTCATCAACGAGCTGACGCCGCTGACCAACGGTCCCCTCGGCATCACCCTGCCGCCGGCCCGGGTCCTCGACTTCTCGCTGCTGGGCCTCCAGGCCCCCTGGGGCGCGGCCGGCCGCAAGCTCGAGTTCTACTACCTGGTCTGTCTGGCGCTCCTGGCCACGATCCTGGTCGTCAACCGGGTGGTGCGCTCGCCCTACGGCCGCGCCTTCGAGGCGCTGCGCGACTCGCCGATCGCCTGCGATTGCATGGGCGTCAGCGTCTACCGCTACAAGGTCTACGCCTTCGTGATCTCGGCGGCTTTGGCCGGCCTCGCGGGCGCGCTGTTCGCGTGGTCGGAGCGCTACGTGGCGCCGAATTCCTACGGGTTCGAGCTCACCGTGCTGTTCCTCCTCGCCGTCACGATGGGCGGCCGCAAGTCGCGGGCGGGGCCGATCATCGGCTCGGCGATCATCGTGATGATGCCGAACGTGCTCGCCGATATCGGCCTGGTGCGGATCATGGCGGGGATCATCGCCGCCGCGGCACTGGTCGTGGGCGCTCTCACCTTCCTGCGTCGCGCAGAGAACCGGTTCGCCCTGCTGGTGCCGGTCGCGCTCTGCCTCGCCTTCTTCCCGGCCACGCTCGCGCTCGAATCGGTCACCGACTTTCGGCTGACCGTGTTCGGCCTGATGATCCTGTTCGTGGTGTATTACCTGCCGGACGGGATCGTGGGCTTCCTCCGCGAGAAGATCCCCGCCCTGCGCCCGGCCCACACGGCCGAGGGCAAGAGCCTCCACGCCGAGGGCGCGGCCCTCAGCGTGCAGAGCGGCGACCGGGGCGCCGACCCGCTCCTCACCGTCGATCAGGCGCTGATGCAGTTCGGCGGCCTCAAGGCGCTGGCCGGCGTCGACCTCACGGTGCGGCCGGGCACGATCCACGGGCTGATCGGTCCCAACGGATCCGGCAAGAGCACGATGATGAACGTGCTCACCGGCATCTACAAACCGACCGGCGGCAGCGTGACCCTCGCGCGCGGCCAGGGGACGAAGCGCCTCGACGGGCGCACCCCGTCGGAGATCGCCGCTGCCGGCGTGGCACGCACCTTCCAGAACGTGCAGCTCTTCCGCGAGATGACCGCGCTCGAGAACGTGCTGGTCGGCCTGCACCACAGCTTCCGCGGCACCCTGTTCGACGCGATCCTCGGCACGCCCCGGCGGCGCCGGGAGGAGCGCGAGCAGCGCGCCCGCGCCATGGCGATCCTCGACTTCGTGGGCCTCGGCGCCCTGGCGCAGGTGGAGGCCCGCAACCTGCCCTACGGCAAGCAGCGGCTCCTCGAGATCGGTCGCGCGCTCGCCCTCGACCCGGTCCTGCTGCTCCTCGACGAGCCGGCCGCGGGCCTCACCGCCCCCGACATCGCCGAGCTGACGGCGATCATCCGCAAGATCCGCGACGCCGGCATCACGGTGATCCTGATCGAGCACCACATGGACGTGGTCATGGGCCTGTGCGACCGCGTCAGCGTCCTCGATTTCGGCCACAAGATCGCCGAGGGCAGCGCCCGCGAAGTGCAGGCCGACCCGAAGGTGGTCGAGGCCTATCTCGGCAGCCCCGTCGCCGACGAGGAGATGACCCATGCTTGAGGTCACGGGTCTGTCGGCCGGCTACGGCCAGGTGGAGGTTCTGCACGGCCTCGACTTCCAGGTTCCGAAGGGCCAGGTCGTGGCGCTGATCGGCTCCAACGGGGCTGGCAAGACCACCACGATGCGCGCCCTGTCGGGCATGATCCGGCCGCGGGCCGGCTCGATCCGCCTCAACGGACAGGAGATCGGCGGCCTCGACAGCCACGACGTCGCCCGGTTCGGCCTCGCGCACTCGCCGGAGGGCCGGCGCGTCTTCCCGACGCTCTCGGTCGAGGACAACCTGACCCTCGGTGCCTTCCCGCGCCTGACCGGCTCGCGTCCGAAGGGCGACGTCGCGGCCGACCGCGAGCGGGCCTTCGAGATGTTCCCGCGGCTCAAGGAGCGGCGCGCCCAGCTCGCCGGCACGCTCTCGGGCGGCGAGCAGCAGATGCTCGCCATGGGCCGGGCGCTGATGCTGCGGCCCGAGATCCTCCTGCTCGACGAGCCCTCGATGGGCCTCGCTCCCAAGCTGGTGGAGGAGGTCTTCCGGATCATCCGGCTGCTCAAGGCCGAGCAGGTGACGATGCTGCTCGTCGAGCAGTTCGCCATGGCGGCGCTCGGCGTCGCCGACCACGCCTACGTGCTGGAGAACGGCCGGATCCGCTTCCAGGGCCCGGCGCAGCAGATGCGCAACGATCCGGCCGTGCGGGCGGCGTATCTCGGCGGCAGCCACTGACATCCGACCGCGGATCGGTGCCGCGCGTGGCCTGGGATGTCCCCCAGTCCCGGCGCCCGGCATGACCCTGTCCCGCCGGGGCCGGCGGGTCACGCCCGGCGCACCGTCGTCGGCGCGGCTCGCGAGTGCCTGACGGTCGGCGCATCACCCTCGCGGACAAGCGCCCGCGCTCGCGGACGCCCTACAGGATTGTCCGACGCCGGGCGCGGGCGGCCCGGTGTTTGCTGAGGTTCGCCGGGGACAACGCTGAGGCCGGTCGGGCACTGATGCCCGTAGGCCGCGCCGCCGCTCTCCTGTAGAGACCGTCGGGACGCGGCCGGCGCGACGGCCACACGGGAGGTGTCGATTTTGGACGACGGTTGGGCGACTGCCTTAGGGTTGTTTGCCGTCCTCGCCCTGGTTCTGGCGAACGGCTTCTTCGTCGCAGCGGAGTTCGCCCTGGTCGCGGTGCGCAGGAGTCGCGTCGCCGAACTCGTCGCCGAGCGGCGCGTGAACGCGAAGGCGCTGCTCTGGGCCACGGACCACCTCGACGCCCACCTCGCGGCGACGCAGCTCGGCATCACCATCTCGTCCCTGGCGCTCGGCTGGGTCGGCGAGCCGGCGCTGGCCCACCTGATCTTGCCCACACTGACGTGGCTGCCGGACATGCTCTCGACGGCGGCCGCCCACACGGTCGCCGTGGTGATCTCGTTCGTCATCATGACGGCGCTGCACATCGTGCTGGGCGAGTTGGCGCCGAAGAGCCTCGCGCTCCAGCGCAGCGAGCGCACGGCCCTGGCGGTGATCCGTCCGCTCAGCGTGTTCCTGTTCGTGTTCCGCCCGGCCATCCTGTTTCTCAACGGGCTCGGCAACGGCGTCCTGCGCCTGTGCGGATTGCAGCCCGGCCACGGCGAGGGCGGCCACCACTCGACGGCCGAGCTCAACCTCCTGGTCGAGGCGAGCCGCGAGGCAGGCCTCATCCGCGAGGCCCAGCAGGAAGCGGTCGAGCGCATCTTCCGGCTGGGAGACCGCCGGGTCCGCGAGATCATGACGCCGCGCCACGAGGTCGAGTGGGTCGACCTCGACGGATCGCCCGAGGAGATCACGCGGGCGGTCCGCGCCTGCAGCCACGCCCATGTCGTCGTGAGCCGCGGCGGCATCGACGAGGTCGTCGGCGTGCTGCGCAAGCAGGATCTGCTCGATCAGATCCTCGATGGGCGAGCCCTCGATATCGCCACCGCCATGCGGCCGCCGAACGTCGTCCACGAGGGCATGACGGTGCTCACGGCGCTGGAGAGCTTCCAACGCAACCCCGTGCAGCTGGCGGTGATCGTCGACGAGTACGGCAGCCTGGAAGGCATCGTCACGCAGACGGATCTCCTCGAGGCCATTGCGGGCGACATACCCGAGGTCGGTGAGGACCCGGCGGTCGTCGAGCGCGAGGACGGCTCGTTGCTCATCGACGGCATGATGCCGGCCGAGGACGCGTTCGAGCGTCTCGCCTTCAACGATCCGCCGGGCACGGACGACTACACGACTTTGGCCGGCTACGTGATCTTCCAGCTCGGCCGCATTCCGGCGGCGGGGGACGCGTTCGTGGCGGAGGGGTGGCGTCTCGAGGTGGTCGACATGGACGGCCGTCGCATCGACAAGGTCCTCGCCACCCGCTTGCCGGCGCGGGCGCTGGTCGGAGGGGCGTGAGCGCGTCGCCGGACCATCAATTGGCGCATGTCCAATCGGCGCATATGCCTGCGAGAATCGCGGGCGCGTCGTCTCGCGCGGCGGTAGCCGTCGACCGCGCGAGTTCGGAGCGATATCGCGACCGTCAGTAGTGATCGTAGCGATAGCCACCGTAACGTCGCCCTTCGTAGAAGCGCGCGTCCCTGCGTCCGTAACCACCGAACTCACTGTGGCGGCGATAGCCGTGCGCGGGCGCCCAGGGTGGCGGGCCGCCGTGACGGAAGCCCCGCTCTCCGCGGGCCCAGGGCGGATCGGCGAAGGCGGCCGAGGTCGATCCGAGGATGCCTCCGGCCAGTGTCAGTGTGCCGAGCAGGATCAGCGTTGGCGTGCGGATCATGGATGCCTTCCTCACAGCGGGGGCGTCCCGCGTCGCCCCAGTTACGGTGCTCCGCGGCAAACCGTTCCCCGCCGTCGCGAAGGCACGAGGCCGGTCAGCTCGGAGCCTCTCCGAATAACCGCGCGGTCTTCAGGATCGCGCTGGTCCGAGAATAAGCACAGGTGGCGATGGAACGGCACAGGTTCCGGTGGAACAGGCGTTCACAGCGTGATCGTGCGCAGTCACGACGTCGATAGCGGCACGAATTGTCGGAACGGTCCCGGAGATCCTGCCGTTTAGGGGCTCCAAAACAGGAGACGCTCCATGACACGCTTGCCGATTATCGTCCTCGCCACCCTCGCACTCGGGGGCAGCGCCGTCGCCGCCGAGCAGGGGGCCTCGTCCAAGACTCCGGGCCACGAGATGCAGGATCGCGGGAGCCGGGCCGGGAGCCCGGGCGCGTCCGGTTACGCGGCGGGCCACGAGATGAAGTCCGGCGGGACGGACTCGACCGGTTCGACGTCGCGAAGCGGCGGAAGCACGACGGGCACCACCGGCACCAGCTCGACCGGCACCCGTCGCTGACACGACCGTCGTCCCGTCCGGCTATTTTGCCCGACGGGACGAACCGGCCGCAAGTCGAGCAATGCTGATCAATAAGGATCCGGGCTCGGTTCCGGCTCATGAGGCGCGGATCGCCGAAGATGAATTGTCGATGAACGGCAAGATTGATTAATTTCGTGAGCCGTGGAACGCGATGATTGGCGACTGCATTTCTCGTTTCAGTTCGATGAACGAGGTTGGAGTATGAAGAAGCTTATCACGACCCTGGTCGCCGGCACCGCGCTGTTGGGTGCAGCCTCTGCCGCTCAGGCCCATGAGTGGGGTGGCGGCTATGGCTACGGCTACGGTCCGGGTCACGGCCATTCTCGCGTTATCGTGCGCGAAGGCTACGGCGACGGCTATCGCGGCGTTCGCTTCGGCCACCGAGACTGGGATCGTCCGGATGTTCGCGTGATCGAGCGTCGCGGGTACGGTCATCGTTACCACGACGACGATTGGGACGATTGATCCGACCCGGATTCATGCGAAGCAGAGAGGCGCCCGGCCGGGCGCCTTTCTTTTATTTCCGATCATCGGCGCACTGCATGCAACGGTTTGGCGCCCGTCCGGCTTTCTGAGCGGTTCATCGACATGAGGAACAGCATCGCTATGCCGATACGTCTGATCACGACTGCTCTGCTTCTGTCCGCAGGGGCCACGGCCGCGCTCGCCGCGCCCATGTCGGCCGACGACAAGGCGGCGCTCCAGCAGCAATGCATGGGCGATTTCACGACCTTCTGCGGTGGCATGCCGCCCGACGATGGGCCCGAGACTCAAGCCTGTTTCGAGAAGAATATGGCCAGGCTGTCGCCGGGCTGCCAGGGCGCCATCCAGAGCTACAAGCAGGGCAAGAAGGGCTGATCCAACCCGGCTGTCGTCTCCCAAGATCGGACGCGATCAGCCTCGCCATCGGTCCCGCGCGGGTCTGATCGCACAGGCAATACAGCGGATCGAAGACCGTAGACGCGGGGGCGACCCGAGCCGCCCCCGCAGGTGTTCAGTAGCTGTAGGACCGGCGCGGGTAGGCCTGGGGCGCGCCGTACCCGGTGTCGCGCGGCTGGACCCGCGACCCGTACTCGATCTCCTTGCGCCGCGCCTGCCGGTTGGCGAGGTAGCGGCCGCCCAGGCAGCCTGCGACGGCGCCGACGACGCCGCGCTCGGCGAGGTAATGGCCCGCCAGACCGCCGATGATCGCGCCCTTGATACAGCCCTTCGCCTCAGCCGCACCGACGCTCATGAGTGTCACGAGAGCGATGGCGGATGCTTGTCCCACGATGCGCATGCTGATGCTCCTCTTCGATCCGGAAGAGAATGCACCTGCGTCACGACCGTTCCGGACGTCGGAAAAGGGGTCGGCGCCCCCTTGTTCGTCGCCGCGGAGGTCCGACTGTTTCGCGCGCGTCGCTTCGTCCTGATGTCGGCGCCGATCCTGTGGCTCCGCGACCGACGATCGAGCCGGACCGAGCCGTCGCCGTCGGAGGTCGTCCTTCGTGAGCAATGGCCCGTTCCAGAGCTGCGGTGCGCGTGCGGAGCGGCGATTGCCACTCCGCTTGACTCCAATGCTTAGGACTCCTAAATATCGATCTATGGACCACGCGGCCGACCCAGATCCCGTCCTGATCCGGCTGCGCGAGGGCTTCGAGCGCGTCGCCCTCGTGCTGCGGGCCGACCTGTGGGCGGCCGCGGGCGATGCGGGCCTGAATCCGACACAGGCGCAGGTGCTGGCGCTGCTCGCGGGACGCCCGGCCGGCCTGAGGGCGAAGGAGATCGCCGCGCAGCTAGCCGTCTCGGCACCGAGCATGGCCGACACGCTCGCCGCGCTCGCCCGCAAGGCCCTGCTGACGCGCGCGCCCGATCCCGCGGATGCCCGCGCGGTGATCGTGCGCCTGACCGACGAAGGCCGCGCGCTCGGGCGCGCCCTCGCCGCGGCCACGTCACAGGTGATGTCGGCTCTGGCGCGGCTGACGCCGCCTGAGCAGGCGGATCTCCTCCTGACCCAGATCAAGCTCATCCGGACCCTGCAGCAGGCGGGTGCCATCCCCGTGCAGCGGATGTGCGTCAGCTGCCGCCATTTCAGGCCGAACGCCCATCCGGCCGAGGCCCAGCCCCACCATTGCGCCTTCGTGAACGCCGCGATCGGGACCCGGGATCTCCGGCTCGATTGCGGCGAGCATGAAGCGGCCGATCCCGACGTCCAGGCTGCCACCTGGACGTCCTTCGCGAATGGATCGCCGCCCCTCCGAGCACCACGAGAGACCTGAAAGGACACATCGTCATGACGAGGATCAAGGCACGGGGCGTCGGCCTCGTGGCGGCGGCTCTGTGCGCGCTCTCCACAGGCGCCTCGGCCGAGCCCATCCGGGCGCAGCCGAGTCCCGCTGTCCTGGCGTCGTTCGATATTGTCGAGACGACGATCGCGACCAGGGGCGACACCGCCGTCTTCACCACCCGGGTCCGGGGCGAGGCGGGCAAGGACAAGCCGGATGCCACCGGCAAGTTCGAGGGCTCGAGCGTCTACGCCTACGTCTGGCCGACGACCCTCGACAGCGACGCGATCGGCTTCGACAAGGCTCAGGGTATCGTGGCGCTCGCCGTCACCTTCCACCCCGATTTCGACGACGCGGCCTACGGTGCCAGGAACCGCCATGTCTGGCACCCGCACTGGGTGGTGCTCGCCAAGGACGCGGCCTGCGGCGGCGGCCTGAAGGTCGTCGATATCCCGGACGGCGCGAAGCCGAAGGTTCCGCCAACCTGGCCGAAGGTCCCGCTCCTGATCGACAGCCCGGACTATCCGACCACCTTCCGGGGCGACACGGTTCAGGTCGAGATCCCGGTCTCGCTCATCACCGGCATCAAGGGTGCCTCGTTCGACGGGGTGACGTCCGGCCTCAAGGTGAACGGCAACCTGCACGCGCCGCTGCTCTGCGTCAGCGACGTCTTCAAGGTCGCCTCGGGCAACCTGTCGCTGCCGGGCAAGGTGACCCCTCAGAAGTAGGACGCGAGAGAAGCGGTTCGGCGACTGCCATCGCCGAACCGCCGGAAGATCCCCCTCCGAGCATCAGAGAAGGACGAGTCACCATGGCATATGCCCGCCTCGACGATCCACCCCCGGCCGCGGCCGGGCCCTCGCCGCGCGCAGACGTGACCGATCGCCGACCCGTGAGGGCGCCGACCGCGCCGAGGATCGCGGCGCTGGCACGCCTCGGCGGGATCCTTCTCGCGCTCCTCGCGCCGCCGACAGGGGCGATCGCCGCCGATGCCCAGGACCTGGTGGAGGCTCTGCGCACAGTCGCCGGCAGTCGGCCCGGCGTGCGCCCGACCTTCGCCAAAGGGCAGTGCGTCCGCGGCACCTACACCCCTGCGGCCGAAGTGGGACAGGTGACGCGGTCGATCAGTTTCACGCGGCCGTGGCCTCTCGTCGGGCGGTTCTCGGTCGGCGGCGGCAACCCGTCGGTGCCGGACGCGACCAGGACCGTTCTGCGCGGCTTCTCGATCAAGCTCCTGTCGGACGGTGGCGAGACCCATCTGCTGTTCGAGAACGCGCCGGTCCACTTCGCGCGGACCGTCGACCAGATGCTCGCGTTCCTGCAGGTCCGCGTTCCCGGCCCCGACGGCAAGCCGAATCCGGAGGCCATCGCGGCCTTCGCGAAGGCCAATCCGGAGACGACGCGCCAGGCGGCCTTCCTCGCCGGCAAGCCTGTCCCGGGCAGCTATGCCGACCTCGTCTATTGGGGCGTGCACACGTTCACGGGGCTCAACGCGGACGGCCGTGCCGTGCCCTTCAAGTTCAAGATCGTGCCCCGAGCCGGCGAGATCACCCTCAGCGACGAGGAGGCGAAGGGCAAGCCTGCACACTTCCTGGCCGACGCGCTTCGGGAAGAGCTGTCGAAGGGCCCGGCGGGGTTCGACGTCGTGGCCCTGCTCGCCGGGCCCAACGACGATCTCGGCAGCGACATCACCCAGCGGTGGCCCAACGAGGACGACCGGAAGGCGGTCACCCTCGGCACGATCGCCGTGACCGGCATCGAGCCGAACGAGACCTGCGACCAGGGCACCTTCGACCCGGGACAGCTGGCGGACGGCATCGACGCGCCGAAGGACGAGATCTTCGCGGCGCGCCGCACCGCCTACGGGATCTCGTTCGGCCTCCGCTCCCAGTGAGTCGCCGCGGCCCGGCGGCTGCCACCGCCCGGCCGCCACACCCGCTGGCCGCGCCTCGACAGGGCGCCGCGCGGCCAGCGGCCGATGCGACCAGACGGACGCCCGTCATCGACGACTGGAGCTCCGGAGAAGCGGCATGACCATCCTGGCCCCCGAACTCGTGACCGGTCGCTGGTTCAACACGCCCGCGCCGCTCTCCCTCGCCGCGCTGCGCGGCACGGTCGTCGTGCTGCACGCGTTCCAGATGCTGTGCCCCGACTGCGTGGCGCACGGCACGCCGCAGGCCGAGAAGCTGCACCGGATGTTTGCCGGGAACGGCGCGGTCGCGGTGCTCGGCCTGCACGCGGTGTTCGAGCATCATGCCGCCATGACCGAAGTCGCACTCGAAGCCTTCATCCACGAGTACCGTCTGACCCTGCCGATCGCCGTCGACCTCCTCGAGGACGACGGTCCGATCCCGCAGACGATGCGGCGCTACGGTATGCGCGGAACGCCGACCACGATCGTCATCGACCGCGACGGACGCGTCCGGGAACACGCCTTCGGGCAGGTCGACGACCTCGCGCTCGGGATCCTGGTGGGCTCGCTGATCGCGGCACCGGTCACGGGATCGGTGCGCGGGGAGTTGGTACCGGACGGGTGCGACGAAGCCGGCTGCCGGCTCACGGAGGAAGCGCGGCCATGACGGCGCCTCTTCTCCCACCCGTCCTCCCGCTCGTCCTCGCCGGCCCGGTCGCGCCGCTGGGACCGGACGGTCCGCCGAGCGGCATCGTCAAGAACCCCGTTCCCGCGCCGTGGCGGATCACGGCGACCGGTCTCGTGGGCGATGCCCAGGCCGATCTCCGGTACCACGGCGGTCCCGAGAAGGCGCTCCACCAGTATCCGCAGGACCATTACGCCGCCTGGGCCACCGAGATCGGCGATCATCCGCTGCTCTCCGCACCGGGCGCCTTCGGTGAGAATCTCGCGACGACGGGCTGGACGGAGCGCGACGTCTGCGTCGGCGACGTCGCCCGCTTCGGCTCCGCGCTCCTGCAGGTCAGCCAGGGGCGCCAGCCGTGCTTCAAGCTCGACCGGCGCTTCGGACGATCCGGGATGGCGCTCGCCGTTCAGAGAACGGGGCGGACGGGCTGGTACTGGCGGGTCCTCGAGGACGGCGTCGCTGAGCCGGGCGACAGGATCGAGCTCCGCGCGCGTCCGCGGCCGGACTGGTCGCTCGCGCGCCTGATCCACCTCCTCTACGTCGACACGCGCAACCGGTCCGAACTGCAGGCCGCGAGCGCGCTCCCGGAACTGGCGGAGAGCTGGCGCCTGCTCCTGCGCCGACGCTTGCGGACCGGTGCGGTCGAGGACTGGTCGAAGCGCGTCACCGGACGGGATGGCGGGCCGGACGCCTGAACGCGGGCGCGTCGATGCGGATGGGCCTCGGACGAGGGGCCGGGCTGCCGGTCGGATGCCGGCCACGGCTTGCGCTCATTGCGGGAAGGCCGACGGGAACAGGCGCCGGAGATGTGCGTGCAGGCCGGGCTCGCGCCACGTCCGGCCGCGCCAGGCGAGGTGCCCGTCCGGCCGGATCAAGCAGGCCAAGGTTCCCGCGCCGTAAGCCGTACCGAAGGACCTTGTCGGATCCGCGAGCGTCGTCACGCCCGGGATGGGCACCTCGCTGCCGATGACGACGACCCGGACGCGGGAACGGTGCTGGCGAGCCCAGATCGGCAGATCGGGGCCGGCCACGGCGTCCGACATCCCGGCAGGATGAATGAGGAGGACGTGCTCGGTGCCTCTGAGTTCGTCGAAGAGCCGCGTCGGGAAGCCGAGTCCGTCGCGGACCAGCCCGTTGACGTCGGGCGCCCGGTCGCCGGCCCTCGGGCCGGCCTCCGTCGACTCCGTCGCGTCGTCGGCGATCCAGGCCGTGTTCCGATAGCTGACGAGGACCTGCGTGTCGGCGAGGCGGTCCGGCGCGCCGCCGCGCTCCCGACCGTATCCCTCGCTCGCTGTTTGGGTCCGCGCGATCACGTCTGCGCCCACCGGGCGCCGCTCCCCCTCGTAGCTGTCGAGGAGAGCCTCGGGGCTGGCGCCCCGAAGAACCAGGGCGAGCTTCCAGGCCAGATTGTAGGCGTCCTGGATTCCGGTGTTCATCCCCTGCCCGCCGGTCGGCGGATGGATGTGGGCGGCATCGCCCGCCAGGAAGCAGCGGCCGCGCCGATAGGCGGCGGCGAGGCGCATGCTGATGCGGTACACCGACGACCAGCGCAGGTCCGACAGGCGCGAGCCGTCCGGCAGGAGATCGTCGGCCACGGCCTGCAGGTCGGCCAGCGACGGGCCTTGAAGCTCGGCCTGGATCCCGTGGTCCGACCCGCCCGCCGGCACCAGATGCTGCGGCGCGAGCATCGAGACGCGGTAGCGGCCCGGCTCGGGGAGCGGGATGGCGATGAACATGTCGGGCGGGGCGTCCTCGTTCAGTCGCAGCGCCCGGACCGCGAGGCCGTAGGGTACGTCCCAGGCGATGTGCACGTCACCGAGCATGAACGGCCAGGGATAGGCCTCGCCCTCGAACGGGATGCCGAGCTGGCGCCGGACCGTGCTGTGGGCACCGTCGCAGCCCACGACGTAGCGGAAGTGCGCCTCCGCGACCGCACCGTCCGCTTCCTGTAGGTGCGCGCGGATTTCGGCGCCGTCCTGCTCAAGGGCCGTCAGGCGCAGGCCGCGCTCGACCCGGACGCCAAAGCGCTCCAACTGACGGTTCAGGACGCGCTCGGTCTCGAATTGGGGCAGACCGAGCGACGCGTAGGGCAGATCGACCGGTGGACTGACCGCGTCGATTGGCGGCTGGCCGTGCAGGATCGTGCGCAGGCCCGTGAGCCAGAGACCCGCGTCGATCATCTCGCGGGCGAGGCCCATGTCCTCCCAGACTTCCAGCGTGCGCGGGGTAACCCCGATCGCGCGGCAATAGGGCGACGGCCGCGCCGCAGCATCGACGATCCGGCAGCGCGCCCCGTGCCGGGCGAGTTCGCAGGCGAGCGTCAGACCGACCGGACCGGCCCCCACGATCAGTACATCCGCCATCGCACCCTCCCCAGACCGATCCCGAATCGTCCCAGCGCCCGCACCTATCTGAGATCGCCTGGCCGGAATCACGCCGTCGACGCGCGGACTATAGGTGCCGTTCGAAGGATCCGCCGCAGGCACGGCTCGGGATGCGCCGCTCCCGACCGACGACGATGCGCCGATCCCGCAACAGCGGCTCAGCGCGCGTTCCGGAGAGCCGACGGCGGAGGGCGCGCCACGACCTCCCCAAGTCGATTGATTTCGTCGACTGTGTTTCGCGCAGACATTGCATTGATGCCGCGGTTCGAGGTGCGCCCGAAAAGTCAATGCTTCTCGGGAAAGACATCATTGTATATGGAGCTGACCAGTATGGGGGCCGTGTCCTGGCGCCCCGGGGTCGCGAGAGATGTCGAGTTTCGACGAGTCGGTCGCGCGCCAGCAGCGGTTCATGGGACCGCTCCTGGTGGCGGCGATCCTGTTCGGCCTGGCCGGGCTGCCGGTCGCGGTCTGGCTCGACCTGCGCGGCCTGTCCGAGCGCATGCTCGCCACGCAGGCGATCGAGACCGGCCGGATCATCGACCAGATGCGCAGCTTCTACGCCAGCGACGTCGTCCAGGCGGTCAACGCCGCGACCGGCCGGGTCGAGACGCGTCACGACTACAAGGGGGTGCCGAACGCGATCCCGATCCCCGCGACGCTCTCCCTGGAACTCGGCGAGCGGATCAGCGGCGGCGACGGCGCGGTGAAGTACCGCTTCGTCTCCGATCTCCCGTTCAAGGACCGCAAGCCGCACGATCTCGACAGCTTCGAGACCCAGGCCCTGGCGGACCTCCGGGCGCACCCCAAGACCGGCTTCGTCAGCGAGACGACGGGGTCCATCTTCGACCGGCAGGTGCGCATCGCTGCGCCGATCCGCATGGAATCCGCCTGCGTGCGTTGCCACAACGCCCATCCCCTGAGCCCGAAGACCGACTGGAAGGTCGGCGACGTCCGCGGCATCCAGGAGATCGTCCTGCACCAGCCGATCGCCGCCAACGTCTTCGCCTTCAAGTACCTGCTCGGCTACTTCATCCTGGCGGCGCTCGCCGGCACCACCTTCCTGCTGCTGCAGGCGCGCCAGTCCCGCCTCATCGACCGGATGAACAGGGAGCTGACCGAGTCGAACGGGTTCCTGGCGTCGGTCTCGGTGCAGATCGCCAAGTACATCTCGCCCCAGGTCTACAAGAGCATCTTCAGCGGCGAGCGGGACGTGTCGGTGGCGACCGAGCGCAAGAAGCTGACGATCTTCTTCTCCGACATCAAGGACTTCACCGCGACCACCGAGCGCCTGCAGCCCGAGGAACTGACCGCGCTGCTGAACGAGTACCTGACCGAGATGACCGCCATCGCGGTCAAGCACGGCGGCACGGTGGACAAGTATATCGGCGACGCGATGCTGGTCTTCTTCGGCGACCCGGAGAGCCGGGGCGTCCGCGAGGACGCGCAGGCCTGCGTTCGAATGGCGATCGAGATGCAGAAGCGCCTGGGCCAGCTCAACGCCCGCTGGCGGCGATCCGGCATCGAGCGCCCGTTCCAGGCCCGGATCGGCATCAACACGGGCTACTGCAACGTCGGCAATTTCGGCAGCGACGAGCGGATGGACTACACGATCATCGGCGCGGAGGCGAACCTCGCCGCCCGCCTCCAGGCGGCCGCTGTCCCGGGCGGCATCACCCTGAGCTACGAGACCTACGCGCTGGTGAGCGACATCGTCCAGGCGAGCCCGCAGGAGCCGATCCGCATGAAGGGCATCAGCCGCGAGATCGTCCCCTACGCCATCGAGGGCGACCTCACCGCCGAGGCCCCGGAGACGATCTTCTCCGAACACGCCCGGGGGATCGACTTCTACGTCGACGTCGACGCCCTGGAGATGGAGGGCGCGGCGCGGCTCCGGAAGCGCCTGCTCGACACGCTCGCCGCCGTCGACCGCCGGATGACCGGGGCTGCCACCCCCTCGGAGAACGGCACGCGGCCCTCCGCGACCGGTTGAGGTCCGCGCGATCGCCTCAGAGCGGCAGGGCCGACATCGCCAGGGCGCCGTGGTGGCGGAGCGCGTTCGTGGCCGCGACCTGCCGCTCGAAAGTTGTCATCAGCCTGGGCGAAACGCCCTGGCTGTCGGGCAGGCGGATCGTCATCGGGTCGAGGAAGCGCCCGTTGACGCTCACCTCGTAGTGGACGTGGGGGCCCGTCGAGAGGCCGGTCGAGCCCATGTAGGCGATGACCTGCCCCTGGTGGACGGTCGCGCCGACCTGAACGCCGTGCGCGAGCCGCTGCAGGTGATTGTAGGCCGTCACGTAGCCGTTCGCGTGGTGGATCTCGACGCGATTGCCGTAGCCGCCGCGCGGGCCCGCATACGCTACCGTTCCGTCGCCCGTCGCCATGATCGGCGTGCCGGCCTTGTTGGCCCAATCGACGCCGTTGTGGAAGCGGGCGTAGTGGAGGATCGGATGGACGCGCGTGCCGAACGGCGAGGTGATCCGCCCGTCGGCGATCGGCATGCGCATCAGGAACTTGCGGAGCGAGTTGCCTGTCTCGCTGAAGTAGCTCGCCGTCCCGGCCTCGGGCGCCTCGAAGCGGTAGGCGCGGTGCTTCACCCCGCCGAGCGTCAGGGCGACGTAGCGCACCTCCGGCGGGCCGCCCGCCTTCTCGCTCGGGCTGAACAGCACCTCCAGCCGGTCGGACGGGGCGATCCGGCGCTGCATGTCCAGGCCGAACGCGAAGATGCCGACGATGCGCTCGGCCAGGATGTCGGGCAGGCCGTTACGCAGGACCGCCTCGTAGATGCTCCTGTAAAGGCTGGCGCCCGAGCCCTCTCCGTCGCCGTCGTCACCGGAACGCGACGCCGCGACCTGGGCCGACGGCGGCGCCACCGTGACGAAGCCGCCGGAATCCCGTTCCGCGACGATCTCCTCGACGCCGCCCGCGCCGTAGAGCGTCACCCGGGCGATCCGGCGCGCGGCCTCGCCGGCGCGCGAGCGGACGAGGAGCAGGTCAACGTGCTGCCCCTCGGCCAGCCCGGTGCGGGCATGCTCGCTGAAGGCGGCCAGGATGGCGGTCACGCGCGCCGGCTCGGCGCCGTTCGCCGCCAGCGCGTCGGCCAGAGTCTCGCCGCGCTTGAGCACGACGTCGCGCGTCTCGGTCAGGCTCAGGCCGGAGGCGGGCTGGGTCTCGGCGAGGTCGGTGATGTTCTCCGGGACGACCCGCACTTCGATCGCGTGGAACGGGTCGCGGCCCGTATCGGCGCCGGCGGCAGTCGCGGCGGCGTCGGCCGGCGCGGCGACCAGGATCTGCGAGAGCAGGCGCTGCGGCGCGAGCGGCACGGCGATCCGCGGCCCCGTCTCGCGCGCCTCATCCGACTGCCTCTCCACGAGGGCCGTGACGTCCTCGTCGCTCAGGCCGGGCGCGTCGTCGGGAACCGGCGTGCCCGCGAGCGCGGAGCGCGTGATCGTGACCGTGGTCCCGGACGGATCGTCCACCGGCTCGTCTGCGACAGGGGCGACCTCTCCGTCCGCGGCGAGCTGGCGCGTCGGATCGAAGGGTGGGATCTGCCCGTCGACCGCGTCGCCGGAGGACAGGCTCGTGACCAGTCGCACGAAGGGCTGGGTCCGGATAATCTCGCGCGCGCCGACCTGGTGGGTCACCGGCGCGGAGAACTCCTCCCGGTCCGAGGCGACGAGTTGGCGCCGCACGAGGCGGTCGCCGCGCTGTCCGACCACACCTTGCCCCTCCGCGACCTGGGCGGACCCCTGGCGGAATGTCGGCTTGGCTGGCGCGAGATCGGTGTCGACGGACATGCGGAGCGCCGCCCCCATGAGGGCCGCGCCGCAGGTGGCGATCAGGCAGCTGGCGCAGAGCCAGCGCAGGTTCAGCCGTCGCCGGTCGAGCGGCGTCGTCACTCCGTGGGTCGGGGCCGCGACCGCGCTGCGCGACAGGGACCTGTGCAGAATGGGCAGCCCGCCGCGCGGTGCTCGTCCGCCCTCGTTCATCCGGTCCCCTCACGCTCAAGCTCGCCGCTTCGGCGGTGAGTGCGGCCTGAATGAGGCTGCGACTTGCGCCTGGCGCGACGCTCGTCCGCTCAAGGAGCGCACGTGTCGAGCGCGGTACCGGCGGGCAGGACGGGGCATTCGTCGACCGCCCACGATCGTTTCGACCGGACTCCGCCACGGAGCCGGGGAACGCCCGGCGCAGATCGCTGTTGCCCCAGTCGCCACAGAGGGTTGGGAGTCCGACCGCCGCGACTTCGGCACCTTCCCGCGACACATTCGGAGAACATGGTCATGGTCGACACGGACAGGATCACGGGCGCCGCGCGCACGCTCGGCGGGAAGGTGCAGGGCGCGGTCGGCGACGCCTTCGGCTCGGACCGTCACGCGCTCGAGGGGCGTCTCCGGGAGGCGCAGGGCACCGCCGAGAATCTCTACGGCCAAGCCAAGGACGCCGTGCGGCACGCGGCCGACGAGGTCTCGGACCACGCCGCGGAGGCCTACGACCGGAGCCGCCACGTCGCCTGGGAAGGTCATCAGAAATCCGTCGAGTGGCCGCACGCCTCCCTGATCGTGGCCGGTCTCGTCGGCTTCGGTCTCGGTTTCCTCGTCAGCCGTCTCTGACACGGATCGCCGCGTGCCGCCG
This sequence comes from Methylobacterium sp. yr668, assembly GCF_900116245.1. NCBI lineage: Bacteria > Pseudomonadati > Pseudomonadota > Alphaproteobacteria > Hyphomicrobiales > Methylobacteriaceae > Methylobacterium > Methylobacterium sp. yr668. The sequence continues at coordinate 326,613 of NZ_FOZY01000001.1, read as the reverse complement.
TCGGCCTCACGTCGACGGGATCGCGGGGCCGCGAGCGCCGTGCGCGATTAGATCGGCACGGAGGCCAGGGCCGAGCCCGTGCCGCGAGAGGCGCGGGCCCCCTCTCCCGCGCGGGAGAAGGATGGCGCCGGTTCTCGACCGGGAACCGCCGTCTTAATCGAACCATCGCATATCGGTCGGAAGGGACCCGAGCGGGTTCAGGCACATGCCGCACGCAGCCGCCAAGCGCGTCGGAAGCCCATCGGCGCTGCCTGGTCGATCCTCGCGGCACTGAGGGTGTCGGCGACCTGCGAGGGTCCACGCCCGAGTCCGGGAATGAGCCTCCAGTATCCACGCCGTTGGTAACTTGTGTTCCATTATGGAACAGAGTCCTTGGCTCTATTCTCGCTCTAGACACCGCTGAGAGGTGTCTAATGCATCAGTTCATCGGCCTATTTGCCATCTTCGTCACGCTGGCCGGCGTGCTCCACACCTGGGGTGCGCCGCGCTGGGCGATCGCCGGCCTCTGCCTGATCGGTCTCCTCGGCGCGTCGGCCACGCTCGTCGGCATCCAACCCAAGGTGGCCCCGTCGCCGGTGTCCCAGGCGCAGTCGCTCAACGATGCGATGCAGCCCGTCTTCGAAGGCGTCTGGGACCCGCTGCGGCCCGGCCGGCTGCTGACGACGTCCCGGTAGCGTCTCCGGTCCGCGCGGCTTCTGAAACGAGCCGCGCGTCCCGTCAGGCAGCCCGCGCCAAAATCTAGAAGGTCGAGCGCGCCTCGATGCTGGAATAGTACCCGGATCCCTGCACCCGATCCCGGACGTAGCCCGCGGCCACCGACATCTGGACGGGTCCGAAGCGGACGCCGGTCAGGTGGGCGCCGATCCGATACTGGCGGAAGAAGTCGTCGCCGAGGAACAGCGCCTCGGGGCCGATATAGACGCCGTCGGCGAGCATGTAGCCGACGCGCAGGCGCGAGTAGTAGGCGTTGAACTTCGTCGAGTACGAGCCGTAGGCCGAGACCATGGTCCGGTCGGTCGGCGTCGCGTAGAAATTGCCCGCGACCTTCAGCCCGACTCCCGTACCGACGACCGGGTTGCCCGGATCGGGAATCGACAGCTGGTTGCTGCGGACGTTGAAGCCGATGAATCCTGCGAGGGCCGCGTCCTTCCAGACCCACTCGTAACCCGCCTGCAGGGCGCCTTCCTGCTGGTAGCCGGTGACCCGCGTCGCGACGGACCGGCCGGGATACGAGTAGGTGCCACCGATGGCGTCCACGCGGACCCGCAGGCCGTCCCGGGTGGGTGAGCCGTTCGGCGCGGCGGTCACCGTCACGGAGCCGAAGGCCGAGCTGTTCGACGTGACGCTGGTGGATCCGTCGACCGCGACGGCCCAGCTGTCGTCGACCGCCTGCTGCGAGGCGCCCGTGTACCAGTCGGCGCCGGCGCTGCGCGCCGGGAGGTCGGCGGCGGCGGCCTGCGTGGCGGAGGCCGCCGCGCAGGCGCACGAGAGGGCCAGAACGGTCGTGTACGGAGTGCGAGGACGTCGGGCAGCTGGTTCCGCAGTCCTGCCCATATTCGAAAGCTCCGTTAAGGTACGATTTACGCTTTAACCAACACTCGTCGACAATAGTTAACATCCACTTTTGGAAGGACTGAGTTTCGATCAGGGCGTCGGCGCGGAGAGCGAGCGCGAGAACCGCGCGGTCGCTCAATCGGGCGGGATGCGCGGCGATCAGGCCGCGCGCGCGCGGACCGCGGCGTCGAGGACGACCTGCAGGTCCTCGTTGCGGAAAGGCTTGTCGATCCGCAGGAAGGCGTCGGCGGAGCGCGGCAGCTGGCCGTGTGGGCTGGCGAGGATGACCCGGATCTGCGGGTAGCGCTCGACCACGGTGGCGGCAAGCTGGAGACCCGCCATCACCGGCATCGATTGATCGACGATCATCGCGTCGAAGGCGGCGTCGCGGGCAAGGATCTCGAGGGCGTGCGCCCCGGAGGCGGCCTGGACCACCGCGTGGCCGAGATCGGCGAGCACCTCTGCGACGCTGGCCCGCACGAGGCCGTCGCTCTCCACGAGCAGGATCTTCAGCCCCGCCGCGCGGATCGGAGGGAGCGTGGCGACGGCCGGGGGCGCGGCGGGCAGCCAGAACTCGGCCAGGAACGGCTCGGCGCCGGTCCCGTCGCGGATCAGGCGCCAGTGGCCGCCGGTCTCGGTGACGAGCGCCGCGGCCGCCGCGAGGGTCGGGCCTGCTGCCGTCGGCAGCGGCGCGGCCTCGGGTCGGCGACCGCTGCTGACGAGCACGCGCACGTAGGCCGCAACTTCCGCCGCGGCGCCCATGTCCTCGGGGGTGCCCTCGACGGCCGCGATGGCGAAGCCGGCGAGGCCGGCGTCTCGAATATGGAAGGCCAGGTTGAGGAGCAGCAGCTCCAGCACGCGCTCGCTGCACAGGACGGGCGGCAACCCGGCGGGGATGCGGTTGAGGACCGGCATCTCGCCGAGGGCGTTCGCGGCCAGGAACGGCAGGTAGCCCTCGAAGGTGGTGGCGAGGTCGGTCTCGGCGAGGGTGATGCCGGTCTCGTCGCCGCGCACGAGGTGCAGCATCCGGCGGGTGAGCGCCGCGCCCCGGCGCGCGCCGGCCGTCGCCCGCCCGACCAGCCGTTCCTGGTCGTCCCCGAGGGTGTGGCGCCGCGCCAGCAGCGTGAGATTCGTCAGGACGACGGTCAAAACGTCGTTGAACTCGTGGACGATGCCGTCGGTCACCCGCCGCAGGACGAGGTTGCGACGCGGCTCGACGGGCTGCGGCAGGGTCGCCCCCTCGCCGCCCGGCAGCTTCCGCATCAGGGCGAAGAGCCGCCGGTCGCCCCTGGCGTCGGCGAGGCACAGCAGCCTCACCTGGACCTGCTGCTCCGGCCAGTCGCGGAGGTGCAGGGTCACGTCGTGCGGGCCGTCGGCCGCGAGTGCGGCGTCGCGCGCCCGGTCGAGCACGGGCCGGTCCTCGGCGACGAAGCAGGCGGCGAACGGGGCGGCGACGGGGGCTCCGTCGTCGCCGGCCGCGCTCCGCGAATCCAGCAGGGTCCGGCCGGTGTCCGGATCGATCTCGCAGCAGGCCCAGCCGGAGACCGCCTCGAAGGTTGTCAGACGCGCCTTGAGGCGCGCGACCTCGGACCCGGCGCCGGCCATCTGCAGCCCGGCGCTGCGGCGATGCCCCGCGAAGACGTCCGAGAGCGCCGCGAACTCGCCGATCCACGTGCGGGGCGCTTCGGTCTCGCCGGCGGTCTCGCCCTCACCCCTCAGGAGGCGGCGCAGCGGTCGCGTCAGCCGCTCTCCCGCGACGAAGCCGAGCGCCGCCGCGCAGAGAATCAGGGCGAGCCCGACGCCGAGCATCCGCCAGTCCGGTGACGCGGCGAGCGACGCGCCGGAGGGCACGGCCTGCGCCGTCACCAGCCATCCTGGCGAACCGATCTCGGCCGCGAGACGCATCGGCGTCGTGGCCGAGACGGCCGTCGTCCGGAACGGGCTCGGGGCCCCCGACAGGACCCGGCTGTCCGGGGTGGCGACGAGGAAGCCGAGGGTGTCGGGCAGCGCCGCGGCGCGCCGCACCTCCTCCTCGACCTTGGTGAGATAGCTCGGGTCGGCGTCGAGGCGCAGCAGGCCGTCCTGACCGCGCTCGCCCAGCGCGACGGCGGTCCCGAACGGCGAGTCGGCCTCCGCCCCGTCGCTGACCACGATGACCCCGGCCGCGCGGCCGCGCAGGAACCACGTCTGCCGCGCGACGCTGCTGCCGACGCGGCGCTCGTCCCGGGCCGCCAGCACGGTACCGTCGGGCGCGACGAGGACGGCGTCCCGGTAGACCGGGTTGAGGTCGAGCCACCCGCGCAGGCGCGCGGCACGCTGGTCGGCGGAGAGCAGGCCCTCGTCGTCGCGGAGCATCAGGGCGGCGCTGCGCGCATCGACCACGGTCTGCCGCAGTCGCGCCGCGAGGGCGGCGACGTAGGCGCGCGAGGCCGAACCGACCATCTCCTGCGGGGACGCCGCGGGTCCGGGCCGCGCGGCCGGGACGACGATCAGGACGGCGGCCGCGAACCCCGCCGCCGCGGCGATCGCCACCTGCAGCGCGTTGAGCAATCCGAGGGAGATCTGCAGCGGCTTCGCGGTCATCCGTACGCCCGGGGGTCGGTCCCGAGCGAGGCGCGATTTTCGTTAAGGGTCGATTAAGGCCCGCGGCGCAACCCGGCCGTGCCCCCCGACGCGGGCGCGTTCCGCCGGGCGGGTCGTTCCGATTATCCATGGCGCTCTACGTCGCCTGCGCCGCACCGAAGCCGTTTATAGCGAAGCTTTAGAACGGAATATTAATGTATTCGGCGCAACGGCGCGTCCCGGTCTCGTTCTCGCAGCCCGATCGACTTCGCCACGCCGGGCATCATCTGGGTTGCCCGCATTCCTAAGTTAACCGTAATTTCCGGCTAAGTGGAGTGGGCTGGATATTACGAATGGGTTTGTTCATTGACCATCGTCGCTGTACAAACCCGGCGGTAGAGCCGTTGCACCTCGATCCGAGGGATTTTTGGCCCGGGAGGCTGTAGCGTGAGGCAGGCGTTGCGTTGGCTGGCCTGGGTTGGGGCGACAGTCGCCAGCCTCGCCCTGCTCAGCCAGCCGGTCGGGACGCAGGCCCAGCTCGCCATGAGCCTCGCCGCCATGGCGGTGATGATCGTGCTGTGGGCCGTGCTCGACGGGCCGCGCACGCGGTTCGTCTTCATGGCGCTCGGCAGCCTCGTGGTGCTGCGCTACATCCTGTGGCGGCTCACCAACACGCTGCCCTCGCCGGGCGACCCGGTCAGCTTCGGCTTCGGCCTGATCCTGCTGGTGGCCGAGCTCTACTGCGTCTTCATCCTGTTCGTCAGCCTGATCATCAACGCGGACCCGCTGCGGCGCGACCCGCCGCCGGCTGCCCCAGCCGCCGACCTGCCCACGGTCGACGTGTTCGTCCCGAGCTACAACGAGGATGCCGCGATCCTCGCCATGACCCTGGCGGCGGCGCGACAGCTGAACTACCCGCCCGAGAAGCTCACGGTGTGGTTGCTCGACGACGGCGGCACCGACCAGAAGTGCAGCGATGCCGACCCGGCCAAGGCCGCGGCGGCGCGCGCCCGTCGGGGTGAGCTGCAGGCGCTCTGCGACGAGCTCGGCGCCCGCTACCTCACCCGCGCCCGGAACGAGCACGCGAAGGCGGGCAACCTCAACAACGGTCTCGCCCATGCCCGGGGGGACCTCGTGGCGGTGCTGGACGCCGACCACGTCCCGTTCCGCTCGTTCCTGACCGAGACCGTCGGCTATTTCGCGCAGGATCCGCGCTTGTTCCTCGTGCAGACGCCGCACGCGTTCCTCAACCCCGACCCGGTCGAGCGCAATCTGCGGACCTTCGAGCGCATGCCCTCGGAGAACGAGATGTTCTACGCGGTCACGCAGCGCGGCCTCGACAAGTGGAACGGCTCGTTCTTCTGCGGCTCGGCGGCCCTTCTGCGCCGCACCGCCCTCGACGAGGCCGGCGGCTTCTCGGGCATCACCATCACGGAGGATTGCGAGACCGCCTTCGAGCTGCACTCGCGCCACTGGAACAGCGCCTACGTCGACAAGCCTCTGATCGCCGGCCTGCAGCCCGACACACTGGCGGACTTCATCGGCCAGCGCTCCCGCTGGTGCCAGGGGATGTTCCAGATCCTGCTGCTGAAGAACCCGGCCTTCCAGAAGGGCCTCAAGCCCATTCAGAAGATCGCCTACCTCTCCAGCATGACCTTCTGGTTCTTCCCGATCCCGCGGCTGATCTTCATGTTCGCGCCGCTGCTGCACATCTTCTTCGACCTGAAGATCTTCGTGGCCAGCGTGGACGAGTCGATCGCCTACACGCTGACCTACATCATCATCAACTTGATGATCCAGAACTACATCTACGGCAAGTTCCGATGGCCGTTCGTGTCGGAACTCTACGAGTACATCCAGGGCGTCTACCTGGCCAAGGCAATCGTCTCTGTCATCGCGTCGCCCCGCAAGCCGACCTTCAACGTCACCAACAAGGGGGCGACCCTCGACCACGACCACATCTCGTCGCTCGCCCTTCCGTTCTTCCTGATCTACCTGCTCCTGATGCTCGGCTGCGCCGTCGCGGCGTGGCGCTACCTGTACGAGCCCGGCGTGACCAACCTCATGCTGGTGGTCGGGCTGTGGAACTTCTTCAACCTGCTCACCGCGGGCGCGTCCCTCGGGGTCTGCGCCGAGCGGCGCCAGCTCGAGCGCACGCCCTCCCTGGCGATCGATCGCCGCGGCGTCCTCACGGTCGCCGGGCACAGCGTCGACGTCTCGATCGAGCGCGTCTCCGCCGAAGCCTGCACCCTGCGCCTCCTCGGCGGCGCCCTCGATCCGGGGCTCACGCGCCCGCCGCTGCGGGGGACGCTCAGCGTCGAGCCGACGGCCGGCGCGCGCCGGACCGCGCCGCTTCCGGTGCACCTGGAGCAGGCGACGCGCGACGGACAGGAGCTCGTCATGCGGGTGAACTTCGGCACGCTGGCCATCCGCGACTACCCGGCGCTCGCGGGACTCATGTACGGGGACGCCGAGGCGATGCGGCGCTTCCAGCTGCGGCGGCGGCGGCACAAGGATATTCCCACCGGCACGCTGCAATTCGCGTGGTGGGGCTTGGTCGAGCCGTTCCGCGCGCTCCGCTATCTTCTCGCGAGCCGGCGCCCCAGGCCCGTCGAGATCGAGGAGGCGCCGATCTACGACGCACCGCACGACGCCGCCGCGGCGCCGGTGCCGGCTCCGGTGCCGTCCGTCCCGGCACCGGCGGCCCCCGCTGCGGCGCCGTCGCTGCCCGCGACCGCCAAACCCACCGACATCGAGAGCGGGGACGACTGGGTCCGCCTGATGATGGATTACGAGAACGAGCGCACCCTGGCCGAGCTTCGCGGCCGGCGCACGAGCGCGGCGTGACGGCGATGGGTGCTCGGCTCTGCCTCCCCGTGCTGGGACTGCTGCTCGGTCTCGCGAGCGTTCCTGCCCTGGCCCAGAGCTTCCTGGGCTCGGGGCCGGCGGAACGGCTGACGGTCCCGCCGAGCGGCAACGCCCTGCGCGCGCCGTCCGAGGACGGGTCGGGCCCCGCACGCCGGCCGGACGCGTCGGCGACGGAGACGCGGCCGACCGCGCGCCCGTCCGAGCCGCCCCGGACCGCCGCGCCTCAGACGGTGCCGCGCGCGGCGATCCAGGCGACCATCGCGCCGGCGCGACGGCTTCCGTCCGGCCCGCGCGGCTTCCGCCTGACCGGGGAAGAGGATTCTCTGCGCTACCCCGTCTACCTCACCGAGGCGCAGACGCGGGGACCGGCACGGCTGCGCCTCTCCTACCTGTCGGCGATCTCGGTGGCGCCGGAGAGTTCCGAACTCGCTGCCTTCGTCAACGGGACGAAGGTCGGCTGGACCCGCATCCAGGCGCCCGGTGCCGTGAAGGTGGTGGAGTTCGCCATCGGCGACGGCGTGCTGAAGCCCGGCTACAACGCCGTCACCTTCACCGCCAGCCAGCGCCATCGCGTCGACTGCTCGGTCGGGGCGACCTACGAATTGTGGACGCAGATCGACCCGTCGCGATCCGGCCTCGTGGTCCCGCCGGCGACCGACATGGACGTCCGGTCTCTCGCCGCCGCGGAGCCGGACGAGAGTGGCGCCCTGCCGATCCAGGTCATCCTGAACGAGCGCCCGAACCTCGCTCGCCTGGAGCGCATGATCGAGGCGGTGCAGGCCCTCGCCCTCGTGGGCCGGGTCGCCCGTCCGACCGTGACCTTCGGCCCTCCCCTGCAGGGCCGGAACGGCATCAACCTCGTCGTCGGTACCGCCTCCGAGATCGCCGGAATCGAGGGCGTTCCCGAGCTGGGCCCGATCAGCGGGCCGCGTCTCGCCATCCTGCCGTCGCGGCCGAACACACCGCCGACCCTGGTGGTCACCGGCGCCCGCGACGAGGACGTCCGTCAGGCCATCACCAACCTCGCCGTGCCGGCCGACACCGGGACGCCGGGCGGGCTCAAGGCTGTCCAGCTCTTCCGCGGCTACATGGTGCACGGCGGCGAGAACCTGACGCTCGACCGCCTCGGCGTGACGTCCCGTGAGTTCTCGGGGCGCCTGCTCCATGTCGGCTTCGCCCTCCGCTTTCCCGGGGATTTCGTCCCGGCCGATTACGGCAAGGTGATGCTCCACCTGGCCGGGGCCTACGTGGCCGGGCTCTCTTCGGACGCCCGCATCGTCATCGACATCAACGGGCGCAACGCGGCCAGCGTCCCGCTACCCGACGGGCGCGGCGAGGTGTTCGACGACAGCGCGATCCCCCTGCCCTTCAGCCTCTGGCGCCCCGGGGTGAACCACGTCGAGATCTCGGCGCAGTTGCCGAACGCCGCAGACCAAGTCTGTGATACCCTCAGCCCGGCGGCCAAGCAGGCGCGCTTCCTGTTTCTCGACCGCTCGCGGATCGAGATCCCGCATTTCGCCCGGGCGGCGCGCAGCCCCGACCTCGCGGCGATCAAGGGCGGCGCCGTACCGTTCGTCGTCCCGGGGCAGCGCGCGCGCCTCGTTCTGCCGACGCCCGACCGCGACAGCGCCGACGCGGCCGCGACCCTCGCCGCCCGACTGGCGATGGCAGCCGAGCGGGTCATCGATTTCGAGGTCGTGACCCAGCAGCAGGTCGTGTCCGACACGAGCCAGCTCGTGGTCGCGCCCGCCCGCGCCCTCGACCCGGCGCTCCTGGAATCGGTCGGTTTCGATCCGCAGCAGGTCCAGCGGGTCTGGGAAGGCCGCGCCGACATGGTCGCCACCCCGGGCCAGTTCGGTCCCGAGGGCGTGCTCACCCTCGATCGGCTGCGCCGCAACCTCCCGATGCGTTGCGCCCTGCCGACCCTGATCCCGCAGGTGCGCCCGGCGCAGCCCGCCCCGACCCAGCAGGCGCCGCAATCCCAGGGCCAGACGAGCGCCGGGCCCGCCCCGACGGCTCCGCCGGCCACCCCTTCGGGCTCCGCGTCGGACCGCGAGCTCATCGACCGCTGGGAGGCGTCGACACGCGGCTCGCGCCAGATCTGGGCGGCCCTGGACTCCGTCTGGAACGAGATCACCGGCACGGTGCACTCCCTGCGCCAGACGATCACGGCGCAGGTGAAGCCGGACGAGACGGTCGAGGTTCCGGCCACGGCCTCGCTGCTCATCGCCGAGGGCCCCCCGGTCCAGTCGAGCAACACGGTGATCGTGACCGCGCCGAACGCGTCGCTGCTGAAGGCGTCCGTCTCCTGCCTCGTCGACCCGGTGGTCTGGGCGAAGCTCGGCGGCAGCGCCGCCTTCCTCGACGCGTCGAACGGCACGCTGGTGACGTCCCGGCCCGAGCGGATCGAGATCGTCGAGACGCAGCCGCGATCTCTGCCGAACCTGCGCCTCGTGTCCGCGGCTTGGCTGTCGATCAACACGGAATACTACGTGGGCATGACCCTCGCGATGGCTCTCTGCCTCGGCCTGGCCACCACGAGCCTCGTGCGCAACGTCGGCAGGAAGAATCCATGAGCCGCCGCGCCCGCACCCCCCTCGCCGCAGCTTTCCTCGCCGCGGCGATCCTGCCCGCGGCGGCGGCCTCGCCCCAGGACGAGCCCGCCGTGCCTCCGAGTACCGCGCAGCCGGGCACGCAGCCCGCGCAGGCGCCCCGGACCGCGACCCAGGGGCTCGCCGGCAAGCTCGGCAACGACGCCGCGTGGCGGGCCTACCGCGCGCGGTTCATCACCGACCAGGGGCGCGTGGTCGACACCGCGAACGGTCAGATCAGCCACAGCGAGGGCCAGGGCTACGGCATGCTGCTCGCCGTGGCGGCCGGTGATCGGATCAGCTTCGAGCGGATCTGGGGCTGGACCCGGGCCAACCTGATGGTCCGCGGCGACGAGCTGCTGGCGTGGCGCTGGTCACCCGACAAGCGTCCGGCGGTGAGCGACATGAACAACGCCACCGACGGCGACATCCTGATCGCTTGGGCGCTCACCGAGGCGGCCGAGGCCTGGAACGAGCCGAGCTACCGGACCGCCGCGCGCCGGATCGCCATCGAGTTCGGGCGCAAGACCATCCTGTTCCGGGACCCGCACGGGGCGCTGCTGCTGCCGGCGGTCTCGGGCTTCTCAGCGCGGGAGCGCCCGGACGGTCCGCTGATCAACCTCTCCTACTGGATCTTCCCCGCCTTCCCGCGCCTCGCCCTCGTCGCGCCGGAATACGACTGGGCGGCCCTGACGCGCAGCGGCCTCGCCCTGCTGCGGCAGTCGCGCTTCGGTCCGAGCAACCTGCCCACCGAGTGGATCTCCGCCAAGGAGGCGCCGCGTCCCGCGAACGGCTTCCCGCCGCTGTTCTCCTACAACGCCATCCGGATCCCGCTCTACCTCGTCTGGGCGGGGCTGGTGCGGCCCGACGACCTCGCGCCGTTCCAGGTCCTGTGGTCGGGCGCCGATCGGGAACGGCTGCCGATCGTCGACACCGGCGACGGGCGGAAGGTCGAGTGGCTCACCGAGGCCGGCTACATGGGGCTCCCGGCACTGGTGGCCTGCGCCCTCGACGGGACGCCCTTCCCCGAGGATGCGCGCGGCGACATCGGCAACCAGAACTACTACCCGGCCACTCTGAGCCTCCTCGCCCTGACCGCGGCCCGCATGCGTTACCCGTCATGCCTGAAGTCCTGACCGGTCGTCCGCCGGCACGCCTCCGACCGGCCGCGCCCTGCCTCCTGATGCTGGCGCTCACCGCCGCGCCGGCCGCCGCGCAGGTCGACGCGCGACCCGGTCCCGCGCCCCAGTCTCCCGCCGCGCCGACACGCCCCGAGCCCCGCATCGTCTACGGCGACGGCCCGCGCGCCCCGGCGATCCTGGCCGACCCGGCCACGTCCCGCACGACCGACATGGTCGACGAGAGCGCGCTGCGCTACTACGCGGCCCAGAAGCAGACGGCTCGGATGAAGGCCGAGATCGTCCGCCTGAAGCGGCTCTATCCCGGCTGGAACGAGCCGCCGGACCTCAACGCGCTGCAGCCGAGCCCGCCCGAAGAGGCGCCCCTGTGGGACCTCTTCACCTCGGGGCGGTTCGACGACCTCCGCGCGGCGATCGTCGCGCGCAGGTCGATCGACCCCGCGTGGCAGCCCTCCGAGGAGCTCGCGCGCAAGCTCCGCCGGGCCGAGTTCCGGTCCCGGATCACGGCGCTCACCGGCAAGGACGCCGACGCGATCATCGACCTCTACCGCGCCGATTCCGGCGCCCTCGATCCGCTCGACGTCCAGAGCGTCTGGATGGTCGCCGACGCCCTGGGCGATACCGGCTCGGGCGACGAGGCCTTCGAGCTCTACAAGTCGATCCTCGACGGCAACGCCGATTCCGGCGTGCGCCTCGCCACCATCCAGAAGGCGATGGCGCATCTGCGCATGGCGCAGGCGGAGCGCCTGATCGAGATGGGGCACCGGGGCGCGAACGGGGCCTCGGAATTCGACGCGATCCGCCTCGACATCACCCGTGCCCGGATCGCGGCCTTCCTGCACGAGGAGAGCGCCGAGACCCCGACCCCCGCCGATCTCGCGGCCTTCCAGGCCGTCGCCCGCAAGAGCGGCGATCCCACCCAGACGAGCCTCCTCGGCTGGTACGCCTACAAGCGCCGCCAGTTTCGGGAGGCGCTCGAATGGTTCAAGCAGGCGATCGCCCGGGGCGGCGACGCGATGGTCGCCCACGGGCTCGCCCTGACCCTGCGCCAGCTCGACATGGCGCGCGAGGCCGAGGAGGTCGCCTACGCGTGGCGCGACAAGTTCGTGGGCAACGAGCTGCTCTACATCGACATCCTGGAGCAGAAGCTGACGCTGCCCCGCCCGCCCGCGATCGAGCCCGCGCGCATCGCCCGCTACGCCCAGGTCGTGACGGCCTCCACCTCGGGCGAAGGCGCCCAGGGGTTGGCGTGGTACGCCTACAATTCCTGCCAGTTCGACACGGCGCTGGAGTGGTTCCAGCGGGCCGTCGCCTGGATGCCGAGCGAGGGGACCGTCTTAGGCTACGCCCTCACGCTGCAGCGCCTGAAGCGGCAGCGTCCGTACCTCGAAGTCGTGAATCGCTACGACGGCCTCTTCGCCAAGGTCGTCGACCTGCTGTTCCGCGAGAACACGGGCGGGTCGCCGCTGCCCTGCGACCCCGTGCCCGCCGCCGCCGGGCCCGCACCCGGGCGGCACGCCGCGCCCGCGGCGCGGGTCGAGACGCCGCCGATCAACCGGGTGCCGCGGCCGGACCTGCCGCCGGCCGGCACGGACGCCAAGCCCCTCGCCGTGCAGCGCAACGAGTTTCCCCTGGCGGTCTCCATGGAGAACGCGCTCCGCTACCCGCCGCCGGGGCTCGTGCGGGTCCTGGCCGAGCCCGTTCCCGCGGGGACCTACGCCCGCGAGCCCACGACCCCGGCGCCGCCCCTGGTGGCCCGGCGCGTGCCCGGCGCGGGCCCGATGCCCTACGAGCGGTTCGGCTACGCCCTGCTCCCGGATTATCGCGGCGTCGACAAGCCCGAATTCCTGTCGCCGCCCGCCGCCGGGACCCTGTGGCAGGACCAGCAGGCCGAGCGCGGGCGACCCGAGAATTCCGAGGCGAAGCGGTTCCAGCTGCCCGCGCGCTCGGCCTACGACACCTCCGCCACGACCGAGCGGACCACCCCGTGAGGCGCGCGGCGATCCGTGCGGCCCGGCTCTGCGCCCTGGCGTGTCTCCTGCTGCCCGCCGTCGCGCGGGCGCAGACGGTCCCGGTCCTGACCCTGCCCGGCGCCGGGACGCTGACCGCGGTGATCGAGACGCGCGAGCGCGACGGGTTCGACCAGCGGCTGCGCTATGCCGGCGGCGACGGTCGCAACCACGCCGAGATCGCCCTGCGCCGGGAGACCGCCGACCTGCTCCTCGCCTTCCCGCCGCGGCTGGCCAAGCCCAGCGAGTTCGGGATCGCGGGGGAGATCGCCGTCCGGTTTCCCGGGCAGGCGATGACGGTGCGGCCGCCGCTGCGGAACGCCTACGGCCCGGTGGGCATCGCGCTCGGCGCCGACTGCCTCTACGCGTGGCAGTGGATCGAGGGCGGACGCGGCGCCGCGTCCGCCGGCGGGCAGCCGCCCGCTCTGTTCCAGGCGGAGCCGCTCGCGCGCCGCGCGATCTCCCTGCGGATCCGGCTGTGCCGCACCGCCGAGGCCAGCCTCGGCGACCTCGTGCGGGCGGTGGAGGGCCTCAGGATCGCCCTGCCCGGCATCCGCCCCCCGCCGGTTGTCGCGCGCGTCCCGCCGCGTCGGGTCGCGCCGCGGGCCGCCGTCCGCCGCCCGAGCCGGCCGGCCGCGGCCGAGGCACGCCGAGAAGAGGTTCCGCCGGTGCGGACGCCGGCCGCGTCACCGCCGCAGGTGCCCGTGGCGTCGCCCGTCGCGCCACCCGCGGCGCCGCCCGTCGCGCCCCCGGCACCGTCCCCGAGCGCCGGGGCGCCGGATCAGAAGCGCTACATCGTGCCGCCGACCCCCCAGACCCCCGCACCGGTGCTGCCGGAGCCGGGCGGCCAGCGCTACATCACCGAGGGGAGCGGCAGCGGGATCGCACCGAAGCCGGCGCCGGGGCAGGCCCCCGGCGAGACCTTCTTCCGCGACCTGCCGCCGGAGGCCTATCGGCCGCCGAACTGAGTTCAAGTCCGGGCGCCCGCCTCGGATCTGAGCCGTCAGAGCACGAAACGCCCGAGCTCGTTCGCCGGGAAGGTTCGGAAGCGCCGGTATCCGCCCTGCACGGCCTGGGCGAGGGACGCGACGCCCGCGAGATCGCCCGCCTCGGCCCTGCGGGAATCCGCTTCGGTCAGGACGAGGCCCACCGTGATCGAGACCGCGCTGATCGCGACCGGCACGGCGAGAACGTGTCGGCCGGTCAGCCCGTCGGAGGCGACCACGTCGACCGCGTAGAGGCTGAACAGGTAGGCACGCTCCGCGATCAGCGTCCGCGCCTCCGCCAGGACGTAGCGAGGCTCCTCCCCCGGCAGCCGGCGATATCGGGAGATGTCCGGTGCCATCGCTCCCCCGAGCGGCGAGCCTTGGCGGATTCCTGCGGCGATCAGGCGGCGATCCGCTCCGGCTTATCCTCGCTCGCGGCCGGCTCCGGCCCGGCGGGGTCCCGGCTGGCGCGGAAATGATCGAGGATGCTGTCGCCCAGACCGTCGAGCACGAAGTCGGTCGCGGCCTGGACCTCGGGGTCGACCTCCTCGGGCCGGTACCAGGCCAGGATCTGCTCGGGCAGCGCGTCGAGGATCGCGCCCACCGGGTTGACCGGCTCGGCCTCGGCAGGCCCGTCCGCGGCGTCGGCGATCGCCACGACGACCGGGGTCGCCGTATCGGTCTCCTCCGCGAAGGCGGTCCGGCGCTGGCTCTCCAGAGCGGCGCGCCACGCGGCGTCGGCGGCCTCGGCCTCCCGGCGGGCGGTCTCGCGCGCCAGCGCCTGCGCGGCGATGGCGCGGGCCACCTCGCGGGCCTCGTCGCGGGCCGCCTCGGCCTCGTAGCGGTTGAGCAGCGTGATGACCGGGTGCATCTCCGGATCCGACAGGTCGCCGCAGGCTCCGATGGCGGATTCGATGAGGCGCCGCGACAGGCCGGTGCCCCGGACCGGGGCCGCCGCGCGGGCGAGTTCATGCCAGGCGGAGAGCGCCGCCTGCATCGCCGGCAGGAGCGCTTCGGGCAGCCCGGCGCGGTCGTGCAGGTCCGCGAACAGGCGCGGGTCGCGCATGGCCCGGGCGACCCCGGCATGATCCTGCCCCGACAGATCGGCCAGGGCGGCGAGCGCGAAGTCCGTCCGGCCCGAGAGCACGGCGCGCAGGATCAGGCCCGCAGTCAGCTGCCGGCTTGCGCGCAGATGGGTCACTAGCCGCGTCACGGCGGCCGCGCCGAAGCCCTCGCAGGCCTCGAGCGCGACGCGCTCGCCGGCCTCGCGGCTCATCCGGTCCAAGCGCTCGGCGCCGAGCCAAGCGCGGTCGGTGACGAAGTCGGTGAGCGCCCGCGCCACCGCGATCCCGAGGGCATGGCGCACCTCCGGCGGCAGGTCGGCGCGGGCGAGGAGCGCCTCGCGCAGGGCGGCCTCGTCGCCGCGGCGCTCGATCATGCGCAGCATCCGGCCCGCGGTGATCTTCGCCGTCGGATTGGCCGCGAGTACGACCAGCGTGTCGGTCTCGCCGATCTCCGCCAGGGCGCCCGCGACCGCGTGCGAGAGGTGGTGCCGGGCGGCGATCACCGCGCGGGTGGCCTCGTCGCCGAGGGCGGCCGCGTCCACGAGGTCGGCGTCGGTGAGGACCGGCGAGCGGGCGAGCACCGGCCGCGCCACCTCGGGAACGTCGGAAGACAGAGCGACGACCAGCGGGCGCGGCGCCCGCGCCGAGGCCGCGCAGGTCTCGGCGAGCGCCCGGCGCACGAGCGGCGACGGGTCGTCAAGGAGCGCGAGCAGCGCGGTCTTGGCCTCCCAGGCTGCGTCGGCGCCCAGGTCGCCGTAGAGGTAGGTCCGGGCCAGCGTCGCGGTCGCCTCGGCCCGGCGCTCGGCCGAGGCGTCCTGCGTCCAGGCCAGAAAGTCGCGGATGATCATCGACCGCTCCGGGGGGCGAACAGGCTGGTCCTGCTGCCGGACATGGACGCCGCGGCCGCGAGTTCCGCGGGTCGGCGGGGCGGCAGCGGCGGATTGAGGAGGGCGGCGCCCGGCGGCGTCGCCGCCGGTCCGGCCGTTGCGCCCGTGACGGCACCCGTGATGGCACCCGTGACGGCGGGCTCCGCGACGGCGACGCGCGGTGGCGGCTCGGCGTCGGAGCGCGGGAAATAGGTTGGCGCCGCGTGCTGCACCGGCGCGGCGCTGTTGCGCGCCTGCCAGAGACGGGCCGCGGCGTCGGAGGCCGCGCCGCGCTGGTCTGTCTGGAACAGGCTGCGCAGGTCCGAGGTCCCGCCGAACGCGGTCGCCGTGCTGGCGTAGGCCGAGACGGCCTGCGGCGCCGCGGCGCCGTCCTGGCGCAGGCCGGTGAGGTCGGTGGCCGCGGCGCCCTGGGCCGCCGCCGAGAGGCTGGCATAGAGTTCGGCAGCACTCCGCGGCCGGCCGGCGCGGTCGTAGAACAGCGCCCGGTTGGCACCGGCCGCCTCCGGCAGGTCGAGGGCGGCGGCGCGCTCGGGGAAGGCGCGGGCGGTCGAGATCAGGGCGGCCGCGCCCTTCGCGCCCAGCACGTGGGCCGCGTAGAGATCGCCCGCGGTCGGCTCGCGACCGAGGGCGCCCGTGAGGGCGTCGGCATTCTGCTGGGTCAGCGCGCCGGCCAGCGTCGCGGAGATCTTGGGATCGCGGCGCAGGTCGAGGATCGCCTGCCGCTGGCCCGCGTCGGGAACCGTGTAGGTGCCGTCCGACTGCCGGGTGATCGCGTCGGCCTGCGCCTGCAGGCCGAGCCGCGGCCCGGCATTCTTCATCACGCCGAGCCAGGTCTGCTCGATGAACTGGAACAGGCCGGTGGCCGAGGAGGTGCCGGCCTTGGCGGCGGGATCGAGGGCGGATTCGCGCCGCGCCGTGGCGAGGAGATAGTCGAAGCCGACGCCGCTCGCCGTCGCTCCGTCGCGGATGGCCTGGACCACCGGCCCGGAGGCGGGCGTGCCCGGCAGCGCCCGCGCCTGGGGCGGCGGGCTCTCCGGTGGGCTCGACGGCGTGGTGAACAGGAACATCCGGGCGGGCACGGTGCTGGAGACCGCCCGAACCTGCGCCCGCTATGGTAAACAAGTCCTCAATCGGCCGCGCGCGGCCGGTTCCTGTTTCAGGACCCGGTGAACTCCCCCGCGCCCTTCGGCCGGCGCATCTGGAAGCGCGTGTCGGCGGTGGCGTGGAAGTAGTCGAAGTACCCGCCGCGCATGATCGGGTGCATCGCCGCCGTATCGACCATTCCGTCCGCGACGTAACGTTCGTCGACGTAGATCGATACCACCTGCCCGATCACCAGGAAGTTCTCCGCCTCCCCGCCCGAGAGGGGCACCAGCGGCACGGTCTGGAGCCACCGGCACTCCAGGGCCGCCGGCGAGGCGGCCACGCGCGGCGGCCGCACCTTCTGCGAGGGCGCGGTCTCCAGGTTGGCGAAGGCGAACTCGCTCGTTCCGCGCGGCAGCGGCGCCGAGGAATCGTTCATCCCGTCGCGCAGGTCCCAGGTGGCGAGGCTGCAGACGAATTCCCGGCCCTCCTCGGCGAAGGTCATCGCGTCCTTCCGGCCCGAGGAGGAGAACGCGACCATGTTGTCGGCCACGGCGTTGAAGAACGAGTAGGGCGCGAGGTTGAGCGCGCCCGCGCGGTTCATGGCGCTGATCCATCCGATCGGTCGCGGCGCGACGATGGCCTTCAGCGGGTTGTGCGGGAGGGCGCGCGACTCGCGCGGCAGATCGAGGTCGTAGTGCACGGCCGGTCCCTTCAGAGGTAGGTGACGATCTCGTCGAGGGCCGGCCGCGGCCGGTCAGAGGGCACCTCGCGCGCCCGGCCGATATGGACGAAGCCGGCGAGCTTCTCGGTGGGCGCGAGGCCGAGGGCGTCGAGCACGCGGCGGTCGTAGGCGAACCACTCGGTCAGCCACGACGTGGCGAAGCCGGCGGCGTTCGCGGCGATCACGAGGTTCATGGTGGCGGCACCGGCGGAGAGCACCTGCTCCCAGTCCGGGATCTTCACGTGCGGGCCCGCCCGCGAGACCACCGCGACGACGACCGGCGCGTGGGTCAGGCGGGCGCGTTCCTGCGCGAGCCGCTCGGGCGCCGCGTCGGGATTGTCGGCCGCGAAGGTCGCCGCGATGACCTCGCCCACCTTCGCCCGGGCCTTGCCGGCGATGACGATGAAGCGCCAGGGCGCGAGCTTGCCGTGGTCGGGCACCCGCGAGGCGGCCGTCAGGATGGTGTCCAGCTGCGCCCGGTCGGGCCCGGGCTCGTCCAGCAGCGCCGGCGGCACCGAGCGGCGGGTCTTCAGGAGATCGAGGGTGGCGGTCATGCGCTCCGTCCCGGTATCGCGTCCCGACCGGGATGTGGCATGCGCGGGCCGCCGGTGGAAGAGCGGCCTTGCCGCCGCCACGGTCAGGAGTCAGAGGCAGGCCCGGACGATCCGGTGTCGCGACCGGCGAGACGAGCAGAGAAGGGCCGACCGATGCGCATGAGGCTTGCAGCGACCGCGCTGGCGATGCTCGCCGCCGGCCCGCCGGCCGCGCTCGCGCAGCAGGACCCGTTCCAGAACCGGCTCGGCGGCGCCCTGCCCTCGCCGTCGATCACGACCCCGAACCTGCCGCCGTCCCTGCCCCCGGCCGAGCCGGACGCGCAGCTGTCTCTGTCGGCGCTCCTGTCCGGACCGGGCACGGCCCTGCGCCAGGGGCTCGCGTGGCGGATCTACGAGGATCGCGGCGACGGCACGCGGCCGTCGATCGTCGCCCGCTCGACCGAGGCCGAGCCGCATTTCACCCTTGCGCCGGGCGCCTACGTGGCGACCGTGACCTACGGCTTCGCCAGCGCCTCGAAGCGGATCGTGATGGGCGGGCAGCCGACGACCGACACGCTGCGGGTGGCCGCCGGCGCCCTGAAGCTGGCGGGCGCGGTGGGCGATCAGAAGATCCCGCCCGGTCAGGTGATGTTCTCGGTCTTCGTCCCGGTGGGGACCAATTCCGAGGGCCGGCTCGTGCGCGCCGGCATCAAGACCGGCGAGCTGCTGCGCCTGCCGGAGGGCACGTACCACGTCGTCTCGACCTACGGAGAATCGAACGCGATCCAGCGCGCGGACCTGCGCGTCGAGAACGGCAAGGTCACGGAGGCGACACTCAACCACCGCGCCGCGACGGTGACCCTGAAGCTCGTCGCCGCCCCCGGCGCCGAGGCCTTCGCGGGCACCGCCTTCTCGGTCCTGACCCCCGGCGGCGACACGATCCGCGAGGCGATCGGCGCCTTCCCGCAGGTCACCCTGGCGGAGGGCGACTACGTGCTGATCGCCCGCCACGACGGGCAGGTCTACACCCGGGAGTTCAAGGTCGAGAGCGGGCTCGACCGCGACATCGAGGTCGTGGCGAAGTCCGGCTGACGCTCCCGGGCCGACGGCTCCGCGCCGTTCTCAGGCGAAGCGCCGCGCCAGCGCCACGCAGGCGGCGACGGCCAGCGCGGCGGCGATCATGGCGGGCTCGATGCGCTCGCCGAGGACCAGCGCGGCCACGCCGAGGCCCAGGAACGGCTGCAGCAGCTGCAGCTGGCCGACCGCCGCGATGCCGCCGCGCGCCAGGGCGCGGTACCAGAACACGAAGCCGATGAGCATGCTGAACAGCGCGACGTAGCCGAGGCCCGCCCAGGCCGGCAGCGGGATCGCCGTCAGCTCGGCCGGCCGGAGCAGCAGCGCGAGGGGCAGGCTCACGGGCAGCGACAGGACGGTGGCCCAGGCGATCACCTGCCAGCCGCCCAACCGGCGGGCCAGGACGCCGCCCTCGGCGTAGCCGAGCCCGCAGAGCAGGATCGCGGCCAGCATGAAGGCGTCGCCGGGACCCGGCGGACCGTCGAGCCCCCGCGCGGCGAAGCCGACCGTGACCAGCGCGCCGGTGATCGAGAGCAGCCAGAAGATCGGTGACGGCCGCTCGCCGGAGCGCAGCGCGCCGAACAGGGCGGTGGCGAGGGGCAGCAGGCCGACGAAGACGGTGCCGTGCGCGGCGCCGACCGTGCGCAGGGCCAGGGCGGTGAGGAGCGGGAAGCCGACCACGACGCCCGCCGCCACGATGGCGAGCGCCGGGAGATCGGTCCGGCGCGGGCGCGCCTGCCGGAGCGCCAGCAGGGCGGCCGCGCCGGCGAGGCCGGCGAGCGCCGCCCGGGCCGCGCTGAGGAACAGGGCGTCCATGCCGGTCAGCGCGAGGCGCGTCGCGACCAGCGACGCGCTGAAGATCGCGACGCCGATGAGGCCGTCCACCCAGGCGCCGGTCGCCGGTCCGCGCGTCGTCTCGATCACTCCCCCCGCCACGGATGTCCCCTCCCGATACGTGCGGGTCCCGGCATGCCGTGCCGGGGTGCGGCCGGCCAGGAACGGTCGGGGCGCCGCCGGCCAATCTGTCCCGGTCGATCTTCGATACAGTTGGCCACCCCGTTCACCGCGCCGGAGCCTCGTGAGGGGTGTCGCCGCGCGGGTCGCGCGCCGGCCGAAGGTTCCATGTTCCGCGCATTAACATTTCCGTGCAGTCGCGGAACGATGCGCGCGAGGCGGCCATTTCAGACCACCCATACCGGGCCACTGGAGTACACCATGCGCCGCCTCGTCATCGCCGCCTTCGCCGCCGCCGCCCTCGCCGGGCCCGCGCTCGCCGCCAACGAGGCGCCGCAGACGGTCGCGCCCAAATTCGAGACCGTGCCGCAGGACGCGGTGCTCAGCTACAACCTCATCGGCCTCAACGTGACCGACGCGCAGAACAACACGGTCGGCGAGATCAAGGACCTCGTGATCGATCACGGGAAGCTGGCCGGTTACATCGTCTCGGTGGGCGGCTTCCTCGGCCTGGGCGAGCGCTACGTCGCGGTCTCGCCGAGCTCGATCGCGCTGGGCTACGACGCCGACGCGAAGAAGTGGAAGGCCATCATCGGCGCCAGCAAGGACCAGCTGAAGGCGGCGCCGGAGTTCAAGTACGAGGGCAAGTTCAAGCGCTGAGGCGCACCGCCGCGGCCGGGCCCAGCGCCCGGCCGACCCGGCGCCCCGCATTCAGACGGAGGCGTCGAGGGCCTGTCGCGCCAGGCGGGCGACGAGGGCCTCCCGCTTGGCTTGGCGCAGCACGATCCGCGCCGCGGCCCGCGCGTTGGACGCGCGCAGCTCGGCCCGCGGGCCGCCGTCGCGAAGGGCGCGCCACGCCAGCGCGCGGAACCAGCGGACGTTGGCCAGCGCCGCCGCCCTGCGGCTCAGCGGCCCGCCGACATCCAGCGGCTTCTCGAGTGTTCCGGACGTCATGGTCTCGATCCTGAAGCGCGACTCGCCGCTTGTCCGATTATGGAACAACAGATGGCGATTCCACGGGAGCTGAGCAATAGTGTTGCCAACGTGAACTTTTGAATCGAGCGCGAAGACTGCGCATCCACGAAATGAGGTAGTCCCGCCCCGGGACGGCATCCGGCGACGAGGAGCCCCGCGGCGGGCGACCCGGCGGGAACGCCGCGGCGGGGACCCGACTTCCCGGAACGGGAAGCCGGTGCGGCGCCGATCCGGGCCGGTCGATCTGGAGAGCCGGTCGCGTGCCGACGATTTTCGATGCCCATACCTTCGCCCTCACGGCGCATGCGGGTCAGCTCGACAAGGGCGGCGAGCCGTGCATGCGGCACCTGGAACGCGTCGCGAACGCCGCCCAGACCCGGGCCGGTCACGCCCGACTCATCGACGGGCTCGACATCGACCCGATGCGAGTCATGCAGGCGGCGCTCCTGCACGATGTGCTGGAGGACACGCCGCGTACGGCGGCGGACCTCCGCGCCGCCGGCTTCGAGGCCGACATCGTCGAGACGGTGACGCTTCTCACGAAGCCGCAGAGTCGGATCGCTTATTCCGAGCGGATCACCACCCTGATCGCGGCCGGCAACCTCGCCGCGCTGCTGATCAAGATGTCCGATACCGAGGACAACCTCTGCCCGACCCGGATCCCGCCCAACGCCGCGTTCCTGCGCGAGCGCTACGCGACGGCGTTCGAGCGCCTGAAGGCGGCGGCGGCGGCGCGCGGGTACACCGGCCGCTGAGCACCAACCCAGGCGGGGAACATTCGCGCGAGCGTCCGGTAGATCCTGCAACGCCCGGGCTGTCTGCCGAGGTTCCGGACCCGGGGATGTGAGTGCCGGAGAAGCGCCGATGACACCGTCGACCCGTTCACCCGCCGCGATCAGCGACGAGGGGCGCCACGCCCGCGACCGCGGCGATCCGATCACCGCCAACCCCTATCCGGCGGATTCGGAATCCTGGGCCACCTGGGATCGCGGCTACCGGATGCCCGACGAGCAGGCGCGCGCCGCCACCCCGGCTGCGGTCCGGGAGGACGCGCCACCGGAAGCATCGTGATCCGGGACCCGTGCCGGCCGGTCGGCGACGCGGTCGGAACAGCGGCGGTGGCGCGGGGTTGCCCGCACGACCGGTAACGGCTCCGCGAGAGCGATTGCCGGACCGAGAGGGAGATCCGCCATGAAGGTCACGAGTCTCGCCATCGCCGCCCTCCTCGCGGCCGCGATTCCCGCCACGGCAGCCGAGAATGCCGGCGGCGCGACCAGCCGGTCGGGCACGGCCAACAGCACCGGCCCGAGCGACGCGGGGTCCGGCTCGACACCCGGCGCCGCCGGGAGCGGCCCGTCGACCGGCTCGATGAGCCGCTCCGGCACGACGAACAGCACCGGTCCGAACGATGCCGGATCCGGCTCCAAGCCGCCGGCCGGCGGCCGCTGACCGGACCGCGTCGCGCAGCGAGCGGCGCGGAGATCCTGTTTGGCGATATCGCCAAACAGGATCTCCGCGCCCTCACACGCCAAAGGGAGGATCCATGCCGCTAGGCACCCGCATCGCACTCGCCGCCCTTCTGCTGCTCGGCCTCGCCGCCTGCGACGACAAGCAGGCGCAGAACAACACGCCGACGAAACCCGACTCCACCAAGATGGAGCCGCAGACCGACCAATCGGCGCCGAACACGCAGAAGCGCTAGAGCCGTTCCCGAACGGGGCAGGTGCGGACGGGGACGCTCGCCGAGCCGCCGCTGTTCGTTACGCGGGTCCGTTGCCTCTGTGGCGGAGGCCACACGTCTCTGCGGCCCGACCGGGGAACCCGGTCATCCGGACCGTCGCGACACCTCCGGGGTCGGCACCGGCGACGGCCGGGCATCCCGGGCGGTCAAGTCCGGATCGGCGAGGGACTTGTCTCGGATTGGCCGGTGGTTGCGCCGGTCGGCGGATCGCCGGACGGGTCGGCGATCAGCGGTACGGCGGCGCCGAAGCCGAGAGCCGCCTCGACGAGGATATCGTCGAGCGCGTCCGCGACCCACACGGCGCCGTCGAGGACGGATGTCAGGATTCGAGTCATCGGCACCTCCCTCCCGCATCCCGGGTCGCCGCCGCCGGACGGCGGCGACCCGGGATGCGGTCTTCAACCGGTTCGCACCCGCCGTCTCAGACGAAGTGCATCGGGAGGGCACGGTCCAGGATTTCGACGTAGGTCCCGGCGAGAACCGCGACGGTGGCGGCGGCGACGGCCGTGGCGAGGGCGAAGCGGGCAACGAGGGTCATGGAAGTCTCCATCAGGTCCGCGACTGTGTTCGCGGTGTAACCCTGATGTAAGCTCAAGCTTTCCCCGCCGAGGTGCTGCGGCACACCCCGGCGATGAACTGGCCGGAGCGGCCTATATCGCCGGGCTCCTCAGTCGGCGCGTCAGGCGGCGCGCACGGTCGCGAGGAACCGTCCGACCTCGGCGGACAGGTGCTCCGACTGGCGCGACAGCTCCGAGGCCGCGCCGAGAACCTGGCTCGCCGCCGCGCCGGTCTCCTCCGCGGCGCCGGCCACGCCGGCGATGTTGCTGGTCACCTCGCCGGTGCCCTGCGCGGCCTGGGTCACGTTGCGGACGATCTCCTGCGTCGCCGCGCCCTGCTCCTCGACGGCGGCCGCGATCGAGGTGGCGACGCTGTTGATCTCGCGGATGCGCCCGGTGATCGTCCCGATGGCGGAGACCGCCTGACCGGTCACGCCCTGGATCCGGCCGATCTGACTGGAGATCTCCCCGGTCGCGCGGGCGGTCTGCTCCGCCAGCGCCTTCACCTCGGAGGCGACGACCGCGAAGCC
The DNA here is from genome assembly GCF_900116245.1 of Methylobacterium sp. yr668. Taxonomy (NCBI): domain Bacteria; kingdom Pseudomonadati; phylum Pseudomonadota; class Alphaproteobacteria; order Hyphomicrobiales; family Methylobacteriaceae; genus Methylobacterium; species Methylobacterium sp. yr668. The sequence continues at coordinate 302,782 of NZ_FOZY01000001.1, read as the reverse complement.
GCGGCCCGCCGCGCCCGCGCGGGCGGCCTCGATCGTGGCGTTCAGCGCCAGGAGATTGGTCTGACCGGCGATCGAGGAGATCAGGCCCACCACGTCGCCGATCTTGGCGACGGCGCCGCTGAGTTCCTGCACGAGGGCGCCGGTCTCGTCCGCCTCGCCGGCGGCGGAGCGGGCCAGCTCGGCCGAACCCTGGACCTGGCGCCCGATCTCCTGGACGGAGGCGCCGAGTTCCTCGGCGGCGGCCGCGACGGTGCTGACGTTCGAGGCAGCCTCCTCGGCGGCGGCCGCGACCGCCCCCGACTGCGCCGAGGTCTGACCTGCCATGGCCGACATGGAGCCGGCGGTGGCCTGCAGCTCGGTCGCGGAGGCCGAGACCTGCCCGACGATGCCGCCGACCGCCGCCTCGAAGCTGTCGGCCATCTGGCGCATGCCGATCCGGCGCTGCTCCTCGGCGGCGAGGCGCGCCTGCGCGGTCTCGGCCTCCAGCGCCTTCATCTGGATAAGGCCCTGCTTGAACACCGCGACGGCCGACGCGATGGTGCCGATCTCGGTCTTCTCGCCCTGATGCGGGATCTCGGCCGACAGGTCGCCGGCGATCAGCGCCTGCATCGGCCGCACCACCGCGGCGATGCCGCGGGTGACGCCGAGGACGATGATCACGCCCGACAGAACGGAGACCGCAACGGCGAGAGCGATCGCGACGAGGCTCACCGTCCAGGTCTCGTTGAAGACGGCGGTGCCCTGGGCCTGCGCGGCATCGGCGCCGGCGTTGTTGATGGCGATCAGCTTCTCGAGAGCCTTGGAAGCAGCGCGGCGCGGGATGAGGCCCTTCGTCTCGTAGAGCTGATAGGCCTCGGTCTTCTTCCCGGCCCGCGACAGGTCGACGACGTCGTTGCGCACCGCCGTGAAGGTCTGAGATTCCTGGTTGAACGCGTCGAAGAGCGACCGCTCTTCGGGCGAGCTGAGCAGGCCCTTGTAGACGGCGACCCGGTCGGCCAGCTTCCGGTCGAAGCTGTCCATATCCCTCTCGATGCTGACGAGCAGCGCCGGATCGGTCGCCTGCGTGTGCCGCAGGAGAAGGCCGCTGCTGCGGGCGGTCAGCGTGTCGATCTCGCCCAGCGCCCGGATGCTCGGCAGCCAGTTCGTATCGATCTCGACCGCCTGCTCGCGCAATTTGCGCGTACTCACGAGCCCGAGCGCGCCGAGCCCGATCACGAAAACGGTCAGGACCGAGAAGGCCACGACCAGCTTTGTACGAATGGAGACACTCTGTAGCGACACGGCGGCCTCGACGGAGCCGAATAGAACAATTCTGCGGCTGCACGGCGCACGATTAGCGAAATGTATTTAATATCCGCTAATCAGACCTTCCCCTGCCTCGCGGGCTGTCGCTCGCCGTCTCACGGAGGGATGCCGGTTTCGCGGCATGGATCTCCGCGGCGGCGCCCAGGGGGACGCGGGGCGGCACCCGACGGGCTCGCCCGCGCCCGAGGCGCCTGCCGGTGTGCCTATCGGGCCGCCGGTTGGGGCATCTTCACGATCTTGCCGTCGGGCAGGATGATGTCGCCCGGGCTCTGTCCGGCCGCGCAGGGACCGATGTAGGTGGCGTCGATCACCATCTGGCGTCGCACGGGCTCCTTGGCGTTCGGCATGCCGGTCAGCGTCGTATCCACCTCCATGTGGATCTTGCTGTTGAAGTCGCCGCTGATCTCAGTCGTGCCCGCGGCCGAGATCGGGCCGAGCTTGCACTCGGTCTCGCCCTTGTAGCCGGTGCTCGTCTTGACGATGGTGCGCTTCGCGCAGTTCTGGCCGCCCCCGAACGCGGCTTGCGCGATCTGATCGGTCTTCTCGTCGATGCATTGACGCGCGGTCGTGTTGCCGTCGGGCGACGTGGTCTTGCTCTCCCACAGGCCGGCCTTGCGTGCCGGCAACGTCTCGGCGGAGGCCACACTGGTCATCACGGACAGAATCGCCGCAATTCCGATACCGACGGTACGTGCTCGCATGGATGATCCCTGGCTCTGACGCGACTCAGGCGCCGCAACGGGGCGTGGCTAACCGATGCGATACAGGCGAACAAGTCGATCCTGGACCAGCGTTCGCTCCGGAACACTGGAGGGGATCGGCACTTCGGCCGCGGATACCCGGCTTGAGCGGTCCGAATGCCGGGATGACTGAGGGGAGGTTTCGCCCGGGTTCGACCGGATGATGATTCGGCTCACACCGCCCGCTTCAGGCCGACCGCACCGGCGCCGAGACGCGCCTCGATCACCTGCACGATGTACTCGGCGTCGCGGCCGACCGCGCCGAAGCGGCCCGAGCCCCACGTGTTCAGCCAGGGCAGGCCGATGAAGGAGATGCCCGCCTCGGCCGTGACGCCGCGCCTGTGCTTCGGCTGGCCGGCGCCGTTGAACACGGACGCGTCGAGCCACCGGAAATCCGGCGCGAAGCCGATGCACCAGACCACGCTGGCGATGCCGGACCCTTCGAGGGGGAGCGCGGTGACCGGCTCGCCCGGCTCCCAGACCGGAGCGTAGGGCGCCTGGACCGGCGCCGCGATGCCGGCCGCGTCGATATGGGCATCGATGGCCGCGTTGATGCCGTTGTAGGTCCGGTCGGCCTGGTCGAGCGCGGGCCGGAGGTTGTCCCGGAAGCGGAGCGCGCCCGCCGCGTAGTCCTCGAGGACGCCGTAGAGCGCCATGCCCTCCAGGGCGAAGCGGCGCAGGTCGACGTCCCGGCCGCCGTCGCGGCCGGTCACGTAGTGGTTGGTGTTGTCCCGGACGCCGTCGCGCAGCGGGTGATCGTCGACGGTCTTCTCGTAGTAGCCCATGTCGGCGAGCCATGCGACGACGTCGCGGCCGCGGTAGAAGCGGGCGCAGCGGGGCGCGTCGCCCACGGCGAGATGCACCTGCCGTCCGGCGAGATGCAGGTCCTCGGCGATCTGCGCGCCGGACTGCCCCGAGCCCACGACCAGGACCGCGCCGTCGGGCAGCTGCGCCGGGTTCCGGTACTGATTCGAGTGGATCTGGGTGATCGCGGGCGGCAGCTTCTCGGCCATGCGCGGGACGATCGGCGTGTGGTAGCCGCCGGAAGCCACCACGATCTCGTCCGCGGTGTAGTCGCCCTCCGAGGTCCGGACCGCGAACACGCCGTCGTCGCGCCGCGCCACGCGCGTGACCGCCACGCCCTCGCGGAGCGGCGGCCGCACCTTGGCAACGAAGGCCTTCAGGTAGGCGACGATCTCGTCCTTCCTCATGAACCCGTCCGGGTCCGGCCCGTCGTAGGGGTGGCCCGGCAGGTCGCATTGCCAGTTCGGGGTGACGAGGCAGAACGTGTCCCAGCGCTGCGTTGCCCAGGTGTGCGCGGCCGTGTGCTTCTCGAAGACGAGGTGCGCGATGCCGCGCTGCTTCAGGTGGTAGCTGACCGAGAGGCCGGCCTGGCCGCCGCCGACGACGGCGACGGGAACGTGACGGGTCGTTGTCGTCATGGCTGCAACTCCGTGAAGGCTGACGCGCCGCGGGCGCAGGCGGCGTAGGCGGCGCGGTGACGCGTCGCGCAGGCGCGCCAGGAATGGGCGGCCGCGCGCTCCAGCCCCGCCGCCCGCAGGCGGGCGCGGGTCCGCGGTTCCAGCGCCGCCGCCATGGCTCCAGCGATGCTGTCGGGGTCGGCGGGGTCGACGAACAGCGCGTCGGCCGGCGTCAGGTACTCGCTGAAGGGCGGTCGGTCGGAGACGATCGCCGGCGTTCCGCAGGCCATGGCCTCCAGAACGCAGAGGCCGAACCCCTCGGTCCAGGACGGGAAGGCCAGCAGGTCCGCGGTCCGGTAGAGCGCCGGCATGTCGGCCTGCGCGACGGGCCCCGTCTCGATGACGGCCGCGCCGCGGCCCACGTCCAGACCCGCGGCGACGAGGGTGGCGCGGCAGCGTTCGCGGTAGCGGGTGTGGTCGAGGAGCGAGGCGCCGCCCGCGACGACGAGTTGGGCGTGCGGGTGGCGCGTCCGCAGGCGCGCGAACCCCGCGATGATGCCGAGGCTGTTCTTGCGCTCCTCGAGGCCGCCGACGCTGAGGACGATCGGCCCCGCGCCGAGCCCCCAGCGCGCCCGCAGAGCCGCGTCGCCCTCCGCGGCCACGGGGCGATAGACCGACAGGTCGACCCCGTTGCCGACGATCCCGGCCTCGGCGCCGATCGCGTCCCGGATCCAGTCGGCCCACAGGCGGCTGACGCAGAGCAGCCGGCCGGCCTCGCGGATCGCGCGGTCCTGCCAGCCCGCGAGGACGGGGTCGGCGAAGCTGTCGACGTGGTGGACGGTCCGGACAAAGCCCGGGATCAGGCGCCGGTGCTTCAGGGTCGCGAGGGCGTTGCCGCCGATGCCGTCATGGGCGTGGAACACGTCGAAGTCGCGGGCCGCCGGGCTCGCGAAGTGGCGCAGGTAGTCGTGGATGCGGGCCCGCACGAGGTCGGTCGTCCCGCCCGCGACCGGCTCGGCGGCGACCGCCACGGTCGCGCAGGACGCGTCCCGGAAGAACCCGCGGCCGGACGGGTCGGGCGCGTGGACCACCGCCGCGTGACCGAGTTCGCACAGGGCCTCGGCGAGGGCGAGGCAGTGGGCGACGCCGCCGCGCGGGTTGGTGGAGTGGGTCAGGAGGGCGACGCGCAGCGGCTTCACGGCGTCGCCCCCGGTCCGTCCCTGCCGCAGCCGATCAGTGGGCCGGCGGCGAAGTCCCACACGACGGCCTCGGCGCCCGAGGCGTCCCGCAGCCGGACGGCCCGGCCGGCGTCGAGGCCCCCGATCCGGGCCGCCGCGATGCCGCGCTCGGCGAAGCGCGCGGTGACGGCCGCCGTGCGGTCGGGGCGGACGCTCACGAGGTAGCCGAAGCTCGGGAACGCCGTCAGCCAGCGCGCGAGCGGGACGTGGTCGGGACGCGGGATCGCGTCGAGGTCGATGACGCCGCCGACGGCGGAGCATTCGAGCAGCATCAGGGCCGTACCGACGACCCCCGCCATGCTGATGTCCTTGGCGGCGCCGGCCAGGCCGTCCTCGGCGAGGCCCGGCAGCAGGGCGAGGTCGCCGCGCAGCCGCGCGCCCGGCGCGCCGGTGGAGGCGTCCCAGTAGGGGTGCGGGTCGCGGAAGCGCCCGCGCAGGTCGATGGCGGCGACGAGGTCGTCGCCGGGCGCGGCGTCGAAGCTCGTCAGCAGGCGCGGTCCCGCCCGGCCGAGCACCGCGACCGCGAGGTTGCTGGCGGCCGCGCGGGTGTTGGTGTGGCCGCCGACCACCGGGACGCCATAGAGCGCGGCGGCGTCGGACAGGCCGGCCAGGATCGGGTCTGCGGCCCCGGCCTCCCGGGCCCAGAGGGCGTCGACGACGGCGAGCGGGCGCCCGCCCATGGCGGCGACGTCGCTCAGGTTGACCATGATCCCGCAATAGCCCGCGAAGTACGGATCGTCGGCCACGAAGCTGTCGAGGAAGCCCTCTATGGCCAGCAGCAGGTGCCCGTCGCCGTCGGGGATCGCCGCGCAATCGTCGCCGACCGGCACGGCCGCGTGCCGGCTCCCGAGCCCGAGCCGCCGCACCACCGCGTCGATGTCGCGCTTGTGGCCGACCCCGCGGGCCTCGCGGATCTGGCGGGCCAGCGCCCGGACGTCGATCCCGGCGGTCACGCGGCCCTGCGGAAGGTGAGGAGGCCGTGCTCGGGATCGTGCATCGGCGGGTAGGCCGCGAGGTCCGCCTCCATCAGGTGGTGGGGCCGCCCGTGCAGGTCCAGCGCGTCGAGGCTCTCCCAGTGCAGGGCCTCGAACAGCGCGACGTTGCCCTCTTGGACATGCGCAAGGAAGCGGGTGCAGCCCCGCGCGTGGGCCGAGGACACCGCGACCCGGATGAGGCCGGTGCCGAGGGCGGCGGCGCTGCGGAAAGGCTTGGCGACGGCGAGGCGCGAGCCCCACCACGTTCCCGGGCGCGCGCCGTCTTCGTGGATCCGCACGGTGCCGACGACGGCGTCCGCGTCGCCGCCGAGCGTCGAGAGGGCGCAGACCGGGATGGCGTGCGCGTCGATCGCGTCGCGATCGTCCGCCCTGAAGATCCCCTGCTCCGCGCAGAAGACCTGCCGCCGCAGGGCCGCGCAGGCGCGCCGCTCCCAGGGCGCGACCGCGAATTTTACCCGGAAGTGGCTGGGCCGGTACGGCGGAACGGGGTCGAACATCAGGCCGCCTCCCCCGCGCGCTCGTAGGTGGAGAGCGCCGAGCAGGCACCGCACCGGCCGCAGCCGGCCTTGATGTCGGTGGAGCGCAGGTTCGCCCGCCGCAGCATCTCCGCGAGCGGCTTCAGGACGGCGTGCATGAAATCGGGCCCGGGGGCCGGATGGCTCTCCAGCGGCGTGCCGGAGATCGGCACGAAGGGCACCACGAACGGGTAGACGCCCATCCCGATCAGCCGGTCGGCCATCGCGAGGATCGCCTCCGGCGCGTCGCCGAGGCCGGCGAGGATGTAGGTGGAGACCTGGCCGCGCCCGAAGATCGGGACAGCGGCCGCGAAGGCGTCGTAGTACCGCTCCAGCGGCACGCCCGCCTTGCCGGGCATGATCCGCGCCCGCACCTCGGGCGTGACGGCCTCGAGATGCATGCCCAGCGCGTCGATGCCCGAGGCCTTCATCCGCTCGAACCAGCGGTCGTCGTCGGGCGGCTCGCACTGGGCCTGGATCGGCAGGTCGACGGCCGCCTTCACCGCGAAGGCGCTCTCGCACAGGATCGCGGCGCCGCGGTCAGTGGCGTTCGGCGTGCCGGTGGTCATGACCATGTGCTTCACGCCGTCGAGCAGCACGGCGGCGCGGGCGACCTCGGCGAGCTGCTCGGGTGTCTTGCGGGCCACCGTGCGGCCGGCCGCCAGCGACTGGCCGATCGAGCAGAACTGGCAGGTCTTCGCGCGGCTCTGGTAGCGAATGCAGGTTTGCAGCACCGTGGTGGCCAGCACGTCGCGCCCGTGCAGGACGGCGATTTTCGCGTAGGGCACACCGTCGAAGGTGGAGAGGGCGTAGAAGCGCGGGCGGCCCGGGAAGGTGACGTGGCCGACCACAACGCCCGCGTGCTCGATCACCGCGATCCCGTCCGCGTCCGGCGGGCGCACGAGGAAGGGCGAGTCGAAGGCGGCCTCGGTGTGGACCGGCACCATCACGGTGCGGCCCGCGATGGTCATCGCCTTGTGGTCCGAGGGGCCGGCGCCGCCGCGGCGGCTCGGCGCGCCGGCGCGGCTGTCGGCGAGCCTAACGCCGCAGGATTGCAACGCGTTGATCAGGCGCTCCGTCGGCATCCCGATCAGGCCCGTCGGGGCCGTCGGGGATATGGGACGGCGCGTCGGAAGCGGGCTGCTGCTCATGGTCGGGGCTCCGGGGGGCGGTCTGCGAACGGGCCGGCCGCTGCACGAAGGCGGCCGGGCGGTCGTCGTGGAGCAGGCTGAGGAGCTCCGGCCGCGCGTAGTGGCCGACCGAGTCCATCATCCGCTTGCGCTTGGTCACCAGCGCGAGATCCATGTCGGCGATCAGGATGCCCTCGCCCGGTCCCAGGGGATCGGCGAGGTGCTTGCCCTCGGGCGACACGATGGCGGTGCAGTTCCCGCCGCGGCAGGCGCCGCGCAGGCGCTCGTCCGGGCAGACCTGCGCGACCTGCGCGTCGGTGAGCCAGCCGGTGGCGTTGACCACGAAGCAGGCCGCTTCCAGGGCGTGGTGGCGGATCGTCACCTCCATCTGATCGGCGAAGATCTGGCCGACGAGGGAGCCCGGGAACTGCGCGGCGTGGATCTCCTCGTGGCCCACCATCAGGGCGTAGCGGGCGAGCGGGTTGTAGTGCTCCCAGCAGGCGAGCGCCCCAACGCGGCCGACCGCCGTCTCCACCACGGCGAGGCTGGCGCCGTCGCCCTGCCCCCAGATCATGCGCTCGTGGTAGGTCGGCGTGATCTTCCGGCGCTTGAGCTTCAGGGCGCCGTCCGCGTCGAAGATCAGCTGCGCGTTGTAGAGCGATCCGTGATCGCGCTCGTTGACCCCGACCACGATCACGGCCCCGTGGCGCCGTGCGGCCGCGGAGACCGCCTGCGTCACCGGACCCGGCACGGCGACCGCGCGCTCGTAGAGGCGCAGGTGCTCGGGCCCCTGGAGCGCGGGCGGGAGAACGAACGAGAAGTAGGGATAGTAGGGCACGAAGGTCTCGGGGAAGACCATGAAGCGCGCGCCCTTGGCGGCGGCCTCGTCGACGGCGTTGAGCACGCGCTCCAGGGTGCCGTCCGGGCGGTCGAGGTCCGGCGCGATCTGGATGGCGGCAGCCCGCACGATCCGGGTCTCTGACATGGGTGGTCCTCCGGCTGAGCCAGCGGCTGCGCGCGTCGCGCGCGGCCGCCGGGGGCGTTGGCGCGGCCGTCAGACGGTCCAGGTGTCGATGATCACCGCGTTGTCGCGCTTGTGCAGGAGGATGCAGTCGAGCACGTCGAGGGGGTTGATCATGCGAATACCCTCGATGAAGGCCGCCTCACTGTGCCCGTACAGCGCCTGTGTCGAGAAGCGGCAGGCGTAGACCTTGCCGCCCTCGGCCATGAACTTCTCGAGCTGGTTGTTGAAGTTGAGATGGCCCGGGAACGCCTCGTCGCCGAGCCGGGGGAACCCGCGCTGGACCCCGAGGGTGATGCCGGGGCCGTAGAGCAGGATCGAGGTCTCGAAGCCCTTGCGCTGCAGGCGGGTGGCCTGAAGCAGGTTGACGAGGCCGATCGAGCCCTCGAACGCCACGGTGTGGAAGGTGACGAGGGCCTTCTGGCCGGGTTCGGCCTTCACGTCCTCGAAGACCTTCTCCTCGTAGTCGACCAGGACGTCGCCCTTCTTGTGCGGCTCGCGGTTCACGGCAGGCATTGCTCACGCTCCTCGATGGTCTGACCCGCGGCAGGGGGTGCTGCGCACGTTCAGACAGTCGGATGGCAAGCCATGTGCCAGATCGGAGCCGTCAGGAATGCATTCAATAACGCGCCCTGCGATGCATACAATGATACGATCAATTGAGCGAAGTCGATCCGCCCGGTTCTACTCGACGACGCACAATTCATCATCAGGATTTGCGCACGTCGTCGCCAGATGACGCGCGCTTCGGCGACGAGTATTGTACGCATTGCACGCATCGGTCGCGCCGTGATAGGCCGTCACGCGCCCGGTACGGCGCTTGCAAGCCATACAATCGATCATTGATCGGTTTTCAGGTCGCGGGTGCTGGACGGATGAAGGCTGGCGGGCGGGGAGGACGGTCGGTCGACCGGGGCGACGCGGCCGGTATCTGGACGCCGGACCTCAGGCGCTGGGGCAAGCCCCATTACCTGGCCATCGCGGACGCGCTGGCGGACGACATCCGGACCGGCCACCTGCTTCCGGGCACGCGCCTGCCGACCCAGCGCGCGCTCGCCGCCACGCTCGACCTCAACTTCACGACCGTGTCCCGCGGCTACGTCGAGGCCCACAGGCGCGGCCTGATCGAGGGCCGGGTCGGCCGGGGCACCTTCGTGGTCGACCCGGCGGACGCCGCCCGCACCGCTGGGCCAGCCCTTCCCCGGCGGCCGGGACCGGTCGACTTCACCATGAACCTGCCCCCGGAACCCGACCTGCCCGGCCTGCGGGCCCGCATGCGGTCGTCCTTCGCGGAACTCTCGGGCGATCTCGCCGACCTCCTGCGCTACCAGGGCTTCGGCGGGACGGAGGCGGACAAGGAGGCCGCGCTGCGCTGGCTCGCGGGTCGCGGGATCGCGGCGGCGCGCGAGCGCCTCCTGATCTGCCCCGGCGCGCACAGCGCCCTGTCCAGCATCCTGGGACAGGTCGCGCAGGCGGGCGACACGATCTGCGCCGAGCGCATCACCTATCCGGGCATCCGGACCCTCGCGGCGCACCGGGGCCTGCGCCTCGTCGGCCTGCCGATGGACCGCCACGGGCTCGACCCCGACGCCTTCGCGGCCGCCTGCACGCGGGGGGCGCCGAAGGCGCTCTACCTCAATCCCCTGCTGCAGAACCCGACCACCGCGACCCTGTCCCGCGCCCGGCGCGAGGCCGTCATCGCGACGGCCCGCCGCTACGCGGTCACCATCATCGAGGACGACGCCTACGCGCGCATCTGCCCGGCACCGCCGCCGAGCTTCGCCGAACTGGCGCCCGAGATCACCTATTACGTGGCGGGCGTCGCGAAGTGCCTGGGCGCCGGCCTTCGCCTCGCCTTCCTGATCGCCCCGAACGCGCGGGCCGCCCTGCCCCTCGGCGACGCCCTGCGCGCCGCCACCGTGATGGCGTCGCCGATCTCGACCGCGCTGACGACGCGCTGGATCACGGACGGGACGGCGGACGCCATCGTGGATTTCGTCCGTGCCGAGTCGGCCGCGCGCCAGAGCCTCGCGGCCGCGCTGCTGCCCGCCGAGTCCTACGTCGCGGACCCGCACGCCTTCCATGTCTGGATCACCCTGCCGGCGGGATGGACGCGCTCGGCCTTCGCCAGCCAGGGCCGTGCGGCGGGTCTCGGGGTGGTCGGCAGCGACCCCTTCTGCGTCGCGGGGACGCCGCCCGAGGCCGTCCGCCTCTGCCTCGGCGGCCCTTCGACCCGGCAGCAGATCGCCCACGGGCTGGAGAGGCTGGCCCACGCCCTGGACGGCTCGCCGGCGCTGGCCTCGACCTACATCTGACGGAGCCGGCCGCGTCCCTTCGACCGCGGGCGTCGGGTCGGTCGAATCGTGCCGGTGCGTGGCATCCAGCTGCATCGCGTCGCGGTGCGCCGATCCGGCAGCGAAGACCAGAAATCCTATTCTACGTTATCATATGAACTTCCGTGCAACCTGAGAGCATGACGGCACCGGATCTCGGCGTCGAAATCCGTACTCTCGATTGTATAGTTTACCGGCACTGAGATCGAAGATTGCGTAAAAATTTACTCCTCTGGTAGTTTTGCACTATCCCAGACCCTCCCAATCTCGAACTATTGTGCCGTTCAGATTTAAGTCATCGTTCACGATTGTGCGCAATCATTATGCGAGGCCGTCATGCCGTGACAGTAAATCAGCGGCAGATCCCAAGAAGAACCGCGTGTTCGCACTCGGGATCCCGGCAATGACAAGAAGGGATGGGATAATGCTCGGCGCCCTGCGCGGTCGTGAAGATCTGGCGGCGAAATTCGATGCCCTCGACCGCTCACAGGCCGTCATCGAGTTCGAGCCGGACGGCACCATCATCACGGCCAACGCCAATTTCCTGACGATGATGGGCTACGCCCTGCCCGACATCCGGGGCCAGCGTCACGCCCTGTTCGTGGAGGCGGCGCATCGGGAGACACCCGCGTACCACGCCTTCTGGGACGCCCTGCGGCAGGGCACCCATCAGGTCGCCGAGTTCAAGCGGATCGCCCGGGGCGGCCGGTACGTCTGGGTGCAGGCGAGCTACAACCCGGTGCTCGACCGCGCGGGCCGCGTCGTGAAGGTCGTCAAGTTCGCCTCGGACATCACGGCGCAGAAGCTGCTGATGCTCGACTACGCCGGTCAGATCGCGGCGCTGCACCGGTCGCAGGCGGTGATCGCCTTCGATCCGGCCGGCACGATCCTGGAGGCCAACGGCAACTTCCTCGAGACGATGGGCTATCGCCTGGAGGAGATCCGGGGCCAGCACCACGGCGTGTTCGTCGACCCGGCCGAGCGGTCGAGTGCCGGCTACCGCGCGTTCTGGGAGGGCCTTGGCCGGGGTGAGTTCGCGGGCGGCGAGTTCCGCCGCATCGCCAAGGGCGGCCGTGACGTCTGGATCCAGGCGACCTACAATCCGATCCTCGATGCCAGCGGCTGCGTCCTCAAGGTCGTCAAGTTCGCCGCCGACATCACCGCGCAGGTCCAGGAGCGCCACCGGCGCGTCGCGGCGCAGCGGGCGATCGGCGTCGACCTCGACGCGATCGGCACCGCCGTCGAGGGCGCCAGCCGCCGGACCGCGGAGGCCGTCGACCTCGCCGGGCGGGTGTCCGGCGATATCCAGAGCGTGGCCTCGGGCGCCGAGGAACTGTCGGCCTCGGTGGGGGAGATCAGCCAGCAGGTCAGCCACGCGGCGCGGATGGCCGGCGAGGCCGTCGAGCAGGCCCGGCACACCAGCACGATCGTCGAGGGCCTGAGCGGGCAGGCGGCGCAGATCGGCGACGTCGTGACCATGATCCAGGGCATCGCGGCCCAGACCAACCTGCTCGCGCTCAACGCCACGATCGAGGCGGCCCGGGCGGGCCTCGCCGGCAAGGGCTTCGCGGTCGTGGCGTCGGAGGTGAAGGCGCTGGCCGAGCAGACCGCCAAGGCCACGGATCAGATCCGCGACCAGATCACCACGACGCAGACCACCACGCGCGAGGCGGTGGCGGCGATCGGCTCGATCCAGGGCACGATCCGGGCGCTCGACGAGATCTCGGCGGCGATCGCGGCGGCCGTGGAGGAGCAGTCGGCGGTGACCCAGGAGATCTCCGGCAGCATGCACACGGCCGCCCGCGGGGTCGGGACCATCGCGGGCGGCATGGCGGCGATCGCGCGGGCCAACGAGCAGGTCGACGCGGCCACCCGCCAGGTCCGGGAAGCCGCGCGCGCCGTCGGCTGAGGTCGCCCGCCCCGGTTCCGGGGGCGCACCGGCGCTCGCGGGTCGCCGCGACCGGTTTCAGACGGGCGGATTCGCCAGCCGGGTGCTTTGGCCCGGACAGGCCGCCCATGATAGCGAGGGCGCGGCTCCGATGCCGGCCCGGGTCGGCGGCGCGACGCGCGGGAAACGACCTTGGCGGCGATTTGGCTGACGGCCCTGATCCGGGCGCTGACCTCAGGGACCGTGGTGGTGCTCGCCTCCGTCCTGGCCGAATGGCTGGGACCGGTCTGGGGCGCGCTCGTCGTCAGCCTGCCGGTCTCCGCGGGGCCGGCCTACGTGTTCATGGCGATGGAGCACGACGCCGCCTTCGTGGCCGGGGCGGCCCTGAACGGCTTCGCGGCGAACGCCGCGACGGGCCTGTTCCTGATCGTCTACGCCCACCGGGCTGCCGGCCGGGACATGACCGCCACCCTCGGGCCGGCGATCCTCGCGTGGCTCGCGGCGGCCCTGCCGGTCTCGGCACTCACCTGGACGCCGACGACGGCGTTCCTGCTGAACGCCCTGGTCTACGGGGCCGGCGCGCTCTCGACCCGGCACGTCGTGCGCGCGACCCTCGTGCGGAGCACCGTCGTCGCGCGGCCGCGCCCGCTGGATCTGCTGATCCGCGCGAGCGCCGTCGCGCTGTTCGTCGCGGCCCTCCTGGCGCTGAGTACGGCGCTGGGCCCCGCCAGGACCGGGGTCATCGCCGCCTTCCCGGTCACGATGACGAGCGCCTTCGTCATCCTCCATCGCCGCATCGGCGGGGCGGCGATGGCGCGGCTGGCGAGCGTCGCGATCCGCGGGGTGTTCGGCTTCGGCCTGACCTTGCTGACACTCCACCTGATGATCCAGCCCTACGGTGCCGCGCTCGCGCTGACGGTCGCGCTCCTCGTCTCGCTGATCTACTCGGCGGGTCTCCTCGTGGTGCAGCCCCGTCCCGGTCGGCAGGAGCCCGGCATCGTCACGCGCTGAGGCGCGCCGTCCGACCGCGACCTCGTCGCCAGGGCGCAGCCAACGAAGCGCCTCAGAAGCCATCGTCCTCCCGCTGCAGGGCCCGCTTGCGCCAGGCCGTGAGCAGGCTGGCGAGCGCGTCGGGATCCAGCCCGTAGCTGTCCGGCAGACCCGCGTTGCGCCCGATCAGGTGCCGGTTCATCGCCCCGAGGCGCGTCGCGCCGGCGTTCGCGTCATCGAAGGTCACGAGGCGTTGTCCCGAACCCGGCATGGAGACCGGCTCGAACACGCTCACGTCACGCCACCGGACGTGCCGCGCGCGGCCCAGCTGCACGACGGTGAAGCCCGTCTCGTCGAGGTGCAGCGCCGAGCCGCGGATCGCCGTCAGGATGAGGAAGGGGACGCCGCCGAGGAAGAGCGCGACGCCCGGCCAGAGCAGCAGTTGCATCGCCGTGGAGGGCGCCTCGTGCAGCACCATCCAGAGCGTGACGCCGCCGAAGCCGGCGGCCATCAGGGCCAAGAACAGGAGTTTCCGCACCGAGGCGCGCAGGATCACGGGGCCGGGGAACTGCGCCGCCAGCGACCCCGCCGACCGGCTCTCGGATTCGAGCAGGTCCGGCCGCAGCTGCCACACGGCGACGGCCGCGCACACGCCGAAGAACACCGTCGTCGTGACGCCGCCATCCGCGCCGGTGGCGATCATCCCGAGGCCGGCGGCGACGAAGAGGAGGCTGATGCCGAGCAGCAGGACGTTCCGGCCACGGTCGCCGCGCGCGAGTTTCAACACGATCGCCCCGCCCTCCCGCGACGCCGATGGCCGGTGTGGCCACCCGCTTCCGAGACGCGACCATACAGGCCGCGCCGCGAGGCGGCGATCACGCGCGCCGCGCCGTGTGGCCGCTCTCGCCCAGCATCGCCAGCACCTGCGCGGCCCCCTCCTCCGGCGCGATGCGGGACGTGTCGAGGAGCGGCACCCGCAACTCCTCCGCGAGCGCCCGATAGCCGGCGATCCGGGCCTCGGTCATGTGCTCCGACGGGTTCGGGACGCCGCGCGCGACCATGCGGGCGATGGTGGTGGGACGGTCGGCCCAGCACATGACGGTGAACGGGCGCGGCTCCCAGCCCGGACGAAAGGCCGGCGAGAGGAGCTGCGAGGCGGTGAACCAGTGCCGGTCGAACACGACCGGTCCCGGCGGGGCGTTGGCGATCGCCGCCGCCACGGCCGCGTGCGCCACGTCGTCGGCCAGCACGTGCTGCCCCGTCCGGGCGAGGTGGACCAGGATGGCGCCGACCGGACCGCTGAACGGGTTGAGCACCGTGGCGCCGAGCGCCTCGGCGACGTGCCGCGCGATACTCGACTTGCCGGAGCCGTCGAGCCCGTCGACCGCGAGCGCGATCCGCGAGGCCTGGGCGGCCTTCTGCTGGGCCCGCGTCAGGTTCGAGGGGTAGATGCGGCCCTCGCGACGGCCGTGCTCGAGGTAGTGCAGCTGCCCCTGCCACGCGTGCTCGAACAGCGCCGCGAGGTCGGCGTGCAGCCGGATATAGCCGAGGGCGTCGAAATCCTCCGGCAGGGGCCCGTCCCGGCTCGCGAGGTCGGCGAGGCGCAGCGCGGTCTCGCGCGGCGGGCCGGACGGGCGCACCGCATCGGTCCGGCCCGCCCGCAGCGCGATCGCCTCCGCGACGACGGCGAGCAGACCGTCCGCGTAGGTGTCCCAGTCGAGCGCCCGGATCCGCGCCCGTCCCGCCTCGGCCCGGGACGCGGCGCCGGCCGGATCGGTCGCGATCCTGTCCACGGCCTCCGCGATGGCCGCGCCCAGCGCCGCGTCCGGACCGTCCGGCACCACCAGGGCCGTGACGCCGTCCTCGGCGAAAGCCAGCGTGCCGTGCACGGTCGAGACGAGCGGCGTGCCGCAGGCCATCGCTTCCGCAGCCGGGTTGCACCAGCCGGCATGCGCCTCCGCGCTGCAGAACGCGTCGAGCCCGTGATACCACGCGGGCAGGTCGGACTCGGGCAGCGGCCCGTGCACGACGAGGCGGCCCGACGCCACCAGATCGGCGCGCGCGCCCACCAGCCCCCAGTCCGGCCGTCCGAACCAGTGCAGGGCCCACGCGTCACCGAGCTTGTCGAGCGCCGCGAGCTGCGCGGCGGGGCGCTTGTTGGCGATGCCGCCGAGCCGGCGCCGCGCGCCGCGCGCGGGCGGCGAGACGGGCGGCGCGAACAGCCCGCTATCGACCGCACCGACGAGGCGCCGCCACGGCAGGCCGAGGGCCTGGAGGGCGGCGTCGTCCCAGTGGTCGTTGTTCGCCACGACGAGGTCGGGCGCGAGGGTCCGCGTGACGCGCGCGTAGGCGTCGCGCCGCACCGGCGCGTTGAGGAGGTGCTGGATCCGGGCGCCGAAGTTCGGGGCCCGGAGGTCCACGAATCCCTCGATCGTGGCATCCGGGAAGCCGCCGCCGGGCACCATGACGGCGTCCCAGCTCGCGCGCGCGGCGTCCTCGCGGTGCAGGACTGGCAGCCGCGTCTCGAACCCGTCCTCGCCGGTGCCCAGAGTCAGGTACGCGAACGCGTGACCGCGACGCGCGAGCACCCGCCCGACCCGCTCGAACCGGAGCAGGCCGCCCGTCAGCGCCAGGTGGTCACAGGCGACGAGCAGCCGCATCACGGGGTTCCTCTGATGAGACGCAGGAGGCGAAGGGACAGGCCGCTGCCGTCGCCGGCTGAAGCGCGGCGGGCGTCGAGGGTGTCCTGGAGGTGGTCGCGCGCGCGGTGCATCTCGGCCGCGTAGGCGATCACGCGGTCGGTGCGGCGGACGCTTTCGCGCGCGGCGGCCTCGTGCGCGGCGGCGTCGGCGGCGCGCGCGGCGCGCAGGGCCGCGTTCTCCTCGAGCAGCCGCGCGATCTCCGCGGAGGCCTCCGCGAGCGCAGCGCGCGGATCCGCGTCGATCCGGGTCTCTTCGCCGACCGGCAGGCGCGTCGCCGCCGCCCAGTCCAGGCCGCGCTCCGTCACCCGGTCGCTGACGATCGTCTGGAAACGGCTTTCCCGGGCCAGCCGGTCGGCGAGCTGCGCATCGTCCAGAGCCAGCCCGAGTCGCGGCAGCAGGGCGCGCAGGGCATCCAGAAGGGTCAGCGTGGACAGCCCGCCGGGACGCCAGTCTCGCGCATCGGTCAGCGCGTTGACCAAGCCCCGCACGGCGAGGTGGCCAGCGTCCAGAGGGACCCCGAGCTCCCATTCCAGGTCTATGAACGTGCCGTCGGCGCCCGAGACGAGATTCTTCGGGATGGCGTCGAGGGCCGGTCCCGGGAGGATCGTCTGGGTCTCGAGCAACGCTCCCGCCGCGAAGCGGCGCGAGACGGCTTGAAGCCACGTTCCGGCCCAGGCGGCGACGGCGTCCGGGCACCAGCCTTCCCGCGCCAGCCGCGCCTCGAGAACTTCAGACCAGAGGGAGCCCGGCACGTAGGTCTCCGACGGCAACAGGTTCGTGACGCCTCGAACCGCGGCGGGAAGGTCGGGATACGCGCGCGCGCGGCGCACCGCGATCTGCGACCCGGCCTCCGCGAAGGTCACCAGCCGCTCGAATTCCGGCCGGCGGCGCAAACCCGCGTGGATCGCCAGCCGGTCGTCCGGCGGCAGCGGCTCCGCCGATGCCGCGATCACGAAGGCGGGCGCCAGATCGCCGATGAGCCCCTGCTCCGCCACCGTCGCCCAGGCGCGCCGCGGCGAGAACAGCGCGCCCGCGCGGGCTGCCGGATCCGGCCCGGCCGCGCCGATCGCGAGCAGTCCGGGATCGAACCCGCCCGGCCGCGCGAGGCCCCGCTCGGCGATGAAGCTCACGGGCTCCTCCCGCCCCGGGAACGGGAACCACCATTCCTGATAGGCCAGGCCGCGGGCCTGCAGGGACCGTTTCAGGCCTGCCCGCGTGGGCAGCCGGAGGCCGTCCGACCTGAGGCGTCCCTCGAGGCTCGGGAAGCCGCGCTGCCCCACCGTCTCGGAGCCCGCAGCGAGTCCGTGGAGCGAGAGGGCGTTGTCGATGACGAGGATCAGCCGCCCGCCGGGCCGCAGCCGTTCCTGGGCCCAGGCGATCGTCGCGTCGAGCGCGTCCCGGCCCCCGTCGTCGCGACACGACAGCAGCCCCGTCAGCACGACGCCATCGAAGAGGGTGGAAGCCGGCAGGTCGGCGCCATCCGCCGTGGTGACGAGGGTGGCGTCGGAAGCCCAGCGCGCGCGGCTCCCCGCGTCGGGCTTCGGGCCCAGCAGCAGGAGCGTGCCGGTCAACCACGGCAGGAAGGGGCGCAACGCCTCGGCGCAGGGCTCGCGCGGCGGGTGCGGCGCGCCTATTGCCACTTCATCCCGTGCCATACTTCCTGATTGCCAACATTAAATTGCCCGGAATTACCCAATCGCCAAGTGGTTGGGGGAAATTAATCGACGAAATGGACATGCGACAGTTGCGTGTCTACTTACAATTGGCATTAACCTGCAATTAAAACTGGCCCGTCTCGCCGAGGTCACGAGGGATGAATTTCGTCAGCGCGATCTCGTTGGCCGGGCCGCACGTCCTGGTCACGAGCACCTTCCCCGATGCGCTCAACAGGAATCCCGGGATCCGGAGCGATCTGGCAGAGGGCTTCGCCGAACTGCTCGGCGCCGAGCGCGTCAGACACACCCCTCTGGAACTGGCGGTCGCGGCGGTTCGGGCGACCCGGCCGGATGTCGTGATCGCGGTCGGAAGTCTCGTGCCTGACCTGGCGGATCTGCGCGCGCTTCGGCGGGCCGCGGACGCCGTGGGTGCCGTCCTGATCTTCTGGCTGACGGACGACCCGTACGAGTTCGACTACGCCTTCAAGGCGGAACTCTACGCCGACATCGTTGTGAGCAACGATTCCTGGGCGGCGCAGCACTACCGGCACCCCGACGTCCACCACCTGCCGCTGGCCGCGGCGCCCGACCGGCATTTCCGGCCGATCGCCCCGGTGGCGGAGCGGGAGACAGTCCTGTTCTTCTGCGGCGTCGCCTACCCGAACCGCGTCGCCCTGATGCGCCGGATCGACGATCTCCTGTGCCGGCACGTCGTGGAGATCCTGGGCGCCGAGTGGCCGGACACGCTCCAATGCGCGGTGAACCGCCGCCTCACGCCGGCGCAGATGGCCGACTACGCCGCGGCGGCGCGGCTGACGCTCAACATCGGCCGCGACCTCGACGTGGCCAATCGCCGGCTGTCGCTCCCGCAGGCGACGCCGGGACCGCGCACCTTCGAGGTCGCCCTGTCGGGCTCGGCGCAGCTGTTCTTCGTCACCGGCCTGGAAATCTGCGCGCATTTCGAGCCGGACACGGAGATCCTGCTGGTGGACGGCGCGGCCGATATCGCGCGCGCCATCGAGCGGTCGCTCGACGAGCCCGGCGCGATCGAGGCGATCGCGCGCCGGGCGCAGGCGCGGGCGCTCCGCGAGCACACCTACCGGCATCGCGCGGCGCGCCTGCTCGACCTGAGCCGCCTGACGGTCCCGGCCTGATCACGCCGCCGCTGAGACGGACGAGACCGCGCATGTCCGACCTGTCGATCCTGCTGCTCGACACCGAGCCGCAGACCCACAACCGCTACCTCGTGCTCGCCATCGCGGACGCGCTGCGCCGGCATCCCGCGGTCGGCCGGGTCCATGTCGGCGGGCACGGCGATGCCCTGGCCGCCTTCGTCGAGCAGGGTCTCGACACGCTGATCGCTTTCGGCGGCGCGCGGGCGCACGCGCCCCTGGTCGGTCGGCTCGCGGGGCTCGCTCGGACCAGCGTGCTCTGGACCACGGAGGATCCGTACGAGCGCGAAGCGAACGTGCGCGGGTCGGGGGTCTTCGATCTGGTCTTCACGAACGACCTTGCCACGGTCCCGGCCTACGGAGGCCGGGCACACCACCTCGCCCTCGGCGCCTCCTCGCTCTTCCACGATCTCCCGGTGCTCGAGGACGACGCGCGCTACCGCTACGACCTCCTCTTCATCGGAACGGCGTGGCCGAACAGGGTCGCGACCCTGAACGCGCTCTCGGCCAAGCTGCCGCGGGACGTGAAGTTCAAGCTGGCGCTGCCGTGGAACGCGCATATCGGTCCGCCGGAGCTGGAGGACGAGGCGCTCGTCACGGACTGGCGCTGCGGCAACCGCGACTTCGCCCTCCTGGCGAACCGCAGTCGCGTCGTGCTCACCCTGCCCCGGATCTTCTCGGCGGCGCGCGCCGATCAGGCGACCGGTTCGACGCCGCCGCCGCGGCTGTTCGAGACGGCGCTGGCCGGCGGCTACCAGGTCGTGGTCTCGCCCGAGCCGGAGACGGCCGCCTACTACACGCCGGGCGCCGAGATCGCGCTCTGCGACGACGAGGCCGGTGCGGTCGAGGCGATCCTGACGGCCCTGACCGAACCGGAGGTCCGCATCGCGCGCGCGCGCGCCGCGCAGGCGCGGACCCGCGCCGAGCACCTCTACGACCATCGCGTGGCGACGATCCTGGACGCGGTGATCGACCGGCGCCGGACGCAGACGCGCCGGCCCCCCCTCGAACCGTCAGCGCCCCGCACGGTCCTGATGCTCACCCACAACCGGATGGGGCATCGTCCCGGCGGCGGGGTCGAGGTCTATCAGGAACTGCTGACCGAGCTCGGCGAGCCGTACCGCGTCCTGTTCCTCTTCTCCGTCTTCGGCGACGGGCGCTGGTCGCTCCGGCTCGAGGGCCCGGGGATCGCGGAGAGCTTCGCCTGCGGTCCCGTCACGCCGCCGCTCTCGACGGACCCGTTCGTGGAGGGGATCTTCCAGAGACTGCTGTTCGACCATCAGGTCGACCTCGTCCACATCCATCACCTGATGCACGTCCCGCTGTCGCTGCCGCTGATCGCGCGGGCCTGCGGCATACCCACCGTCTACCACCTGCACGACCATTTCCTGATCTGCGAGCGCTGGCTGCTGCTCGATCAGACCGGCCGGTTCTGCGACGTCGTCAATCGCGGGGCGGACCAGTGCGACGCGTGCCTGGTCTCGGGAAACCAGTATCCGCCCGGCTCCAAGGCGCGCCGCGACGGCATGATGACCCTGGTGACCGACGCGATCGACGCCTTCGTCACGAGCACGCCCGCCACGGCGGAGTACCTCCGGCGCTACTTCCCCGGCATCCCCGCCGACCGGATCGTCGAGATCCCGATGGTGGCGCCGAACACCGCGCCGGCCGGGGCGCGGCCGGTGTCCAGGCGCAGGCGCGACGGCGATCGGCTGACCGTGGCGATCCTGGGCAATCTCGCGGCCCACAAGGGCGGCCAGCAGGCGATCAACCTGATCCGGAGCTGCGAGGCCTATCCCATCCATTTCAAGGTGATCGGCCGCATCGACGACCCGTACCGCGAGGCGGTCGCGGGCCTCGGACCGGATCAGGTCACCGTGACCGGCGCATACGAGCAGCACGCGATCGGCGGCCTGCTGGCCGGCTGCGATGTCTCGCTGCACCTCTCGACCTGGCCCGAGACGTTCGTCATCGCGCTGACGGAGGCGTGGCAGGCGGGCCTGGTCCCGATCGTCGCCGATATCGGGGCCCTGGCCGAGCGCGTCGAGGACGGGATCGACGGGTTCAAGGTCCCGCCGGACGATGCCGGCGCCGTCCGCGCGCGCCTCATCGCGCTACACTACGATCGCGCCCGCCTCGCCCGGATGCAGGCCTCCATCGGCCGGAAATCCTTCCCCGACACCGACGGCCACCTCGGGTCGGTCCGCGCCCTCTACGAGCGCCTGATCGAGGCGCGGCCGCTGCGCCACGGACGGGTTCCCAGCCACCTGCGGCACGGTTTCGACCTGCGGCTCGAGACCCTGGGATACCGGACGAACGCCGCCTCCTGGACCAGCGCGGCGATCGCGTGGGATGAGGCGGCCCGAGCGCCGGAGGCGTCGCCCACCGTGATGGCGGCGGCGCGCGCGCGCCCGGTTCCGGAGATGCCCGACGCGTTCCGGCGTCTAACGCTGAGGCCGGTCCGGCGCAGCGAGTGCGGCTGGAGCCTCGACGTGCTGCGCACGGACGAGCGCCTTAACCGGAGCCTGGATCTCTCGTCGGTCGTCGCGCGGGCTTCCGTGTTCCTGCGCGGCTGGCTGCACGTCTCGGGGCCGGCGCCGAAGGCGATCTACCTGCGGCTGACGGGTCGCACCGGGACATCGTGGGTCGCCCTGCAGAGCGATCTCCGTCCGGACGTGGCCAAGTGGTACGGTGAACCCGCCGCCGCGACGTCCGGCTTCACCGGCCAGATCGACGTCGCGGGGATGTCCTTCGGACGCTACGCGCTCGCGATCGTCCAGATCGCCGACGGTAGCCTGCGCATCCTCGAAGACGTCGCTTCGATCTTCATCGCCCCCGACACCGAGCCGCCGGCGCGCTTCGTTCCGGAGCCGCGCCATCTCGTCAGCGGGCCGCCGCACGTCCCGGATCTGCACCACAGCCTGCCGGATGCCGGCGACGCGCTCCGCGTGTCGCCGGGGCAGCTCTGGGCCGCGGAAGTCGCGTTCCCCGGGACCGCGCCCCGGCTCGGCAAGGACACGCTGGCGGTGTTTCGCGGCACCAACGGTCAGACGTGGCGGGCGCCCGTCCTCAAGATCGACGAGCGGACGGTGCGCATCACCGCCTCCGTCCCGAACATCGATCCGGGCGCCTACACGGTGTCCCTGGCCGAGCCGCACAACAGGACGTTGCGGACCCTCGCGACGCTGTTCCGCACCCAGGTGGCGCGTTCGGAGTGACGGGAATCACCGGCAAGCCCGGTCTCGATCCCCCGAGCCGACCCCGGACGTGGGCCTACCACGCCTCGACCCGTTCACCGCCGAAGATGCGCGAAGTCGGCAGCTCGAAGATGAAGTAGGGATTGAGTTGCGGCGGAGCCGCGGCCTCATCCAGGCGGGACTGCTGCTCGGGCGTCAGGACGACCTCGAGGGCGGCGATGTTCTGCGCCAGCTGCTCCGGGCGGCTCGCCCCGACCAGGACCGAGGCGACGCCGGGGCGCCGCGCGACCCAGGCCAGCGCCACCTGCGCCATCGGTCGGCCGACGTCCGCGGCGACCGCCCGCAGCACGTCCACCACCGCGAAGTTCGCCTCGGTGAACAGCATGCCGCCGAAGGGGTTGTCGCCGTTGAGCCGGCCGTCGCTGCCGCCCTCGGCCGCGTCGCCGGCCCGGTCCGGGAGCGAGCCTGCCGGACCGGCCTGAGCGAGCTTCTCGCGGCCGTACTTGCCGGTCAGCAGGCCGGCCGCCAGCGGGCTCCAGGGCACCAGCCCGAGCCCGAGGGCGCGGCCCGCGGGCAGCACATCGAGTTCCACGCCCCGGTCGAGCAGCGAGTAGGCGTATTGCAGGCCGATGGGTTCCGGGAGGCCGTGGGCACGGGCCAGCGCGGCGATCTGCGCGGCGTACCAAGCGGGCGCGTTCGAGAATCCGTAATACAGGATGTCGCCGCGCGCGACGGCGTCGGTCAGCGCCCGGAGGACTTCCTCCGGCGGCGTGGTCCGGTCCCAGACATGGGTCCAGTACAGGTCGATCCAGCCGGTCCTGAGACGGCGCAGGGAGCTCTCGAGACCGGAGCGGATGTTCCGCGCGCTGTTGCCTCCGGCGAGCGGCGTGCCCTGCGCGCGCGGGAAGCCGGACTTCGTCGCGACGACCAGGCGGTCGCGCAGACCGCGCGCCGCGATCAGGTCGCCGAGCATCGTCTCGCTCGCACCGCCCGCGTAGACGTCGGCCGTATCGAGGAAGTTGCCGCCCGCTTCGACGTAACGGTCGAAGATGGCCGCCGAGACCGTCGCGTCGCTGCCCCAGCGGGCGGCGCCGAAGGTCATGGTCCCGAGCGCAAGGGGGCTCACGGCCAGACCCGAGCGTCCCAGGGTTCGATAGTGCCTCAGATCCATCGCCGCACCTCACTGTTGAGGGCTTGGTCGTAGTCCGGCGTCGGGATCGGGATTAGCCGTGGTATTCCGCATGCACCTGTGAGCACAGTTCAGGAATGCGGCGCGGCACCCTCGAAGATCTGGCGGCTTTCGCGGCGGTGGCGCGCCATCGCAGCTTCACGCGGGCGGCCGCGGAGATGGGGCTGTCGCCCTCCGCGCTCAGCCACACGATGCGGGCTCTGGAGGCGCGTCACGGCGTGCGCCTGCTGGCCCGCACCACCCGCAGCGTCGCGCTCACTCCGGCCGGCGAGCGGCTGCTGCGGTCGGTCGGCCCCGCGCTCGAGGACGTCGCGCGCGGGCTCGACGCGCTGGCCGAGTGGCGCGGCGCGCCGTCGGGGCGGCTGCGGCTGACGACCTTCGCGTACGCCGCGCGGGCGATCCTCGAACCCAGACTGCCCAACTTCCTGATCGACCACCCGGCCGTCTCGGTGGAGGTGATCGTGGACGACCCCCTGACCGACATCGTCGCCGCCGGCTTCGACGCCGGGATCCGCTTCGGCGAGACGGTCGAGCGCGACATGGTGGCGGTCCGGGTCGGACCCGACCTGCGCACGGTGGTCGTCGCGACCCCGGACTACTTCGCCCGTCACCCGCGCCCGGAGAGCCCGGCTGACCTGGAAGCGCATTGCTGCGTGAACTACCGGCTCGTCGGCGGCGGTGGGTTGCTGCCCTGGGAGTTCGCCCGCGACGGCCGCGAGATCCGGGTGCGCGCGGCCGGCCAGCTCGTCGTGAACGATGGCCGGCTCGCGGCCGCCGCGATCCGGGCCGGTGCCGGGCTCGGCTACATGCTGGAAGACGAGGCGGCCGACGACCTGGCCGCGGGACATCTCGTCCAGGCGCTGGAGGCGTGGTGTCCGTCGTTTCCCGGCTGCCACCTCTACTACCCCGACCGGCAGGTCACGCCCGCCCTGCGCAGCCTGATCGACGCGCTGCGGTGGCGGGAGGCGCCGTCGCCTCCCTGCCCGTGAGACCGTGCCCGCGTGACAATGCCTGCGAGACCGTACCCGCGGGGCCTCCCCGCTCAGGCGCCCCGCCAGTCGCGGGCGACCTCGCCCGCGAAGTCGCGGTAGCTGCGCGGCCTGCGGCCGAGGAGCCTCGCGAAGTCCGCAACCTCGGCCTCGGTCGCGACGGCGCCATCCTCCTGGTAGCGGCGCATCATCACCCGCAGGTCATAGGCGAGCCAGGCGGGGGCGAAGCTCCGGAGCCGCTGCTCCAGCGCGTCGAGATCGTCGCCTCCGTAGCGGACCGCGCGCCCGAGGGCCTCGGACCAGATCTCCGCCAGGGCGTCGCCCGTCAGGGCGTCCGGCCCGACGACGTCGTAGGTCTCGGCCGGAAGACGGTCGGCCGCGCGCTCGCGGCGCAGCAGCGCGTTGGCCGCCGCCTCGGCGATATCGCGCACGTCGACCATCGAGACGCCGGCCTGCCCGAGGGGCACGGCATACAGGCCGGCCCCGAGAAGCGGCTCCTTCTGGGCGAGGTCGTTCTGCATGAAGTAGGAGGGCCGCAGCACCGTGGCGGGCAGGTCGAGGGCCGCGATCATCCGCTCGACGGCGTGCTTGCCGGTGAAGTGCGGGGCATCGACGAAGGCCTCGCTCTTGAAGACCGAGAGATAGACGATGCCGCGCACGCCCGCGTCGCGGGCGAGGCTGAGCGTCGTGATCGCCTGGGTCAGCTCGTCCGGCGCGTTGGCGACGAGCAGGAACAGGGTGTCGACCCCGACCAGCGCCGCGCGCATCGCGTCGATGTCGGCGGGATCGCCGCGGGCGGCCTCGACGCCGGAGGGGAATCGCGCCTTCTCGGGCGAGCGGGTCAGAGCGCGCACGGCGGCCCCCGCGGCGACGAGATGATCGATGACGGCGGAGCCGATGCGGCCCGTGGAACCGGTGACGAGGATGGTCATGGCGGATCTCCTGGATGCGGGGCGGCCCCGAGCGGGCCGCCGATGATCCGAAGATGCGCCGTTCCTTTTCTGAGCCATAGTCGGCAAGATCGGGACTGGGTGTCCCGGATCTGGAACAGCACATGGACCTCGCGGCGCTCGCCGACTTCAATCTCGTCGCCGGCCACGGCGGCTTCGGCCGCGCCGCCCGGGCGAGCGGGCGGCCGAAGGCGACGCTGTCGCGGCGCGTCGCCGAGCTCGAGGCGAGCCTCGGGACGCGGCTGATCGAGCGGGGCGAGCGCAGCCTGCGCCTGACAGAGGCGGGGGCGCTCCTCCACGCCCGGACGGGGCCGCTGCTCAGCGAGATCGCGGAGGCCGGCGCCGTCGTCGGTGGCGGCCTCGACCGACCCCGTGGGCGGCTCCGGGTGAGTGCGCCGCTGCTCCTGTCCGACACGCAGCTCGGCCGCGTCGCCGCGGACTTCGCCCGCGCCTATCCCGAGGTCGAGCTGGAGATCTCCGCCGAGGACCGGTTCGTCGACCCGATCGAGGAGGGTTTCGACGTGATCATCCGGGTCAATCCGAAGCCGGACGAGCGCCTCGTCGGGCGCTGTGTCCTGCGGGACGAGCTCTGGCTGGTGGCGCCGCCCGAGGTCCCGCGTCCCGAACAGTCGGCCGGGACCGACGCGGCGACCGTGCCGGCGGCGGTGCGCTGGACGCCGCGTCAGGACGAGACGTGGCAGGTCCATGACGGCCGGACGCGCCGGACCTACGCGCCCGTGCCGGTCCTGCGCCTGTCCTCGCTGCCGATGCTGCGCGACGCCGTGGTGGCGGGCGCCGGCGCGGCGCTGCTCCCGCGCTCGCTTGTCGGGGGCGACGTGGCGGCCGGACGCCTCGCCTGCTGGGGCTGGCTGGAGGGGCCGCCGACGGAGCTGTGGGCGCTCCACACGTCCCGGCGCTTGGTCAGTCCCAAGGTGAACGCCTTCGTCGCCCATCTGGCAGCCGCGCTGTCGACGGATCGACCCGCCCGGCGGTAGATCGAGCGTTCGAACCGAGGGGCGCCGAGCGCGGCGCGCGCGCGGGACGGTGCCCTATCCGCATTCTGCCGCACCGCCCCGACGCGGCGCCTCGGGCGAGCCCGGCGGACCCGCCATCGTCCGGCCGAGCCAGTCCACGAAGGCCGCCGCCGGCCCTGCGGGTGGCAGGGCACGCACGAGAACGAAGTACCGGAGCCCGTTCATGAGGGCCGCGTCGCAGGCGGGCACGAGGCGCCCGTCGGCGCGATAGGGCGCGACGATCAGCGATCGCCCCAGGGCGATGCCCGAGCCGCCGAGCGAGGCGCGCAGCGCCAGTTGCGCGAGGTTGAAGTAGAGATTCTGGACGCGGCCGCCCCAGGGCGCCCCATGGACGCCTATCCAGCGATCCCACTCCTCCGAGACGCTCGCGGCCGCCTCCCACGGCGTCGCGTCGTGGAGCAGCACGACGGCCCCGCCGGGATCCGCCGCATCCCGGTAGGCCGGGGCGCAGACCGGGTAGACCGGCTCGGGATGGTCGAAGACGACCGTCGCACTGGGAGGCGGCGCCGGGCCGTAGCGGATCGCGACGTCGATACCGGACTGCGCCATGCGTCCCGGATCCAGGTCGTGGGTCTCCCCGAAGACGGCGACGTCGATGTCGGGATGCGTGTCGCTGAAGGCTTTCAGCCTTGGCGCGAGCCATTCCGAGGCCAGGGAGGGGACGCAACTGATCCGCAGCGTCGCCCGGCCCTCGCGCCGTTCCCCCCGGAGCAGGGCCTCGCCCATCCCGTCGAAGCCGCTCCGCGCCGCGGCGAACAGGTGGTGACCCGCGGCAGTCAGCCGGATCTCGCGGGTGCCCCGCTCGAGCAGCGGGTAACCGAGGCGCCGCTCCAGCCGCTGGATCCGCTGCGTGACCGCGCTCTGCGTGACGGCGA
Organism: Methylobacterium sp. yr668; assembly: GCF_900116245.1. Taxonomy (NCBI): domain Bacteria; kingdom Pseudomonadati; phylum Pseudomonadota; class Alphaproteobacteria; order Hyphomicrobiales; family Methylobacteriaceae; genus Methylobacterium; species Methylobacterium sp. yr668. The sequence goes on along the minus strand of NZ_FOZY01000001.1, from coordinate 275,443 downwards.
GGCGGTCGCCCGCACGGGCGAAGCCGCCCGCCTCGACCAGGACGCGGAAGAAGAACAGGTCGCCGGCCAGGCGCGCGTCGAGCCTGACGGGCATGCCCGATCATAAGCGGGCCTAATAGACCGCACCAGAGAATATAATTGGCCGCATGAGCGCCGCTCGCGCAGGGTCGGCGCGGACAAACCGGGCAGGATCGGGAGCGCCATGGCAGCCGTCGACGGGATGCAGACTCAACCGCCGTGCGACCGGATCCCGGAGGCGGTCAGGCGCGCCAGCCCCACGGTCTGGATGAACCCGGCGCTGGACGCCACCGCGTCCGTCCTGCCCGGACTCGCGACCGGCCGTGCCGACGTGGACGCGGCCGTGGCGCGCTGGCAGCGGTTCGCGCCGCTCTTGGCGCGCCTCTTCCCCGAAGAGGGCGCCGGCCGGATCGACTCGCCGCTCGTCCCGCTGGAAGAGCGCCTGTCCCGTGACGTCCTGGACGGCGCCGACGGGCGCGTGCTGGTGAAGGCCGACCACGCGCTGCCGGTGACCGGCTGCATCAAGGCGCGCGGCGGCGTCTACGAGGTCCTGGCCTATGCCGAGGACCTGGCCGCGCGGGCCGGGCTGCTCACCGAGGGGCGATCCTACGCGGCCTTCGCCGACCCGGAATTCCGCGCCCTGTTCGCCCGCCACGTGATCGCGGTCGGCAGCACCGGCAATCTCGGCTTCAGCGTCGGCCTGATGGGGCGCTCGCTCGGCTTCGCGGTCGAGGTCCACATGTCCCACGACGCCAAGGCGTGGAAGAAGCAGCGCCTGCGCGAACTCGGCGCCCGCGTCGTCGAGCATCGCGGCGATTACGGGGCGGCGGTCGCGGCGGCCCGCGGCGCGTTCGCCGGCCGCGCGGACGCCCATTTCGTCGACGACGAGGATTCCGTCGACCTGTTTCTCGGCTACGCGGCCGCGGCCCTCGACCTTCAGCGCCAGCTCGCGGAGTCCGGGATCGCGGTGGGCCCGGCGCAACCCCTGTTCGTCTATCTGCCCTGCGGCGTGGGCGGCGCGCCGGGCGGCGTCGCCTTCGGCCTGAAGCTCTTGTTCGGTGACGCCGTGCACCCGGTCTTCGTCGAGCCGGTCGCGTCCCCGTGCATGCTGGTCCAGCTCGCGGCCGGTCTCGAGCGCACGGTCAGCGTCTACGATGTCGGCCTCGACAACCGCACCGCGGCGGACGGGTTGGCCTGCGCCTCCGCGTCGATGCTGGTGGCCCGGACGCTCGAGAAGCTGGTGGCCGCCGTGGTCACGGTGCCCGACGACGCGCTGTACCGCTGGCTCAGGGTGATGTGGACCGAGGCGGGCCTGCGCCTGGAGCCCTCGGCGGCGGCGGGCTTCGCGGCGGCCGGGCGCTTCGCCGCCACGCTGCCCGCGGCGGTCGGCGCCGCGGCCACCCACGTGATCTGGACGACCGGCGGCGCGCACCTCCCGGCCGAGGAATTCGAGGCGGCCCTCGCCCGCGGTTGAGGCGCGCTGGACGTCGGATCAAAAACCGAGACCGCGCGGCCGCGGCTCCTGGATCGTGCCCGATCGCCAGGCGATCCGCGGCCGATTCAAAGTGAGGGCCAGACCCGGCCGTCGCTCACTCCATCAGGTCGGTCAGGGCCCCGATCTCGTCGGCGTTCTTCCAGACCGTCTCGCAGCCGATCACCGTGTCGGTGGCGTCGATCGTAAGCGTGAACGCGGGGGGCACCCGCTCGGTCCCGACGAGCCGGAGGCGAACACCCCACCGCGACATGTCGTGCACCACGCAGGGGATGGCGGGATGGCCGGCCACCGAGATGCATCCGCTCAGGTTGACGGAGACGCGTCGGGCGTTGCGCTGGTTGTCCATAAGTACTCCGCGCTAGAGCGCCGGAGGATAAGCGGCGACCGATCAAGGGCCGGTTTACGAACTGAACTCAATTGCGCCTAAAATTCGCGTCGAGGTGGCTAATACCGAAGTCTCGACCTACCGATTGGGAAGCCACCGGGAGACGAAGGTCAGCGGACGCGACGTGCCGGCCCGGCCGTCGGCATCCGCACGCGCGTCCTCGTCCGGCAGCAGCGACCCGATCAGGCGGAGCAGCTTCTCCCGCTCCTCCCCGGTGAACAGCACGAGGAAGGAACCGAGATCCAGTTGGACCTCCGGCGCGTCATCGCCCGGGGAGTGAGAGACGTAGGGCTGTCCGGTCTGGAGGTCGCGCATCAGGGCCCAGCGGTCGCCGCCGACGCCGACATGGAATTCGCGCGCTATCCGTGGGCCCTGTTCAATCATTGCTCATCCCGCACGCCGTCAACGTGCAATTTTCAACGGGATAGAGCGCGCAAACGCCTTGCGATATAACCTGGCTCAAGAATTCACAGGTATCGTCGACTGCAGCCCCACCGGCGCGAGCCGCCGGTGACGGGATGTCGGCGCGGTCTCGAGCTGGAGGTTGGTGCACTTGCGGCGCAGGATCGCGGACGATCCGACGCCGGACTGACATGCCCCATCTCCGCGCGGCAAAGGGCGCGTTTTCGGACCGAGAAGGGCGAGCGCTCCGCTCTCGCCCGGTCGGCGCCGGCCCTAGCGATACGCGTGGGGGCGTGAGCGCTCGAAGGCGGCCGCGCAGGCCGTGTCGAAGAGCTTGCAGGGCGGCGGGGCGTCGCCCGGTTCGACGAGCATCGGCTGTCCGCGGATGTCTCCGGTGGCGTGAGCCTGCGAGTACCGTGACCGCGGGTCGAAGTAAGGATCCGAAGTGTAACTGCTCATGAAGGCGCCTCCTGCCGGCATCTCGCTCTCGGACAGCGCCACGCCGGTCTGCAGCGACAGTGAGAGCACCGAGACCAAGATCAGCAGACATCGTCTGGTCATAGGCCTGCTCCTCCTTGAGCGCACGAGATCGGCAGCGCGGAAGCCGCGCTCCGGATGTCCTGGATGTGTCCGACGAGACCGCCGCGGGCGTCAGCGGCCGGTCTCTGCGAGCAGGCCCGCCACAACGCGTGCGCGCTTCGGAACAGCCGCCCGACGGGATCACAGCGTGGCCGCGACGCACTGCCTTCAGCGACGTTGGCGGGTCAGCCCATCTCGACATTCGGAAGATGGCGCAAGCCGAGCACGCACTGCAATAAAATAGGCTTTTCAGCAGTGAAAACGAAATTGATTTGAGAAATTTTCTTTAAAATTCGATGCGCGCCCGTCCGGCCGCGGCCTGGGTCGGAGACAGTTCAAGCATCGGTTTCGCGACGCACTTTAGAGATCCGCTGCCGCTTTAAGTTTCTTAAACGCGCTTTATTTTGTCGTGCCGAATTCATTCGAAGAGTGTCTTTGCCAGGACTATAACTTCGGCGTGCCGGGCATTCGCCCTGCCTTCTCTTCGCACACGAGGCTTGATCGGCTCCCAGTTCACGCGGGCATCCCGCGGGAATGGGAGCCGGGTCACGGCGGGACACCCGACTGATCACATGGAACTCGTCCGGTTCGCTCTGAAGTTTCGCAAGAGCTTCTATGTTCTTGCCGTCCTCATGTTCCTCGCGGGGCTCGGCTCGATCACCGTCGCGCCGAAGGACGTGCTGCCCGCCGTCGATATCCCGGTGGTGGTGGTGGTGTGGACCTATAACGGTCTCGACGCGACCGACATGGTCCAGCGCATCACGAACTACAGCGAGTTCTCGCTGTCGAGCAACGTGAACAACATCCGCCGAATCGAGTCGACGTCGATCCAGGGCACGGTGACCGAGCGGATCTACTTCGATTCCGCGGTCAGCATCGATCTGGCGATGACCCAGGTCGACTCGGCGATGAACGCGATCCGCTCGCGCATGCCGCCGGGCGTGCAGCCTCCCGTCATCATGCGCTTCTCCGCCTCGTCGGTGCCCGTCATTCAGATGGCGCTGTCGTCCTCGAAGCTGCCGCTCACCAAGGTCTTCGACTACGCGCAGTACCGGACCCGTCGCCGGCTCGCCGAGGTGCCGGGCTCGACCCTGCCCTCGCCCTACGGCGGCGCGCCGCGTCAGGTCATGGTCGATCTCGACCCCGGCAAGCTGCGCGCGATCGGCATGACGCCGCTCGATGTCCTGAACGCGGTCCTCAAGCAGAACCTCGTCGTGCCCTCGGGCCTCGCGAAGATCGGGACGCAGCAATACACGGTGCGGCTGAACTCGAGCCCGCAGCTGGTCGATCAGCTCAACCGCATTCCGATCAAGGTCGAGAACAACCAGCCGGTCCTGCTGCGCGACGTCGCCCATGTCCGGGACGGCTCGCCCCCGCAGATCAACATCGTCCGCGCCGACGGCCACCACTCCGTCCTGTTGCAGGTCCTCAAGAACGGCGCGGCCTCGACCCTGGACGTCGTGAACGCCGTCAAGGCCGCCCTGCCGGACATCCACGCGGCCGCGCCGAAGGGCATGACCATCACGCCGCTGTTCGATCAGTCAGTCTTCGTCTCGGACGCCATCTCCGACGTGGTGCGCGAGGCGGTGATCGCTGCGGGGCTCACCGGTCTCGCCATCCTGCTGTTCCTCGGCTCCTGGCGCTCGACCATCGTGGTGCTGGTCTCCATCCCGCTCTGCATCCTGACCTCCCTGTCGATCCTGGTTGCTCTGGGCCAGACCGTCAACGTGATGACCCTGGGCGGCCTCGCCTTGGCCGTCGGCATCCTCGTGGACGACGCGACGGTCGCGATCGAGAACACCTACCGGATGTTCGAGGAAGGCTTCTCCTTCCGGCGCTCGGTGGTCGAGGGCGTGGCCGGCATCGCCAAGCCGGCCCTGATCTCCACGCTGGCGATCTGCTCGGCCTTCTCGGCGGTCTTCTTCCTCACGGACGCGCCCCGCTACCTCTTCGTCCCGCAGGCCGAGGCGGTGGTCTTCGCGATGCTGACCTCCTACCTCCTGTCGCGGACGCTGGTGGCGATCCTCATCGACGTCCTGGTCGCCCCGGAATACGCCCGGCATCACGGCCCGGCCGCCGAGGTCGATGGGGCGTCACCACCCCGCCGCCGCTCCGTCCTCAGCCGGATTCTCCGTGCGCCGACACGGCCCCTCGCTTGGCTGCTTCAATATCCGCTGCGCGGCGCCCTCGCCTTCCGCAACGCGTTCGAGCGCGGGTTCGCGCGCTTCCACGCGGGCTATGTCGGCCTCCTGTCCGCGGTGCTCGGGCACCCGGCCCGCGCGCTGTCCGGCGCGCTCGCCGTCGTCGCGGTGACAGCCGCGATCTTCCCCTTCGTCGGTCAGGACTACTTCCCGCAGATCGAATCCAGCCAGATGACCCTGCATATCCGCACCCGGCCGGGCGAGCGGATCGAGCAGGCGGAGAAGACCTTCGCGCAGGTCGAGGACGTCGTCCGGCAGGTCGTCCCGAAGGACGAGCTCGGGCTCATCCTGGACAATATCGGCCTCCCCGCCTCGAACTACAACTTCGCCTTCATGGATGCGTCGTTCGTCGCCTACAATGACGGGCAGATGCTCATCAACCTGAAGGGTGAGCATAAGCCGATCTCCTTCTACGAGAAGCGGCTGCGCCAGGTCCTGCACCAGGCCTTCCCCGACGACACCTTCTACTTCCAGCCGTCCGACATCATCACGCAGATCCTGAATTTCGGGACCGTCGCGCAGATCGACGTGCAGGTCTCCGGGCGGCACGATGCCGAGGACCTCGCCGTGGCGCAGGACCTCGTCCGCCGCATCGCGGCGGTCCGCGGCGCCGTCGACGTCCACCTGCACCAGATCGTCGACGCCCCGCAGATGTACGTGAACGTCGACCGCAGGCTGGCCTCCGAGATGGGCGTCAGCGAGCAGTCCATCGCGCAGAACCTGAACGTCTCGCTCTCCGGCTCCTTCCAGGTCAGCCCGAACTTCTGGGCCGATCCCAAGTCCGGCATGCCGTATCAGCTCTGGGTCCAGACGCCGGAGTGGCGCAACGCCGACATCACGCAGCTGATGAACACGCCGGTCTCGGTGCACACGGACGCGGGTGACAGGCCCGGCATCCCGATCCTGCTGTCGAACATCGCCACGATGCAGCGGCAGCCTGAGCAGACCGTGATCAACCACGTCAACCAGCAGCCGACCTTCGACATCCTCGCCAACGTCCAGAACGCGGATCTCGGCAGTGTCCGAAACGCCGTGGACCGGATCGTCGCCGAGGAGCAGGTCAAGCTCCCGGCCCCGGACAAGATCCTCGTCCGCGGCCAGATCGAGAGCATGGAGAGCGCCTTCTCGCGCATCGAGCTCGGGCTCGGGATCGCGCTGGTGGCGGTCTACCTGCTGCTCGTCCTGAACTACCAGACGTGGGTCGACCCCTTCGTGGTCATCGCCGCCCTGCCGCTGGCCTTCTGCGGCATCGTGATGAGCCTGTTCATCACCAGCACGGCGTTCTCGATCCCCGCCCTGTTCGGCGCGATCATGTCGGTCGGCGTGGCGAGCGCGAACTCGATCCTGCTCGTCACATTCGCCAAAGAGCACCGCGAGGCCACCGGCTGCTCTGCCCGCGAGGCCGCCCTGATGGCCGGCCATACCCGCCTCCGGCCGGTGCTCATGACCGCCTCCGCGATGTTCCTGGGCCTGATCCCGATGGCGATCGGGTCCGGCGAAGGCGCCGAGCAGAACGCCGCCCTTGCCCGCGCGGTGATGGGCGGGATCGGGATGGGCACCGTCTCGACCCTGCTCTTCGTCCCCCTTCTCTACACCCTGCTCCGCCGCAACCCGATCAAGCCCCTCGAGGATTATTGATGACCCGTTTCAACGACGCCCCCGGGAGCGGCGCCGAGGCTGCCGCGCGGGCGCACCAGCACGCGGTCGAGATCGACCCGCTGCGGCAGGACGGGGCCGGCGAGGCCCTCGTCCACGCGGTGCCGCCGCCGCCGCGCAAGCGCCCGTTCCTCGTGGCGTTCCTCGCGCTCGGCAGCGCCCTCGGGCTCGGCGCCTGGCACCATTGGGAAACCTACCAGGCCTCCCTGGAGACCCAGGCCGAGGCCGTGAACTTCGTTCCGACGGTCCGCACCGGGCCGGCGCAGGTGGATGACGGGCCCATGACGCTGACCCTGCCGGGCCAGACCGAGGCCTTCGACCATGCCGACATCTTCGCCCGCGCCACCGGCTACATCGCCGAGCGCCGGGTCGACATCGGGTCGCGGGTCAAGAAGGGCGACCTGCTGGTCCGGATCGCCGCGCCCGACCTCGACCAGCAGGCCCGGCAGGCCGAGGCCCAACTCGGCCAGTTCAAGGCGCAGCTCGCCGTCGCGCAGGCGGATGTGGAGCAGGCCAAGGCCAGCGTGACGCTCGCGAACGTGACCGACGCCCGCACCGCGACCCTGGCCGGACAAGGCTGGGCCTCGAAGCAGAACGCCGACCAGACCCGCGCGGGGATGCTGACCGCCACCGCGACCCTCGCCGCCGCGCAGGCGAAGGTGAAGGTCGCGGAAGCCAACATCACCGCCCAGCAGGCGACCGTCGACCGGCTCCGCACGCTGACCACCTTCGAGAACGTCGTCGCGCCGTTCGACGGCATCGTGACCGCCCGCAAGGTCGATGTCGGCGACCTCGTCCACGGCGATGCCGGCTCCGGGACGCCGCTCTTCACGGTCGACAGCACCGATGTCCTGCGCGTCGCGGTGCAGGTGCCGCAATCGGCCGCCGTGGGCATCCGCGACGGGGTGAAGGCGCGCGTCCAGGTCGCGCAGATCCCGGACCGGACCTTCGACGGCACGGTCTCGCGCAGCTCGGTGGCTCTCCAATCCTCGGTGCGGACGCTGGACACGGAGGTCGACGTCGCCAATCCCGACGGAATCCTGCGGCCGGGCCTCTACGTCGCCGTCACTTTCGCGGTGCCGCGCACGCATCCGCGGGTGATCGTGCCGTCCGAGGCGCTCATCTTCGACGCGGAGGGGACGCGCGTGGCCGTGGTCGGGGCGGACGACACCGTCCGGCTCCGGCCGATCACGATCGCGCGCGATCTCGGCACGCGCCTCGAGCTGCGCAGCGGCCTCGACAGCGGCGAGACCGTCGTCCTCAACCCGCCCGCCGGCCTTCAGGACGGCAGCCGCGTCGTCCCCCGCGGCTCCGTCGCCTCTCAGGTCCCGACAGCCAAGCTCTCCGAGCAGGCGAGCGCGGAGTGAGGCGCATGGTCCAGATCCCTCGCTCCCTTGTAAGCTTCGCCGGCGGGATGACGCAGGTCGGCCGCCGCGACCGAACCGCATTTGACTCCGGCTCCGAAGAGGATAATTCCACCTCTCCCTCCGAGCCGCAGGAGACCAGACAGGGCCGGCGAATACAAAATAAGAAGGAAAAACGAATGGCCAGCGTATTGGTAGTCGAGGACGACCGGCGGGTCGCCGCGGAGATCGGTTCGGCCCTCGCGGAATACGGATTTCAGGTCGACGAAGCCCCCAGTGGCAGCATCGGACTACGCAAGGCCCTGGACGGTAACTTTGACGTGATCGTGCTCGACCGGATGCTCCCGGAGATCGACGGCCTGTCGCTGCTGACCGAGCTGCGCGCCGCGAAGGTCTCGACGCCAGTCCTGATCCTCAGCGCCCTGTCGGCCGTCAACGAGCGTGTCGACGGGCTGCGCGCCGGCGGAGACGACTACTTGGCCAAGCCATTCGAGTTCATCGAGCTGACCGCCCGCGTCGACGCGCTGGCGCGGCGCAAGATGGCCGCGGAGGCGGTGAACGAACTCGTCGTCGGCGACCTGCGCCTCGACCTGATCGAGCGCGTCCTCCACTGCGGGAACCGGGAAATTGAGCTCCTGCCCAAGGAATTCGCGATCATCGAGTTCCTGATGCAGAACGCCGGCACGCTGGTGAGCCGGAAGATGATCTTCGAATCCGTCTGGGGCTACAGCTTCAATCACCAGTCCAGCGTCATTGACGTCCACATCGGCAAGATCCGCAAGAAGCTCGATCCCGACGGGCTGAACCCGCGGATCCACACGGTGCGCAACACGGGCTTCATCCTCCGTGCGCCTTCTTGAGGTCCGGCGCACCAGCGGATTCCGCGTCGCGTGCCTGTTCTTCGCGACCTTCGGGACCGCCTCGCTGGCGCTCTCGGGCTTCCTCTACGTCGACACGCGCAGCTACGGCCGCAAGGCCGCGTTCGAGTGGGTCGAGTGGGAATCGAAGCACCTCCTGAACCTGTCGCCGCGCGCGCTGCGCGAGCGGATCGACGCGTCCGAGGATTTCGCCGAGGGCGGCCGCCCGCTCGTCCTGTTCGGGCCCGACCACGTTCGCCGGGCCGGCGCGCCGATCGCCTTCCCCGACAGGGCGCCGATCGGGAAGCCGTTCATCCTGGCGCAGCCGCTGGATCACCGCAGCCGCACGCTCTTCAGCCAGCTCACCGAGCTTCCGAGCGGCGAGTACGTGCTGGTCAGCCGCTCGGCCCAGGATCTCCAGTCCCTCGAGAAGGCGCTGGTCGAGACCTTTGTCTGGGGCATGGCCGCCACCATCGTGATCGGCCTGATCGGTGCCGTCGTGTTCGGCGCCGGCTCGCTGCGGCAGAACGATGCGATCACCAAGGCGGTCGAGCGCATCATGCGCGGCGACCTGAGCGAGCGCCTGCCGACGCGCGGCGTCTCGGCCGACCTCGCTCACCTCACGCGCGTCGTGAACGACATGCTCGACCAGCTCGAGCGGCTGATGCTGGAGATCAAGGGCGTCAACGAGAACATCGCCCACGACCTGCGCACCCCGCTGACCCGGGTGGTCGGCACGCTGGAGCGGTCGCTGCGCAAGGCCGACAGCGTCGCGGCCTTCCGCGCCTTCAACGAGGACGTCCTGGCCGAGGTCAAGAGCATCGTCGTCCGGTTCTCGGCCCTGCTGCGCATCTCCGAGATGGAGGACCGCCTGCGCCGATCTGGCTTCACCCAGGTCGATCTCGGCCGGCTGCTCGAGGATGCGGTGGAGTACTACGAGCCCCTGGCGATCGAGCGCGACATCCGACTTCTCTGGGACCGGCCGGACGGCCCGTGCGCGATCGAGGGCGACCGCAGCCTGATCTTCGAGGCGGTGAGCAACCTGATCGACAACGCCCTGAAGTTCACGCCGGCCGGCGGGCAGGTGACGGTCGCGCTGCTCCGGAATCCGACGGGGATCCAGGTCACCGATACGGGCTGCGGCATCCCCGCGGAGGAGCTGAGCGCCGTGCGCGCCCGGTACCGCCGCGGCGCGCTGAAGACCGACAAGAGCGGGTTCGGGATCGGCCTGAGCCTGGTCGATTCCATCGCGCGGCTGCACAGCGCCACCTTCGACATCGCCTCCGACGGGAGCGGCTGCCGCGTGACCCTCAGCTGGACCCACAGCGTCGCGGGGCACCCGTCGATCGACCTCCTGCCGGCCGCATCCCTCTGACGCCGTCGTCACGCCGTCGCGCCCGGCCGGTCCCGCATCGCGGGGCGTGCCGGGCGCGGGGCCGAACCGGGTGGGCGCTCAGTAGGCGGGCTGGCCGCGGCGGCGCTCGCGGCTGTTGAGATGGCTCCACTGGCGATTGGCCGGGACGGTCTCGACCGCGCTGGGCCGCTGGATCGCGGCGCTGTAGCCGGTCGCTCCCTCCCACATGCCGCCCGCCTTGTCGTTGCCCTCGCAGGCGGACCACGCGTCGAGGCCGCTGCCGTTGGTCCGGACGATGAGGCTGGGATCGATGGTCGCGCCACCGTCCTGAGCGAGAGCAGGTCCCGCGATCAGCATCGCGCCCATCGAGCAGGCGAGGACGATGTTCTTCATGATGATCTCCCGTTACACAAACTGTCGCTCACCGGCGACGTGGTAGTAAGATGCTGCAATACCCATTTAAACTCTATATTTTATTGCGGAATAATTCTTTCGCTCTTTGGACGGGCTTCAATCTTGAAACGATTTTTGAATTTCTCGTGGAGGATGGCCTCAGGTCGGCCACATCCCGGTCACCGGGATCGGGGCTTGTGTCGCCCAGGCCTGACGGACAATCCTGCCCGGCTTGCGCCGGCAGCGAGCACGAAAAAGCCGACCGGTTGCCCGGTCGGCGAAGTCGTATGGGTCTGAAGCTCTGGGTCAGACCGGCCCTGCCCTGGTACCCGGGCCAGCCGCTCTGAAACCATAGCATCCGCTCGGTCGGCGGCGAAGCAAGCCGCTGAAGAGCTGACTCTCTTGTAGATGATTTTGCGACGATCGCAAGCAAAAGATCTTTTATTTGTTGAATATGGCCCAATTTACGAGATAACTTACTTGGCGTTCCAAATAGAGAAGCCCGGCCTTGCGGCCGGGCTCGAGACTGGACGTTGCGCCCGCGAAGGCGCGTCGGATCGGTTCAGAAATCCCGCTGCACGCGGAACCGGAATTGGGCCGCATCCTGCGAATTGACGTAGCGCAGCGCGTTCTTCGAGATGTCCGGCGTGACGCCGCTGTTGAGCGCCGTGCGGATGTACTCGCCCTCGACGCCGATATCGAGATCCTTCACGGGGGTCCAGATCAGGCTGGCGCCGGTGATCATCTGGTTGTTGCCCCGCAGGATGGGACTCGTGGCGAAGGCCAGGGCATTCGACGCACTGGCGCCGGCCGGGGCGAAGCCGAAGCCGAGGAGGCCCAGCGCGTTGCGCCCCTTGGAGCTGTAGTCGATCTGCGCGTAGCTGCCGAAGAAGGCCGAGCGCCAGGCGGGCGACCAGTAATGGAGCAGGGAGGCGACAGCGGAGAACGAGGTCGACAGTTCGAGGCGGCCGGTCGCGGGGTTGAGCACCGCGTCCGCGTAGTATTGCGCGAACGAGCCGCCGCCGACCGGCGCCGCGCCGAGGGCGTCGTACGGCGCCGTGTAGTTGGAGATGCCCGTATAGGCGATGGCACCCTGCCCGTAGGCGCCCTGGAGGTAGAGCGTGTCGCCCGTCGCGATGAACGGCAGGTTGACCTTCAGGCCGCCCTGGACCGCCCAGCCGTAGGCGTTCGAGGCGCGTCCCGTCGGCGAAATGCCCAGGCCGGTCGTGGCGGTGGTGATGCCCGCGACCGTGCTGCCGGCGTCGCCGGCATTGATCTCGTGGACGGCGGCCGAGAGCTGCGCCGAGCCCCAGGCCTGGTCGATGCGGGCCGCGCCGACGAAGTCCGGCATGCGGCTCTTCTGGGTGACGTCGACGAAGGCGACATTGCCGGGACCGACGACGATCGGCGCCAGCCAGGTCGAGGGGGTGAACGGGTTGAAGGCGTTGCTGTAGCCCGCGAAGCCGCCACCGGCCGTGAAGGCCCCGACGGCCGAGCCTGTGCCGAAGATCGGGAAGCGCCGGTAGGTCGGATCTTCCATCGAGGCGGTCAGCGTGATGCCGTTCCCGAGGATCGCCGAATAGGCGAGCAGGTTCGTGCTGAACGTATCGGAGCCGGCCGTGCCGCCGATCAGCTCGAAGTCGTGCGCGTAGAAGTCGAAGAAGGAGGACGCGCGGCCCGCGGTGAGCCCGGCGAACTGAATGAAGGCCTTATCGGCGTTGACGTAGGTCTGCGTGCGCCCGAAGGCGTCGGCGCCGAGGCCCGCGATGGCCAAGCTCTCGCGCTGCCGGGATCCCGAGGTCAGGAACGGGCCGCTGCGGTTGGCGACATCGATGCGCAGGAAGGCGCGCAGGGTTCCGTAATCGGTCTGGGTCCGCGAATCGAGGTTCAGACGCATCAGGCCGAGATAGCCGGTGAGGTCGCCGCCGCCGCCCGTGCGAACCTTGCTGGTCTGATACAGAAAGTCATACCGCGCCCGTCCGGACAGACGAATGCAGGTATCGGTCCCGGGGATGTAGAAGAAGCCGGCGCCGTAGGCGTTGCAAACGCGTACGAACTCGACCGGCGCAGCCTTAAACGTCGGGAGATCGGCAGCGTACGCACCGCCGATCGGGATCATCAGGGCCGAGGAGCCCAGTAACAGCGCCTTGATTCTGGTCATCATATCCCCGCATCCGACGCCGTGGTCGTGCCACTGCCAGCGTCAACCCAATGATCCGCGTTCACGCACGTGTACGGGTCCCGACACGGTGCGACGTCGCAGTATTTTTTGAGAATTGGCCGCTCTATCGCTCGGCAGCTTGACCGTATCTGTCAAGATTTGATTTTACAAATAAATTGCGATTGCGTTTTTCAACCGAAATTGACTTCCTGAAATTTGTTTTTGTATCTGAATTGATCACGGAAATGGGAGCGCGCGGGTGAGGCGAGCTGCGGATCGCGGCCGCGTCGGCTCAGCGAGGCTGGTTGATGGCGCGGTCCATCGCGTGGACTCCGCCGACCGAGACCTTGAGTTCTGCGCCGTGGATGTCGCTAGCAGCGATGAAGAGGCATCTGCCGCCCTATCAGGCCTGCTCCCTGAGATCCGGCGACAGATCCCGTGCCGGCGCTAGGAGACCCTGTCTTCGAGCATTCTTGACTGAGCGCTCTGTCATGACAGGTGGCTGAGGTGCCGCTCTGAGGCCGTACCCTGTCGGCCGCGTCCGCCTCTCGTCGACGCGCGACCCGAAACAGTTTGCGCCGCGGCGGGGCGGAGCCGCCTTCCCGGCTGACCGACCGAGCCGAGACCGCCGTTAAGCATATCGATCAAGAGTTATAGATTGCAAAGCTCGGCTATATCCCGCGGCCGGCATCATGATTTACAAAGTTCTAACGTAGCGCGTCCAATTTGCGGCGACGGTGCGGAGGATCGAATGTCGGAACCGCTGACCCTCGCGCCGCATCCGCCCGGCGGAGCCGAGACCGCCCCCGGGTGGCGTAGTACAGCCGCCGCGCAGGTCGACCGGCATCCCCGTTCCGATGTCGGGACCATCGTGATTCACTGGGTGGTCGCCATCGCTATGGTGGCGAGCCTGCTCACGGGCCTGCGCATCTCGGCCGACGCGCCCGTGGCGCGGACCGCCAAGTTCCTGGCGCCCCTGCTTCCGCAAGGTGAAGTCTGGACCGTCCACTTCGTGGCCGGCCTGACCCTGTTCTTCGGAGTCACCGCCTATCTGGTCTACCTCGTGCGCGGGCGTCTCACGGATCGCAACGGCCTGTCGCGGCTCCGCGCCCTCCGTGTCAGCGGGCGAAGCAAGGCCGCCCGGAAGGCACGGTGGGGCGGCATCAACGTCGCGCTGCACTGGCTGATCTACGCCGTCACGCTCGTCCTGACAGGCACCGGGGTCGCGCTCTACCTCGGCTATGGCGGCTGGGTGGTCTGGCTGCACGCCACCTGCGCGCTGGTCGCCCTGGCCTACATCGCGGTCCATACCCTCGCGCACTTCATGTACGGCGGCCTGTGGCAGCTCCTTCGGTTGTTCCGTCCGGCGGCCCTGGCGGACGATGCGGCGCGGCGGCGGCGACCGCTCCTGGCCGCCGCCATCATCGGCCTCCCCGTCGTCGGCGGCCTCGCCTTCGCGGACGTGAAGGGCCGCTCCACGCTGGTGATCGACAAGGTGTCGGCCGGGCCCGACCTGTCGAAGCTCCTCGAAGACCCGGTCTGGCGCACCGCGCGCCCGGTCTCGGTCCGGACGATGCAGGGGGCCAATTTCGGCGGGACCGGTGAGACCACCGTCGAGATCCGCGCCGTGCGCGACGCGACGAACGTGTATTTCGCCTTCCGCTGGTGGGACCCGTCGCGCTCGCTCAAGCGCGTCCCGATGATCAAGAAGGCGGACGGCTGGCACCTCCTCGACGCGGACGCGGCGCGCGCGGACGTGACCGCCTACTACGAGGACAAGCTGGCGGTGATCTTCTCGCGATCCGACGCGTTCGGCAGCGGCGGGTCGACCCATCTCGGCGCCCGGCCGCTGCCCGACGCCCCCGCCCCGCTCAATGGCCGCGGCTACCACTACACCACCGACGGCAGCTACATCGACATGTGGCAGTGGAAGGCGGCCCGCGGCGGCATGCTCGGCGTCGTCGAGGACATGCATATCGGTCCGCCCACCGACCCCACCGCCGCCGAGCGGGCCGTGAAGGGCCGCTACCAAGCCGGCTACTGGGGCGATCCCGGCACCAGCGCGTACCGCTACAACTTCAAGTTCGAGGGTCCGGGCGGCTACGCGGGGGCGGTCGAGCCGCTGCGGCTTCCCAAGGACTGGCAGGCGACGGTGGCCAGGCTCGGCACCGTGGATCTGGACTTCGATGCCAGCACGTCGCCGGGCTCGGCGTGGTGGATGGTCGAGAAGACCGAGACGGTGCCGTACTCGGCGGCCGCCGACGCGGAGATCCCGGTCGGCACCGTGATGCCGGGCGTGCTCATGACCGACGGCTATACAGGGGACCGCGCCGGGATCTCGGCGGCCGCCGACTGGGCCGACGACCACTGGACCCTCGTCGCCGCGCGCAAGATCGCGACCGGCAGCAAGTACGACGTCGATTTCCTGCCGGGAAACACCTTCTACCTGTATGTCTCGGCCTTCGATCACACGCAAACGCGGCACACGCGGCACATGCGGCCGGTCGAAGTCTTTCTGCGCTGAGCCGGGAGCGCGCCGTGGCCGAACGCGTCACCCTCGTCATCAACGGAAGGCGGGTCAGCGCCAGCGCCGGCCAGACCCTGCTCGACGCGGGTCTGGCGGCCGGCCAGGCGATCCCGCACGACTGCGCCACCGGGCAGTGCGACACCTGCCGCGTCCGGATCCATGCGGGCGCGGTCGACGATGCGGGGACGCGCATCGGCGAGACCGTGCAGGCCTGCCGGGCTCGCCTGACCACCGACGCGGTCATCGAATTCGACGAGGTTCCGGAAGCCGTCCGGCGGGCCGGCACCGTGGACCGCGTCGTCGATCTCACCGCCGAGATCGTCGAGGTGACGGTCGCGCTGCGCAAGCGGCTGACCTACCTGCCCGGCCAGTATGTCCGGGTCTCCTTCGCCGGGCTGCCCGCGCGGGACTACAGCCCGACCCTGCGCGCGGACGGCTCGGGCGAACTGAACGAATTGATCTTCCAGATCCGCCGCCAGCCCGACGGCGCGGTCTCGCCGCTGCTCGGCGGCAGGATCGGACCGGGAACCGCGGTGAAGGTCGAGGGCCCGTTCGGGACCGCCTTCCACCGGCTCGGGCGCGGCCGTCTCGTGATCGTCTCATCGGGCGTCGGCTGGGCGCCCGCCTGGGCGGTCGCCCGCGCGAGCCGGATGCGTGAGCCGGAGCGCGACCTGCTCGTCGTGGCCGGCGCGCGGCACCCGCAGAATCTCTACATGCGCCCGGCGCTCGACTGGCTGCGCGCGCGGGGGGCGACGACGGTCCTGACCTGCAGTGGCGGCAACCCGCCTCCGGATGCCCGGCCCGGGCGGCCCACGCTCCACATGCCGATGCTCACGCGCGACGACACCGTCCTCGCGGCGGGCGCCCCCGAGATGGTCGCGGCTGTCCAGTTCCTCGCCGCGGCGACCGGGGCGACCTGCTACGCCGATCCCTTCTACGCGGCCGCGCGCGGCGCCGACGGGAGGCCGCCATCCGACACGAACTTCCTGCAGCGCTTCCTCCAGCGCGTCGCGGGTCATCGGACCGCTAAAACGGAGCCTGTCGCCTAGCAGATCGTCAACCACACCTTCGGTGTACGGTATCCGGTGACCTCGGGTTAAACACTCGAGGCGCATTCTCGGGTTATGGCACTGTTATTCACGTCTCTTCGGCGCATCATCGCGGGCGGAATCATCCTCCTGGCCCTGCCGGCCGCCGCGCGCGCGGACGACCTCGCGGTCGTCGGCACGGGCGACGGGATCGAGATGCTCCAGGCCGTGGCGGCCGCCTACAATGCCGAGAGCGGCGACGCGCGCGTGTCGGTGCCGCCGAGCATCGGTTCCGGCGGCGCCGTCGCGGCCGTAGGCGGCGAGCGCCAGAGGCTCGGGCGGGTCGCGCGCCCGCTGACCGAGGCCGAGAAGGCCCAGGGACTCGTGGAGGTGCCGCTCGCCCGCATCCCCTCGGCGATCTTCGTCCATCAGGGCGTCGGCGTCACCAACCTGACCAGCGCGCAGACCGCCGCGATCTTCGCCGGCACGGTCGACAATTGGAGCGCCCTCGGCGGTCCCGATCTGAAGATCCGCGTCGTCCGGCGCGAGGACACGGACAGCACGCTCACGGTCCTGCGGGCCACCATGCCGGGCTGGCGCGACCTCGTCCTGACCAGCCGCTCGAAGACCGCGACCACGACCCAGGACGCGATCGCCACGGTGCGGGAGACGCCCGGCGCGATCGGCTTCGGACCGTACTCGCCGGCGCTCGCGGGCGATCTCGCGGTCCTGACGATCGACGGCCGGGCCCCGCGCGATCCGACCTATCCGAGCGCCGTGACCCTCGCGCTGATCTACAAGGCCGCCACGCGCGACGCCGCGGCGTCGGCGTTCCTCGCCTTCGCGACCTCCGACCGCGCGGGACAGGTCATGGCGGAGCGGGGCGGCGCCCCGCTCAGGCCGTGACGGGCACCGTCTTCTCGCGTTCCCTGCGCGCGCGCCTCGTCGGCGCCACGCTCTCGACGGCCGCGATCGCGCTGGCGGCGTTGGTTTTCCTCGTGGTTCTGCGCTCCGGCCAGACGCTCCGCGAGCAGGCGCAGGAGGTCTCGACCTGGTCCGAGGCCCAGCTCTCCGACCGCCTGCTCAGCGACGCCAAGCTCGCCGCGGCGCGGCTGCAGATGCAGCGCGAGGACGTCGAGCGGCGCTTCGCCACCATGTCCAAGCGCTGGGACGTCGCGAAGGCGGTCTTCTCCGGCAACACGGTGGCGGCCTCGGAGCTTCTGCGGCCGGCTCTCGCCCTCGCCGATCTCGACGGCGCCATCGCCTTCGACCTCAATCTCCGCGCCCTGACCGCCGACCGCGTCGAGGCGGACCTCCTCGCCGCCAACGCGGCGTTCCGGACGTCGCCCGTCGCGGCGTCCCTGCGGGCCGTGCTCGCCCGCAACGATCGGGAGCACGCGGACGGGTTCGTGCTGTCGCTGCGCTGGGACGACGCGCTCGCGCGGGCGCTCGCCGCCACCGAGAGCGGCACGGTCGCCGACATCTTCGGCGAGCCGCTGTTCGACGATTTCGGCGAGGTGATCGGCGGCCTCGTCGGGTACCGGGTCCTGCGCGCGCACGAGCCGACCCTGACGGCGTTCGCGTCCCTCAGCAACCGCGACGTCCTGATCCTCGCCGACCAGAACCTCCTCTCCTCGGCGGGCTCGGAGGTCTCCAACGCCCAGCTCGGACCCGCGTCGGGCGCTGAGCTGCACGCCGTGCTCGGCGCCGAGAAGGTCGCGCGCTGCATCCCGCAGCCGCCCGACATACGCCTCTGCGTCGCGGCGCCGCTGCGGGAGCTGCAGCAACTCACCGGCAAGGTCGTGGGCATCGGCGAGGAGAGCTCGCGCGCGCTGCTGCGGACGCTCAGCGTCGTCGCCGGTCTCACGCTGTGCCTCGTCGCCGTCGTCATGCTCTTCCTGTCGAGCCGGATCACCCGTCCCCTGGTGCGCATCACCCAGACCGTCTCCGAGGTCGCGCGCGGCAACTGGCACGTCAGCGTGCCCGATATCGACCGTGCCGACGAGGTCGGCGATATCGCGCGGGCCGTCGTCGTGCTCGAGCATTCCCTCTCGGAGCGCGATCAGCTGCGCGACGACGTGTTCCGGCAGAACACGGTCCTGACGGAGCGCGAGCGGCAGCTGCAGGAGCAGAACGAGCGCTTCGACGCCGCCCTGAACAACATGTCCCAGGGCCTGTGCATGTTCGGCGTCCACGGCCGGCTCAAGGTCTACAATTCCCAGTTCTGCCGGATCTACGGGATCGCTCCGGGCGTGCTGGATCTCGACCCGACACAGGATGAGGTTCACCGGCTCGCTGGTCTCACGGACTGGTCGGCCGCGGAGAGCGGGCCGATCCGCCGGACCCTCACCCGGACGCTGGCCGACGGCCGCTGCATCGAGATCACGGTCGAGCCGATGGCCGATGGCGGCTGGGTGGAGACCCACGAGGACGTCACCGCGAGCGTCACCGCGCAGGCGCGGATCGCGCATCTCGCGACCCACGACGCGCTGACCGGCCTCTCGAATCGAGCGCTCCTGGCCGACCGTCTGGCCGCCGCCTTCGCGGACCATGCGGTCGGCGGCCGGGCGGTGACCGTCATCTGTCTCGACCTCGACGACTTCAAGGGCATCAACGACACCCTCGGACATCCGGCCGGCGACGAGCTCCTCCGACAGGTCGGCCGCCGCCTCACCGGACTGTGCCCGTCCGGCGGCACGGTGGCGCGCCTCGGCGGCGACGAGTTCGCGATGGTCCTCTTCGAGGCAGACCTGCCGGACGGCGTCCTCGCCCTGGCGGAGCAGATCCTGATCCAGCTCAGGCGGCCATTCTTCCTCGCCGGCCAGTTCGTGTCCGTCGACGGGAGTCTCGGTATCGCCGTCTCCGGCACGGAGGATGCCGACGGCGACGATCTCCTGCGCCGCGCCGACGTCGCCCTCTACGCCGCGAAGGCCGACGGCGGTCGGCGCGTCCGCGTCTTCGAGCAGGAGATGGAGGAGCGTCAGAACCAGCGGCGCTGGCTGGAACGCGAGCTGCGGCTGGCGATCGGCACCGCGCAGATCGAGCTGCACTATCAGCCGCTGTTCGACCTGGCGACGAACGCGGTGACGAGCTTCGAGGCCCTCGCGCGGTGGCACCACCCGGAACGCGGGATGATCTCGCCCGGCGAGTTCATCCCGGTCGCCGAGGCGACGGGGCTGATCGACGCCCTCGGCGCCTACGTGCTCGAACGGGCCTGCGCCGATGCCATGACGTGGCCCGGCTCCCTGCGGGTCGCCGTCAACATCTCGCCGATCCAGTTCCGCGAAGGCAATCTCGACCGTTTCGTCGAGGAGGTCCTGCTGAAGACCGAGCTGCCGAGCCACCGTCTCGAGCTGGAGATCACCGAGTCGGTGATCCTGAGCCAGGATCAGGCGAGCTTCGAGATGCTGAGCCGCCTGCGCTCCTTAGGCGTGCGGTTCTCGATGGACGATTTCGGGACCGGTTACTCGTCTCTCTCCTCCCTGAACACCTTCCGATTCGACAAGATCAAGCTGGACCAGTCCTTCGTCCGGAACCTCCTGGAGAAGGACGAGGCGGCAGCGATCGTCCACGTCGTCGCTGAACTCGGCCGCAGCCTGAAGATCACGACGACGGCCGAGGGCGTCGAGACCCCGGAGCAGCTGGCCCGGCTGCGGGCGAGCGGGTTCTCGGAGGTCCAGGGCTACCTGCTGAGCAGGCCGATCCCGGCCGCTGGCGTAGCGGCCTTCATCAACGCGCAGGAGCATATCCACGTCGCGGCCTGACCGAGCCCCGCAAAGGCCCGTTGGGCGGCTCGGTGGCTCGCGCTCAATCGGCGACGCGCTCTACGCGGGACAGGAGGCACCCGGGCCGCGCCGTGTGGATGTTGACGAAGCGGGTGCGCGGATCGTCGAGGGCGCGGCGGAGCGGAACCTCGGCCTCGCTCTCGGGACAGACCTGCCCGAGATCGTAGAGGCAGAGATGGTCCGCGTCGTAGGCACGGACCGAGACCAGCGTGTTCGCGCGGACGATCGGCGCGAGGCCGTCGGCCGGCTCGGCGCGCTTACACTCGTCCGCATGCAGGAAGATCGGACTGGGTGTCCAGTAGATCCCGCGCGGCTCGGGCAGATCGTAGGATCCGAGCAGCATGGTCTCGCCGGGCCGGCCGAGCTGCAGGCAGTGTCGGCAGGGAAAGCCGCCATCCGCCGTCGCGACGACCCGACGAACCGGGTTGTCCCGGTCGTCAAGGCCGGTGGTACGGAAGCGATCGGCGGTCTCCGTCGGGATCGGAACGCAGCGATAACGGGTCATGGTGCACCTCCGGGACGGGGCCCTAAGCTCCGTCCCGGCGCGCCGCATCCCGCTTCTTGCTGCGCAATCCGGAACGCTCCGCGGCCGCCGCGGGCGTCTCAGGCCGGGGTCGCGTCGCCGGCCGCGAGGGCGTGGCAGTACACGTCGACCGCGCCCTTGCCCTTCAGCGTCACCGGGCCGATCGGCCGGACGTCGCGCGGGTCCGGCAGGCGCGCGAAGGCCTCGCGCGACAGGTGCAGCGCGCACCCGTCGCCGAGGCCCGCGAGCCGGGCGGCGACGTTCACGGTGTCGCCCCACAGGTCGAAGGTGAACTTCGTCCGGCCGACGATGCCGCCGACGACCGGCCCGATATGGATGCCGCCGCGGATCCGCCAGCCCGGCTCGCCCTCGGCCGCGATCGCCACCATGTCGGCGGCGCAGCGGATGGCGGCGGAGACCGGGTCGTCGTGCGGCCGCAGCAGGTTGGCCGTGGCCATGAAGGCGTCGCCGATCGTCTTGATGTTCTCCAGGCCGCGCGCCTGCGCGACCACCTCGAAGGCCTCCGCGAGTCGCTGGATCTCCGCGACGACGACGTCCGGGCTCTGATCGTGGCACCACGTGGTGAAGCCGACGAGGTCGATGAACAGGACGCCGACGTCGCCGAACAGCCGCGGCTTGACCTGCCCGGTCTCCATCAGCTCCGCCACGGCCGAGACCGGCAGGATGGCGTGCAGGAGCTCGTCGGCGCGCTTGCGCTCGCGCTCGATGGTCCGCAGATGCGCGACCTCGCGGTCGTGCGCCCGCTTCCGCTCCAGGCAGGACCGGATGCGCGCCTCCAGGATCACGGGCTCGAAGGGCTTCGGCAGGTAGTCGAAGGCGCCGAGCTCGATGCACCGGACGATGCTGCCGATCTCCATGAGGGCGGAGATCATCACGACGGGCGTGTGGCGCCACGCCTCGTGGGCCTTCATCCGCTCGAGCACGGCGTAGCCGTCCAGGGCCGGCATCATCACGTCGAGGAGCACGAGGTCGAACGGCTCCTCGCTCAGCCGATCGAGGGCCGCCCGCCCGTTCGCCGCCCGCACGCTGGCGTGGCCGAGGAGCTCCAGCTCCTGCTCCAGCAGGTCGAGGTTGAAGGGCTCATCGTCGACGATCAGGATGCGGGCTGGCTCCACGGGTCCTCCCTTCCTGGCGTGAGACGGCCGCGCTCAGCCGAGCCAGTGCTGCAGCTTCGCGAAGAGCAGGTCCTCGTCGACGGGCTTGGTCATGAAGTCGTCGCAGCCGGCGGCCCGCGCGCGGTCCTCGTCGCCGGTCATCGCGTTGGCGGTGATCGCCATCACGGGGATGGCGGCGGTCGTCGCGTCGGCCTTGATGCGGCGCGTCGCCTCCCAGCCGTCGACGAGCGGCAGCGACAGGTCCATGAGGATGAGATCCGGCCGGTGCGCGATCGCCATGTCCACGCCGGCGGCCCCGTCGACGGCGATCAGGATCTCGTACTCGTCCTCGAGCAACTGGGTCAGCAGATCGCGGTTGAGCGCGACGTCCTCGACGATGAGAATCCGCTTCATGGGCCGGTCCCGGGCGTCGCGGGCCGCCAGGAACGGGTCGTGTCCGACCTCATCGGTCACCGTCGGCGGTCTCGGTCTCCAGGACCGGCAGCACGCGGCGGACCTCCCGGACCAGGGCGGCGCGATCGAGTCCGCCCTTGTCGATCAGTCCGAGCACGCGCTCGCGGAGCATGCCGCGCTCGGCGGAGTCGAGGGACGCGGCGGTCAGGACCACGACGGGGATCGACCGGGCGGAGGGATCCGCCTGCAGGGCATCCAGGAAGGCGAGGCCGTCCATCCGCGGCATGAGCAGGTCGAGGAGGATGACGCTCGGGCGGGCCTGCGCGATGCGCTCCAGTCCGGCCGCCCCGTCGGCCACCCAGTCGACGGTGCAGTTTTCCGAGTCGAGGAGCTGGCGCACGAGGTCGGGCACGTTGGGATCGTCGTCGATCACGAGGACGCGCTCGTTGTCGGGGGCGATCCGAGCAAGGGCGCCGATCAGGGCCTCCCGCTCGAACGGCTTCACGATGTAGTCGGTCGCGCCGAGCCGGAAGCCGAGCTCCTTCTGGTCGACGATGGAGATCAAGACGACCGGGATGTCCCGGGTCAGCGGATCGGTCTTCAGCGCGTGGAGGACCTGCCAGCCGTCGGTGCCGGGCATCATGATGTCGAGGGTGATGGCCCGCGGCTGCAGCTCCCGGGCCTTGACCAGCCCTTCCTGGCCGCTCGCCGCCCCGACGACCGTGTAGCCGGCATCGGCGAGGTTCTCCTTCAGCAGGTAGACGACGTTGGGATCGTCGTCGATCGCCAGCACGACCTTGGCGCCCGAGCGCGGCGCGGTGACGGCGGCGGGTGCCGGCTTCGGGGGCGGCGGCACCTCGGCGCCGCCGGCGATCCGCGGCGGGATGGTGAGCGTGAAGGTCGAGCCCTCGCCCTCGCGGCTCTCGACGCCGATCCGGCCGCCGAGCAGGCGCGCGAGCCGGTGGCTGATCGCGAGCCCGAGCCCGGTGCCGCTGTGGGACCGGGTCGCGCTGTTGTCGACCTGATGGAACTCCTCGAAGATCGCGCTCAGGGCGCCCGCCGGGATGCCGATGCCGGTATCCATCACGGCGAACTCGATGCCCTCATCGACCGAGCGGACGCGGAGCGTGACCGATCCGGCCTCGGTAAACTTGATGGCGTTGCTGAGCAGGTTGATCAGGATCTGACGTAGCTTCTCCTCGTCCGTGCGCAGCATCGGGGACGGGTCCCGGACGTCCCGGACGAGGCGCACGCCCTCGTTCTTGACGAGGGGCTCGACGGTGCGGAGGCACAGGTCGAGGACCGGCTCCAGGGCGAAGTCCGAGGGTTTCACCTCCATGCGCCCCGCCTCGACCTTGGCGAGGTCGAGGATGCTGTTGATCAGCGAGAGCAGGTGCTCGGAACTCGCCAGGATCTTCTCGAGATTCTCGAACTGCTTGACCGGCAGGACATCCTTCGCCCGCCGCATCACCAGCCGGGTGAAGCCGATGATCGCGTTGAGCGGGGTCCGCAATTCGTGGCTCATGTTGGCGAGGAAGCTGCTCTTGGCGCGGCTCGCCTCCTCGGCCGCCTCCTTCGCCTGACGCAGGCTCTCCTCGGCCTGCTTGCGCTCGATCACGCGGCCGAGCTGCGCGCCGATATTGCTCATGACCCGGAGCAACGAGGCGTCCGGCGGGGACGCGTCACGGGCGAAGAACTCCAGTACCGCGACGACGTCGCGCCCGACCGTCACCGGAAAGGCGAACCCCGCCCGGATGCCGTGCTCGACCGCCGCCGGCGCGCGCGGGTCCGCGGCCATCGACGGGTCCCCGACGCTCCATTCCGGCGCGCCCGAGACCAGAACGCGGCCGGCCAGGCCCGATCCGGCGGCCAGCGACGTGGCGGCCGTGGCAGCCTGGAATCGCGCGACATCCGCGCCGGGGTCGCAGTGCCAGATGCCGGTCGGGAGCAGCGTCCGCGTCCCGTCCCGGGCCAGGATATGGGCGTGACCGACGGGCCAGCCGGCGTGCTGCGCGACGCGCTCGAGGCAGAAGCGCAGGGCGTCCTCGACCGTCGGGGCCTCGTTGGCGGCCGCGGCGGCGGCCTGGAGCAGCTCGACGAAGGCGGTCTGCTTCTGCAGCGCCAGCTCGGCCTCCTTGCGCTCGGTGATGTCGCTCCAGGACTCGACCACCTCGACGGGCTGGCCCGTCGCGTCCCGCAGGAGGCGCTGCTCGTCCCGGACCCAGCGATAGGTGCCGTTCGCGTGCCGGAACCGGTACTCGATGACGTTGTGCCCGTCCGCGAGCAGATTCGGGAACTCGGCGAGAACGCGGTCGCGGTCGTCGGGATGGAGCCGCTCCAGCCAGAATTCCGGCCCCGACAGGTAGTCGCCCGGCTCGTAGCCGAGGAGATCGCGCACGTTCTCGCTGATGAAGGTCGGCGCGTTGCGGCCCCCCACCTCGAAGCTGCAGATCATCGACGGGGACGCGGTGAGCAGGTAGGTCAGCCGCCCCTGCGTCGCCTGGAGCACCTGCTCGGCGCGCTTGATCTCGGTCACGTCGGTGTAGACCGCGACGACGCCGCCGTCGTTGGTCTTGCGCTCGTTGACTTGGACCCAGCGGCCGTCGACGCGCTGCTGCAGAAGCGGACCGCGCGGCGCGCGGTAATGGGCGATGCGCTCGGCGACCCAGGCCTCGACGCTCATCCCGTCCGGCCGTACAACGCAGGACTCCGCGACGGCGTTGGCGATGGCTTCGAAGGTCACGCCGGGCACGATGATGGCCGACAGGCCGGGATGGAAATCCTGGAAGTGCCCGTTGCACAGGACGAGGCGATCGTCCGGGTCGAACAGCGCGAAGCCCTCCGAGCTGCTCTCGATCGCCTCGACGAGCTTCTGCTTGGCGACCCCGGCCTCATCGAGAGGCCCGGCGCTCCGGCTAGGGCCGGCGTCGGCGGCCCGACCTGTCTCGCTGGGTGATCCGGCCGGCGCGTGGGACATACCTCGAACCACTCCGACACCGACGCGCCAGTGGTGACGCCTTGCCCTGCCAAGCCTGATCTGCGCGATGCCCGCGGGCGCGCAATTCATTATTCGGCACCGTCGCATGGTCTATTTTGCGGATCAAGCTGTACGGGAATCGCTGTCCCGCCCCAGTCACGGGCTCGCCGTTCGTCGCCCGGTTCGTCGCCCGTCTGCCGGCTTCTCGCTTCCAATCCCGTCCGGAACGCATCGGTGCCATGTCTCGGCGCGGCGTGGCGGCACGCCGAGAAGGTGTATCTTCCGTGAAAACGGAGGAAACGATGGCTTACAAGATCACTTTTCGCCGCGGAAAACGCGAGAGCTTCACCAAGCTGTGGCCGTGCGACCTCGAGGCGGCGACGGCCTACGCGCTCGCGCAGCTCCCCCTGCAGCAGCGCGAGAACGGGGCGACCTCTGTCACCGTGGTCTGCGAGCGGACCGGCGAGGTCGTGTTCAACTCGACCGAGCAGCCCGAGGCCGCGACGGTCTAGGGCGTCGCCCGGCCGCGGACCGGACGCTCCCGGAGGGGCTGCGTCGTGCAACCAGATCCCCTCCGTGCGCCCGAGCCCGTCCCCGCATCGCCGGGTCGGGCCGACCCGGGATCCGGCGCCCACGTCTCACCGCCCCGCGTCCTGCACGCGCTCGATCCGCGCTTTCTCGGGCTGACGGGCGCGCTGGCCCCCCATCCTGATGACATCCCTATGCCGGACGCCCCGCGCGCGTCTTGGTCCCTCACGGCCGATGCCGACGTGGTCGCGCCATCGGGCATCAGCCCGGATGGAGCCTCCGCATGCCGATCGTCCGTTACATCCTCGCCGAGTGCAGGGCCGACCGCGTCTTCGCGCTGATGGTCGTCGCGCTCGGCGGGTGGTCCGCCGTGTCCCTCGCGCTGCTCGCGCTGAACGTCTTCGAACCCCTGCGAGTCCAGTGAGCGCCGGAGCCGCGTCGCCGTCCGGCACGGCACCCCCGGGGTTATCCATCCAGCCGCTTGCGGGCCGCTGCCGCGTCTGCGGCCTCGCCTACGGCGGCATCCTCGGCCGCGAGGCGGGGGTGATCCGGCTCGATCGCGCCCGGTGGCGCCGTCTCTGCCCGGGCGCGGCGTGGCTGACCGTGCCGGCCGCCTGCGCGGGTCTTCGGGCCAGCTTCGGCGCGGACGCCGGATCCTAACGCGGCCCTTATAAACTCCCGCCCGGTCCCCGCTCGAACCCTAACGCGGTTCCCGGCGACACTGCCGGTCGGCCAAGGCCGGCCGCGGAGCCTCCGCGGCCGGTCCGCCGAACCGGACCCGACCACCATGCTCGACATCGTCTTCCTCGCAGCGGGCCTCGCCTTCTTCGCCGCGGCGGCCGGCTACGCGGCCGCCTGCGACCGGCTCTGAGAGAGGCCGCCATGACCCTCGATCTCGCCCTCGGCGCCTGCGTGACCGCCGGCCTCCTCGTCTACCTCACCTACGCCCTCGTCCGCCCCGAGCGGTTCTGAGCGGCCCTGACGGATTCTCCCCATGACCCTCAACGGCTGGATCCAGATCGCGCTGTACGGCGCGATCGTTCTGGCGCTCGTGAAGCCCCTTGGGTCGTACATGACCCGCGTCTTCACCGGAGAGCGCACCCTCCTCTCGCCCGTTCTCGGACCGATCGAGCGCGGGCTCTACCGCGTGTCCGGCATCGATGACCGCCAGGAGCAGCACTGGCTGGCCTATACGGGCGCGGTCATCCTGTTCCACGTGCTGGGCTTCGCGGTGCTCTACGCGATCCTGCGCCTGCAGGCGGTACTGCCGCTGAACCCGGCCGATCAGAGCGCGGTGGCGCCGGATCTCGCGTTCAACACGTCGACCAGCTTCATCACCAACACCAACTGGCAGTCCTACGGCGGCGAGACCACGCTGTCGTACCTGTCCCAGATGCTGGGCCTGACGCACCAGAACTTCCTGTCGGCGGCGACCGGCATCGCGGTCGCGGTGGCGCTGATCCGCGGGTTCGCCCGCGCCTCCAGCGGCACGATCGGCTCGTTCTGGGTCGATGTGACCCGCGCGACCCTCTACGTGCTGCTGCCGATCTGCATCCCCTACACGCTGTTCCTGGTCTGGCAGGGCATGCCGCAGACGCTCAGCGCCTACGCGGACGCCACGACGCTGGAGGGCGCCAAGCAGACCATCGCGCTGGGCCCGGTCGCGAGCCAAGTGGCGATCAAGATGCTCGGCACCAACGGCGGCGGCTTCTTCAACGCCAACGCCGCGCACCCCTTCGAGAACCCCACCGCCCTGTCGAACTTCGTCCAGATGGTCTCGATCTTCGCGATCGGCGCCGCGCTGACCAACGTCTTCGGCCGCATGGTCGGTGACGAGCGTCAGGGTTGGGCGATCCTCGGCGCCATGGGAATCCTGTTCCTGGCCGGCGTCGCCGTCACCTACTGGGCCGAGGCCAACGGCAGCTCGGTGCTCAGCAGCTTCGGGCTCACCGGCGGCAACATGGAGGGCAAGGAGGTCCGCTTCGGGATCAGCGCCTCGGCGCTGTTCGCGGTGATCACCACCGCGGCCTCCTGCGGCGCGGTGAACGCGATGCACGACTCGTTCACGGCGCTCGGCGGCCTGATCCCGCTGCTCAACATGCAGCTCGGCGAGGTCATCATCGGCGGCGTCGGCGCCGGCCTCTACGGCATGCTGATCTTCGTCATCGTGGCGATCTTCGTGGCGGGCCTGATGGTCGGCCGCACCCCCGAATACCTCGGCAAGAAGATCGAGGCGAAGGAGGTGAAGATGGCCATGCTCGGCATCCTCTGCCTGCCGCTGATGATGCTGGGCTTCACCGCCCTGGCGACAGTGGTGCCGGCGGGCCTCGCCGGCCCGGCCAATGCCGGCCCGCACGGCTTCTCGGAGATCCTCTACGCCTACACGTCGGCGGCGGCCAACAACGGCTCGGCCTTCGGCGGGCTGACGGCCAACACGCTGTTCTACAACAGCACGCTCGCTGTCGGCATGCTGGTCGGCCGGTTCTTCGTGAAGATCCCGGTGCTCGCCATCGCGGGCTCGCTGGCGGCCAAGAAGACGGTCCCGGCCTCCGCGGGCACGTTCCCGACCCACGGCGGCCTGTTCGTCGGGCTGCTGGTCGGCGTCGTGCTCATCATGGGCGGCCTGACCTTCTTCCCGTCGCTCGCGCTCGGCCCGATCGTGGAGCACTTCGCGGGCGCGGCCGGCCAGACCTTCGCGACAGGGGGCTGAGATGCCGCGCGCTTTCCCCGCCCGGCGCGTCCCGCGCCACCACCTCGCGCTGCACCGCTCTCCACTGCGGCACGACCGCGGCGGCGCTCAGCCCCTGCGGACCTCCGACCTCATCCTGGCGCTCCTCGGCGTCGTGATGCTCGGCGGCTTCGCCCTGCTGGCCGCCTACGCGCTCACCCTCGGCGCCGTGGGCTGAGCCTCCGCAACCGTGATCGCGCGCGCAGCGAAGCGCGGCCCTGGGCTGCTTCGCTGCGCTCGCAAGGACGGCAGCCTCACTTCAATCTCCCTTCCGGACATCTCCCATGTCGCGTCAGACATCATCCCTGTTCAGCGCCGCCCTGATCGGGCCGGCCCTCCTCGGCTCGGTACGAAAACTCGATCCGCGGGCCATGATCCGAAACCCGGTCATGTTCGTGGTCGAGGTCGTGGCGCTCCTCACCACCGTGCTGTTCGTCCGCGACCTCGTCACCGGCGGCAGCGACCTGCTCTTCTCGGGCCAGATCATCCTCTGGCTGTGGTTCACCCTGATCTTCGCCAACTTCGCCGAGGCCCTCGCGGAGGGTCGCGGCAAGGCCCAGGCCGACAGCCTGCGGCGCACCCGCACCGAGATGACCGCCAAGCGCCTGACCGGCCAGGGCCGGGCCTTCGAGACGGTGCCGGGCACCTCGCTCAAGGTCGGCGACGTCGTCCTGGTCGAGGCCGGAGACCTGATCCCGTCGGACGGCGAGGTGCTCGAGGGGGTCGCCTCCGTGAACGAGGCGGCGATCACGGGCGAATCCGCCCCGGTGATCCGCGAATCCGGCGGCGACCGCTCGGCGGTGACCGGCGGCACGCAGGTCCTCTCGGACGAGATCAAGGTCCGCATCACGGCCGCGGCCGGCTCGACCTTCGTCGACCGGATGATCGCGCTCGTGGAGGGCGCCTCGCGGCAGAAGACGCCGAACGAGATCGCCCTGAACATCCTGCTCGCCGGCCTCACCCTCGTGTTCGTCTTCGCGGTGGCGTCGATCCCGAGCTTCGCGAGCTACGCGGGCGGGTCGATCCCCGTGATCGTTCTGGTCGCCCTGTTCGTCACGCTGATCCCGACGACCATCGGCGCGCTGCTCTCGGCGATCGGCATCGCCGGCATGGACCGGCTGGTCCGCTTCAACGTGCTCGCCATGTCGGGCCGCGCCGTGGAGGCGGCGGGCGACGTCGACACGCTGCTCCTCGACAAGACCGGCACGATCACCCTCGGCAACCGTCAGGCGACCGAGTTCCGCCCCGTCCGCGGCGTCACAGCGCAGGATCTCGCCGACGCCGCGCAGCTCGCCTCGCTCGCCGACGAGACGCCGGAGGGCCGCTCGATCGTGGTCCTGGCCAAGGAGAAGTACGGCATCCGCGCGCGGGACATGGGTGGCCTCAACGCCACCTTCGTGCCGTTCACCGCGCAGTCGCGGATGTCGGGCGTGGACCTTCAGGGCACGTCGATCCGCAAGGGCGCGGTCGACGCCGTCATCGCCTCGGTCTCGGGCCAGCCCATCGCCTCGCGCGGCTCCAACGTCGCCCTGGCCGTCCGCCCCGAGGCCGAGACCGGCGTCGTGACCGAGATCCGCGCCATCGCGGAGGAGATCGCCAAGGCCGGCGGCACGCCGCTCGCCGTGGCCAAGGACGGCCGCCTGCTGGGCGTGGTCTACCTCAAGGACATTGTGAAGGGCGGCATCCGCGAGCGCTTCGCCGAGCTGCGCCAGATGGGCATCCGCACGGTGATGATCACCGGCGACAACCCGATGACCGCGGCGGCGATCGCCGCTGAGGCCGGCGTCGACGACTTCCTCGCCCAGGCGACGCCGGAGGACAAGCTCGCGCTGATCCGCAAGGAGCAGGCGGACGGCAAGCTCGTCGCCATGTGCGGTGACGGCACCAACGACGCCCCGGCGCTGGCCCAGGCCGATGTCGGCGTCGCCATGAACACCGGCACCGTCGCGGCCCGCGAGGCGGGCAACATGGTCGACCTCGACAGCGACCCGACCAAGCTCATCGAGATCGTCGGCATCGGCAAGCAGCTGCTGATGACCCGCGGCGCGCTGACGACCTTCTCGATCGCGAACGACGTGGCCAAGTACTTCGCCATCATCCCGGCGATGTTCCTCACGCTCTACCCGCAGCTCCAGGCGCTGAACGTCATGGGCCTCGCCTCGCCGCAGAGCGCGATCCTGTCGGCGATCATCTTCAACGCCCTGATCATCGTGGCGCTGATCCCGCTGGCCCTGCGCGGCGTCACCTACCGGGCCGTCGGCGCGGCCGCGCTGCTGCGCCGGAACCTCCTGATCTACGGCCTCGGCGGCGTCCTGGTGCCCTTCGTCGGCATCAAGGCCATCGACCTCGCCGTCAGCGCCCTCCACCTCGCCTGAACCGGTCCCCCGGAGACCCGCCATGCTCAACCAGCTTCGCCCCGCCCTGGTCCTGCTCACCGCCCTGACGGCGATCACCGGCCTCGCCTACCCCCTCGCGATGACGGGCCTCGCCGGCGCCATCTTCCCCGCCAAGGCCGCCGGCAGCCTGATCGCGCGCGACGGCACGGTCGTCGGCTCCAGCCTGATCGGCCAGAACTTCACGGGTGCCGGC
Source organism: Methylobacterium sp. yr668 (assembly GCF_900116245.1). Lineage (NCBI taxonomy): Bacteria > Pseudomonadati > Pseudomonadota > Alphaproteobacteria > Hyphomicrobiales > Methylobacteriaceae > Methylobacterium > Methylobacterium sp. yr668. The sequence goes on along the minus strand of NZ_FOZY01000001.1, from coordinate 244,364 downwards.
TACTTCCACGGCCGGCCCTCGGCGACGACGGCGCCGGACCCGTCCGACGTCTCGAAGACGGTGCCGGCGCCCTACAACGCGGCGAACTCCTCGGGCTCGAATCTCGGGCCGACCAGCGCCGCCCTGGCCGAGCGGGTGAAGGCCGATCTCGACGCGCTCAGGGCCGAGAACCCGGATGCGCCCGTTCCGGTCGACCTCGTCACGACCAGCGGCTCGGGCCTCGACCCGGAAATCTCGCCCGAGGCCGCCTACTTCCAGGTTCCCCGCGTCGCCAGGGCCCGCAAGATCCCGGCGGACAAGCTGCGCGCGCTGGTGTCGTCCCGCATCGAGGCGCGCACCCTCGGCCTCCTGGGTGAGCCGCGCGTCAACGTGCTGGCGCTGAACCTCGCGGTCGACGCTCTCGCCCGTCGCTGAGGCGCGCCCGACAGCAGGGGGGACCCCGAAGCTGCGCTGCGGATCCCGCTTCGTCTTTGCGAGCGAAGCGAAGCAATCCAGCCGCGCCACGTCCACCGGCGTCCCGCTGCTCTGGGTTGCTTCGCTCCGCTCGCAATGACGCGACGATTCCGCGCTGGCCGCGGCGTTTTGCTAAGATGGCGATCATGCCCGAGACCGGCCGCGACCCGACCCGCCCCTCCCCCGACGCCCTGCTCGAAGCGGCGCGCCGGGAGGAGCGGACGCGTGGCCGACTGAAGGTGTTCCTCGGCGCCGCACCCGGGGTCGGCAAGACCTACGAGATGCTGACCGTCGGGCGGGCGCGGCTGAAGGCAGGCCTCGACGTCGTGGTCGGCGTCGTCGAGACGCACGGCCGCGCCGAGACCGAGGCCCTGCTCGACGGGTTCGAGACGATCCCCCGCCGTTCCGTTCCGTATCACGGCACCGTCCTGCAGGAGATGGACCTCGACGCCCTGCTGGCGCGCCGGCCGGCCCTCGCCTTGGTCGACGAGCTCGCCCACACCAACGCCCCGGGCTCGCGCCACCCGAAGCGCTACCAGGATGTCGAGGAGCTGCTCGATGCCGGCATCGACGTCCTGACGACGCTCAACATCCAGCACGTCGAGAGCCTCAACGACGTGGTGGCGTCGATCACCCGCATCCGGGTGCGCGAGACGGTGCCGGACGGCGTCCTCGACCGGGCGGACGACATCGAGGTCGTGGACCTCAACCCCGACGACCTGATCCAGCGCCTGAAGGACGGCAAGGTCTACGTTCCGACGCACGCCGAGCGCGCGCTCAAGCACTACTTCTCGCGCGGCAACCTCACGGCGCTCCGCGAGCTGGCGCTCCGGCGCACCGCCGACCGGGTCGACGACGAGCTGCTCGGTCACATGCGGGCCAACGCGATCGCCGGTCCCTGGGCGGCGGGCGAGCGCGTGCTGGTCTGCGTGAACGAGGATCCCCGCTCCGCCGGCCTCGTGCGCCACGCCAAGCGTCTGGCCGACCGCCTGCACGCCCCCTGGACGGCGCTCTCCATCGAGGGCGCGCGGGCGGCGGCCCTGAGCGAGGCCGAGCGCGACCGCATCGCCGAGGCCCTGCGGCTCGCCGACCGCCTCGGCGGCGACGCCGTCACCCTGCCGGGCGGGCGCCGGATCGCCGACGACGTGCTCGACTACGCGCGCTCGGCCAACGTGAACCACATCGTCGTCGGCAAGGCGAACCGCTCGTGGCTCTTCGAGCTGGTCAACGGCTCGGTGGTGTACGACCTCGTGCGGCACAGCGGCGCCATCAGCGTGCACGTCGTCCCCGGCGAGGCCGTCCCGGACGAGAAGCCGGCGCGCCGCGCCGTGGCGGTGACCGCGCCGCGCCCGGGGCGCGACGCGCGGCCCTACGCGATCGCGCTGGCGGCGATCGCCGCGGGCCTCGGCGCGGCCATCGTCGCGGAACCCTACGCGGGCGTCGAGAACGCCGACCTGTTCCTGCTGACCGCGGTCGTGGCCGTGGCGGTGCGCTGGGGCCTCGGGCCGTCCCTCGTCTCGGTGGTGGCGGGCTCGCTCGCCTACAACTTTTTCTTCCTGCCGCCGGTCTACACGCTCACCATCGCCGATCCGACCAACGTCGCGGCCTTCCTGCTCTTCACCCTGGTGGCCGTCTTGGTCTCGAACCTCGCCTCCCGCGCGCGTCGCGTCGCGGTGGTCAGCCAGGGCCGGGCGCGGGCCACGGAACGGCTGTTCGGCTTCTCGCGGAAGCTCGCCGCCTGCGGCACCCTCGACGACGTGCTCTGGGCCACCTGCGCCCAGGTCGCCGCGATGCTGAAGGTGCGCGTCGTCCTCCTGCTGCCGGACGGCCAGGCCGTCACGGTGCGGGCGGGCTACCCGCCCGAGGACATGTTGGACGAGGCCGATCTCGCGGCCGCGCAGTGGGCCTTCGACAACGATCGGCCCGCGGGCCGGGGCGCCGACACGCTGCCGGGCGCCAAGCGCCTGTTCCTGCCGATGCGGACCGGGCGCGGGACGATCGGGGTGATCGGCCTCGATTCCGACGGCGCCGGGCCGATCCTGTCGCCGGAGGGCCGCCGCCTCCTCGACGCCCTGGCCGACATGGGCGCCCTCGCCATCGAGCGGGTCCGGCTCGTGGAGGATCTCGACCGGGCCGAGCGCGCGGCCGAGACCGACCGCCTGCGCCAGGCGCTGCTCACCTCGATCAGCCACGACCTGCGCACGCCGCTCGCCTCGGTGCTGGGCGCGGCCAGCACCCTGCGCGACCTCGAGGCGGCGCTGCCCGCGGACGCCAAGGCGGAGTTGCTGGCCACGATCATCGAGGAATCGGAGCGGCTCAACCGCTTCATCGCGAACCTCCTCGACATGACCCGGCTGGAGGCCGGCGCGGTGGCGCCGAACCTCTCCGCGCAGGACGTGGCCGAGACGGTCGACACCGCCCTGCGCCGCACCCAGAAGATCCTCGCCGAACACCGCGTCGCCGTGGAGGTCGAGGCCGACCTGCCGCCGCTGGCGCTCGACCCGGTCCTGTTCGAGCAGGTCCTGGTCAACCTCCTCGACAACGCCGCCAAGTACGCGCCCGAGGGCTCGACCGTGACGGTGCGTGCGCGCCGCGCGGGCGACCGGGTCCGCATCGCCGTGCTGGACGAGGGGGACGGCCTGCCCGAGGCGGATGTCGAGCGGGTCTTCGACAAGTTCTACCGCGTCCGGAAGGGCGACCGTGTCCGGGCCGGAACGGGGCTGGGCCTCGCCATCTCCCGGGGCTTCGTCGAGGCGATGGGCGGCACCGTCACGGCCGAGAACCGCCCCGACCGCGGCGGCGCCTGCTTCACCGTCAGCCTGCCGGTTCCGGCCCGGAGCGCGCCCAGGGACATCGCCGCATGAGCCCCACGATCCTCGTCGTCGACGACGAGCCGCCGATCCGCAAGCTCCTGCGCATGGGTTTGGCCACGCAGGGCTACGCGATCCTGGAGGCGCCCGATGCCCGGACCGCCCTGGCGCTGCTCGGCCGGGAGGGCGTCGATCTCGTGATCCTCGATCTCGGCCTGCCCGACATGCGCGGCCACGACCTGCTGCGGTCGGTTCGATCGAGCCATCCCGACCTCCCCGTCGTCGTGCTTTCGAGCCGCGACGACGAGAGCGGCAAGGTCGAGGCGCTCGATCTCGGCGCCAACGACTACGTGACCAAGCCGTTCGGCATGGCTGAGCTGCTGGCGCGCCTGCGCGCCGCCATGCGCCACCAGCTCGCCGCGCGGGGCGAGCGGCCGATCTTCCGCGTCGACACCCTGTCCGTCGACCTGGTCCGCCGGATCGTGAAGGTCGACGAGGCCGAGGTGAAGCTGACGCCGCGCGAGTACGACTTCCTGCGCGTCCTGGTCCTGCATGCCGGCAAGGTGCTGACCCACGCGCAGCTGATGCGCTCCGTGCCGTCCTCGTCCGATCCGCAATACCTGCGCGTCTACGTGCGCCAGCTCCGCCAGAAGCTGGAGGCGGATCCCGAGCGCCCGCGGATCTTGCTGACCGAGACCGGTGTAGGTTACCGCCTGCGCGCGCCCGACGACGAGCCGGCCCCGCCGCACCGCGGCGCCGGCGGCGCGACCGCCCACTGATCCCGAGGACGACCCGATGTGTCCCAGCGCCCGCGATCCCGCGCGATGAGTGTGGACCGGATCCTCGCGCCCTCCGACGCGCTCGTCGGCCTGCGCGCCGCCGGCAAGGGGGCGCTGCTCGAGGAGCTGGCGCGCCGCGCCGCCGGCGTCCTCGGCCTCGCCGCGGAGACGATCCTCCCCGCGCTGATCCGGCGCGAATCCCTGGGTTCGACCGGGGTCGGCGACGGCATCGCCCTGCCGCACGCGCGGCTCGAGGGCATCGCGCGCCCCTACGGGATCCTGGCCCGGCTCCGCGACCCGATCGATTTCGACGCGGTCGATGATCGGCCGGTGGACCTCGTCGTCCTGCTGCTGCTCCCGGCCGTCGCCGAGGGCGAGACGCTGAACGCGCTGGCCTGCGTGGCGCGGCGCCTGCGCGACCCCGGGGCCGCCGCGGCGATGCGCGCCGCGCGGGACGCGGCGGCGCTCTACGCGGCCGCGACGGGCCGGTAAGGGCGCCGCGCGGCCGTCAGTGCGCGCCGCCGGTCTCGACGAACTTGAACAGGAAGACCGCCGCGATCACCCAGACGATCGGCTTCACCTCCCGGGCGCGGCCCGCCAGCAGCTTCAGCGCCGCGTAGGTGATGAACCCGCAGGAGACGCCGGTGGCGATCGAGTAGGTGAACGGCATCAGCAGGGCCGTGACGCAGGCCGGCACGACCTCGGTGATATCGTCCCAGTCGAGCTCGACCAGCTCGCGCAGCATCAGGCAGGCGACGTAGAACAGCGCCGGCGCCGTGGCGTAGGCGGGCACCGCGCCCGCGAGCGGCGCGAAGAACAGGCAGGCGAGGAACAGCACCGCCACGGTGGCGGCCGTGAGCCCGGTGCGGCCGCCCTCCTCGACGCCGGAGGCGCTCTCCAGGTACGCCGTCGTGCTCGACGTGCCGAGGAGCGAGCCCGCGAAGACCGAGACGGAATCGGCCATCAGCGCCCGGTCGAGGCGGCGCATCTTCCCGTCGGTCAGGAGCCCGGCCCGGCTCGCCACGCCCATCAGCGTGCCCGTGGCGTCGAACAGCTCCACCAGGAACAGGACCAGGATGACGTGGAGCAGGCCCGCCGAGAGGGCACCCGGGATGTCGAGGGCGAACAGGGTCGGGGCGATCGACGGCGGCAGGGAGACGATTCCCTGGAAGGTGTTGCCCGCGAAGACGAAGCTCAGCGCCGTGACGGTGAGGATGCTCGACAGCAGCGCCGCCCGCACCTTCCGGGCGGAGAGGACGGCCACCATCAGGAAGCCCAGCACCGCCAGGATCGCCTCGGGCTTGTGCAGGTCGCCGAGGGTGACGAAGGTCGCCGGGCTCGCCGCGACGAGGCCGGCGTTCTTGAGCGCGATGATCGCCAGGAACAGGCCGATCCCGACCGTGATGGCGATCCGCATGGAGCGCGGGATCCCCTCGACGATCAGCGCGCGCAGGCCTGTCAGCGTGACGATCAGGAAGCACACGCCCGAGATGAACACCGCGCCGAGGGCGGCCTGCCAGCTGAAGCCGAGCTGCTGGACCACCACGTAGGTGAAGTAGGCGTTGAGCCCCATGCCGGGCGCGAGGGCGATCGGGTAATTGGCCCAGAGCGCCATGATCAGCGAGCCGAGCGCCGCCACGAGGCAGGTCGCCACGAAAACCGCGCCCCGCGGCATGCCGGCATCCCCCAGGATGCTCGGGTTGATGAAGACGATGTAGGCCATCGTCAGGAAGGTGGTCAGCCCCGCGAGCACCTCCGTGCGCACGCTGGTGCCGTGCTCGGCGAGGCGGAAGGTGCGTTCCAGGAGGCCGGGCCTCGCCGCCGGCACCGAGTCCCGCGGGCGGTCCATCACGCGAGCCCGGCCCGGCCGGCCGCGACGGCCCGGTAGATCCTGTCGGGCGCGAAGGGGGTCGCGGTCAGGCGAGCCCCAGTCGCGTCCCGGATGGCGTTGCCGAGCGCCGCCGCCACCGGGTTGAACGGCGACTCGCTCATCGACTTGGCGCCGAGGGGGCCGACGCTGTCGTGCGTGTCGGCGAACAGGACCTCGGTGTCGGGCACGTCGGCGCAGGCGGGGATGTGGTAGTCGCGGAACGTCTGGGTGACGAGGCTCCCGTCCGCGGCGACTTGGACGTCCTCGTAGAGCGCCGCGCCGAGCGCCTGCGCGATGCCGCCCTCGACCTGACCGCGGCACTGCATCGGATTGATCACCCGCCCGGCATCGGCGGCGTGAATGCTTCTCAGGATCCGCACCGCGCCGCTCACCGGGTCAACCGCCACCCGGAAGGCGTGGACGTTGAACGCCACCGAGCGCGGGCTGCCGTCGGCCCGGCCGGTCGCGTCCAGAGGGCCGATCGCCGCCAGCGTGACCGGTCCGGCCGGCGTCTCCACCTGCTCCCCGTCGAAGCGGCAGGATTCCGGGGTCGCGCCCGCGATCTCGGCGGCCCGCGCGCGGATCCGGAGCGCGAGCGCCTCGGCGGCGCGCAGCGTCGCCAGGCCCGCCACCACCGTGCCGGTGCTCCCGTAGGCGCCGGTGTCGTGCCCGACGATATCCGTGTCCGCGCCCGCGACGCGGACACGCTCCGGCGCGGCGCCGAGCGCCGAGGCCGCGATCTGCCGATGCACCGTGCTGGTGCCGTTGCCGAACTCGGCCGTCCCGACGCGCACGGTGAAGTGCCCGTCGGCGTCCAGGCTGACCCGCGCGTCGGCGTGGTGGCCGCGCGGCGGGATCGTGTCGATCATCGCCATCGCCATGCCGGTCCCGGCGCGCCAGCCGGGTTCCGGCTCGGGCCCCGGATCGGACCGCAGCGCCTCCTCGACCAGGGTGAGGCACTGGTCGAGCCCGTAGCTGCCGAAGATCACGTCGTGCGGTTCCAGGCTGTTCGACACCATGGCGTCGCCCGGCTTGACGGCGTTGCGCCGCCGCAGGGCGAACGGGTCCAGGCCGAGTTCGCGGGCGACCTCGTCCAGCGCGGATTCCAGCGCGAAGATCGTCTGGCTCAACCCGTAGCCGCGGAAGGCGCCCGCCGGCACCGTGTGCGTGTAGACGGCGCGGCCGCTCACCTGCTTGTTCGGGCAGACATAGGCGGCCAGCACCTCGTGGCAGGCGTGGTGGATCACGCCGCCCGCGTGGTTCCCGTAGGCGCCGGTGTCGGACAGGACGTCGAGGCTCAGCGCCGTGAGGGTGCCGTCGCGGCGGGCGCCGACTTTCACGTCCATCCGCATCGGGTGGCGCGTCGTCGTCCCGACGAACTGCTCCCGGCGGGTCAGCTCCCAGCGCACCGGCCGGCCGGTGTGCAGGACCGCCAGGGCGACGAGATCCTCGGTCAGCATCTCCTGCTTTCCGCCGAAGCCGCCCCCCACCCGCGCGCAGACGACGCGCACCGCGTCCTTCTCGAGCCCGAACAGGTCCGCCAGCGCGTCCCGGGTCAGGAACGGCACCTGGGTGCTGGTGCGCAGCGTCAGGCGGCCGTCCTCGGCGTGCCAGCCGATGCAGCCGTGGGTCTCCATGGCGGCGTGCTGGACGCGCTGCGACCGGAACGTCCCGGCGTAGACGAAATCGGCCCCGGCGAGGCCCGCCGCCACGTCGCCGACCGCGCCGTGCACCTCGCCGGCGAGATTGGGATGGCTCTCCAGGGGCGGTGCGTCCTCGCCCGGGCAATCACGGGGATCGTGGACGCGGGGTGCGTCGGAGTCGAGGGCGCGCTCCGGATCGAGGAGCGCCGGGCGCACCTCGTAGGTCACCCGCAGGGCGCGGCAGCCGGCCTCGGCGGCGGCTTCCGTCTCCGCCACCACGGCGGCGACGCGCTGCCCGACGTACCGCAGGATCGAGTCGAGGACCCGCGTGTCGGAGGCGTCGTCGCGCGGATCCTCGTGGCGGGCGGTCGAGAAGCGGCGCGTCGGCGCGTCGGCGTGGGTCAGCACGGCCACGACGCCCGGGATGGCGCGGGCGGCCGTCGCGTCGATCGCGACGATCCGGGCATGCGCGTGGGGCGAGCGCAGCACCTTGAGGTGGAGCGTGTCGCCGAGCGGCGCGTCCATCGTGAAGCGGGCGCGGCCGGACACGACCAGCGGCGCGGCCGGTGCCGCGAGGTTGCGGCCCACAGGATCGCCGCAGCCGCCGCTCTCGACCGAGCGCGCGCTGCCGGCGATGGCCTCGCGCACGGCGCGGTAGCCGGTGCAGCGGCAGAGATTGCCCTTGAGGGCGGTGCCGAGATCCTGCTTCTGGCCCTGGTCGAGGCGCGCCGCGGTCATGATCATGCCGGGCGTGCAGAAGCCGCACTGGAAGCCCTGGGCCGCCAGGAAGGCTTCCTGCATCGGGTGGAACGCCGCCGGCTCGGCCGCGTCGGCGCGGCAGGGACCGGCCAGCCCTTCGATCGTGATCACGCTCCGTCCATCGGCGCGGAAGGCCGGTACCAGGCAGCTGTGCACGGGCTCGCCGTCGAGATGGACCGTGCAGGCGCCGCAATCGCCGGCGTCGCAGCCCTTCTTCACGCCGAACCAGCCGGCCTCGCGCAAGTAGGTCCGGAGGCACTGCCCGGCTCTCGGCGCGCCCTCGTGCGCGGACCCGTTGATCGTGAGCTTCATGACGCGGCTCCCGGCGACGGCGCCGCGTCGAGCGACCCGCGGATCTCCTCGGCGAAGTGCCGGGTCATGTGGCGGCGCCAGTCGGGCCGCCCGTGGACATCGTCGTGGTAGAGCGCGTCCGGGATCGCCTCGTCCAGCGCCCGCATCAGCGCGGCCGGATCCGGCAGACCGTCGAAGGCGAGGCGGAGCGGTCGTTTGACGGAGGCCGTGACCGTGAGCGCGAAGGCGCCGTCCGCGCCGCGCGTCCCGATCAGCAGCGCACCGGAGCGCCCGTTCGGGCTGAGGCTGATGCGGCGGAAGGCCGTGCGGCGCGCGAGCGCCGCGGTCGGCATCGACAGGCTCCGCAGGATCTCGCCCGGTGCCAGGGCGTTCCGCTGCGGCGCGAGGACGAAGTCGAGGATCGGGAGCTCCCGCTCGGCCGCGTCGGCGGACCAGATCGTGCAGGTCGCGTCGAGGGCCGTCGCGAGGGCGATCATCGGGCCGGCCGGGAGTGCGAGACAGACGTTGCCGCCGACCGTGGCCACGTTCCAGATCTTGAAGGAGCCGAGCAGCGCGCGGCAGCACTGGCCCACCAGCGGCGCCGCGTTCCAGCCCGGCGGCAGTTCCAGCCGGTCGAGCTGGGCGATGGTGCAGGTCGCCGCGAGGGTCAGGCCCTCCGCGTCGACCGCGTGCGGTGGCCATCCGAGCGCCGCGAGGTCGACGAGGCGCCGCATCCCGACCTGCGGCTCGGAGAACAGCCACGTCCCGCCTCCCAGACAGGCATCGCCGTCCGCCCAGGCGGGAAGCTCGGTCCGACTCCGCGGCCGGACGACGGTCTCGATCGTGTTGAGGTCCATGCCCGCTCGCCGGTCCGAGGCCGGTTCGGCCCGGCCCGACACTATGCCGGTTCTAATCGGCCCCCGGTCAAGCCGCGCCGGCAACTTCGAACCTTGGCGCCCCCACGCACGTCGGCCTAGGATGAATCAGATTTGCGTGAGATGGCCGGCGGCGGTCCGGATCGGAGATCCTTATGGCCCTGAGGGCGTCGCGGTACGGCAAGGAACGGGTTCGCGTGCTGCGCCTCGCCCGCGACGGCGATCACCACACGCCGCGCGAGCTGACGCTGTCGGTCATGTTGACCGGGCGCTTCGAGGCGGCCTGGACAGAGGGTGACAACCGCGCCTCCATCGCCACCGACAGCATCCGGAACATCGTCAACGTGACGGCGGCGCGGCATCTCGGGCTCGACGCCGAGGGGTTCGTCGCCGCGGTCGCGCGGGTGCTGCTCGAGACCTACCCGCAGGTCGAGACCGTCACGATCGACGCGGAGGAAGTTCGCTGGCTCCGCCACGCGATCGCCGACGCGCCGCACGGCCACACCTTCACGCGCGACGGGAACGGCGCCGGCTACGTGGGGCTCACCGCCGACCGGACTGGGTCGACCCTGCGCTCCGGATTGCGCGGCTACACCTTCATGAAGACCACGCAATCGGGCTGGACGGGCTTCGTGGAGGACCAGTACCGGACCCTGCCCGACACGACCGACCGCATCGCCGCGACCAGCATGGACGCGACCTGGACCTGGGCCTCGGCGCCGCACGATCACGCCGGAACCAACGCTCGCATTCTCGCGACGCTGTTGACCGTCTTCGGCACCACCTACAGCCGCGGGATCCAGGACAGCATGTACCGGATGGGCGAGGCCGCCCTGGCCGCCGTCCCGGAACTGGCCGAGATCGGCTTCGTCATGCCCAACAAGCACTACCTGCCGATCGACCTGACACCGTTCGGCCTCGACAACCCGGGCGTTGTCTTCCTGCCGACCGACGAGCCCTACGGCCGGATCGAGGCGACGATCGGCCGGACAGGCTGATCGGCCCGCGCCGCGACGCCCTTCCCAGATTCCCCACGCATCATCGCGCGCCGCGTCGATCGTGGGCTGTGGATCAGCGGTGCAATCCTACAACCGCAGGCTGGCAAGCGGCGGGCGAACGCGGGCGACGCACAACGCAAGATAGTCTCGCCCTTGATCTATGCTGTCCCATGCCTTTTCATTAAGTGGGACTGTGCATTTAGCGGCTCACCGCGAATATCTTGAGCAAAGCGAACCATTTTAACCGCCGCGCAACGGCATCCCATTATCGAAGCCCGCGCTAGAGCCGGGCATCGACAGGTTTATGGTGTCGCCCGGCGCAATAAAAATTTATCTCGATCAAGAAATCCTTGATCCGACCGGCTCGGTGCGCGCTTCGGCCGCACCCTCATCTCAGGATGCGGAGACATCGATGTTCGAGGGCGTTCTGGCTGGGAGGGATCACGCGGCCAAACTCGCGGCGTTGAGCCGGTCCCTCGCCACCATCGAGTTCGCGCTGGACGGCACGATCCTCGACGCCAATCCGAACTTCCTGGAAGCCATGGGCTACGCGCTCGAGGAGATCCGCGGCCGGCATCACAGCCTGTTCGTCCCGCCAGCCGAGCGGGAGAGCGAGGCCTATCGGGAATTCTGGGACAAGCTGCGGCGCGGCACCTTCGCCAGCGCCGAGTACAAACGGCTCGCCAAAGGCGGGCGGGAGGTCTGGATCCAGGCCTCCTACAACCCGGTGCTCGACGCGCGCGGCGGACCGGTCAAGATCGTCAAGTTCGCCACCGACATCACCGCCCCGAAGCTCCGCGCCCTCGATCTGGAAGGGCAGATCAGCGCGCTGCACCGCTCGCAGGCGGTGATCGCCTTCGCGCTCGACGGCACGATTCTCACCGCCAATGCGAACTTCCTCGACGCGGTGGGCTATCGGCTCGACGAGATCGTGGGGCGGCATCACAGCCTGTTCGTCGGCGAGGCGGAGCGCGCCAGCGAGGCTTACCGGCTGTTCTGGGCCGCCCTGGCACGCGGGGAGTATCAGTCCGGCGTGTTCAGCCGCACCGGCAAGGGCGGGCGGGAAGTCTGGATCCAGGCGACCTACAATCCGATCACGGACGCGGATGGACGGCCCGTCCGGGTCGTCAAGTTCGCCACCGACATCACCGCCCAGGTCCACGAGCGGCAGCAGCGCGCCGCCGCGCAGAGCGCCATCGGCGCCGAGCTGGACGCCATCGGCGACGCTGTGGCGGATGTGACGCGCCAGGCCGACGCGGCGGTCACGCGGGTGGACCGCGTGTCCGGCGACATCCGCTCGGTGGCCACCGGCGCGGAGCAGCTGTCGGCTTCGGTGGATGAGATCAGCCAGCAGGTGAGCCACGCCGCCGAGATGGCCGGGCAGGCCGTGGAGCAGGCACAGCGCACCGGCCGGATCGTGACCGGCCTCAGCGACCAGGCCGCGCAGATCGGCGCGGTGCTGAGCCTCATCGCCGGCATCGCCGCGCAGACCAACCTGCTCGCGCTCAACGCCACCATCGAGGCGGCCCGTGCCGGCGAGGCCGGTCGCGGCTTCGCGGTGGTGGCGTCGGAGGTGAAGACCCTGGCCGCGCAGACGGGGCGCGCGACGGAACAGATCCGCCAGCAGATCGCCTCGACGCAGGCGGCGACCCGGGAGGCCGTCGACGCCATCGACACGATCCAAAGCACGATCCGGGCCCTGGACGCGGCCTCGTCGACCATCGCGGCGGCCGTGGAGGAGCAATCCGCGGTGATGCGCGAGATGTCGGGCACCATGCAGACCGCCGCACAGGACGTCTCCGCGATCTCCGGCGGGATGACCACGATCGCGCGGGCGAGCGGCCGTGCCGACCGCGCGACGCGGCAGGTCCGGGAGACCGCGCGGACTTTCGGCTGAGGCGATCCGGGCGGTCGCCGCCGGGTCAGCCCGGATCGCCGCCTTCGTCCGCGCGCTCGTCCTCGACCAAGCGCCCGATCCGGGGAATCAGCGGGCAGGTGACCGTGCAGCGCAGGCCGTCGGGCTCGAAGGCGAGCGCGACGGTTGCCCGCAGCTCGTAGCTCAGCATCTCGGTGAGCACCTGCATGCCGAAGCCGCGCCGGCTCGGCTGCGCGACGCCCGCACCCCCCGATTCTTTCCAGACGAGCGTCAGGTCGCCCGGCGGGCTCGCCCCGGCGCCGGCGACGACCCAGGTGACGTCAACGCCGCCCTTCGAGAGACCGAAGGCGCCGTGCTCGATCGCGTTGCTGCAGAGTTCGTGGACCGCGAGGGCCATCAGCTGCGCGGCCTTCGGCCGGAGGCGCACGGTCGGCCCCGCCAGCGTCGCCTGTTCGCCTTCGCGGATCAGGTGGATCATCAGCTCGTCGGAGATGAGCGTGTGCAGGCTCACCTCGCCGAACGTGTCGGCCGCGACCCGCACGCGCGCGATGGCGTCCAGCCGACCTTCGAGATGCGTCGCGTAGCCGTCGACGGTCTCGGCGGTCTCGGCCGAGAGACGCAGGACCGCCCGCAGCATCGCCAACGTGTCGCGCAAGCCGTGACGCAGACCATCCGGTGTCCCGGACTCGTCCAGGAGGCGGCGAAGACGGGCGTTGTCCGCTTCGAGGTGCGCGACGCGCGCGGCCATTGCTTGGGGCTCTGCCATGTTCGCTCTCTCAGCGCCGAAAGCCGGGAGGTTCCGTTCAGCTCACATAACGTATCGCGGACCTGCGCCAGCATCACAGACCGGAGATTTTCGCTGAACCGGGCGGGAAGTGCCGGCTCGTGCCCGTCTGACCTGAACACGCCCCGCCGCGGAGCGATCATCGAGCTCCGAGATGCTGTCAGCCAATACCGGCGATCATTCGTCCAGGTTTCAGGCTGCGTTCTGACCAGAGGCCGATCTTCGACGAAGCACCTCCGAGCCGCACGCGAAGCTTCGGCCTTGATCACCCCGAGCGACAATCCGGCCGCGTCGACGTTCGCGATCATCCCGAGCCGGCCGAATGCCGGATGGCGGTTTCGGCAGGATCCGAGCGTCGTCGGGCCCGGTTCGACCTGCACCATCCGCCGGCGATCCGGAAAACGCCAGCGGTAGGGCGGCGGACGCGCCCGCCCAGGGGGCCTCGCATACGCCCCACGCCGGGCCGGAGTCCGACCCTTGTTTCGGTTCGGCTAACCATCCCTGCCCCGGTCGCCTACCCGTGGCCGCACTTCGTTGTGTGGGAGACGGATGCGTGGCGGGACAAAGCTTGCGGAAGGCAGGACGGCTGAAGCGGCTCTGGCCCGGGCGCGCGGCTGCCCTTCCGCCGGCACCGCGTTCGCCGGGACTGGCCGACCTGCCTGAACCGCCGCCGCCGCGCGGTCTCACGGCCTCCGAGCTGATCGCCATGGCGCGCCAAGCCCGGGCCATGTCCGATCAGAGGGATCCGGCAAAAACCACGAGCGTTTCCTGAGGTCCGCCGCACGCTGTCGGGAGGTCGTCATGGGGCTGGTCGCCTTCATCGTCTTCGTCTGTCCCTGGATGGGCATCGCCGGCCTGCTGTGGATGCGGGCACAGCAGGCCAAGCCGCTCTGATCGAGCCTCCGTCGCCGCGTCGCCCGGCGATCGTCTCGGCTGCGATATGCCCTCCGAGCAGCCCGCCCGGAGGCACGCCATGGCCCGCGCGTCGGCCTGTATCGAGCCGGTCCTGAAGCTCACTGACGAGCGCGGCCGCGAGACTCTCCGGCAGCGACAGAATCGGACGCCTAGCAGCTTCCCCTACAATAATGCATCGCCCTCTCGCTCGCCATTCCGATATTTATCTTATATAGTTTGATTGTGTAAATTATAAGTCTGCCGATATAAGCCTATGATCCAGCTTAACCGAGGGTCGAAGCGAAATTTCAAAAATTTTGACGCATTTGTTGGCCCACTGAAGGCAATTGATTTTTCCCGGTAGGTAAAATAGATGCACCATGGTGATCCTTCCTAGGGTCAGGATTGTGGTGCCATTCATTATTCGAACAACCCATCGCTGCACCCTGCGTTTCAGAACGATCCTGATCGTCTTCGCAGGATCGATGACCTCGCTCACATTTGTAATTGTCTACGTCCTGCTATTGCAGGTCGGAGCGATCGACGCTGCCAGCCGCACTCTGGCTCAGGAGATCGGGGCTGCCCGGGCTCTCGGCACCATGAAGCAGCGGACACAGGAGCTCGGTGCGTCGGAACGTCTCGCGCGCGCCGTATCGACCGAGGCCGACCCTCGAGAGGACATCGACCGGACAATTGAGCCGCACGAGGCATTCCTGAAGGCCTGGACCGCCTATGTGTCGACGATCAGGACGGCGGACGAGCGGGAGCGCGCTCGAGGTCTGTGGGACGCGTGGCAGCATTTCCTCGCCGTGGAGGCGGAAGCGGCCGCCCTCGACAGGGCTGGGGAACGTGATCTCGCCGACAGGGTGCGGGCGACGGCGCTTCAGGCCGACGCGGCAGCCGTCGCACGGGATGTCGACGCGCTGCTGACCGACCGCGACGCCGCGGTCGCCGAGCAACTCGGAGCTGTCGACGCCGCCGGCTCGACCTTGCGCCCGAGCCTCGTGGCCGGCTTGTCCGCCGCTGCGCTGGCTGCCCTGGTCCTGGTGCAGGCCATCCTGCGCGGCGTCGCGCAGCCGATGACAGCGCTCGCCTGCGCCATGCAGCGACTGGCCGACCACGATCTCACCGTCGCGGTCCCGGCGGCAGCGGTCTGCACCGAACTCGGCGTCATGGCGGCCGCGACGAGAGCTGTTCAGGAAACGCTGCGGCAGGCCGTGTTGCGGGACGCGGAGGCCGATCGGTCGCGCGCTCAGAGCGAGCAGCGCCGCGCCGTGATCGAGTACGCGACCGAGCGGGTCGAGACCATGATCGGCGGCATGGTCGAGGCAGTGTCTTCGACCGCCGCGGCACTGCGCGTCACCGCCGACGACGTGGGCCAAGCGATCCGCGATGGGGCGGTTCGAACGACCACGTTAGGCGCCGCGCTCGCGCAGACGCGATCGAAGGTCCGGCAGATCACCGTCTCTGCCGACACGTTCGGCGCGGCGGTCGAAGAGGTTGGGGCGCAGGCCGAGGCCACCGCGGCCCTGGCCGGAAGCGCCGCGGCGGACGCGGCCCGGACGACCACCCGCGTTCAGGCGCTGAGCAGCGCCGTCGACCGGATCGGCGACGCGGTCCGCCTCATCGCCAAGATCGCCGCACAGACGAACCTGCTGGCCCTCAACGCCACGATCGAGGCCGCCCGGGCCGGCGACGCGGGCCGCGGCTTCGCGGTGGTCGCCTCCGAAGTGAAGGCCCTGGCCGCGCAGACCAGGGAGGCCACCGAGATCATCGGCCAGCACGTCTCCGAGATCCGAGGCTCGACCGACGCGGCGGTGTCGGCGATCGCGGGCATCACGGCGCGGGTCGAGGACATGAGCCGCGCGGCGAACGTTATCGTCGAGTCCGTGGAGCGGCCGGGTGCGACCGCGCGGGAGATCGTGACGGCCATCGCGGAGGCGACCGACGGCACCGAGGAGTTCGACGCGGAGGGCGCGGGCGTCACCGAGATCCCCGAGGCGGCCGAGCCGACGACGGCCGTGTTGACCGCGGCCGACGGCCTGACCCAGGACGCCGCCCGTCTCGGCGAGGCGCTCGCTGGCCTCCTGGAGAGCCTCCGTGCGGCGTGAGGCGGGCCCGCTGAGTGCGGGACGGAACTGGCCGCATGAACTGGATTGAGTGGGCACGCGGCCGCTCGATCGGCGGGTCGCTCCGGAGGGGATCCCTCGTCCTCGCTCTCGCGGCTTGGGCGCTGCCGGCCTCGGCCACCACCATCGCGTTCCTGACACCGGTAGGCGTCGCCCGGCGCCTGCACGACGGCCTCGACGAGCAGGCACGCGCGCGGGGCGTCGCGACTCGCTTCGCCTACGCGCCCGACGGTGCGGGCGACGAGCAGATCGCGCAGGCGCGGCGGCTGATCGCCGAGAGAGCCGACGCTCTCGTGGTCGTGCCGGTCGACTCCGCGGCGCGCGAGGAGATCACCCGGCTGGCCCTGGAAGCCGACGTACCACTCGTCCTCATCGGCCACGGCGCACGGACCGACTGGTTCGCCGGACGCGTCACCCAGGTCATGCCGAGCGATCTCGTTGCCGGGCGGCTGCAGATGCGCAAGCTCGCCCAGATGTCGGGTGGGGCCGGACGCGTCGCGATCCTCGCGGGCAGCGCCACCGATCCCGTCTCGGCGCTCCGCAGCAGGGGTGCCAGGGAGGTGCTGGCGGAGAGCCCGCGCCTCCGCCTCGTCGCGGAGGCCGCGACGGATGCGAGTCGCGCGACGGCGCGGGCCACCGTCGCCGGGTGGCTCGCCCGAGGCATCGGCATCGACGCGATCGCCGCGACCAGCGACGAGATGGCGCTCGGCGCCGCCGAGGCGGTCGAGGCTGCCAGGATTCCGGCGGGCCGGATCCGCATCGGCGGGTTGGATGCCACCGCCGAGGGCATGCAGGCGATGCAGGACCTGCGCCTCGCCGTGACGATCTTCCAGGACGCGGGCGTCCAGGGCCGGCGCGCGGTCGACGACGCCCTGGCGCTGATCCGACGCGAGCTGGTTCCGCCCAGCGACTGGGTCCCGTCCGAGCTGATCACGGACCGCATGTCGACCACGCACTTCTCGCGCTAGACCGCGCCGGCGGGCAAACGCCAGTCGTCCCGGCGCCGGTTCGGCCCGTCAGTGCGCCATGAGGCAGCAGAGGGTGCTCGCCTGCAGGATGTCGCGGGTGGCGCGGGCGAGGGCCTTGATCCAGCGCAATCGCGCCGACGCCCTCAGATTCACGGCACCGGCCTTGAGCTGAATCAACGCGTCGCGATCCGTGCCACGGCAGAGCTGCCGCGTTCGTCCCCTGGAGACCGCGATGTCCGCCCTCGAACTGCCGAGTGCAGTCAATCTCGCGCGAGCCCAATTCGCGCTCACCGTCGTCTGGCACTTCCTGTTCCCGGCCTTCACCATCGGGCTCGCGAGCTACCTCGCCGTGCTCGAAGGCTTCTGGCTGCGCACCGGGAAGGCCGTCTATCTGGACACCTACCGCTACTGGCTCCGCATCTTCGCGGTTGCCTTCGCGATGGGCGTCGTGTCCGGCCTGGTCATGAGCTACCAGTTCGGCACGAACTGGTCGGTCTTCGCCGACCGGACGGCGCCGGTGCTCGGGCCGCTTCTCGGCTACGAGGTGCTCACGGCCTTCTTCCTGGAGGCGGGCTTCCTCGGCGTCATGCTGTTCGGCCTGGAGCGGGTCGGCAAGGGGCTCCACTTCCTGGCGACCTGCCTCGTCGCCGTCGGCACCCTGACCTCCGCGTTCTGGATCCTCTCGGCCAATTCCTGGATGCAGACACCCACCGGCCACGTCGTCGCGCCGGACGGCCGCTTCAACCCGGCCGACTGGTGGGCGATCGTCTTCAACCCGTCCTTCCCCTACCGCTTCGCCCACACGGTCACCGGCGCCTACCTCACCACCGCGATGATCGTCGGCGCCGTGGGCGCGTGGCACCTGCTGCGGGACCGGGCCAATCCCCGGGCCCGGCTGATGTTCTCGATGGCCATGTGGATGGCCGCCGCTGTGGCTCCGACCCAGCTGGTGATCGGCGACCTGCACGGCGGCAATTCCTACGCGCACCAGCCCGCCAAGGTCGCCGCCATGGAGGGTCATTTCCAGACGGAGCGCCGGGCCCCCGCGATCCTGTTCGGGTGGCCGGACGCGGAGGCGGGCGCGGTGCGGGGCCGGATCGAGATTCCCGGCCTCGCCAGCCTCTACCTGACCCACGATCTCGACGGTGAGGTCCGCGGGCTCAACGACATGCCGCGCGACCTCTGGCCGACCAACCTCCCCCTGGTGTTCTGGTCGTTCCGGATCATGGTCGGCCTCGGCCTGCTGATGATCGCCCTCGGTCTCGCCGCGCTCTGGCTGCGCCACCGCGGGCGGCTCTACGACACGCCCTGGCTGCACCGCTTCGCGGTCGGCATGGGGCCGTCCGGCCTGATCGCGGTCACGGCCGGCTGGACGGTGACCGAGGCGGGGCGTCAGCCCTTCACCGTCTACGGCGCGCTGCGCACCGTCGACAGCGTGTCACCGGTGGCGGCCCCGGCCGTCGCCGCCTCGCTGGCGGCCTTCGCGGCGGTCTACCTCGCGGTGTTCGGCGCGGGCATCTGGTACCTCCTGCACCTGTTCAATCAGGCGCCGCACGCCCACGAGCCCGGCCCGCCGCCCGGACAGCCGATCCGCACCGCCGGCATCACGCCCGCCCCCGCCCTCGTCGCCGGCGCTCCGACTGCCGGCCGCCCCCTCGCGCAGCCCGCGGAGTAGCCCGATGCCCCTCGATCTCACGCTCATCTGGGCGCTTCTCATCGCCACGGCGGTCTTCCTCTACGTGGTGATGGACGGCTTCGACCTCGGGGTCGGCATCCTGTTCCCGGCGGTGCGCGGCAAGGCGGACCGGGACGTCATGGTCAACACCGTGGCGCCGGTCTGGGACGGGAACGAGACCTGGCTCATCCTCGGCGGCGGCGGGCTGTTCGCGGTGTTCCCGCTGGCCTACGCCACGATCCTGCCGGCGCTCTACATGCCGCTGATCCTGATGCTCCTCGCGCTGGTCTTCCGCGGCGTCGCCTTCGAGATGCGGTTCCGCGCGGCCTCGCCCGCGAGCCAGCGGACCTGGGACCGGTCCTTCTCGTGGGGCAGCTACGTGGCGACTTTCTGCCAGGGCATCTGCCTCGGGGCCCTGGTCCAGGGCATCCGGGTCGAGGGTCGCGCCTACACGGGCGGCTGGTGGGACTGGCTGACGCCGTTCTCGGTGCTGACCGGGGCCGCCCTGGTCGCCGGCTACGGTCTGCTCGGCGCCTGCTGGCTGATCTGGAAGACGGAGGGCGAGCTCCAGCTCCGGGCCTACCGGCTCGCGCGCCGGCTCGGCCTCGTCACGCTGGCGGCCATCGTGGTCGTCTCGGCGGCGATGCCGATCCTCAGCGACGCGTTCCGCGCGCGGTGGTTGTCCTGGCCGAATCTCGCCCTGGCCGCGCCGGTGCCGGCGCTCGTCGCGCTGCTGGCGTGGCGCTTCTTCGTCGCGCTCGATCGGCGGGCCGAAGTGAAGCCGTTCCTCTGCGCCCTGGGCCTGTTCCTCATGTCGTATGTCGGGCTCGGCATCAGCCTGTGGCCGATGATCGTCCCGCCGGTGGTCACGATCTGGGACGCGGCGACCCACCCGAGCAGCCAGGCGTTCCTTCTGGCCGGCGCGGTGATCCTGGTCCCGATGATCCTGGCCTACACCGGCTACGTCTACTGGCTGTTCCGCGGCAAGGTCGCGGCGGGCGCGCCGGGCTATCACTGAGACCCGCGGCCCGTCGAATGGGGACGCAGGGATCGGCGCGCCGCGCCGGTCCCTGCCCTCGCGCGCTCGGCCTCACGGGCCGGCACGGGCGCCCTTAACGAAACGCGCGACGTCGTCCGCGACCGAGTACCGGAGACTGAACGGGAAGCTCATCGCGTGGACGATCTGCCCGTGCCCGAGACCCGGGTAGATCTTAATCGTCTCCCTGCCGTCGAAGCCGCGCAGCGCCCGGTCGAGCGACAGGGTTCCGGCGGGGTTGACGTCGAGATCCGCCGCGCCGGTGGCCAGCAGCATCGCCGGATGGGGATCGGCGGCGTGGTTGATCGGCTGCAGGGCCGGATCGCTGCCCGCGAACACCTGGCGATCCAGCGGATCGGTCAGCGCCGAAGTCGCGTAGGGTCCGGCCAGCCCGACGATCCCGGCGAGCTTGGCGGGACTGGAGCCGGCCCGCTGGAGCCAAGTCGCGTCGAGGCCCAGCATCGCGGCGGCCCAGGCCCCCGAGGAATGCCCCACGACGGTGACGCGGGCGGGATCGCCGCCGTACTCGGCCGCGTGCGCGAGGGTCCAGGCGACGGCGGCGGCGTTGTCCGCGAGGATGTCCTGGAGGCTCGCCGCCGGCACGTGGCGGTACTCGGGGATGACCGCGACGACGCCCCGCCGCGCGAAGGCCGCGCCCACGTAGGCAACCTCGTCCTTCGATCCGGTCCGCCACCCGCCGCCGTACAGAAACACGGCGACCGGACGCGGCTTCCCGGCGGCTGGCCGGTAGATGTCGGCGCGGTGCGCGCTCCCGTCGGCATAGGGGACGCCCTTGTCCACGTGGACTTCGAGCGGCGCCAGCGCGTTCAGGACCGCGAGGGTCAGGCCGACGATCGTGTCACCCAGGTAGCTCAGCATGGATCAGGCCTCCGCGAGAATCGGAGATCGGGCGCGTCACGGAACGACTCCGTCGGCGGCGACCCTAGGTGAGCTCGACGACGCCGAGGCGGTCCGTGACCGGGACCGGCACCCGCCTGTCCGCGGGAAGCTCCACCACGCTCACGGCGCCGTCGTCGTCGAAGCGATGGAGGCGCACCCGCCGGGGCTGCCGTGACAGCCGGAGCTCGGCGGTCTGCGCCGGCAAGTCCGGCCGGGGTGCCCGGCTACGCCGGTCCCAGCCGTCGAGGCCGAGCCAGATCGGGACGAGCGTCGCCCCGTCCCGCCGCGCGAACCGTGCGGTGATGAGATCGGGAACGGGGCTGCCGAGCGTGACGTCGCGATCGGCCGGAACGGCGGCGATCTCCCCGGCGGGGGCGCCGAACAGCCGGACGAGGTTGCGCACCGCCGCGAAGGCGGGTGTGGGGCGACCGTCGTGGGCGAGAAGGCCGAAGCGGCTCTCGGGATCGGCGTCGCCGCGGTCGAAGCTGGAGATCAGCTCGTACAGGTAGGTCCGCCGCACGCTCTGGAGGTAGCTCCAGAGCAGCATCCGCGGGAGGTAGCGGGCGCGCAGTCCCGGCGAGATCGGCAGGTGGGCGCTGCCGGTGGCGAGCGCCGTGTGGTAGCCGTTCTCGGTCGCGATCACGGGCGCGTCGCCGAAGACCGGGCGCGCGGCCGCGACGAAGCGCGCGAGGCTGCCGCCGCCGTCGGTTTCCGGGTGCTCGGCCCCGGGATAGGCGTGGATGTTGGCGAGGTCGACGACCGCCGCGAGGTTCTGCGCCGCCGCGACGTTACCCTGGATGTAGCTCGGTCCGGCCACACGCACGGCCTCGGCCCGCGTGTCCGCCCGCACCGCGCGGAACAGGGCCGCCTGATGATCGGCCGAGAGCCGCGCGAGGCCCGGCCGCGCCGCGACCGGCGGCTCGTTGCCGCCCTCCGCCACGATGAGCCCGTCGCCGGCCCAGCCGGCGATCTCGGCGAAGCGCTCCGGCGGCACCCGCGGCCCCGGCGTGAGCCCGTCGTAGAAGATCAGGCTGAAACGGTAGCCCCGGTCGGCCAGATCGGCGATGCGCTCGAACTGCCCGGCCGGCTCGTCGCCGACGAGCACGATGTCGTCGCGCAGGTGCCGGATCCCGAGTTCGTCGAGCGCCTGGGCGCAGGCGGCGAAGCGGTCGACGTAGGGGGTGCCGCGATGGCCGAGATGCACGTTGACGCCGATCGAGTCGATCAGCGCCTCGCAGCGGTGCAGCGGCTCGGCCGCGGCGGCCCGCCCGGCCGCGAAGACGCCCGCCGCCAGGGCGAGGGCCGACCGGCGCGTGAGACGGGTCACGTCCGGCCCGCCAGGGTGAGACCGCTTCCCGGCGCGGCGGCCTTCGCCGCGACGGTGCGCGTCGCGTGGGCGCGGCGGACGGCGCGCAGGAGGTCCTGCAGCGCCTCCGCGACCCGGGCCTGGGCCTGGCGGGAACCGAAATTGTGGTCCACGCCCGGTACCACCGTCACGGGCGCTCCGACACGGCGGTCGGCCGGTCCGGGCGAGCGTCCCAGATGGCGGCGGACGGCCGCGAGGCCCGGATCGCCCGCGCTGAAGAGCAGGCGGATCTCCGCGCCCCGCCGACGGAGGGCCGCGACCCGCCGGGCGGGCGAGCCCCCGAGCGGACCGGGGCGGAGAGCCCGGCGCAGGCGGCGGATCCCGGCCTCGATGCCGCGCCGGGCGAGGACCGAGGCGATGGCGGCGATCCGGATCTCGCCGCGGATCAGCCGGCGCCAGGTCGCGCCCCGCTTGAGCAGGGCCGCGTAGGTGGACGCGCTTCCGAAGGTCTGCCGGATGACCTGTTCGAGGTCCTGATCCGGGTCCCAGTCGAAGCAGTAGAGGTTGAGCAGGAGCGCGCCGTCGATCCGGCGGTCCCGGCAGAGCGCGTGGAAGGCCGCGTAGGCGCCGCTGCACCCGCCCACCAGCAGGATCGGGCCGCCCGCGCCGGCGATCAGGTCGACCGCCGCCGCGACGTCGGCGAAGCCGTCCCCGGCGAAGAGGGGCTTGCGGCCGTCCGGCCGCTCGTCGCTGTCGCCGATGCCGCGCAGGTCGAACCGGACCGACGCGATCCCCTCCGCGGCGAGGCGCCGGGCGAGATCCGTGGTCTGGCGCCCCCATCCGGAATGCACGCTCATGCCCGTCGAGACGAACAGGATCGTCGGCGCCGCGCTTTCCGCCCGGTCGGGCCGGCAGCGGATGCCGATCAGGCCGCGCCCGAAGCGGACCGGCGCCTCCGCCCAGCCCGGTCCGGTCAGCCCGTTCCGGCGCCCGTCGATGGCGATGCCGCCGGGTCGCGGCCCGGCGGCCGCCATCCCGTCGGTCGCGAAGCCGATGACGCGGGCGAAATCCGCGGTCGGGACATCCGAGAAGATCGGATCGGCGACGAGCGCCGCGAGACCCGGGAACGCTCCCGTCGCCACGTCGCAGCCGAGAGCGCCGAGGTTCGCGGCCAGCGCCTTGGTCTCGGGTGCGAGGAGCAACGCGTGGCGGGCCGGCGCCCGCGCGAGCCGCGCGAGGTTCAGGTCGGCGAGATCGGTGAGGAACGCCGCCTCCATCCGGAAGCCGCCCACGGTGAGGCTGTCCGGCTCCTGCGCCGGGGCGGACCCGTCCGGCAGGCGGCCGATCGTCTGCGCCCGCAGCCGCATCTCGCGCAGATACGCGCGCCCGGTCGTGACCGGCGCCAGCAGGACGAGGCGGTCGACGGCCTCCGCCTCGCCGGCCAGAGCCGCGAAGGTCGCGCCGAGCCGCAGGCCGACGACGACGATCTCCGCGACGCCGGTCGTCGCGCGCAGGTACGCGATGGCCCCACGCACCGCAGCGACGCAGCCAGCGACCCGCGCCTCGTCCAGATCGGCCGAGTCGCCCTCGCCCGGATAGTCGAAGCGCAGCGTCGGGCAGCCCGCCGCGGCGAGGCCCTCGGCCAGGGAGCGCCAGGGCCGATGCGCGGCCATCTGCTCGAAGCCGTAGGCCCCACAGAGGACGACGCCCCGCGTCCCGGCCGCCGGATGAAGCCACCCGAACAGCCCGTCGAAGGTCACCGGCACCGACACCGCGGCCTCGGACCCGACTTCACCCGTCATGACCGAATTCCACGATCTCGTCGCTGTTGATGGCCCGCACGCGCCCGCGCGGGAGCCGGGCGGCCTCCGCGAAGGAGATGATCCGGCTCGACCTCGGGGCGAGGTGGAAGCCGCTGTCGGCCGGCCGTGCCCCCGGGGCCAGCACCTGGACGCCGCGGGCGAAGCGCTCGGTGCTGATCCGCAGACCCGGCCCCGCCTCGGTCGCGACAGCTTCGGCCCGGAGGCCGACGGTCGACCGGTCGAGCGGCCCCGCGCTCAGGACGTGGAAGCTGTCGGCGATCACGCGCCCGTCGGCGTCGGTCAGCCGCGCGTGCGCGAGATCGTGGATCCGGGGCCCGAAGCGGTAGCTGTCGGTGGCGTCGAAGAAGCGCCCGAGAAGGGTCGCGGAGGTGAACGTGAGCGCCGCCCGCGGGCCAACCACGAGATCGCGCTCGGCGCGCGCCGCGACGCGGCCCGCCACATCGCAGAAGATCAGGGACAGCGTCAGCGCCCGGGCCGTCGCCGTCTCGTTGAGGACGTGGACATGGAGGCCGTCGAGGCCCTCATCGGTCAGGAGGACTTGGACCGGGCGGAAGGCGCGCCTCAGCGCGTACCAGGCCGATTTCGGGCGCTGCGTCCAGTCGATCACGCCCCAGCCGGCTCCGGGCGCGAGGTCGCGCATCATCAGGACGAGGCCGCCGGCCGTCGGCGAGCGCGGCCGGCGCCACTCGGAGAAAGTCGCCTCCATGACCTCGGCCACCGCGGCGCGGCCGAGCTCGAGGTAGCGGTCCGGGTCCTCGGCGCGCAGGGACGCCGGATCGACGCCGTAGAGCGCGCCGACGTAGTGGTCGCGCACCGTCTCGAAGTCCCAATCGGTGCCGCGGTCCTGCGGGATGCCGGCCTGCCAGAGCGGGTCGGCCGGTCCGGTCGGGCCCAGCGTGCCGGGTTCGGGCGGGTTGGCGAAGGCGAGGCACTCGCTGGCGAACCCGACCTCGGCCCGGCGGGCATCTTCCAGGGGCCGTCGATAGGCGCCGACGCCGAAATAGTGCGTGCAACCCCCGCGCGGCGAGAACGGCAGGTCGCCGCCGGAGGGCGAGTTCGGCACGACGACGAGATCGGGCCGCCGCGCTGCCACCCGCTCCGCCAGCGTCTCCGCGCAGTAGGCGTCGGCCCAGACGGCGCGCGGCGCCCCGAGCATCGCCGCCTGCTGCCAGACCTCGCTGCCGCCGCAGACCACGCAGAGCGACGGCGCGGTCTGCGTGCGGTCGAGGAATCCGGTCAACTCGCGGTCGAGCGCGGCCGCGAAGGCCGGTTCGACGTGCGGGTAGTCGAAGTTGGCGAGCATCAGGTCCTGCCAGACCAGGATGCCGAGCTCGTCGCAGAGATCGTAGAAGTCCGGGGCCGGATAGAGCGTCGTCCCGGGCACGCGCAGCATGTTCATGCCGGCCTCGCGCGCCAGCTCGAGCGAGGCGCGGGTGCCGTCCGAGCCCAGCCCGACGAGGTCCGGCGGCGTCCAGACGGCGCCTCGGCAGAAGAGCGGCACGCCGTTCACGGCCAGCGCGAGCCCCTCCGCGAACGGTCGCGTGAGCGACAGGGTCCGGAAGCCGACGCGGCCCAGGTCGATTTGCGCCCCGTCGACGCGGACTTCGACCGGGTGGAGGTTCGGTGCGCCGTGGGTATGCGGCCACCAGGGCGCGATGCCGGGCAGCGCCAGCGCGCCCGCGAACAGGCCCGGCTCGACCTCCGCGAGCGGGGCTTCGCCGCCGCCGCATCGGAGGAGGACGATGCCGACCGGACCGTCGACCCGCAGGCGCACGGCCACCCGGCCGACGTCGCCGTCGAGGGTCGTACGCACATCCGCGGCGCTCGCGCGGGGGCGGACCGGCTCGACGGTTATCGGGCGGTAGGGCCCGACGAGGTCGATCTCGGGACACCAGCCCGGCATGAAGCCGAGGACGCTGGTGCGCACATGGCGCAGCGACCCGGGCGTGATCATCCGCGGCCGCCAGCGCCCGCGCTTGGCCGGGCGGTCGAGTTCCGCGCGGAGCGCGCGGAAGCACAGCGCGAGGTCGGAGGCGCCGCCGAGGTCCACGTCGACGACGTGCTCCTCGAACATTGCGCGGGCGCACAGGACTGGGACACCGTCGAGCCAGACCTCGGCGAGGGTGGCGAGGCCCCTGAAACGCAGCCGGGCCGGGCCAGAACCGGAGATGCGTGTCCGATACCAGACGTCGCGGTCGTGGATCGGCTCCGGCGCCGCCTCGCTCCAGCGTCCGGCGGCTCGAAGGGCGTCGGCGGCGGTGCCCGGAACCTCGGCAGCGATCCAGCCGGTGACCTCATCAAGATTGCCGGGACCCGCGCAGGCGCCCGCCGGCGTCGCGGCGAGTCGCCAGGGTCCGAACCGGACCTCCGGCGCGCGGTCGTCGACGCTGCGGATGCGGGCCACGACGCCTCTCAGCGGTCCAGCGCGCGGTCGAGATCCGCGAAGACGCGGTCGTAGGTCGCCGCGAGGCGGTCGAGGCGCGGCGCCAGGCCCTCGGCCGAGCGGCGATGGAACGCGCGGGCGAGCTGGAACTGGAAGGCCTTGGCCTCGCGGCTCAGGTCCGCGGCGGCCGCGGCGGCTGGCCCGAATCCGTCGGCCTCCCGGTCCTCGAGCCACGTGAGATGGCTGGCGAGCATCTCGAAGTTGCCGCCAAGCTGGCGCGTCGTGTTGAAGGCATAGGCGTGGAACACGCTGAGCGGCCGGACGACCAGCTCCGCGGCCGTCGCCGCGAGGGTGTCGCGGAACGCCAGGACGGGGTTGCGCCGGGGCGCCCGGGCGCGATGCCGGACGAGCAGTTCGCGCGCGACCGCCGGCAGATCCGCCGCGCCGAGCGACGGTGCGACGGTCTTCACGAACTCGGCGTAGGGCGGCAGCGTCGCCGGCCCGAAGATCCCGGCGTAATCCTTCCCGGCGAGGCGGAAGCGACCCGCATTGTGCAGGTAATCGAGCTCCTGCGCGGCCGGATCGAGGGCCAAGATCCCGATCGTGGTCTTGCCGTGCTCGCGTCCGTAGGTGGTCCCCTGGGTGTCCGGCAGGTAGATCGCGTCGACCTCGACCAGCACCGGCCGGCCGGCCGCGGCCTGGATCACGGCGTGGTTCTCGAGGCCGCCGTAGACCGCGAGTTCCAGCACCTCCAGACCGTAGAGGCGCTCGATATCACCGGTCGGCGGTTTGAAGAAGGTGAACTGGTCGCCCTCGAAATCCTGCCGCAGGGTGAAGCCCAGCATCGCCTCCGGCACGAGGCCGCGTCCGTGCAGGAGCTCGATCCAGAGGTCGACGTAGCAGTTCGTCTCCGGCCAGTCGCGGCCGGAATCGTGGAGCGGGTGCGGGACGTAGGGTCCCGCGGCTCTGAGACCCTCCGGCAGGCGCAGCGCGGCGGTCACCGCCTCAGCCCCACAGCTCGGCGCGCACGGCGGCCGGCCACGCGGCGAGATCGAGCCCGTGGTGGCGCAGGAGCGCCAGCGTGATCCGCTCCAGGCCGAAACCGACGCAGGCCGTGTGGGCGACCTCGCCGTCGGCCTGGCGCAGCTCCCAGGTGCTGCCGAAATGGTCCTGGTGATAGTTGAAGCTGAGGCAGGCCGTCGGCTTGTCGACGCTGTTGACCGGGACGTTCAGCTCGAACTTCAGTCCCTGCGCCCGCTGGTTGTTGGCGAGCATCCGGCCGGCGCGGCCGAAGAACGGGTCGTTGGCCGCGTCGATCGCGAGCGGGAGACCGAGGGCGCGGATCATGGCCGTGCCGCGCTCGAGCCAGGCTTCGCGGAAGGCCAGGACCTGCTCGGGGCTGCCCATGCGCACGTATTCGCGCATCCGGAACAGCTGCATCCGGGTCGGCTCGAGCGAGGGCTCGCGCCGGAAGCAGTAGGATTGCAGGTCGAACAGGCGGCCTTCGGCCGGCAGCGCGCCCCGCGCGGCGGCGACCGGGTAGACCGGGTAGCAGGCCGCGGGCGTCAGCACGATGTCGGTGGCCTCCTGCTGCCCGGTCCAGTCGGTCCCGGCTTCGAGGCAGGCGAGGATCTCGGCGTGGCCGCGCGCGTCGCCGCAGAAGCTGTGTACGGTGCCGGCGAGGTTCGGGAAGCCCTTCAGGTAGCCGCTGCGCTCGAAGGCCGGGCGGCTCATGGCCGGCGGGAAGCGCAGCACTTCGGCCTCCTCGGCGGCTCCGAGTCGCGTGATCATCCGGTCGAGGGCGTCGACGACGCTCTCGAATCCGCCGCTGCGGCCGTAGAGGCCGTCGACGCCGGTTCGGACGAGCAGGCCGTGGTCGAACAGGCGGTCGAGGAAGGTGGGACCGCCGGCCGGCTCGTCCTCGAGCACGACGTCGCCGGGGGGAGAGGAGATCGATTCCATCACGCGCTCATGAGCTGGCCGCTGCCCTTCTGCACGAGCAGGAGCTTGGCGGTGTTGGCGAGGATGCGGTCATTGCCGATCATCAGCGGCGCGGAGAGGACGTCGCGCAGCGGCCGGCCCAGGCTGAAGGGCGTGTCGTTGCGGTAGCCGGCGAGGCCGACGATCGCGAGCGCCCGCCGGACGATGTCGACCGCCATGTCGGAGACGGTGATCTTCAGGTTGTTGAGCATCACGCAGAAGCCGACGGAGCCGATCGTGTCGGCGTCGCCGTGCGCGTCCTCGAAGCGGCGCAGGGCCGACACGATGGTGCCGCGCATGGCCTGATGCGCGCTGGAGACCTCACCGAGGCGCGTCGCGGTCGGCGGCACCTGCCCGGGCCGGCGCCGCGCCTCGGCCTGCACGAAGGCGCGGGCGCGGTCGACCGCGTAGGTCGCGATCCCGTACCAGACGCTGCTCCACAGGAGGTGCGATGAGGCCAGCATCGACTGGGCGGCGATCTCCGCGAACGGCTTCGGGAGGATCTGCTCGACCGGGACATTCCGCGCCTCCAGGCGGAAGCCGTCGCTGCAGGTCCCGCGCATCCCGAGCGTGTCCCAGTCGCCCGTTCGCGCGAGGGAGATCTGGTCGGCCATCAGCGCGACGAGGACCTGATCGGACGTCGCGGCGTCCGGATGGCGCCGGGCTGTGGCGAGAATCAGGTCGGCGTGGGCGCCGTAGGAGATCACCGACGCGTCCTTGCCGAGGGCGAAGACCTCGCCGGTCGTCTCCACGGCGCAGAGGCTGTTGCGCAGGTCCCCGCCGATGCCCGCCTCCGTGGTCGAGGAGGCGACCAGCAGCTGCTCGCGCGCGATGCGCTCCATCAGGCGCCCGTGCCACGGGCTGTCGATGCCGTGGGTCACGAGGCTGGAGACCTTGATGTGGTGCATCGCGAAGACCATCGCGGCCGCGCTGCAGGCCTGCCCGAGCGTGCTGCACAGCTCGGCGATCTGCGTCAGCCCCGCCCCCTCCCCGCCGAACTGGCCCGGGATCTGGAGGCCGAGCAGCCGCTCGGACCTCATCGCGGCCACGGCCTCCTCGGGAAAGCGGCCTTCGCGGTCGACGGCGTCGGCGTGGTGCGCCGCCACCGCCGCGGCCCGCTCGGCGCGCGCGGCGAGCGTGCTCATGCGGCTTCCTGCTGGATGAGGGTGGAGACGGCCTCGCGGATCGCGCGGATCGACGAGAACGACTTGCGGTTCAGGAGCTCGTCGGGGAACTCGATGCTGAAGCGCTCCTCGAGGCCCAGCATCAGCTGGACGGAACCGAACGAGTCCAGCCCGAGATCGAACAGGCTGTCATCCTCGGAGAGCTGGTCGGCCTTCCCGGCGAAGGCTTCGTTCGCCCCGAGAATCTCACGGATGTCTTGAGCGATGTTCAAGGCGGAACTCCTTATTCCAGTTATCACGACGCTATTGAACGGATCGGCTCGGCGTCAAATTATCTATTGATTAATAGTAAATAGCGGTCCGTAGAGGGCGACACAGGGTTGCGCGCCGTGCAAACAGGAACCGGATGTGGCCGGCGGCTTACATTCGGCGGCGCGACCTTTACGATCACTTTCCAGCTCTTGCTTTCGTGATCGTCCGTCCAGAGATTTCGCGGATTTAGCAACTCATGCGTGTAAATGCCCCGCCTGATCTTAAATTCGAGACCCGGGCCATTTAGGACGTTTCCGGACTCGTCGTGACGCGGCGGGGCCATCTCGGCCATAAGGGCGCGACGTCGCCCTTCCCGGGCGGGCCCAGCGATCAGCCGGCGCGCGATGATCTACAACCTCCAAATCCTGCGCGCCGTCGCCTCGTACCTCGTCTTCCTCACGCATTTCGGCCTCTACATCGGCCCCGTGCTGCCGAGACCGGATCTGCTCGCCTTCGGCGCGAGCGGGGTCGACGTGTTCTTCGTGCTCTCCGGGTTCATCATGTTCGTGAGCACGAGCGGGCGCCGCGAGAGCCCGGGCGAGTTCCTGCTCCGCCGCGCGTCGCGCGTTGTCCCGGTCTACTGGCTCGTCACGCTCGCCCTGGCGCTCATCGCGCTGACGGGCCTGAAGCCCATCGGGATCGTGGAGATCCGGCCAGATTACGTCGTCCAGTCCCTGCTGTTCCTGCCGTTCTCCCGCGGCGGCTTCGTCGAGCCGCTCAACTCCGTGGGCTGGACACTCAATTACGAGATGTTCTTCTACGTGGTCTTCGCGGCGCTGCTCATGGTGCCGAGACCCGCCTTCCGGGCGTTCGGTGCGGCCGCGATCTTCCTGGCGCTGATCCTGCTCGGATTGCTGCCCGCGTCGAATCTCTACTGGGCGTACTACACGAAGCCGATCCTGATCGAGTTCGCCGCCGGCATCGGGCTGGGATACGCCTACCTGCGGCTCCGGGCGCCGGCCGCGGGCTTCCCGGTCCGGCGCGTGGCGTGCGCGGCCGTCGCGGCCGCTCTTGTGCTCATCCTCGGCGGCCAGATCGTGGCCGACGCGCTCGGCGTCAGCCCCGAGCTGTCCGGCTTCGCGCGCCCGCTGATCTGGGGGTCAGCGGCCGTCCTGATCGTCGGTGCGATGCTGCTGCTGGAGCGGGGCGGCATCGCCCTGAAGTCGCGCTGGCTGCTGTCGCAGGGCAATGCCAGCTATTCCTTCTACCTGGTCCACAACCTGCTGCTGCACAGCGCCGCCAAGATCGCGGCGCTCGTCGTCGCGCCCGGCTTCGCGCGCGCCGCCCTGATCTTCGCGATCGCGTTCCCGGCGGCGGTCGCCGCCGGCGAGTTGCTGTTCCGGTATGTCGAGACGCCGGTGATCGCGGCCCTGCGGCGCCGGCTCGACCGGCGGCCCTCGCCCGATCCCCTGCCCGTTCCGGCCGCTTCGTAGGCCGCGCAGCCGGGCCCCCGCCGCCGGTGTGCCGACCCGGCGCAGCGGGCACCCACGGGGAGTCATGCCGAAGATTGCAGGTCTGAGAACACCCTTCGCTTAACGTTAATTATTGGCAAAAATTAAGTTTACACGCCGCGTCTCTCGTCTAAACAGGCGCTATTTTCGACTGTTGCTGCGGCGGTGACCCCTTTTTTACAGATCACGCTGCTATTACCCTCTCGTGTGTGCCTTGGCCCGCTGTCACCGGCGGGACCGGCAGGACGTAATGCATGGTCCAGCGTCCGGCGCACCGACGAGGAAGCTGTGATGCGTGTCGCGATCGTTCACGACTGGTTGTACATCGTCGGTGGCGCCGAGCGTGTCCTCGAGCAGCTGCTGCGGATCTATCCGGACGCGGATGTCTTCGCGCTCTTCGACTTCCTGCCTGAAGCAGACCGGGCGCGGCTGGGCTACACCCAGGCGCATACGAGCTTCATCCAGCGCATGCCCTTCGCGCGGACGCGGCACCGCAACTACCTGCCGCTGATGCCGCTCGCGATCGAGCAGTTCGACCTGTCGGCCTACGATCTCGTCATCTCGAGCAGCTACGCGGTGGCGAAGGGCGTCCTCACCGGGCCCGACCAGCTCCACGTCTCCTACATCCACTCGCCCATGCGCTACGCCTGGGACATGCAGCACACCTACCTGCGGGAGAGCGGCTGCGACGCGGGCATGAAGAGCGTGCTCGCCCGGCTGATCCTGCACCGGATGCGCGTCTGGGATTTTCGCACGGCGGCCGGTCCCAACGCGATCGTGGCCAACTCCGCTTTCGTCGCCCGCCGCATCCACAAGGTCTACGGCCGCACCGCCGAGGTCATCCACCCGCCGATCACGCTGCCGATCCAGCAGTATGACGGGCCGCGCGGCAACCACTTCCTCGTGGCCAGCCGGCTCGTGCCGTACAAGAACGTCGAGGCGGTGATCCGCGCGTTCGCGCTGCTCCCCGACCTCGAACTCGTGGTGGCGGGCACCGGGCCCGATGCCGCGCGGCTGCGCGAGATCGCGGGGCCGAACGTGTCGTTCTCCGGCTTCGTGCCCGACGCGGAGCTGCGCCACCTCATGGCCACGGCCCGCGCCTTCATCTTCGCGGCCGAGGAGGATTTCGGGATCATCGTGGTCGAGGCCACGTCGGAGGGCACGCCGGTCCTCGCGTTGGGCCGCGGGGGCGCCCGCGAGACGGTCCAGACCCGCGGCCCGCAGCGCACCGGGATGTTCTTCGACACGCCCGAGCCCGTGGCGATCGCCGAGTGCGTCCAGCGCTTCCTGCTGCAGGAGAGCCACTTCACC
The DNA here is from genome assembly GCF_900116245.1 of Methylobacterium sp. yr668. NCBI lineage: Bacteria > Pseudomonadati > Pseudomonadota > Alphaproteobacteria > Hyphomicrobiales > Methylobacteriaceae > Methylobacterium > Methylobacterium sp. yr668. The sequence goes on along the minus strand of NZ_FOZY01000001.1, from coordinate 211,934 downwards.
CGCGAGGCCTGCTGGGCGCAGGCCGAGCTGTTCTCGGCCGAGCTGTTCCGCAGCCGGTTCTCGACCTTCGTCGACGACCAGATGGCGATGCACCGGGCCGCCTGCGAGACGCGCCCGCGGATCCTGCCGCGCCTCGAAGCCGTCGGCTGAGGACGCGCCGCATGTCCTTCCTGACTGTCGATCTGGCCGACCGGACGCCGGTTCGCGCCCTCGCCCAGGAGCCGGCGCGCGGCGGTCCGCTGGCCGCGGCCCTCGCCCGGATCTGGCATCGCCGCTACCTGTTCGCGGCGGTGTTCGCCACCGTCCTCGGCCTCGCCGTGACCGCCCTGCTGATGATCCAGCGGCAATACGTGGCGAGCGGCTCGGTCATCGTGGCCGAGGCGGAACCGGGCGCCAATAACGCCTCGATGGCCTGGATCCAGAAGATCGGCGACCCGGCCGACATCGAGAGCCAGATCCTGGTGATCCGCTCGCCGCGGCTCCTGCGCCTCGCGATCGACGACAACCTGGTCGCCGCGGTGCTGGCCGAGTGCCGCTACGCGGCCACAGGGGGGCATCCCGACCGGATCAGCGAGAAGAAGGACGCCGCCTGCACGAAGCTCACGACCGACCGCAACGCGCTCGTCGACTACCTGCAGAAGCGCTACACGGTCCTGAGCTCCGGTCGCTCGCGCATCATCACCATCGGCTACAAGTCGCCGCTGCCCGAGACGGCGCAGACGATGGCCAACGGCCTGATCAACGCCTTCTTGGATGACCAGCGCGAGGCGCAGGCCTCGAGCCGCAAGGCGGCGGCCGACTGGCTGCACACCGAGATCAGCCAGCTGGACGCCTCGATCCGGGCCGACGAGACCCGCATCCAGACCTTCCGGCGCCGCAAGGGCCTGCTGAAGGGCTCGCTCGCCCCGATCAGCGCGGAGCGGCTCACCAGCATCAGCCAGCAGCTCGCCGCGGCCGAGACCGCCAAGGCGGACGCGGCCGCGCGGCTCTCCGAGATCGAGGCCAAGGGTGCCCGCGGCGCCGACAGCGCCCCGGCCGTCCTGGCAAGCCCGACCATCGTCTCGCTGAAGCAGCAGCTCAGCGGCGTCAGCGCGCAGCTCGCCAACCAGAGCACCCTGCTGGGCGCGAACCACCCGGTGATCCGGGCGCTCGAGACCGAGCAGGCGAGCCTGCGCGCTCGGATCGAGCAGGAGATCGGCAACGTCGCCAAGGGCCTGCGCAAGTCCTACGAGGCTTCGAACGCCCTGGCCAAGTCGCTGCGCGCCCAGCTCGAGACGGCGAAGACCGACGCCGCCGCCGCCATGGACGACGAGGCGTCGATCGAGGGCATGGTGCGCAACGCCGAGATCAAGCGCACCCGCTACGCCGATCTGGTCAAGCGGGCGGGCGAGCTGGAGACCGAGCGGCGCATACTCACCGGCAGCACGCGGCTCGTCAGCCTCGCCGAGCTGCCGCAGGAGCCGTTCTCGCCCAAGGCCGTGCCGTTCCTGGCGGGCGGCATCGTGCTGGCGGGCGTGCTCGCGGCCGCCGCCGCGCTGCTGCGCGACTACACCGACCGGCGCGTGCGCACCTCGGCGCAGCTCATGGCCGGCACCGGCGCCCCGGTCTTCGCGCAGCTGCCGAGCCTGGAGCCCGCCGGCCTCGTCGGCCGCTTCTCCGAGCGGCAGCGCGAGCTCGACCTCGCGGAGGCCCTGGCGCGGGCGCGGGTCGACCCGGTGATGCAGAACGTCCTGCGCAACCTGCACGCCCATCTCGTGCTGGCGGGCGCCTGCAAGTCCCGCGTCATCCTGGTGACTTCGGCGAAGCCGCGGGAGGGCAAGTCGTTCACGGCCTTCGCGCTGGCCGGCATCGGCGCCGCGAGCGGCCGCCGGGTGCTGGTGGTCGAGTGCGACCTGCGGCGGCCGAACTTCGAGGCCTCCCTAGGACTCGGCCGCGGCCCCGGCCTCGGCGGCGTGCTCCGCGGCGAGATCGACCCGGCCGACGTGGTGGTCCAGGCCGGACGCTTCGACGTCATCCCCGCGGGAACGCCGACGGCCGACTCGACCGAGCTCCTGATGGGCGACCGGATGGCCGACTTCCTCAAGTGGAGCCGCCGCTACGACCTCGTCCTCTTGGACACCCCGCCGACCAGCCTCCTGATGGATGCGGCGATGCTGGCCCGCCACGTCGACGGCGTGCTCTGCTGCGCCCGCTACGGGCGCTCGCAGCTCTCCGATACGGTCGAGACCGTGGCGAACCTGCGCCGCGCCGGCGGACACGTCCTCGGGATCGCCATGACGATGGTCCGCCCGGGCATCCAGTCGACCTACGACGTGATGCCGCTGCCCGATCCCCGCACGGCCGCGAGCGCGCGATGACCGAAGTGCTCCCCGCCGACGCGCTCGCGAAGCGCGGCCTCCTGGACCGGGCGCAGGCCGCGCGGTCCGTCGTCGCCGCGCGGCCGCGGGTCCTGTTCGTGAGCCATACCGGAACGATGTCCGGTGCCGAGCTGGTGCTCCGCGACGCAGTCCGGCCTTGGGCGGGCTCCAGCGCCTTCCTGTTCGAGGACGGCGCGCTGACCGCGGCCCTCCGCGACGCGGGTCTGGAGATCCGTCTCGCGCGTCGCCAGTCCGCCCTGGCGGGCCTCCGGCGGGACGTGTCACCGCTGAGCGCGCTCCCGGTCCTGGGCCAGCTCGGCGCCCTGGCGCTGGAGATCGCCCGATCGGCCCGGTCCTGCGACGTGGTCTACGCCAACTCGCAGAAGGCCTTCCTGCTCTCGTCTCTGGCCGCGCGCGCCGCCGGGCGCCCCCTGATCTGGCACCTCCACGACATCCTCGACGGGGCGCATTTCGACCGGGCGCAGCGCATCCTGCAGATCCGGCTCGCCAATCTCTGCGCCGCCCGGGTGATCGTTCCCTCCGAGGCCGCCGCGCGGGCCTTCGTCCAGGCCGGCGGGCGCCGGTCGCTGATCCGCGTCGTGCCGAACGGCCTCGACGTCGATCCGGCACCCTGCTCCGCCGCCGTTCTGCGCGCGGAACTCGGCCTGCCGGACGGCCCCCTCGTCGGCGTCTTCAGCCGCCTCGCGCCCTGGAAGGGGCAGGACGTTCTGATCGAGGCGCTGGCGACCCTGTCCGGCCTCCGCTGCGTCGTGGTCGGGGCGCCGCTATTCGGCGAGGATGCCTACGCGGCGCACCTGCGCGACCTCGCGGCGCGGCGCGGCCTCTCGGACCGGGTGCTGTTCCTCGGACAGCGCGACGACGTCCCCCGGCTGATGCAGGCGGTCGACGCGGTCGTGCACCCCTCGGTCGATCCCGAACCGTTCGGCCGCACCCTGGTCGAGGCGATGCTGGTCGGCGTGCCGGTGATCGCCACCGACGCCGGCGCGTCCACTGAGATCCTCGACGGCGGCGCGGCCGGGACGCTGGTGCCGCCGCGTCGGTCGGATCGCCTCGCGGCGGCCCTGTCGGCGCTGTTCGCCGATCCCGACGCCTTCAGGGCGCGCGCCGCGCTCGCGCGCGAGCGGGCGCTGTCCCGCTACGGCGCGGAGAGCATGCAGCGCGATCTCGCCGACATCATCCTCCAGGTCGCCGGCCGGGCCTGACGGGCCGGCGATCCCCCTTCCCGTTCGGAGCCGCCAGACCCGCCATGCCGCGCGTCCTCGTCAACATGCCGAGCCAGCATGCCGGTCGGCCGTCGGGCGTCGCGCTCGTCGCCTTCCGGGTGATCGCCGGCCTGGTCGCGCGCGGCACCTTCGCGGTGGTGCTCCGCTCCCCGTGGCGCCGCGACCAGCTGCCGGCGTCGATCCGCGACCGCGTCGAGGTCGTGACGGTGCCGCGGCCGCGGATCATGCTGCTCGACGTCCTGCGCCAGTGCCTCGCCGTCCCGCGGCTGTGCCGCGCCCGCGCCATCGACGTCGTGCTGAACATCGACCCGTACGGGGCGGCCTTCGGCGGCCGCGTCCGCGTCAGCGTGGTGCACGACCTGTATTTCCGCACGCTGCCCGAGCGCGTCCGCTCCCGCGAGGCCCTGACCACCGACCCGATCTTCCGCCTGGTCCTCGGCAACAGCGCCCGGGTAATCGCCGTCTCGGACGCGACACGGCGCGATCTGGAGTACCATTACCCGCGGCTCCGCGGCCGGACGCGCACCGTGCCGTCCGCGGCCATGCTGGACCCATCAGTGGCTTGTTCCGTCGCCGAAGTCCCGGCGGGGCCGTACGTGCTGGCCGTCGGCAACGCCCTCTACAACAAGAACTTCGCGACCCTTGCGCGCGCCGTGGTCGCGCTCGGGAGGCCGGGGATCGGGATCGTCCACGTCGGCGAGGATTCCGACGAGGCCGTCGCCGCCGCAATCGGCGACGCGCCGATCCCCCTGACCCGCCTGTCGGGCATCGGCGACGACAGGCTGGCGGCCCTCTATCGCGGCGCGCTGTGCCTGTGCGTCCCGTCCTTCGCCGAGGGATTCTGCCTGCCCGTTCTGGAGGCGCAGGCCCTTGACTGTCCCGTGATCTGCTCGGACCGCTCCGCGACGCCCGAGATCGCGGGAGCCGGCGCCCTCACCTTCGATCCCGCCGACGCGGCGGCGCTGACCGAGTGCCTGCGCCGCCTGCTGGACGAGCCCAATCTCAGGGACACGCTGATCGCCCGCGGCCGCGACAATGTCCGGCGCTACGACTGGGCCGAGACCGCCCGCCGCTACGAGACACTGCTGCTCGACGCGCTTCAAGACGGCGCGGCGGCGCGTTCCGCCCGGGAGGTGCCGCATGCGCATCCTGCACCTTAGCTCCCTCTACGCACCCGAGCAGGTCGGCGGCGCCGAACTGATGGTCGAGACGCTCGCCCGGACCCAGGCGGATCTCGGCCACAGCGTCGCCGTTGCCTGCGCGGCGCGGACCGAGGGCGGACCGGTCCTGCAGGACGGCGTCACGGTTTACCGGATCGGCTACGGGACGCCGTTCCACATCCTCGATTGGCCGCAGCGCGGGCGGGTCGAGCGCCTCCGCTACAAGGTCGCGGCGCAGTGGAACCGCCACGCCGTCGACCGGATGGAGCGGGCGGTCCGGGACTACGCCCCCGACCTCGTGAACACGCATTCCATCTCCGAGCTACCGCCGGCGCTCTGGCCGATGCTCCGGCGGCTCCGGGTGCCGGTCGTGCACACGCTGCACGACTTCACCAGCCTCTGCACCAACGGCGCGATGGTGCGCCACGGGCGTCCCTGCGCCCGGCAGCATCTCAAGTGCCGCCTCTACGCCGCGCCGCACCGGCGCTGCCAGCGCGCCGTGACGGCAGTCGCCGCCGTGGGCTCGGACATCCTCGACCGCCACCTCGCCGCCGGCCTCTTCGCTCATGTGCCGCCGTCGCTGCGCCGGGTGATCTGGAACCCCATCCCGCCCGGCTCGCCGGTGACGCGGGCGAAGCGGGCGCCCGGCGCGCCGGTCCGGTTCGGCTATCTGGGCCGGATCGAGGGCGCAAAGGGCCTCGACGTCCTCCTCGAGGCCTGCCGGCGCCTGCCGGAAACCGGCTGGCACCTCGCCGTCGCGGGCCGTGCCGTGGACGGGCTGGACCGCTACCGTGCCCTGGCCGAGGGCCTGCCCGTCACCTTCCCGGGCTACGCGGAGCGCGACGCCTTCCTCGACGATCTCGACTGCCTCGTGGTCCCGCCGATCTGGCCCGAGCCCTTCGGCCGGACGGTGGCAGAGGCCTACGGGCGCGGCGTCCCGGTGATCGGCACCGCGACCGGCGGCATCGGCGAGCAGGTCGGGTCCGGCCCCTGGCTGGTCCCGCCCGGCGACGCGCCGGCGCTCGCCGCCGCGATGGCCCGGATCATCGCGGAGCCGGCCCGTCTCGCCGAGGGGCTCGCCCGCGCCGCACGCATCCGCGCCGGCACCGATCCGGTCGCTGTGGCGACCGCCTATCTCGATCTCTACGCCGCGACCCGCGACGCGGCCTCCATCGAACCGCTTCCCGAGCCTTCCGCCCGCGCGGAGCGCCCGCACCTCAGCGAGTGCCGTTCATGATGACCCCCACCCTGTCGTCGAGCTACGCCCGGGTCCTCTCGGAGGAACCCCGCGCCCAGGACCGGGACCGCCCGAGGGATCAGGCGGCCGCGCGCGCGGTGACCGGCCCCCTGCGGATCCTGCATCTCAGCGCCCTCTACCCGCCCTACATCGTGGGCGGCGCCGAGCGCTCGGTGGAGCACCTCGCCGAGGAACTCGTCGCGGCCGGCCACACGGTGGCGGCGGCCTGCATCGCCCGGGAGCCCGAGCCCAAGAGCGTGCGGGGCGGCGTCACCGTCTACCGCATGGCCCACCACAACGATTTCTGGCTCGAGGACTGGCCCCAGGCGAGCCGCTTCGGCCGCGCCTGGGCGAAGCTCAAGCAGCAGTGGAATTTCGCCGTCGCGGCCGAGTTCGGCCGCGTCCTCGACGATTTCCGGCCCGACATCGTGAACACGCACTCGCTGCTCGACGTCTCGACTCTCGTCTGGCGCGAGGCGGCCAAGCGCGGGATCCCGATCGTCCACACGGTCTGCGAGTACGACCTGATCTGCGGCAACGCCGCGATGTTCAGGGACGGCAAGCCGTGCGACCGCTGGCACCTGGGCTGCAAGGTGGTCAACGCCGCCAAGCAGATCACGAACCGGTCGGTGGACGCGGTCGTCAGCGTCGGGACCGAGATCCTCAAGACCCATGTCGGCCACGGGTTGTTCGCGCATCTCGCGCCCGAGCGGCGCCGGGTGATCTTCTATTCCTGCACCGTCCCAGAGGGCGACCCGGAGGCCAGGCGCCGGATCGACCGGACCGGCCAGCCGATGACCTTCGGCTATCTCGGCCGGATCAACAACGAGAAGGGGGTCGGCACGATGATCGACGCCTTCCGGCGGATCGGTCCCGGCGATTGGCGCTGCCTCGTCGCCGGCCACGCGATGGACGACTCGATCGAGCGGTTCAAGGCGCAGGCCGAGGGCCTGCCCATCGACTTCGTCGGCTGGGCGAAACCCGCCGAGTTCCTCAGCGCGATCGACGTGCTCATCGTCCCGTCGTTCTGGGCCGAGCCGTCGCCGCGGACGATCTACGAGGCCTACACGATGGGCGTTCCGGTGATCGGGGCGGGCTCGGGCGGCATCCCCGAGCTGATCGGCGAGGACAATGCCGACTGGCTGTTCACGCCGGGCGACGACGCCGACCTCGCCGCACGGCTGCGGACCGTGATCGCCCGCGGCCGCGGTGACCTGCCGGACGAGCGCGCCTTCCAGCACGTCATCCGCGAATCGACCTCGGAGCGCGTCGCCGAGAAGTACCTCGATCTCTACGCCGAACTCGTTGCCGAGCGTCGGGCGAGCCGCCCGTGAGCGCCGCCGCGCCGGTCCTGTCGGAGGCGGCCGCCGCCGAGGAGGAGCCGGGGCTCGCCTCCGGCGCCGCGGTGACGCGGCGCTCGTTCGACGCCGCGCGCTGGGTGGCGGTGGCCTCGGTCGGCAACGTGGTCCTCAGCTTCGGGGTGTTCCTCGTGCTCGCCCGCCTCATCGGGCCCGCCGAGTTCGGGATGGTGGCGATCGCCGCGGTCTTCATCGACATCCTGCAGATCGTCGCGCGCTGCGGCCTGCCCGACGCGGTGGTCCAGCGCGCCGACCTCGACGAGGACTTCGCCGCCACCGCCTTCTGGGTGATGCTCGCCACGGGTGTCCTGTGCGCCGTGGGCCTCGTGGCCCTGGCCGGCCCGATCGCCTGGATCTTCGACCTGCCAGCGCTGCGGCCGGTCCTGTGCGCGCTCTCCGCCTGTTTCGTCATCACCGCAGCGGGTGCGATCCACGAAGCGCGGCTCCAGCGGAGCTTCGGGTTCCGCAAGCTCGCCCTGCGGGCGCTCGGCGCCAACGTGCTCGGCGGCGCCGCGGCCCTCGTGCTGGCCCTCGACGGCTACGGCGTCTGGAGCCTGGTGGTGCAGCGGCTCGTCGCCGCGACCGCGACCACGCTCCTGACCTGGGCGGCGGCCCGCTGGATTCCGCCGCTGCGGCTGCATCTCGCCTCCGTGCGCGAGCAGATCGCGTTCGGCTCGCGGCTGTTCTGCACCTATCTGCTGCTCGTCGCCTCGATCCGGAGCCAGGAAGTCATCGCGGCCTACTTCCTGTCCGCCACCGATGTCGGCTACCTGCGCCTCGCGTGGCGCTGCATCGACCTCGTGAGCCAGGTCGCGGTCATCCCGCTGACCACGGTCGGGCTGACCACCTACGCGCGCCTCCAGGACCGTCCGGGCGAGCTGGCCGCGGCCTTCCACGGATTCACCGAGGCCTCGGCCTTCCTGGCCGTGCCCGCCTTCTTCGGCATGGCGGCCGTCGCCCCGACCCTCATCCCGTTCCTGTTCGGCGACCAGTGGCACGACGCGGCGCCGGTGCTGCGGACGCTCGCGCTCCTCGCCCCGGAATTCGTCGCCACCTCGATGCTGTGGATGATCTTCACGGCCCTGGGCCGCAACGGCACGGCCCTGCGGCTCGCCGGCGCGCAGTTCGGCCTCGGCGCCGCGGCGGCCCTCGTCACCGCGCCCTTCGGCCTCGCCGCACTGGTCGCCGGGCACGTGGTGCGGGCCTACCTGTTCACGCCCGCGATCGTCGCCAGCGTCGGGCGCGTCGTCCCGGTCACGAACGGGCGGCTCGTGCGGCTCCTCGCGCCGATCACGCTCTGCGCCGGCGCGATGGCCGGGCTGGTGCTGCTCGTCCAGGGGCCGATCCACGCCGCCCTCGGGGACCGGGTCGGCCTGTTCGCGGCGGTCGGAATCGGGATCGCGGCCTATCTGGGCCTCGCCTGGATCTTCATGCGCGGCACGCTCCGCACGGCCGTCGGCCTGGTCCTGAGACGCCCCGCCTGATCTGCACCCTCCGCCAACCTTTGTGGGCGACACTGCCCGCTAGAGGCCGCGGCCGGCGGAGCGTTCATCGGCGGCCGATGCGCGGGGACGGTGCAGGGTGATGGCGGGACAGGCGTTGCCGATCGAGACGCGTGCGCCGGCCGCGTCCCTCCTCGCGGACCGCGTCGCCGTGTTCCTGCTCGGCGCCGCCCTGAACTTCAACGTCCTGACCTCGACCTTCGGGCTGCCGTTCCAGCGCCTGTCCGACCTGCTGCCGTTCCTGCTCATCCCCTGGCTCGGGTTGCGCCGCGCCGTCGTCGCGGAGGCACTGCGGCAGGCCGCGCCCCTCGCCGGCATCCTGGCGCTGATCGCGGCCTCGTTGGTGCTGAAGGCCCACAAGCAGGCGGGCGACGTCTACCTGACCCTCGTCCTGCTGCTCTACGTGGTCCAGGCGTTCATCCTGCTGGTGATGTTCCGCGACCGGCGCGTCGAGGACGCATTCTGCGTCGGCCTGCTCGCCGGAATGCTCGCCTCCCTCGCGGTCCTGCTGCTCGCCGCCTCCGGCATGCCGCTCGACCGGTTCGGACTCGCCGTTCCCACGGACGGGCTCGACGAGGAGCTGAAGCTGTTCGTGCAGGACAAGCAGGGCGGCCTCTGGGCCTCCGGCAACGAGACCGGCCACGTCTTCGCCCTGGCCGGGGCCGCGGCCCTGCTGCTCAGCCTGCGCTATCGCCTGAAGATCGTCTATCTCGCCTACTTCGCGGCCCTCCTGGCGAGCTTCCCGTTCACCAACAACCGCGCCGGCCTGTTCATGCCGATCCTGTTCCTCGGCCTGCTGATGCGGCGGAACCTCAAGGCGCCCGCGGTGCTGGCCGCGCTCGGCGTCCTGGGCGTCCTGCTCGTGGCCTGGGCGGTGACGGGGGAGATCCCGCTGCCGGGGACGCTGTCCCAGGCGATCGAGCGGCGCTTCGCCGAGGACCACAACGTCACGGGCAATTTCGACGAGCGGTTCCTGTCCGGCGTGACCGCGCTCCAGCTGGTCCTCGAGTACCCGTTCGGCGTCGGCGAGGTCGCCCGCCGGGAGGAGCTGCAGGCCCTGACCGGGCTCGTGACACCACACAACGGCTTCGTGTCGCTGGCACTCCAGAGCGGCATCGCCGCGGCGCTGCTGCTCGTCGCCGGCCTCGGGCGGATCCTGCTGGCGCCCGCCGCCTTCGGGCCGTTCCTGACCTACAGCGCGGTGTTCCTGATCCCGTCGCTCATGTTCGAGGAACTGTCGGTCAACCAGTACTTCCTCTTCTTCATGGGCTTCGTCCTGGCATCCCTCGCGCTGCCACCGGACCGCGCCCAATCGACCCCGGATTAGGGACCGCGCCGCCACGGATCGCGGCGCGGCCCGCGGGCTCAGCGCATGACGAAGGGGTTCTCCGGGGCGTCGCGGCTCGTGGAGATCCAGACGCTCTTGGTCTCCAGGTACTCGCGGATCGACTCGATGCCGCTCTCGCGGCCGATGCCCGAGCGCTTCATGCCGCCGAACGGCATCATGTAGCTCACCGCCCGGTAAGTGTTCACCCAGACGGTGCCGGCCCGCAGACCCTTCGACATGCGCATCGCGCGGCCGATATCCTGGGTCCAGACACCCGCCGCGAGCCCGTAGATCACGTCGTTGCCGACCCTCAGCGCCTCGGCCTCGTCCTCGAAGCCGATGATCGACAGCACCGGGCCGAACACCTCCTCCTGGGCGATGCGCATGTCGTTGGTGACGCCCGTGAAGATCGTCGGCTCGACGAACTGGCCGCCGAGCACGCCGGGTCCGGAGGCGGGGTTGCCGCCGAAGACGCAGCGCGCGCCCTCGCTCTTGGCGAGCGCGATGTAGTCGAGCACCTTCGTGTACTGGGGCGGCGTCGTGATCGGCCCGATATTGGTGTCGGCCTGCATCGGGTCGCCGAGCTTGGCGGTGCGGGCCAGCTCGATCAGGCGCTCGGTGAATTCCTGGCGGATGCTGTTCTGCACCAGCAGGCGCGAGCCGGCGATGCAGGTCTGCCCGGTGGCCGCGAAGATGCCCGAGATCGCCCCCGCGGCGGCGGCCTTCAGGTCGGCATCGGCGAAGACGATGTTGGGCGATTTCCCGCCTAGCTCCAGGGAGACGCGCTTGATCTGCCGGGCGGCGGCCTCGTAGACTTTCGCGCCGGTGACGTCCGAGCCCGTGAAGGTGATCTTGGCGACGTCGGGATGCTCGACGATGGCGGTGCCGGCCTCGCCGCCGTAGCCGGTGACGACGTTGAACATGCCGTCGGGCAGCCCGGCCTCCTTGGTCAGGCGGGCGAATTCCAGCGTGCTCGCGGAGGCGAACTCGGACGGCTTCACCACGACCGCGCAGCCCGCCGCGAGCGCGGGCGCGCATTTCCAGGCGACGAACAGGAGCGGCGAGTTCCACGCCGTCAGCGCCCCGACCACGCCTACGGGCTCGTGCCGGGTGAACGCGAAGGTCTCGGGCTTGTCGATCGGCACCTGCGCGCCCTCGACCTTGTCGGCGAGCCCCGCGTAGTACCACCACCATTCCGGCTGGTAGCGGGTCTGGCCGTACATCTCGGCGAAGAGCTTGCCGTTGTCGCGGACCTCGATCTCGGCCAGCGCCTTGGCCTCGCGCTCGACGAGATCGCCGATCCGGCGCAGGACCTTGCCGCGGGCCGAGGCCGTCATGATCGCCCAGGGTCCGTCCCACATGGCGCGCTTGGCCGCGGCTACCGCCCGGTCGACGTCGGCGCGCCCAGCGCGCGGGATCCGCGCCCAGGGCTCGCCGCGATAGGGGTCGATGGACTCGAACCACGAGCCCTCGACCGGATCGACGGACTGGCCGTCGATGTAGAGCTGGTAGGTCTTCACGGCGCGCCTCTCCGTCCGGGGATGCGCGCCATATGGATCCGGAGCCCGCTCGCGGCGAGCCCGACGGCTCAGGCGTTGGCGCTGAGGCGCTTGATGTCGGCGTCGACCATCTCGGTGATCAGCGCCTCGAGGCTGGTCTCGGCCTCCCAGCCGAACGTCGCCTTGGCCTTGGCGGGGTTGCCCAGCAGCACCTCGACCTCCGCCGGCCGGAACAGCGCCGGGTCGACGATCAGGTGGTCGTCCACCTTCAGGCCGACATGCTTGAACGCGATCTCGCACATGTCCCGCACGGTCGTGGTCCGGCCGGTGGCGATCACGTAATCGTCCGGGCGGTCCTGCTGCAGCATCAGCCACATCGCCTGCACGTAGTCCCGGGCGTGGCCCCAGTCGCGCTTGGCGTCGATGTTGCCCAACCGCAGCTCCTTCTGCTTCCCGAGCTTGATCCGCGCCACCGCGTCGGTGACCTTGCGGGTGACGAACTCGACGCCGCGCAGCGGGCTCTCGTGGTTGAACAGGATGCCGTTCGACGCGTGCAGCCCGAAGCTCTCGCGGTAGTTGATGGTCATCCAGTGCGCGTACAGCTTGGCCACGCCGTAGGGCGAACGCGGGTAGAACGGCGTCGACTCGCTCTGCTTGGCCTCCTGGATCAGGCCGAACATCTCCGAGGTCGAGGCCTGGTAGTAGCGCGCCTGGGGCGCCGCCGAGCGCAGGCATTCCAGCATGTGCACCGCGCCGAGGCCGGTCACCTGCCCGGTGAGCAGCGGCTGCTGCCAGGACGAGGTCACGAACGACTGGGCGGCGAGGTTGTAGATCTCGTCGGGCTTCGTGGCCTGGACGATGCGCAGCAGGGCGGACTGGTCGAGCAGGTTGCCGTCGACCAGCTCGACGTCGTCGGTGATGCCGAGCCACTTCAACCGGTGGTCGAAGACTCCGGCGTGGCTGGAGCGCCGCACGATGCCGGTGACGGCGTAGCCCTTCTGCAGGAGCAGCTGCGCCAGATACGCGCCGTCCTGGCCCGTCACACCCGTGATCAGCGCTCGCTTGGCCGTCATGAACCCGTCCCGTCCCGAAGATGCCCGGCTGCTACGACCGCAACGGGCCGCGCGTCAAGGCGATGTGTCGACATCAGTATTGCGCCAAGCAAGCGGAGCCGGAGCGGCACATCGCCAGACTAGCGTCGCAACTCGACAGCCATCTGCAATGGTCATGCGACCCCAGTGCGGCACGGCTAAGGTCGCGCGAGCCAGTCCGCCACGCCGTCGAGCGAGCGGAATTCCTCGACGGCGTGGACGCGCGCCGCCGGGAGGGCGGCCCGGGCCATGGTGGCGAGGGCGTGGCCCGGCCCGAGCTCGAGGACGCGGTCCGCGCCGTACTCGCGGCACGCCTCCAGGCAGGCGGCCCAGTCGATCGTGCGCGAGATCTGGAGGGCCAGCTTCCCGCGACCCTCGGCATCCCGAAACACCGTGCTCCCGTCCAGCCCGCTGAGCAGCCGGGGCGCTCCGGGCGGCGGGCGGCGCGGCGGCACCGCGGCGAGCGCGTCCCGGAATGCGACCGTCGCGGCGTCGAGCAGGGGCGTGTGCGACGGCGTGTGAACGGGCAGGACCACGGCGCGCTGCGCGCCCGCGCCGGTCGCCTCCCGGCACAGCACCTCCAGCGCCGCGCGCGGACCGCCGACGACGCCGCTGTCGGCCGCGTTGCGGATGGCGAGGTGACAGCCGTGGCGCGCCGCGAGATCCGCGAGCCTGTCGAGGCTCAGGCCGCGGACGCCCGCCAGCCCGAACCCCGCGCCGGAGGCGGCATCCATGGCCTCCGCGCGCCGCGCGGCCAGGGCGAGGACGTCCGCAGGATCGAGGCGTCCGGCCACGCCCCAGGCGGCGAGATCGCCGATGCTGTACCCGGCCACGATCGACCGGTCCGGCACCGCCCCGACCAGGGCCCGCCACGCCGCCAGGGCGGCGACGCAGCACAGGATCTGGCCGGTCCGATTGGCGGTCAGGGTGTCGCCGCCGGCGCGCGCCAGGTCGCGCGGGTCGGCGCCGTCGAGGAGCGGTCTGGCGGCCGCGAACACGTCCTGGGCGGCTGGATGATCGGCCGTCAGGTCGAACATCGCCGGGTGCTGGCCGCCCTGGCCGGAGAGGAGGATCGCGAGGGTCATGCCGGGGGCGCGCCCCTCAGGCCCGCGACCGGCCGCAGGACCAGCCGGTCCAGGCTCTTGGCGAGCACCGAGCCGTCCTCCGGCGCGTCGCGCAGCTCGCGCCAGTGCAGGTCGGCGCCGTCCGGCAACTGGATCTCGCCGTCGATGCCCATCGGCGCCGTCTCCGCCGCGGCGGCGATGCCGTCGAGAAGGTTGACCGGCACCGGTGGTGGGCACGGCCAGAGCAGGTCGAGATCGGAGCTGGCGCTCAGGTAGGTTAGGCCGGTGACCGCCTGCCAGAGCAGGCTGCCGAAGGGGCGCGGCACGAGGCCGTGCCGCCGGCCGAGCGCCGTCAGGGCGTCGAGGCTCGGGCCCCAGGCCGCCGGCGCGCGAGTGGCGGCCTGGGCGAGGGTCACCACCGGTGCGGGCGCCAGCGCCGATGCCGGCAGCGCTAGCCCGATCCGCCGCTTGCCGTCCGCGGGCGGCAGCGGCAGGCCGAGCGGCACCGCGTCGCCGGTCTCTCCGGGGACGCGGCGGCGGACGATCAGCGGCCGGCCCGCAGCGGCCCAGCCGTCGAGATGGGGGACGGCGCCGAGGTCGGGCCGGTCCGCGCGCCACGCCGCCCAGGCCGCCGGATCGACCCGGACGAGGTCGTGGCGTCGGAACGGCTCAGCCAAGACGGGCTTGGTCGGCCACGGCCGCCGCGACGGTGCGGGCGACCGGGCGACCGCCTCGCTCGGCGCCCAGCCGGTCGCGGATATCCTCCGCCGGCAGGGTATCGATCACCGCGCGGATCTGGCCCTCCAGGGACAGGTCCGGGTTTAGAACCACGTGGACGGCGCCGGTCGCCACCATGTTGTCGAGGCCGGGCGCGAAGACGGGCGTCGACTTCGCCATGTCCTTCAGCGTGTCGAGCGGCAGCTTGGTCACCCGGGCGACGGACGGCAGGTCCATCACGCTCGGGTTCGCCCCGGGCAGGGCCGCGAGGACCCGCGTCGCGAGGGCCGTGGCGATGAAGGCGCCGGCGGCCGAGTGGCCATAGATCAACCCGATCGTCGGATGGCCCGCCCGGTCCGCGAGGAGCAGCGCCTTGGCGAGATGCGCGAGGCACTCGTTGAGACCCAGCAACTCGTCGCGGCGGCTCATGCGCTGGCTGTCGGAATCCACCGCCACGAGGATCGGCGCGCGGTCGCCAACCCGGACGGCGTCGAGCACGGCGCGCGACAGGACCAGCGCCCCGTCGACGCCCAGGGGCGTGTCGCCGTCGACGCCGACCACGTGCATCCGGCCGTCCGCGAAGGGGCCGGTCCCGGTCACGAGGCCGTCGCGCACCGCCACCGCGTGTCCTCGCGGGAACAGGGAGGCGAGGATCTCAGCGAGCGTCATGGTCGGCCTCCGGGCTCCGGGCCACGGTCTCGTCGAAGGCGGGCGTGTCCATCGCCGGCACCGCGTCGGGATCGTTCACGCCGAGGCGCGCCCAGACCTCGGTGGCGTCGCGGCAATCGCCGAATCGCTCGATCCGGGCCTTCAGGCGCGCCTGCTCGGCGTCCAGGGTCGCCAGATCGAAGGCCGGCGCTCGGCCGACGAGGTCGCGGGCGGCCGCGCGGAAGGCCGCGACCGTGTCGGCGCAGAAGGCGTCGGCGCCCCCGATCAGACGACGGTGCTTGCCACCCATGGTCCGCCAGACCAGAGCGCGGTCGCGGGAATCGAACTCCTCGGCGCCCTTGTTGGTCTCGATCACCTCGGGGCCGGAGACCGAGATGCGCCCGCTCTCCGACACGGCGAGCCGCGAGCAGGTGCCGGCGATGAGGCCGCCGCCGCCGTAGCAGCCGGCCCGCCCGCCGATCAGCCCGACGACCGGGATGCCGGCCGCGCGGACGTCGACGATGGCCCGCATGGTCTCGGCGATGGCCGTCTCGCCGGCATTGGCCTCCTGAAGGCGGACGCCGCCGGTGTCGAACAAGATAAGGACCGCCTTCGGCTTCAGCTCCAGGGCCGCGCGGAGCAGGCCGACCAGCTTGCCGCCGTGCACCTCGCCGAAGGCGCCGCCCATGAAGCGGCCCTCCTGGGCGGCGACCAGGACCGGGTCGCCGTCGAGGCGCGCGCTCCCGACCACGATACCGTCGTCGAAGGCGCGGGGCAGGTCGAAGAGCGGCAGGTGCGGGCTCATCCGCCGCTCGGTTGGCGGCAGGAACTCGCGGAAGCTTCCCGGATCGGTGAGCGCCAGCACGCGCTGGCGGGCGGTGGCCTCGTACCAGCTCAGGGCGTCCGGATCGAAGCGCGCGGCGCGGTCGGCAGCCATGGTCAGGCCTCCATCAGCCGCGCGCCCTGGAGCAGGCGCAGCGACACGGTGTCGGGGCGAGCGCCGCCGTCGTTGATGCTGATGCGGAGGCCGCCCGGCTGCGCCCGGGCAACGAAATCGGCCACCACCGCCTCCCAGACGTCGCCGTAGCCGGCGATCGGGGTCTCGATGGCCACCTCGCAGGCATCCGGCGGCAGCACCCGCTCCAGCAGGATCTCCAGGTTGCCGGAGGCGACGACGCCGGTGATCGCACTCGGCGCCGAGCCGGCCAGCGGCTTCCTGGTGGTGTGGCGGAAGGTCAGGGATTCCATCGCCGGCTCCTCGGGTGCGGATACGTCATCGCGCGACGCTACCAGTTCCGGAAGCGGGCGGGCGGCTCGTAGAGCCCGCCGGACCAGTGCACGAGATCCTTGATCGACTTCGCGGCGAGCAGTGCGCGGTCGGCGTCGAGCGGCTCGATGCCCAGATCCTCCGGGCGTCGGATGACGCCCCGGGCGCGCAGCTGCTCGACCTTCGCCCGGTCTCGACCGCGACCGACCTCGGTGTAGCCGGCCACGCCCCGGATCGCCTGCTCGCGCTCGTCGGCGTCGCGGCAGAGCAGGAGGTTGGCGATGCCTTCCTCGGTGACGATGTGAGTGACGTCGTCCGCATAGATCATGACCGGCGCCAGCTCGAGGCCGATCTTTTTGGCCAGTTCGAGGGCGTCGAGCTTCTCCACGAAGGTCGGCACCAGCTTGTCGCCGAAGGTCTCGACGAGCTGCACGACGAGCTTGCGCCCGCGCATCAGTGCCGGATCGCCGACGATCTGGCCCTCGCGGCCGGCCTTCATCCAGGCGTCGGAGGGGTGGCGTCGTCCGTGCGGGTCCGACCCCATGTTGGGCGCCCCGCCGAAGCCCGCCACCCGCGACTGGGTGATGGTCGAGGAATGGCCCATCAGGTCGATCTGCAGGGTCGCGCCGATGAACATGTCGCAGGCGTAGAGGCCGGCGGTCTGGCAGAAGGCCCGGTTCGAGCGCAGGCTCCCGTCGGCGCCGGTGAAGAAGACGTCCGGCCGCTCGCGGATGTAGCGGTCCATCCCGACCTCGGAGCCGAAGCAGTGAACCTGCTTGACCCATCCGGACTCGATCGCCGGGATCAGGGTCGGGTGCGGATTCAGCGCCCAGTGCGTGGCGATCTTGCCCTTGAGGCCGAGCTTCTCGCCGTAGGTCGGCAGCAGCAGCTCGATCGCGGCCGTGCCGAACCCGATGCCGTGGTTGAGCCGCTTGATGCCGTACTCCGCGTAGATGCCCTTGATCGCCATCATGGCGATCAGGATCTGCGTCTCGGTCATCGCCGCCGGGTCGCGGGTGAAGAGCGGCTCCACGTAGAAGGGCCTGTCGGCCTCGACCACGAAGTCGATCCGGTCGCCCGGGATGTCGACTCGCGGGACCGCGTCGACGATCTCGTTGACCTGCGCGACCACGACGCCGTTCTTGAAGGCGGTCGCCTCCACGACGGTCGGCGTGTCCTCGGTGTTCGGCCCCGTATACAGGTTGCCGTTCCGGTCGGCCGAGACGCCGGCGATCAGCGCCACGTTGGGCGTCAGGTCGACGAAGTAGCGGGCGAACAGCTCCAGGTAGGTGTGCACCGCCCCGAGCTCGATCTGGCCGCCGTAGAGCATCTTGGCGATGCGGGCGCCCTGCGGGCCCGAATACGAGTAGTCGAGCCGCTTCGCGATCCCGGTCTCGAACACGTCGAGGTGCTCGGGCAGCACGATTCCCGACTGGACCATGTGCAGGTCGTGGACCTTCCCGGGATCGCAGGCGCTCAGGCCGCGGGCGAGGCAGTCGGCCTGCTTCTGGTTGTCGCCCTCGAGGCAGACACGGTCGCCGGGCCGCAGGATGGCCTCCAGGAGGTCGACCACGGCTCCGGCCGGCACGACCTTGCCGTCCGCATGGGCGCGCCCCGCCGCGATCCGCGCGTCGCGCGCCTGCCTCTCACCGCGCCACTCGCCCATCCGCGTGCTCCCACCGGTGTACCGAACGTCATATAGCGGGCGCTCTGGTATTCTCAAACCCTTCTCTATCACAGTTTCGTATACGGGATTGCGCACCTGTCAATATCTTGCATACTTTCACCAACGGCCCCCGAGGCCGATCCGGGAGGGCAACGCGCTATGTCGCACGCGTCCATACGGCCGTCGGATGCGGCCGGAAGAGCCGCTTCCTGGAAGGGGCAACGCCGATGATCGTCCTCGGTGTCGCCCTGCTCGCCGCCTGCACGCTGGTCGGCGTGTATCTCGGCGATCTCCTCGGCCTGGCCCTCGGCGTGAAGGCCAATGTCGGCGGCGTCGGCATCGCCATGATCCTGCTCATCGCCGCGCGCCTGTGGCTGTCCCGCCGGGGCCGCCTGACGAAGGGCGTTCAGTTCGGCGTCGAGTTCTGGGCGGGGATGTACATCCCGATCGTGGTCGCCATGGCGGCCCAGCAGAACGTCGTCGCCGCCGTGAGCGGCGGCCCGATCGTGCTGATCGCCGCGACCGGCTCCCTGGTCCTGTGCTTCGGCGCGGTCGCCCTGCTGAGCCGGATCGGCCGGCGCGATCCCGGCGGCGGCCCCGTCGAGCACGGCGGATCCGTGATCGACGGCGACGCCGACCCCATCGCCAGGAAGGGATGATCGCCATGGGACCCGACATCTGGCACGGCATCGAGCACGTCTTCGTCGAGCAGAGCCTCGTGGCCGCCTTCGCGGTGGTCGGCGCGCTGATCCTGGTCTCGAACTTCGCCGCCAAGCACCTGACCAACGGCCGGGTCCACGGCTCCGCGATCGCGATCGTGCTCGGTCTGGTGCTCGCCTATGTCGGCGGGCTCTACACGGGCGGGAAGAAGGGCCTCGCCGACATCCCGGCGCTCGCCGGGATCGGCCTCATGGGCGGGGCGATGCTGCGCGACTTCGCCATCGTCGCCACCGCCTTCGAGGTGGACGTGATCGAGGCGCGGCGCGCGGGCCTGCTGGGTGTCCTGGCGCTGGCGCTGGGCACGATCCTGCCGTTCATCGTCGGCACCCTGACCGCCGTGGCTTTCGGCTATCACGACGCGGTCTCGATCACGACGATCGGCGCCGGGGCGATCACCTACATCGTCGGGCCCGTCACCGGCGCGGCGATCGGCGCGGATTCCACCGTGATGGCGCTGTCCATCGCCACCGGAGTGACCAAGGCGGTGATGGTGATGGTCGGAACGCCCCTGGTCGCCCGGCTGATCGGCCTCGACAACCCGCGCTCGGCCATGGCGTATGGCGGCCTGATGGGTACGGTCAGCGGAGTCGCCGGGGGCCTCGCGGCGACGGATCCGAAGCTCGTCCCCTACGGCGCACTGACGGCGACGTTCCACACCGGCATCGGTTGCCTCGTCGGACCGTCGATCCTGTTCCTGACGGTGCGGGCCCTGGTCGGCTGACGCGTCGGCTCACCGGCTTCCCGGCCGAACAGCGGATCCGCACGCGCGGATTAGGGTATGGTCCCGCATCGTCTTCCCGAGGACGGGCAGGCGCCGCTCAGGGGACGATCGAGGAACGGCGGATGCACGGCGACTTCCAGAAGATCGACAGCGGGCTGCTCTCGGACCGGATCCGCGACGCGCTCACCGACGCCATCGCGTCGGGGACGATCGCGGCCGGTACGGCCCTCGACGAGCAGAACCTCGCCGATCGCTACGGCGCATCGCGCACGCCCGTCCGTGAGGCGCTGCGCCAGCTCGCGGCCTCGGGCCTCGTGGAGATCCGGCCCCGGCGGGGCGTGGTGGTGGCGCGCCTGACGCCGCAGCGGATCGCCGACATGTTCGAGACGACCGCCGAGATCGAGGCGATGTGCGCCCGGCTGGCCACCTACCGGATGACGCCCCTCGAGCGCGGGGAGCTGATGGAGCTCCACGAGGAATCCGCCAAGGCGGTCGAGGCGGGCGACGTCGACGCCTACGACCGATTCAACCGCGCCTTCCACGAGGCACTCTACACGGCGACGCACAACGGCTTCATGGCCGAGCAGGCCCTGGCGATCCGCGAGCGGCTGGCCGCGTTCCGGCGCACGCAGCTCCGCCACGCCGACCGGATCCGCCGCTCGCGGGAGGAGCACGGCGAGATCCTGTCGGCCATCGCAGAGGGGGACGGCGAGACGGCCGCCCGTCGCATGCGCGCCCACATGCTCAGGGCCGCGGCGGCGCTGGGGCGCTACATCGCCGAGACGGAGTGACGGGCCGGCGCGGGTTCAGAGCCGCGCGACGGCGTCGCGCACCGTGGACCGGTAGGGCGTCGTCGGCCTGCCGATCAGCGCGCTCAGCTGACGCGTGTCGTCGTTGAGGGCGCCGCGGGCCGCGGCCGCGTCCGAGTCGGCGAGCAGCGCCGCGAAGTCCGCCGGCATCCCGGCGCCGACCAGCGCCGCGCGGTATTCGGCCTGCGGCAGATCGCGGTACGTGACCGGCTTGCCGGCGGCCGCAGCGATCGCCGCGGCGAACTCGGTCAGCGTGTAGGCCTCGTCGCCCGCCAGCTCGTAGACGCGGCCGCCCTGCCCGTCGCCGGTGAGAACCGCCGCCGCCGCCGCGGCGTAATCCGCCCGCGCCGCCGAAGCGATCCGCGCGTCGCCCGCGCAGCCGAGGACGGCCCCATGGGCGAGCGCCGGCGCGATGCCGGCGGCGTAGTTCTCCGTGTACCAGCCGTTGCGCAACACCACGAACGGCACGCCGGAGGCTTCGAGCAGATGCTCGGTCCGACGATGCTCCTCGGCCAGGGCGAGGGCCGACGTGTCGGCGCGCAAAACACTCGTGTAAGCGATCAGGCCGGCACCGACCCGCTTGGCGCTGTCGATGACGTTGCGATGCTGCGCCACGCGCCGGCCGATCTCGCTGGACGAGATCAGCAGGAGACGCTGGATGCCCTCGAGCGCCGCGTCCAGGCTCGTCGGGTCCGCGTAGTCGGCCCGTCGGACCGCGACGCCGAGGCTTCGCAGGCTCCGTGCAGCCTCGCCCTCGGTGTCGCGCGCGCCGGCCATCACCGCGCTGGCCGGTACGCGATGCAGAAGCGCCGCGACGACTTGGCGGCCGAGTTGGCCCGTGGCGCCGGTCACGAAGTAGGTCGGCTGACTGGTCGAGCTCAAGCTGGCTCCTCATGGTTCAATATCGGAGCAAGGTCACTAGATGAGACCGTCAGCGCGGTGAAGGAGGCAGGATTTTGGGACCAGGTTACTCGAAGGAAACCGCGGTGCCGCTCGCCCGCGCCGAGCTGGCGGCCAAGTACGCGGCCTGGCAGGCCGGCACCCTCGATCCGGCGGCGTGCCCGGTGCGGGACGTGCTGGATCGGGTCGGCGACAAGTGGTCGATGCTGCTCCTCATCGCCCTGGCCGACGGGCCGCACCGGTTCAGCGCCCTCCTCCGGACGCTGCCCGACATCTCGAAGCGGATGCTGACGCAGACGCTCCGGGACCTGGAGCGGGACGGTTTCGTCGCGCGGACGGTGTTCCCGACGAAGCCGCCCAGCGTCGAGTACCGGCTCACGGATCTCGGGGCCGCCTTGCTCGAGCCGCTGGCGCGCCTCGTGCAATGGGCGGAGGAGCGTCACGGCGCGATCCGGGCGGCGCGGACCCGGTTCGACGCAGCGCCCCTCTAGGAGCGTCGCGCGCGGCCTGCCACGGCTTCTTGGGGACGTCGGACCTCGCGCTGTCCGCCCGCGCGAAGAGGGTCAGGCCCGCGGCGCCGATCCGCCGAGGGCGTCGGCGAGCCGCCCGATATGCTCGGCCGCCCGGCCGATCCCGAACGCCGCCCGCTCGGCATCGTCGACCCGCCCACGCTCGGCGGTCTCGGCGGCAGCGCGCAGCTCCGCGACGCTGCTCTCCAGCGACGCGATCCGCGACCGCAGCTCCGCGAGTTCGTCGGCGATGGTCAGCGCCGCCATGACCTGCAGGCGCATGTCGCCGATCTCGCCGAAGCTCTTGCGCATCTCGCCGATGCGCCCGTCGAGGAGGGCAGCGAGACCGGTGAGATGCGCCTCCTCACCCTCGCCGCAGGCCATGCGGTAGCTGCGGCCGTCGATGGTCACGTTGATCTGCGGCAAGGATCGCTCCGGTGGTCGCTCCGACAGGCTTGAGCGGTGGCGTCAGGCGCGTCCGAGCACATCCTGAACGGTCTCGATGGCCCGGTCGAGCCGGTGGCCGACCTCCCCGGTCGTCGCCGAGACCGTGGCGAGGCGGGCGCTCGCCGCGTCCAGGGCGGCGGCGAGCCGGGCCCGGTCCTCGTCCATCAGGGCGAGTTCCGCGTCCCGGTCGTCGGGCTGCGCGTCGGTCTCGAGGTGATGCTGGACGACGGCGTCGAGGCGGTTGATCGCCGCTTCGAGCCGGTTGAGGGCGTCGTCGATGGAACGGGTCTCGGTCTCGTCGGCCATGGTTCTTCGTCTATCCCGACGCGAAGCTTTCCGTCGAATGCAGGCGAAATTCCAGCGCGAAAACGCGTTCGATCCCCGATCCGGTCGCTGATCGAATGGATCGTCGCGATCCCTGTTTATTGGTCGGTGGATCGAAGGTCTTTGTCACAGCCACGCGTTTGACAGGTCGAGGCTCCATGCTAGACAGCCGCGCGATCCCGAGAGGGACCGCGCGAGACATGCCGGAGGGCCGGTCCGCGACAGTTCCGAGGCCTCAGCCAGCACCGTCCGAATTGACGGTCACGGGCGTGGAAGCCCGGCCTCTCCCGGTCCGGTTCATCGCAGGTTCAAACCCGCCCGCCCAGATCCCGCCCGGCCCGGCCCGGACGGTATGGCGGGCCGCCGAGACCGCTCCGCGGACCGCCCCCCTGAGGTCCGGCGCGGCGAGCCGCATCAGGAAGGAGTCACGCCGTGACGAAGGTTGCCATCAACGGGTTCGGGCGCATCGGCCGCAACGTCCTGCGCGCGATCGCGGAAGCCGGCCGCAGCGACATCGAGGTCGTGGCGATCAACGATCTCGGCCCGGTGGAGACCAACGCCCACCTGCTCCGCTACGATTCCGTGCACGGCCGCTTCCCCGGCGAGGTCGCGGTCGACGGCGAGTTCCTCGTGGTCAACGGCAAGCGCATCAAGGTCACGGCCGTGCGCAACCCGGCCGAGCTGCCGCACCGCGACCTCGGCGTCGACATCGCCCTGGAATGCACCGGCATCTTCACCTCGAAGGACAAGGCGAAGGCCCATCTCGACGCCGGCGCCAAGCGCGTTCTCGTCTCGGCCCCGGCCGACGGCGCCGACCTGACGGTGGTCTACGGCGTCAATCACGACAAGCTCACGGGCGAGCACCACGTGGTGTCGAACGCCTCCTGCACCACGAACTGCCTCGCCCCGGTGGCGAAGGTGCTGGACGAGGCCGTCGGCATCGAGCGCGGCTTCATGACCACGATCCACTCCTACACCAACGACCAGCCCTCGCTGGACCAGATGCACAAGGATCTGTACCGGGCCCGCGCCGCGGCGCTCTCGATGATCCCGACCTCGACCGGCGCGGCCAAGGCCGTCGGCCTCGTGCTCCCGGAGCTCAAGGGCAAGCTCGACGGCACCGCGATCCGCGTGCCGACCCCGAACGTCTCGGCGGTCGACCTCGTGTTCACGGCCAAGCGCGCGACCACGGTCCAGGAGATCAACGACGCCATCAAGGCGGCCGCCTCCGGCCCACTCAAGGGCGTCCTCGGCGTCACCGACCGGCCGAACGTCTCGATCGACTTCAACCACGATCCGCACTCGTCGACCTTCCACCTCGACCAGACCAAGGTCATGGACGGCGTGCTGGTGCGCATCCTGACCTGGTACGACAACGAGTGGGGCTTCTCGAACCGCATGGCCGACACGGCCGTGGCGATGGCCAAGCTCATCTGAGCCGGACTTCAGCGGTCGCCGCCTCCCTTGAGGCCGGCGGCCGCACCTCTCTTCGGACGGCCTTTCTTCGAACCAGGGACTCTCCAGGGATGACCGACGCTTCGCAGGGCACGTCGAGCGGGCCGGCTGCCGTGCCGCCCGCCCCCAGGCCGGCTCCGCCGCCGCCCACCACCCAGACCGCACCACCTCCCGTGGCGACCGCCGCGCCCGCCGCCTCCGCGCTCCCGTCCCACGCGCTCCCGGCCAACCAGCTCTTCGATCAGCTCGCGCGCATCGAGGACAAGTGCTCGCGCATCGAGGACAAGTACGCCCGCTCCGAGGCGCTGCTGTCCCGCGTCGAGGACAAGGTCGAGAACGCGGCGAACCGGATGAACGAGTCCGCCCGCCAGTCCGACCTCGCCGCGCTCCGCACGGAGATGCGCGGCCTCGCCGAGCGCACCCGGCGCCTGCCCGGGACCGGCGCCCTCGTCCTCACCGCCGTGATCACCGCCATCCTGACCGTGGTCCTGATGGTCGCCGTCCAGCGGCTCAACCTCGACCGCCTGCTGCCGCAGCGGGCCACCATCGGCACCACCGCGCAGTAACCGCCCCGCCCCGAACAGGACCGCACCAGACCGCATGAGCGCCTTCCGCACCCTCGACGATGCCGGCTCCCTCAAGGGCAAGCGGGTCCTCATGCGCGTCGACCTGAACGTGCCCATGGAGAACGGGCGGGTGACCGACGCGACCCGCATCGAGCGTGTCGCGCCGACGATCCGCGAGGTCGCCGAGCAGGGTGCCAAGGTGATCCTGCTCGCCCATTTCGGCCGCCCGAAGGGCAAGCGCGAGCCGAAGGATTCGCTGGAGCCGGTGGTCCCCGCCCTCGGCGCGGCCCTCGGGCGCAGCGTCGCGTTCGCGGCGGACTGCGTCGGCGACGCGGCCGCGCAGGCGGTGGCGGCCCTGAAGGACGGCGATGTCCTCCTGCTCGAGAACACCCGCTACCACGCGGGCGAGGAGAAGAACGACGCGGCCTTCGCGGACGCCCTGGCGGCGAACGGCGACGTCTACGTCAACGAGGCCTTCTCGGCGGCTCACCGCGCGCACGCCTCCACCGAGGGTCTGGCGCACCGGCTGCCGGCCTACGCGGGCCGCGAGATGCAGGCCGAACTCGACGCGCTGACCAAGGGCCTGGAATCGCCCCAGCGCCCGGTGATCGCGCTGGTCGGCGGTGCCAAGGTCTCCTCAAAGATCGACCTCCTCGAGAACCTCGTCGCCAAGGTCGACATGCTGGTGATCGGCGGCGGCATGGCCAACACCTTCCTGCACGCGCAGGGCAAGGCGGTGGGCAAGTCCCTCTGCGAGAAGGATCTCGCAGAGACCGCCACGCGCATCCTGGCGGCGGCCGAGAAGGCCGGCTGCCGGATCATCCTGCCGGTCGATGCCGTCGCCGCGACCGAATTCAAGGCGCAGGCCCCGCACGAGACCGTGCCGGTCGATGCCGTGCCGGACGCGAGCATGATCCTCGACGCCGGTCCGCGCTCGGTCGCCGAGATCAACGCCGCCATCGACGGGGCAAAGACCCTGGTGTGGAACGGGCCGCTGGGCGCCTTCGAGCTCGCCCCGTTCGACGCCGCGACCGTGGCCGCCGCCAAGCACGCGGCGTCCCGGACCGAGGCCGGCCAGCTCGTCTCGGTGGCGGGCGGCGGCGACACGGTGGCCGCACTCAACCACGCCGGCGTGGCGCAGGACTTCACCTACGTCTCGACCGCCGGCGGTGCCTTCCTCGAGTGGCTGGAAGGCAAGGCCCTCCCGGGCGTCGAGGCGCTGCGGGCGAAGGGCTGAGACGGCCGCCTTGCTCTCCTCCCCCTTCGACCGAGCCCTATCTACGGTACCGGCCTCCATCGGCTGGGGGGCCGAGTCGATCGGTGACGACGTGGCGAACGCGACCTTCGAGATCCTGAAGGGCATCCGGGCGCGTGGCGATGCCGGCTATGGCGGGCGGCTTCGACGCGCGTGTCAGCGCGATCGCGGAGGCCGTCGTAGCCCTGGAGAACCGGTCCGGGTGCCGATCATCCGCCGAAAGAATGCCCTGCGCCGCGTCGGAGATTGACCGAAAGCAAGGCACTCGGCAGAGCGACACGATACAGCTCAGCTGAGGGCCTGACGGCAACTCCAGCGATCGGGCGGACGACGAAACGGGAAACGGGAAGACACGCACGATGGCACGCATCACCCTCCGGCAGCTCCTCGATCACGCCGCTGAGTACGAGTACGGCGTGCCCGCCTTCAACCTGAACAACATGGAGCAGGGGCTCGCCATCATGGCGGCCGCCGACGCCACCGACTCGCCGGTGATCCTCCAGGCGAGCCGCGGCGCCCGCGCGTACGCCAACGACGTCGTGCTCGCGAAGCTGATCGACGGCCTCGTCGAGATCTACCCGCACATCCCGGTCTGCATGCATCTCGACCACGGCAACAACGAAGCCACCTGCGCCACCGCCATTCAGTACGGCTTCACCTCGGTGATGATGGACGGCTCGCTGAAGGCCGACGGCAAGACCCCGGCCGATTACAACTACAACGTCGAGATCACCCGCAACGTCACCAAGATGGCCCATTGGGCCGGCGTCTCGGTCGAGGGCGAGCTGGGCGTGCTCGGCTCGCTGGAGAGCGGCCAGGGCGAGGCCGAGGACGGCCACGGCGCCGAGGGCACCCTCAGCCACGACCAGCTCCTGACCGACCCGGACGAGGCGGTGAAGTTCGTCGAGGCGACCAAGGTGGACGCGCTGGCGGTCGCCATGGGCACGAGCCACGGCGCCTACAAGTTCACCCGCAAGCCCGACGGCGAGGTGCTGGCGATGAACGTGATCGAGGAGATTCACCGCCGCCTGCCGACGACCCACCTCGTCATGCACGGTTCCTCCTCGGTGCCGCAGGACCTACAGGACATCATCAACCAGTACGGCGGCCAGATGAAGCCGACCTGGGGCGTCCCGGTCGAGGAGATCCAGCGCGGCATCAAGCACGGTGTGCGCAAGATCAACATCGACACCGATAACCGCATGGCGATGACCGGCCAGATCCGGAAGGTGCTCACCGAGAACCCCTCCGAGTTCGATCCGCGCAAGTACCTGAAGCCCGCCATGGAGGCGATGACGAAGCTCTGCAAGCAGCGCTTCGAGGAGTTCAACACCGCCGGGAAAGGCTCGAAGCTCCGCCCGATCTCCGTCGCCGAGATGGCCAAGCGCTACGCCAGCGGCGCCCTCGACCCGAAGATCGGCCCGCAGTAGGGCGCGGATTGTCGGCCGCGATGAGCAACAGCGCCCGCCTCGCCCTGCTCGGACCGCACGGTCTCGACGCGGAGGGCATCGCGGACTTCGTGACGGTCCTGAAGGCCGCCTGCGAAGCCGGCGATGTCGCCGCCGTGATCCTGCGGCTCGCCGCCACCGACGAGCGCGGGCTGACGGCCCGCGTCAAGTCGGTCGCCCCGATTGTGCAGGAGCGCGGCGCGGCGCTGGTCGTCGCCTGCCCGGGCTTCGCCGGTGACCTCGCCACGGTGGCGATCCGCGGCGGGGCCGACGGCATCCACGTTGACAAGCCGCGCGACTTGAAGGACCTGCGCGGCCGGCTCCGGGACGGCCGCATTCTCGGCGCGGGCGGCCTCGAGACCAAGCACGGCGCGATGGAGGCCGGCGAGGCCGGCATCGACTACCTGATGTTCGGCGGCCTCTACCCGGACGGCGTCGCGCCCGAGGCGGAGACGGTCCGGGCCCGCGCCGCGTGGTGGGCCGAGATCTTCGAGACGCCCTGCATCGCGGTGGCCGCCGCCGCCGACGAGATCGCGCCGCTCGCCGCGACGGGTGCGGAGTTCGTCGGCCTGGAGAGCGGCCTATGGCTGCAGGATTCGGGCGCGGTCGAGCGGGCCCAGCGCGCCGTCCGGGAGATCGAGGCGTGAGGGGCCGCGACGTTCGCTTGGCGGCTGCTCTCGCCGGGGCCGCGCTGCTGGCGGCGCCGGCCTGGGCGGCCTCGGGGCCGGCCGATCCGGCCCGGACCGCGGCGCCCGGCTCGCTCGGACCCGCGGCGCAGACCGGCAAGGCGTCGATGCCGGAGCTGCCGAGCCCCTACACGCCGAACTACGCGCGGGGCGCCGTGCCGCCGCCGGGGAGCCAGCCGCCGGATTTCGCCTACGGCGCCTACCAGAAGGGCCAGTACGTCACCGCCTTCCGCGAGGCGACGAAGCGCATCGAGGCGAATCCCAAGGACGCCGCCGCCATGACGCTGCTCGGGGAGCTGTACAATCAGGGCCTCGGTGTGAAGCAGGATCCGGTGAAGGCGGCCGACTGGTATCGCCTGGCCGCGGCGCAGAACGACGCCTCCGCCATGGCGTCCCTCGGGTTGATGGCCCTCGACGGCCGCGGCATGCCGAAGGACCCGAAGGGCGGGCGGCGCTGGCTCGAGCAGGCGACGGCCCAAGGTTCGCCGACCGCGGCCTACAATCTCGGCCTGATCCTGATCGGCACCGGCGCGACCGCCGACGAGGCGGCAGCGGCGGCGCAGTTCCGCAAGGCGGCCGACGCCGAGATCGGCCCGGCCCAGCACGACCTCGGCGTGCTCTACCTGCAGGGCCGCGGCGTGCCCAAGGACCCGTCGAAGGCCGCGGAGCTGTTCCGGCGCGGCGCCGACAACGGCGATCTCGCCAGCGAGGTCGAGTACGCGATCCTGCTGTTCAACGGCACCGGCGTCACCAAGGACGAGCGGGCGGCCGCACGGTACTTCCTGCACGCGGCCTCGCGCGGCAACGCCATCGCGCAGAACCGCGTCGCGCGGCTCTACGCCGTGGGTCGCGGCGTCGCCAAGAATCCCGTGGAGGCGGCCGCCTGGAACCTAGCGGCGGCCGGACAGGGCCTGTCCGACGCGTGGCTGGATCAGACCCTCTCCGGTCTCTCGGCCGACGAGCGCACCCGGGCGGAGCGTCTCGCCAACGAGCGGATCGAGCAGCGCTGAGCCGCTAGACCTCGGCCTTCGACCAGTCGACGCCGGCCTCGAGGTGCGGCAGCAGGACGACGCTCTCCTGCTCGTTCGGGTCCGTCCGAGCGATCACCGCGGTGACGGGCTCCGTCTGGCTGCGGTTATAGGGCAGGTGCGGCACGTCGGCGGCGATGTAGACGAACTCGCCGGCGCCCGCGATCGCGTGGTTCTCCAGTCGCTCGCCCCAGAAGCAGCCGGACACGCCCGACAGCACGTAGATCGCCGTCTCGTGGGATTCGTGCTTGTGGGCGTGGGCCCGCTCCCCGGGCGGGATCTCCAGGAGCTGCATGTGCAGCGCCTTCGAATCCACGGACTCGGCCGAGACGGCCGGTCGGTAGATGTGCCCCTGCTTGCCGCGGAACGGCGCACTCTCGTGCACCACCCGGAACCCCTGCTTCTCCGTGCCGGACGCGGAACTCATGGACCTTCCTCCACTCTGAAGGCGGGATCGACGGGGATCTGCATGCCGTTGACCAGCGCGTTCGTCTGGTTGGCCATCCCGACGACCGCCAGGAACTCGCCGTGCTGGGCCTCCGTCAAGCCCTTGGCCCGCGCCGCCGCGGTGTGGGAATGGATGCAATAGGGGCAGCCATTCGCGATCGAGACCGCGATGTAGACCAGTTCCTTGGTCAGCGGATCGAGGGTACCCGGGCCCATGACGATCTTGAGCGTCGACTAGGTCCGCTCCAGCAGTGCCGGATCGTTGGCGAGGCCCCGCCAGAAGTTGTTGACGAAGTCGGATCCGCGGGTGGCCCGGATGTCGGCGAAGACCGCGCGGACGCGCGGGTCGGCCTCGGCCTCGGAATCGGACCAGAGTTTCACGGTCGCCATCGCAGTCCCTTCCTCGAAGCTCGCGCCGTCAGAGCCTGCACGCCTCCTCGAGCGCCCGGTTCTCCGCTTCGGAGAACAGGCGCGAGCGGATGTGGAAGCGCTTCTCCCGCCCGTTCTCCAGCGAGAACATGCCACCGCGGCCCGGCACCACGTCGAGGATCAGGTGCGTGTGCTTCCAGACCTCGAACTGCGACCGGCTGATGTAGAAGTCCGCGCCGCCGACGGTGCCGAGATGGACGTCGCCGTCGCTCACCAGGAAATCGCCGACGGGATAGCACATGGGAGACGAGCCGTCGCAGCAGCCACCCGACTGGTGGAACATGACCGGACCGTACTCGCCCCGCAGCTCGTCGATCAGCGCGAGGGCCGCCGGGGTTGCGGTGACCCGCAGCGGCGTCCCGTCGGCGCCGGCCTGCTCGGCGACATTGGCGTCCACACTCTGCTCCGAACTCATGCGATCCTCCCGGTCGATGCCTGAATATGCGTGCGCGCCGGCCGGTTTCCACTGCTGCGCCCTCCGGAGCGCGGAGTGCATGGTCACCGGGTCCGGGATCGAAAAAGCCCCGGCCTTGCGGCCGGGGCTGAAGTTGTCTCGGGGGTTGACCCGGGAAGAAACTCAGAAGAACCCGAGCTTCTTGGCCGAGTAGCTGACCAGCATGTTCTTGGTCTGCTGGTAGTGATCGAGCATCATCTTGTGGGTCTCGCGGCCGATGCCGGACTGCTTGTAGCCGCCGAAGGCCGCGTGGGCCGGGTAGGCGTGGTAGCAGTTCGTCCAGACGCGGCCGGCCTGGATCGCCCGGCCGAAGCGGTAGGCGCGGGTCCCGTCGCGGGTCCAGACGCCGGCGCCGAGGCCGTAGAGCGTGTCGTTGGCGATGGAGAGCGCCTCGGCATCGTCCTTGAAGGTCGTGACCGACAGGACCGGCCCGAAGATCTCCTCCTGGAAGATGCGCATCTTGTTGTGGCCGCGGAACACGGTCGGCTTCACGTAGAACCCCTCGGCGAACTCGCCGTCCTTGACGTTCCGCTCGCCGCCCGTGAGCAGCTGCGCGCCCTCCTGCCGGCCGATGTCGATGTAGGAGAGGATCTTCTCCATCTGCTCGCCCGAGGCCTGGGCGCCGATCATCGTGGCCGGATCCAGCGGCGAGCCCTGCGTGATCGCCTCGACGCGCTTCACCGCGCGCTCCATGAACCGGTCGTAGATCGACTCGTGCACGAGCGCGCGGCTCGGGCAGGTGCAGACCTCGCCCTGGTTGAGGGCGAACATCGTGAAGCCCTCGAGGGCCTTGTCGAGGAAGTCGTCGTCCTCGTTCGCCACGTCGGCGAAGAAGATGTTCGGCGACTTGCCGCCGAGCTCCAGCGTCACCGGGATCAGGTTCTGCGACGCGTACTGCATGATGAGGCGGCCGGTGGTCGTCTCACCCGTGAAGGCGATCTTGGCGATCCGCGGCGAGGAGGCCAGCGGCTTGCCGGCCTCGAGGCCGAAGCCGTTGACGATGTTCAGCACGCCCGGGGGCAGCAGGTCGCCGACGATCTCGGCCAGCACCAGCACCGAGGCGGGGGTCTGCTCGGCGGGCTTCAGGACCACGCAGTTGCCGGCGGCGAGGGCCGGGGCGAGCTTCCACACCGCCATCAGGATCGGGAAGTTCCACGGGATGATCTGACCGACGACGCCCAGCGGCTCGTGAAAGTGGTAGGCGACCGTGTCGTGGTCGATCTCGGAGATCGAGCCTTCCTGCGCCCGCACGCAGCCGGCGAAGTAGCGGAAATGGTCGATCGCCAGCGGGATGTCCGCGTGGGTCGTCTCGCGGATCGGCTTGCCGTTGTCCCAGGTCTCCGCCAGGGCGAGCAGATCGAGGTTCTCCTCCATCCGGTCGGCCATCTTGAGGAGGATGCGGGCGCGCTCGGCCGGCGCCGTCTGGCCCCAGGCCTCCCGGGCGGCGTGGGCGGCGTCGAGGGCCTTCTCGACGTCCTGGGCGTCGGAGCGAGCGACCTCGCACACCACCTTACCGGTGATCGGCGAGGTGTTCTCGAAGTAGCGACCGGCCGCGGGGGCGACCCACTGCCCGCCGATGAAGTTGTCGTAGCGGGCCGAGAAGGGCGACTTGACCTTCGAGTCGCCGAGGAATTCCGGCTTGTTCATCGCTGTGTTCCCTCCGTGGGCCCCGGCCTCGCGAACCGCGGCTCTTGGGCTTAAGCTGGCGCTCGGGCGACCGAATCTGGGGGCCGCATCCGCTTCCGCTCTGTTCGCAGCCAATGGCTTTTGGCCTGCCGAATCAAGGTGGACTTTTGGCCAGTGCGCGAGTGCGCCGATCCTACGCGCTTCCCGGCATCACCGCGAGCGGGCAAAAGTGCCTCGTCTCCGGCACCGTCCGGCCGGCCGCCGGGCGACGATCGGCCGGACCCGGCGACCGGCCGAATCGATGATGTGCCGAATCGGCGCGCCGTTCCTCAGCCGAGCAGGGCCAGCGGAACGGACGCCGCAGCGAGCGGGAGCGCCGCCAGGGCCGCGTTCCGCAGCCACGTGGGCCGGTACGCGACGATCGCCACCACGGCGAGGGCGGAGCCCGTCAGCGATCCGACCCACTGCACCGGGCCGAAATTCCAGCCCCCCGCCGCGACGGCCGCCGCGAACGAGAGGCCGAGCCCGCACCAGCCCGCCATCCGCAGGCTGCCGACCCGCGCCTTCGGCACGCCGACGCGGTAGGCGGCCCGATGGTGCCGGTCGAGGCTGAGGGCCAGGGCCGCGAAGCCCGAGAAGCTCAGGAGCAGGCTGAGGATCAGCGCGGCGGCTGTCATGCTTCGACCGTCCGGGACAGGGTTACCTTGGCCGGACGGGCCGCGGCCACGCCCCGCCGCGTGGCCAGCCGGGCCGCGAGGCCGAGCGCGAGGCCGACGGCCGCCATGGCGGCGTCGAAGGCGAGGAAGCGCTGCTGGCCGATGAGGATCACGTCCACCAGCGGGATCGCCAGGAAGGCGCAGGCCGGCACCGCCAGGGCGAGCGACCACGCGCGCCGTCGCGGGTACAGGGACGCCGCGAGCGCGGCCACGAGCCAGGCGGCGAAGAAGGCGCGCACCTCCCAGTCCGCCCGGGCCCCGAGCCCGTCGGGCAGCAACCGGTTCGCCAGGAAATACGCGGCGAGGCCCACCGGCAGACCCGCGATGGTGCCGAGGTTGAGGAACCGCACGAGACGCAGGCCGAAACCCTCGGGATCCGCGCCCTTCGGCGCCCGGGCCACGGTCCAGAGCACGAGGCCGCTGGCGACCGTGGCGGCACCCATCACGCCGCAGAGGAAGAACAGGAGGCGCAGGGGGGCGGCGGCGAAATGCGCCTCGTGCAGCCCCACCATCACGGCCCCGGTCCGGGTCGCCGCGCCAGCCTCGCCGACCCGGGCGATCTCCCAACCGGTATCGGCCGCGTAGGCGATCTGCGGGTGCAGGTGCGCGAGCCCGTGCGGCTCCTCGAAATACGCTGTCACGGTGGCGCCGGCGTCGCCCGGCCGCGTTACCAGCACCACCTCGGGCACCTCGCCCCCGGCGGCCGTCGCGCGGGCGACGATCTCGCCGAGCGGCAGCGGCGTGCCGGGGCGCCCGACCGGGGCCGCGCCCGGGATCGCCAGGCCGGCCTCGGCGTAGTAGCGCAGCACGTCGTCGCCGTAGACGGCCTTCATGCCCCAGGGCATCAGCATCGCCGACAGGGTGACGAGGCCCGTGTAGACGATCATCAGGTGGAACGGCAGCGCCAGGACGCCGACCACGTTGTGGGCGTCGAGCCAGCCGCGCTGCGCCGAGCGGTCGCGCCGGAAGGTGAAGAAGTCGGCGAAGATGCGCCGGTGCGTCACGATCCCGGAGATCAGCGCGATCAGCAGGACCATGGCGCAGGCCGAGACGATCCAGCGACCCCAGATCGGCGGCAGGCTCAGCTCGAAGTGGAATCGGTAGAGGAAGTCGCCGCCGCGCGTGTCGCGGATGCGCGCGGGCTCGCCCGTGGCGGGATCGAGGAGCGCGTGGTGGAACGGGCCACCCGGACGCGGCCACCAGTAGACCTCGACGGCCGGGGTCTCGGCATTCGGCAACTTGACCGACCATCCGGCCGCGTCCGGCATGGTCCGGCGCAGGAACGCCCCGGCCCGCGTCGCCGCTGCGGCGGGATCCGGTGCGGTCGCGGACAGTTCGGGCCGCATCCAGTGCGAGATGTCGGTGCGGTAATAGCTGGCGGTGCCGGTGACGAAGATCGCGAACAGCACCCAGCCGACCACGAGGCCGGACCACGTGTGCAGCCACGCCATCGCCTGGCGGACACTCCGCGCCCGGCTCACGCGGCCGCCCCGTGCGCGAAGGCGCCGGCGAGCCACAGGGCACCGGTCAGCAGGAGCGCCGTCAGGCCCAGGACGACGGCCGCCCGGCCGAGCGTGCGGGCCGCGAACACCCAGATCGCCGCCCCCGCCATGATCGCGAAGCTCGCCAGCGTCCCGGCCGAGACCGCCTCGGCCCGCGGGAAGGGAAGAACCAGGGCCAGCAGCGCGCTCGACAGGGCGGCGACCGCGTAACCGCCGAGGATCGCGAGCAGTACCCGGCCGGCGACCGCCGCGCGGTCGGCCAGCGTCGGCATGGCGCGGGCGCTCATGGCGCCATCCCTCGTTCCCGTGAGCCCATGGCGCGACGTACCAGCGGTCCGGGCCGCCGCGCAACGCCTATGTTCCGGAACGATTCCAGTGTGAAAAGAGGCGTTTAGGACGCCGGAAAGCGGCGCGTCCCGAGGTCGGATCCGACGCTCGCAGCCCAGCGCTACGGGCCGGCGGCTCCCGACGCACCGTCGCGGCTCGGCCTGCGGATCGCCACGGCCGCATTCCGCGCGCTCGGCGGCAGATCGGCCCCGGGATCGGGTTTGCTGAACGCCGCGGCCGATCCGGGTGCCGGGCCGACCGCGCGGCCGTCGCGCGCGTGTCCCCAGCCGTAGCCGGCGTTGATCCCCGCGTAGAAGCCCGTGAAGTCCTCCGCTCGCGCAGTTCCCGCGAGCAGCACCAGGGCCGTGGACAGCACAAGGCGGCGCATCGATCGTCCCCGAACGAGAAAGGCGGCGGCCCCGCTCGGAGCCGCCGCCTCATGATCTTCGCGGAACGCGGCGGCAAAGAGACCGCCGCGAATTCCTCAATCTTCGACGTTGATGCTCTGGGCCTCACGACCCTTCTGGCCCTCGACCACGCCGAGCGTGACCTGCTGGCCCTCGGCGAGCGAATCGAGACCGGCGCGGGACAGCGCGGAGCGGTGCACGAACACGTCCTTGCCGCCGTCGTTGACCGAGACGAAGCCGAAGCCCTTGGCGGGATCGTACCACTTCACGGTGCCGCTCATCTCGACCGACGGGCCGCTGGCGAAACGGCCACCGCCGCCACCACCGCCGCCGCCGTAGCCGCCGCCACCGCCGCCGCCGTAACCACCGCGATCGCGGTCGCCGTAGCCGCCGCCGGCCCCGGCGCCGAAGCCGCCGGTGCGCGGACGGAACTCACGCCGGGGCGCGGGCGCCTCGGCCGTGGAGGTGTCGACGCTGGTGACGCTCGTGACCTGCGGGCCCTTCTGACCCTGGGCCGTCGTGACCGTCAGCCGGGTGCCCGGCATCAGATCGTCGTGGCCGGCCGCCTCGACAGCGCGGATGTGGAGGAAGGCATCGCCCGAACCGTCGCCGAGTTCGACGAAGCCGAAGCCCTTCTCCTTGTTGAACCACTTGACCGTCGCATCGCGCTCCGGTCCGGACGCGACGGGAGCCGCGCCACGCGACGGGCCGCGATCGAAACCGCCCCCGCCGAAACCACCGCCGCCACCGCCGAAACCGCCGCCGCCGTATCCGCCGCTGGGGGGAGCCTGATCAGGCCATCTCGGCTCGCCACTCTCGTCGAAGCCGCGCTTCTGCGGCCCTCTGAAATCACGACCACGTCCCATAGAAAGCTCGCAAAAACCGTCCGCCGCCCTTGTCTCGAATACCGCGTGCGCGCCATCCCAGACAGCCCACGCCCCGCACTATCATTACCCCAGGTCGCGGTAACCAAGAATAACGCCCCAGTCCTGACGCAATCGGGCCTTGACCGCAAGGACCTTCTTGGCTCAGAGGCGCCCGTTTCGTTACTTTCTTGCGGCAAACAACGGAGTCCGCCCCCGCTCCCGGGCCGGCCCTTTCTCATTCGAGGGAAGGCGTTAGCGAAACGCAAAGGCTGTCCGGCTAGACTCGGCCCCGCGCCCCGCAGAACCGGCCGGCCATGATCGCGACACCGACTTTCCCCGATCTCTCCGCTCTTGTGGTCGACGAGAGTCTCTACATCCGCCGAATCGTGCGCGACATGCTGATGCGCGTGGGCATCAAGCGTGTGCTGGAGGCGCCGGACGGGGCCGAGGCGCTGGGCGTGCTCGCCGAGAGCAAGCCCGACATCAGCATCATCGACTGGGACCTGTCGATCCTGTCGGGCGAGGAGTTCATCCGGCTCGCGCGGACCCCGACCACCTCCCCCTGCCCCACGATCCCGATCATCCTGATGCTGGCCCAGCCCCGCCGGAACGTGGTCGACCGGGCGGTAGCGCTCGGCGTCAACGAGATCATCGCCAAGCCGTTCTCGCCCAAGACCCTGTGGTCGCGGCTGGACGAGGTGATCAACCGGCCCCGCCCCTACTCGCAGGTGAAGAGCCTCCTGCGGCCGATCCCGCGCCGGGCCAGCGCGATGAAGGCCGTCGCCTGAGCGCGACCGCGATGGGGCGTTGCAGTTCCCCGCCGAGCCTGTAGGGTCGCAGTTCAACAGAGTCCGAGCGCGCTGCTCAGGGCCGACCCGAAGGATCGACGGCCGCGCCGATGAGGGACGAGACCGCCGCGGCCGCGCCGTCCCGAATCCAGACCGGCGCGGTGCCGCTCCAGACGCAAGCCCCCGTGCCGGGCCGCGAGCGCCGCCGCGCCGCCTACGCGGCGCTCGACCTCGGCACCAACAATTGCCGCCTGCTGGTCGCGGAGCCGACCTTCAGCGGCTTCCGCGTGATCGACGCGTTCTCGCGGATCGTGCGCCTCGGCGAGGGCCTCGGCACGTCCGACCGCCTGAGCGAGGCGGCGATCGAGCGGACCGTGGAGGCCCTGCGGATCTGCCGGGCCAAGATGCAGGCCCGCGGGGTGCAGCGGGCCAAGATCATCGCCACGGAGGCCTGCCGCCTCGCGGTGAACGGCGCCGCCTTCGTGGAGCGCGTCCGCCGCGGCGTCGGCCTCGACCTCGAGATCGTCGACCGGCAGACGGAGGCGTATCTCGCGGTCACCGGCTGCGCGGCGCTCGCGGACCCGCTGGCCGAATCGGTCATCATCTTCGACATCGGCGGCGGCTCGACCGAGATCGCGTGGCTGGACGGGGCGGCCGCCAACCCGTCGAC
The DNA here is from genome assembly GCF_900116245.1 of Methylobacterium sp. yr668. Classification (NCBI taxonomy): domain Bacteria; kingdom Pseudomonadati; phylum Pseudomonadota; class Alphaproteobacteria; order Hyphomicrobiales; family Methylobacteriaceae; genus Methylobacterium; species Methylobacterium sp. yr668. The sequence continues at coordinate 174,697 of NZ_FOZY01000001.1, read as the reverse complement.
CGACCCGACGCTGCGGATCCGGGCCTGGGATTCGCTGCCGGTCGGCGTGGTCACGCTCGCCGAGCGCCACGGCGGCGCCGAGGTCACCCGGCGCATGTTCGAGGGCATGGTCGAGGAGGTGGCCGAGAAGCTCTCGGCATTCGCGCTCCGCGCCGCGCCCGCGGCGACGGCGCCGCATTTTCACCTGCTCGGCACCTCCGGGACCGTGACGACCATCGCGGCGATGCATCTGCGGCTCGCCCGCTACGAGCGGCGGCGCGTGGACGGATTGTGGATGAGCGACGACGCGGTCTCGACCGCGATCGACGACCTGCTCGACACGCGCCTGGAGCAGCGCGCCGACAACCCCTGCATCGGCCGCGACCGCGCCGATCTCGTGCTCGCGGGCTGCGCGATCCTCGAGGCGATTCGCAGGGCGTTCCCCTCGGAGCGCCTGCGCATCGCCGATCGCGGCCTGCGCGAAGGATTGCTGATGAACATGATGCGCGAGGACGGGGTCTGGAACCGGAAGGCGGTCCGATGAGGGCGGCGCGATGAGCGACCGGCGCGGCGGCGCGAGTTCCGGCGGCGGTGTCCGAGGCGAACTGAAGCAGCGGGTGAAGACCGGCCGCGGACGGACCCTGTCCCAGAAGCGCTGGCTCGAGCGCCAGCTCAACGATCCCTACGTGGCCCGCGCCAAGCGCGAGGGCTACCGGTCGCGGGCGGCCTACAAGCTCCTGGAGATCGACGAGCGCTACAAGCTCCTGCGGCCCGGCCAGAAGATCGTGGACCTCGGCGCCGCGCCGGGGGGCTGGTCGCAGGTGGCCGCGCGGGTGGTCGGGCCGACGGGCCGCGTCGTGGGCATCGATCTCCTGGAGATCGAGCCGATGGCCGGGGTCGAGTTCATCACCCTGGACTTCCTCGATCCCGAGGCGCCTGACCGGCTGACCGGCATGCTCGGCGGCCCCGCCGACCTCGTCATGTCCGACATGGCCGCCAACGCCACCGGCCACAAGAAGACCGACCACCTGCGGATCATCGGCCTCGCCGAGACGGCGGCGGAGTTCGCCCGCGAGATCCTGGGCCCCGGGGGCGCCTACCTCGCCAAGGTGCTCCAGGGCGGCACCGAGGGCGCGCTGCTCACCGACCTGAAGCGCGACTTCGCCACGGTCCGGCACGTCAAGCCCGCCGCGAGCCGGGCCGATTCGAGCGAGCTCTACGTCCTGGCGACCGGCTACCGGGGCGCGCCGGGCCGGGCGGCGTCCGCCGACGAGGGCTGAGCCGCCCGGCGATGCTCCTCGCCTGGACCCTGTCCGTCCTCAACCCGGCGCCGCTTCCCCTGCGCCGGCTCGGCTATGTCCGCCAGAGCGGCCTGCTCCACGCCCGCTCGCGCCGCTGCCGGGCGGCCTGGGCGCCGCACCTCGCGCGGGCCCGGTCCGTGATCGCGGCGGCGGCCGAAGCGACCCGGCAGCGCCGGCACGCGGTGGTGCTGGGCTCGGGCCTGCTCGACGACGTGCCGCTCGACGCCCTCGCCCGCCTGTTCGACCGGGTCAGCCTCGTGGACGCCGTCCATCCCTGGCCAGCGCGCCTCGCCGCCCGCCGCGTCCCGAACGTCGCGCTGGCGACCGCGGAGATCAGCGCCGGTCTCGCGGGGGCCTGGGCCGACCTCTGCGCGGACGCCGACCTGATCGTCTCGGCGAATCTGCTGTCGCAGATCCCGCTCCTCCCGATCGAGGCCCACGAGACCCGGGGCCGCGAGGCCCCCCCGCGACTCGGCGCGCACCTCGTCGAGACCCACCTGGCGGCGCTCGACGCGCTCGCCGGGCGCGTCGAGCGCGTCTGCCTGATCACCGACACGGTGCAGCGCGAGGAGGACCGGGCGGGCCGGACCGTCAACAGCGCCGACCTGCTGTTCGGGATCACGCTGCCGCCCGCGCCGGAAGCCTGGGACTGGGAGATCGCGCCGTTCGGCGAGATCGGCCGGCGTCGCCGCCTGATCCACCGCATGCACGCCTACCCGGACTGGAAGGCCGCGCGGCGGTCTGCGCGCTGAGCCGCAAATGAAGAAGGCCGCCCCGGTTCCCCGGAACGGCCTCGCTTCGACGTCATCCGCGATGTCGGATCACTCGGTCGGCACGTCCGCCGCCGGCGTGGTGGCGCCGCCCTCGTCAGCGGCGCTCTCGAAGCGCGGGCGCCGACGGCGGCGGGGCTTGGCGGCCGGAGCCTCGTCGGCCGCCGCCTCGGGCTCGGGAGCGCTCGACGGCTCGACCGCGGGCGCGGGGCGCGCGGGCGCCATCAGGAAAGCCGGCAGGCCCGTGGGCTCCTCGGCCTCCGCGGCGGGCGCGGCCTCGCGGCGGCGCTCGCGGCGCGGTGCGGCCTCGGCGCGGGGCGCCCGCTCCGGGCGAGCCTCGGGACGGGCCTCGGCGCGCGGGGCATCGCCGCGCCCGTTCTCGTAGCGGCCCTGGTCGCCGCGATTGTCCTGACGGTTGTCCGGACGCGCGTCCTGGCGGCCATCCTGCCGATTGTCCGGACGGTCCTGGCGATCCGGCCGGCCCTCGTGCCGCTCCTGGCGGTAGTCCGGACGGCCGTAATCCTGGCGGTCCTGACGATCCTGCCGGTTCTCTTGGCGATAATCCTGCCGCTGGTAGTCCTGGCGCTGATAATCCTGACGCGGCTGGTCCTGGCGCCGGTAGTCCTGACGGCCGTTGTTGTCGAACCGGCGCTGGTCGCGGTTCTGAAACCGGTCGCGGCCCTGGCGGCCGTCCTGATTCCCCTCCGGACGGCTCTCGTAGGGCTGCGGCTGCTGGCCGGGATCGTTGTCGTCGTAGCCGTTATAGGCGTGACCGTTCTGCGACCCGCCATTGCCCTGGGCGTCGTCGTCGCCCTCGTCCATGTCGTCGTCGTAGGGACGACTGGCATAGCCACCGGTGTTAGCCGGTCGATTCTGGTCCTGCGCACCGGAGACAATACGGAAGTAGTGCTCGCCGTGCTGAAAGTAGTTTTCGGCGGCGACCGGATCGCCGGCGGCAAGGGCATCCCGCGCGAGTTGCGCGTACTTGTCGGCGATGTGCTGCGCGGTGCCGCGGATTTTGACGTCGGGACCGTTGGATTCGTAGGAGCGCGTCAGCGGATTCGGACCCTTCGGCCGGTTCCGGCCGCGCATCCGTCGATTCTGGTTTGGTCTCATCGGTCTGTTATGACCCTCGTTCACGCAAACGACTGTCTACGGAGGCGCCCGGGCGGATCTCGTGGCGCGAACCGGCCAAGCGCATCCGGCGGCGCCGCGCGTGGGACCGCTCTTCGGTCCGCGCGTCTGCCTGACCACCCTTCGAACCGGGCGCCCGGTGAAGGCCGCCGATCCTCAGTCGATTGTCAGGTTCGAATGTGTCGTCCCGCCGCGCTGGCACCGGCGCGTTCTGGTTCGACGGGTTAGGGGGATCAGCGAACCAATCGGCGACCCATGGTCACCACCGACCTTACAGCCGTCCGTCTTAACGGACGGTTCGCGATCTTCAAGCCGACTCTAGCGTTCCCCGGTTGATGCAACAAGCAATTTTTCGGTGCCGGGATGGTCGACCCAGACTTAGGCATCCCTGTGGCCGGATAAAAGACCCTCCGGCCGGTCGAAACACAGGACTCGGTCATGACCGGCAAGATCGCGGGTCAGCCCGCGCTCGCGATAGCCGGCGGCGCGCGCGAGCTCCGTGACGGCCGCCGCCTGATCGTAGCCGATCTCGAGCACGAGCAGGCCGCCCGGGGCGAGACGCGCGCCCGCGCCGTCCAGGATCCGCCGGTAGGCGTCGAGTCCGTCGGTGCCGCCGTCGAGGGCGGCCTCCGGGTCGTGGCCGCGGACCTCGCGCGCCAGGGACGCGATCACGGCGCGGGCGATGTAGGGCGGATTCGAGACCACGAGGTCGAAGCGGCCGCGCAGGGCGTCGCACCAGTCGCCGGCGACGAAGCGCGCCCGGTCGTCGACGGCGTTCAAGACGGCGTTGTCCCGGGCGACGTGCAGGGCGCCCTCGGAGCGGTCGAGCCCGACGCCGGTGGCCCGCGGCCGCTCGGACAGGAGGGCCGTCAGGATGCAGCCCGTCCCGGTCCCGAGGTCCAGGCAGCGGAGCGGCGCGGCGCGCTCGGGCCGCGCCGCCAGCGCGACCTCGACCAGGATCTCCGTGTCCGGGCGCGGCACGAGCGTGTCGGGGCCCAGCCGGAACGGCAGGCCCCAGAACTCCCAGGCGCCGAGGATGCGGGCGACCGGCTCGCCGGCGAGCCGCCGGGCCAGCGCCGCCGCGAGGGCGGCCGCACCCGCCGCGCCGACGCGGCGATCTCCCTCGATCAGCAGGTCGCGGGTCTCCAGGCCGAGGAGGCCGAGCAGCAGGAACCGGGCGTCGCCCGCCGCCTCGGCGACGCCACCGGCGTGCAGGCGCGCCGTCAGCGCGCGCAGCGCCTCGCGGCGGGTCATGTCCTGCATCACGTCCGGCGTCACGGCGCGGATCAGGCCATGCCCTCGGCGGCCAGCAATTCCGCCTGGTGCTCGGTGATGAGGGCGTCCACCACCTCGTCGAGGGCGGTCCCGGCCATCACCTCCTCGAGCTTGTAGAGGGTCAGGTTGATCCGGTGGTCGGTCACGCGGCCCTGCGGGAAGTTGTAGGTCCGGATCCGCTCGCTGCGGTCGCCGGAGCCGACCTGCGCCTTGCGGTCGGCCGCCCGGGCCGAATCCTTGGCGCTGCGCTCGGCGTCGTAGAGCCGCGCCCGCAGGAGCGCCATGGCACGGGCCCGGTTCTTGTGCTGCGACCGCTCCTCCTGGACGAAGACCACGATGCCGGTCGGGAGGTGCGTGATCCGGATCGCCGATTCCGTCTTGTTGACGTGCTGGCCGCCCGCGCCCTGGGCCCGCATCGTGTCGATCTTCAGGTCCGCGTCGTTGACGTGGATGTCGACCTCCTCGGCCTCCGGGAGCACCGCGACGGTGGCGGCGGAGGTGTGGATCCGGCCCTGCGTCTCGGTATCGGGCACACGCTGGACGCGGTGGGCGCCGCTCTCGAACTTGAGCCGGGCGAACACGCCCCGGCCCTTCACCTCGGCCACGACCTCGCGGAAGCCGCCGACCGTGCCCTCGCTCTCGGAGATCACCTCGACCCGCCATCCTTTCGACTCGGCGTACTTCGCGTACATCCGGAACAGGTCGCCGGCGAACAGCGCGGCCTCGTCGCCGCCGGTCCCGGCGCGGACCTCCAGGATCGCGCTCTTCTCGTCGGCGGCATCCTTGGGCAGGAGCAGCAGCTGGAGGTCCCGGTGGGCGGCCTCGAGCGCCTCCTGCGCCTCCGGCTTCTCCTCGGCGGCGAGGGCCCGCATCTCCGGATCCGTGCCGGGCTCGTCGATCAGGGCCTCGACGCCCGCGAGGTTCTCCAGGGCGGCGCGGTAGGCGCGGATCGCCGCCACGACCGGGTCGAGGTCGGACAGCTCGCGGGAGAGCTGGACCACCGTCTCGGGATCGATCTCGCCGGAGGCGAGCTGCGCGGTGACGATGTCGTGCCGCGCCAGGATGGCGTCGAGGCGCTCGGTGGGAAAGGGGATCATCGCCCGTGTTTCTGCAGGTCTGCGCGTGCGGTTCCGGGCCGGGCGCGCGTCTCGTCCTGCGGGACGGAGCTGCGTGGCTTGGAGGGTGTAGGACCCGGCAGGACGTCCCCCAAATCCACGCCTCGTCCGTCCGAGAGCGGAAGCCGCGGCGCGTCGACCGAAATCGTCGTGGCGTTGCCGTACAACCCCGGCCGAATGTTCGGCAAGGGTCGCGTTCGCGCTTAGATAGGGATGCCGTGCGCGTGCGCGAAGGCCGTCAGCGCCGGGCGCAGGGAATCGCCGTCGTGCATCCGCGCCATCTCGGCGTCGATCAGCGCGGCGATCGCGGCCGCGTCAAGGCTCAGCACCATCGCCTTGACCGGGCCGATGGCGGCGGGCGACATCGACAGCTGTCGGTAGCCGAGGCCGATCAGCGCCATGGCGTCGAGGGGCCGGCCGCCGATCTCGCCGCACACCGTCACCGGGCAGGAGGCCGCGTTGGCCCGCTCGGCGATCAGGCGGAACGCGCGCAGCGCCGCGACGCTCAGCGGATCGAACCGGTCGGCGACCCGCCGGTTCTCGCGGTCCACCGCGAACAGGAACTGCATCAGGTCGTTCGAGCCGACCGAGAGGAAGTCGGCCTCCTTGGCGATCTCGTCGATCTGGAACAGGAGCGACGGCACCTCGATCATCGCGCCGAGGCGGCAATCGGTCGGGAGCCGGTAGCCGTGGCGCTTGAGGTAGGCCTTCTCGCGCTCGACGATGCCGCGGGCGCGCACGAACTCGTCCACCGTGGCGACCATCGGGAACATGATCTTGAGCGGGTCGCCGTCGGCGGCCTTCAGGAGGGCGCGCAGCTGCATGCGCAGCAGCGCCGGCCGGTCGAGGCCGATGCGGATCGCCCGCCAGCCCAGCGCCGGGTTCTCCTCCTCGAGCTTGGCCATGTAGGGCAGGATCTTGTCGCCGCCGATGTCGAGGGTGCGGACCGTGACGGACTTGCCGGCCGAGGCCGCGAAGACCTTGCGGTACAGCTCCTCCTGCTCGGCCGCCGACGGCATGCGCTGCGCCACCATGAACTGCAGTTCGGTGCGGAACAGGCCGACGCCCTCGGCCCCCGTCTCCTGCAGGTGGCTGAAGTCCACCAGCAGGCCGGCGTTGAGGTGCAGGCCGACGCGCACGCCGTCGCGGGTCTGGGCCGGGACGTCGCGCAGCGCCCTGTACTGCTCCTGCCGGCGGGCGCGCAGGCGCACCATTTCGGCGTAGGCGGCCTCGACCTCGGGACCGGGCCGGACATGGATCTCGCCGGCCACGCCGTCGACGATGATCGCGTCGCCGGCGTCGCACAGGGCGGTGGCGTTCTCGACCTCGCCCACAGCCGGGATGCCGAGCGCCCGGGCGACGATGGCGACGTGGCTGGTCGGACCGCCCTCTTCCAGGACGATTCCGCGCAGGGTCGAGGCCTCGTAGTCCAGGAGCGCCGCCGGCCCCATGGTGCGCGCCACCAGGATGGCGTTCTCGGGCAGCACGAGGGCGCCGGCCGCCTCGGGGCCGATGAGCGTGCGCAGGACGCGGTTGGCGAGGTCGTCGAGATCGTGCAGCCGCTCGCGCAGGTACGGATCCGATTGCCGCATCATCCGGGCGCGGTTGTCCGACTGGACCCGCTCGACCGCGGCCTCCGCGGTCAGGCCCGAGCCCACGGCCTCGCGCATCCGGCGGAGCCAGCCCTTGTCGTGGGCGAACATCCGGACGGTCTCGAGCACTTCGCGGGACTCCGCCGTGCCGATCCGGTCGCCGCGCTCCACCAGGGCGTCGATCGCCGAGCGGACCTCCTCGATCGCCGCGTCGAGGCGCGCGACCTCGCGCTCGACGTTCTCGGCGATCAGCGTCTTCACGACGACGCGGGGCTCGTGCAGCACCACGTAACCGAGGCCGATGCCGTCCGCGAGGGCGATGCCCCGGGCCAGGACCGGGCGGCGGGCCGCGGTGCCGGCGTCCGGCGCGAGCCCCTCCAGCTCGCCCGACGCGATCATCTCCGAGAGCACCATGGCGGTGGTCTGGAGCGCCTCGATCTCCTCCTCGGAGTAGACGCGGTAAGTCTTGTTCTGGACCGTCAGGACGCCGAGCGTGTTGCCGGCGCGCAGGAGCGGGACGCCCAGGAAGGCGTGGTAGGCCTCCTCGCCCGTCTCAGGCCGGTACGAGAAGGCCGGGTGGTTCTGGGCGTCCGAGAGCGAGAGCGGCTCCGCCGTGCGCGCGATGAGGCCGACGAGGCCCTCGTCGGTGCGCATGCGGGTCTGGTGCACCGCCTCGCGGTTCAGACCTTCCGTGGCGAACAGCTCGAGGGTGTTGTCGTCGCGCAGCACGTAGACCGAGCAGACCTCGGCCACCACGTTGGCGGCGATCAGGACGACGATGCGGTCGAGGCGCGCCTGGGGGCTGACCGGCTCCGCCATCGCTTCGCGGAGGCGGCGCAGCAGCAGGCGCGGGCCTCCGGGCGCAGCGGGCATCGGTTCGTCGTTCCAGCGTCGGTGAGCGGCCTTGGCGTCGACCACCCTGCAACCTTGGCGCCAGACCCGGGACGGCCGGCGCCGGATGGACCGGGTCGCTGGTCCCAGAGGCGTTCTGGGATCGGCGGATCGGCCCGTGACTGTTCAGTTCACACCACGCGCCCCGCTCGAACCCGCGTCCCAGGCTCAGGCCTGATCCAGGCCGTATAGCGAGTGAAGCGTGCGCACGGCAAGCTCCGTATAGGCGGCGTCGATCAGCACGGAGAACTTGATCTCCGAGGTGGTGATCGCGCGGATGTTGATGCCCTTCTCGGCGAGCGCCCGGAACGCCTTGGCGGCGACGCCCGCGTGGCTGCGCATCCCGACGCCGATCGCCGAGACCTTCACCACGTCGGTTGCGCCCTCGATCTGCGCGTAGCCGATCTGCGCGCGGGCCTCGTCGAGGATCTTGCGGGCCCGCTCGTACTCGGCGGACGGCACCGTGAAGGTCATGTCGGTGGTCGACTGGTCGCCCGACACGGTCTGGATGATCATGTCCACGTTGATGTTGGCATCCGCCAGCGGCCCGAAGATCGCGGCGGCGACGCCCGGGCTGTCCTTGACCTTGCGCAGGGTGATCTGCGCCTCGTCCCGGGAGAAGGCGATCCCGGTGATGATCTGCTGTTCCACGATGTCGTCCTCGTCGCAGATGAGGGTGCCCGGGCGCGCGGCGTCCGGCGGATCGAAGGAGGACCGGACCGTGGTCGGCACCCGGTGGACCATGGCGAGCTCCACCGAGCGGACCTGCAGCACCTTGGCGCCCAGCGAGGCCATCTCCAGCATCTCCTCGAAGGTGACCCGCTCCATGCGACGGGCCTTCGGGACGATGCGCGGATCGGTGGTGTAGACGCCGTCGACGTCCGTGTAGATGTCGCAGCGCTCGGCCCCGATCGCGGCCGCCACGGCCACCGCGGAGGTGTCGGAGCCGCCGCGGCCCAGCGTCGTCACCCGGCCGGTCTCGTCGTGGACGCCCTGGAAGCCGGCGATGACCGCGACCTCGCCCTTGGCGAAGCCCGCCTCGAGATTCTTCGGGTCGATGTCGGCGATGCGGGCCGAGCCGTGCGCGTCCGACGTCACGACCGGGACCTGCCAGCCCTGCCAGGAGCGGGCCTTGAGCCCGTCCTTCTGCAGGGCGATCGCCAGGAGGCCGGCGGTGACGAGCTCGCCGGACGCCACGACGGCGTCGTACTCGCGCGGATCGTAGATCGGGTTCGCGTCCTTGACCCAGTCGACCAGTTCGTTGGTCTTGCCCGACATGGCGGACACGATGACGGCGACGTCGTAGCCGGCCGCCACCTCGCGGGCGACGTGGCGCGCCACGTTGCGGATGCGGTCGACGTTGGCGACGGAGGTGCCGCCGAATTTCATCACCAGACGGGGCATGGTCTCTCGGTCGCGGGTTCCCGGTGGCGATTGGACGGGCCGCTGCAGCCCCGTCCGGACGGTGCCCGGCGGGTACAAGCGGCCCGGAGGAGTGTCAACAACCGGCCAAGCATGGCGCCCGCGCGCCGCGGCGACTTCCGGGCGATCGCCGTGCTAGAGCGCGGGCACGAAGCAGGCACGACGCCGCGCGCTGGATCCCACCCGCCGGCATGAGGACGGAACACGCATGGACAGGTCAGCCACGGACCGGGTCACGGAAGGGTTCGTCGACCGCGGCGAGGTCGCGCGCTTCGACGCGCTCGCCGCCACGTGGTGGGACGAGACCGGCCCGATGCGCGTCCTGCACCGGTTCAATCCGGTGCGGCTCACCTACATCCGCGACGCCCTCTGCCGCAGGTTCGGCCGCGACCCGAAGGCGCCCTTCCCCCTCGACGGGCTGACGATCTGCGACGTCGGCTGCGGCGGCGGCGTGCTCTCGGAGCCGCTAGCCCGGCTCGGCGCCCGGGTGACCGGCCTCGACCCGGCCGAGCAGAACGTCGCGGTGGCCCGGGCCCACGCCGAGTCGGCCGGGGTGCCGGTGGATTACCGCGGACAGACCATCGAGGCGGTGGTCGCCGGCGGCGAGAGCTTCGACGCGGTGCTGATCATGGAGGTCGTCGAGCACGTCTCCGACATGCCGGCCTTCGTGCGGACCGCCTGCGCGGCGGTGAAGCCCGGCGGAATGCTGTTCGGGGCCACCCTCAACCGCACGCTGCGCTCCTTCGCGCTCGCCATCGTCGGGGCCGAGTACGTGCTCGGCTGGCTGCCGCGCGGCACGCACGACTGGGAGAAGTTCGTGACGCCGGACGAGCTCGCCCGCGCGATCCGGGCCGGCGGCCTCGACGTCACCGACACGGTCGGCGTCGTCTACAACCCGCTGACGGACGGGTGGCGCACCAGCCGCGACAAGGCGGTGAACTACATGGTCGCGGCCGAGCGGTCGGCGTGAACGGGCCGCCTCCTCCGCCGTTGCCATCGCGGCGGAGGAGGCGGCGATGCTCGAGAAGATTCCCGGTGTGCTCGGCGAGGCGCTGTCGGGGCTGAAGGCGGGCCTGGAGAAGACGACGTCCCGCGCGGACTTCCCCGACGTGCCCGAGACCGTGACGCTGTCGAGCCCGGCCTTCGCCGACGGGGCGGACCTGCCCGCGCGCTTCACGGCCGACGGCGCGGGCGTGTCGCCGCCCCTCGCCTGGAGCGGGCTGCCGGCGGGTACCGCCGCCCTCGTCCTCCTCGTGGAGGATGCGGGCAGCCCGACGCCCCGGCCGCTGGTCCATCTCATCGCCTGGTCGGTCCCGCCGGAGCCCGCCGGTCTGCCGGAGGGCGCGCTGCCGGGGCCCGGCCACGCGGGCACCTTGGAGGCCGTGGGCCGGAACAGCTTCCTGCGCGCGGAGTGGCTGCCGCCGGACCCGCCCACCGGCCACGGGCCTCACCCGTACCTCTTCCAGATCTACGCGCTGCGTCAGCCCCTCGCCCTCGCCGAGGCGCCGGGTCGCGGCGCGCTGATCGAGGCCATGCGCGGTCAGGTCCTCGCGAAGGGGATATTGACCGGCGTTTACCATCGTCCCTGATCCGACCGATACCGGTGCGATACAGCTCAGCCCTGCAGAACTCGCGCGTTGTGCCGCATTCGTGATCTCAGTATTGTGTCGACCAACGAAGCGGTCTGGGCAGACCGCCTGAAAATGGCTGGAGATCGAGCCTGTGGGCGTCGGCGTGCGCACGAAGCGGCGGGGCGGCAGCAGTGTGGCGCGCGCGCTCGCTGTGTCGGATGTCGGGACTTGGACCTGGCACATCGCCGACGATGTTCTGCGGTGCGACCCCGTCGCCGCGACGATGCTGGGCCTGCCCAGGACGAGAAGCGGCAGCGGCACGACCTTCGGAAGCTTCCTGGACCGCATCCACCCGGAGGATCAGCGTCGGATCGCGTCGACCCTCGATGACCTCCGCCGGCAGGGCGGCCTGTACATCGCGCAGTACCGGACCGTCCCGGAGCCGGGCGAGGTCCGGTGGATCCTCGCGCGCGGCCGCTTCATCCTCGACGCGCAGGGCGGCGTCAGCGAGGCCCACGGGATCGTCATCGACGTGACCGAGTGCGGCCGCGACGGCTTCCTCGACGAATCCGCCTTCTGCGCGACCGACGTGGCGGCCGGCGGCATCGACCGGGTCGCCGAGATGGCCCTGGCCCTCTACAACGCCGCCGAGGACGGCCTGCCCCAGCCGGGGTTCGAGCGCCTGAAGCCGCTGCTCGACGTGCTGCTGCACGAGATCGGCCGGCAGCTCGTGCTGGCACCGGCGGTGCCGGATCTCGACAGGGTTCACTGAGCCGCCCCCCCTCCGCTCGATGCCCGGCGCGCCTTGCCTTCCGGGGGCGAATCCTGATATGGCCGCGCCATCCCGCGATGCGTGAGCCGTGATCGCCGGACGCGACCCCGCGTCCAGCCTCGTGACCACGTTCCCGACACCCTACACAACGGACGGCCCTCCGGGCTCGAGAGACCCATGAAGATCCGCAACTCCCTCAAGTCCCTGCGTGGCCGCCACCGCGACAACCAGCTCGTGCGCCGCAAGGGCCGGGTCTACGTGATCAACAAGACCCAGAAGCGCTTCAAGGCCCGCCAGGGCTGAGGCCGCTCCGCCCGGTCAGGCCGGGTCGGACGACGATCGACGTTGGGACGGCCGTACCCGAAGGGGCGCGGCCGTTTCCGCATGCGCGCGGCACCGCGGCACGTTGACGGATCCCGGGCCGGCGCACAGTCTGGCCGCATGACGCCGACCCGCCTCCTCGCCGCCCTGGTCTGCCTGTCGGCCCTCGCCCTGGACATCCCGGCGGCGCGGGCGGCCCCGGAGGCCGGGCGTTCCGGCCGCGCCGCGCCCGAGGGGAAGCCGGCGCCCAAGCCGCCGAGCCTGGACGACCTGTTCGCCCGCCTGCGCGCCAGCGAGGACCCGGCCGAGGCCAAGGGCATCGCCCGGCTGATCGAGCGGCGCATGGCTGGGTCGGGCAGCCCGACCGCCGACCTCCTCACTGATCGCGCCCGTCAGGCGGTCACCGCACACGACTTCCCCCTGGCGGCCGAGCTGATGGACCGCGTCACCGCCCTCGAGCCGAACTGGTCGGAGGGCTGGAACCGGCGCGCGACGGTGTTCTGGCTCCTGTCCGACAAGGACGACGCCCTGGCGGACCTGCAGCGGGCCCTGGTGCTGGAGCCGCGCCACTTCGAGGCCTGGGCCGCGATGGGCCGGATCTACGAATCGCTCGACGACAAGGCGCGGGCGCTCGCCGCCTTCCGGCGGGCGCGGTCGCTCTACCCGCAGATGGAGAAGATCGGCGAGGCGATCAACCGCCTCACTCCGGAGGTCGACGGCCGCGACCTGTGAGCCGGGTGACCGCCGTCCTCCTCACCCTCCTGGCCCTGCCCCTCGCCCTCGCCGGGCTCGTCCTCGCGGCCGGCGCGCTGGCGACGCTAATCATCACCCTGCGGGTCGGCGCAGCCAACCCGCCGGCCGGCCCGTTCGTGGCGGTGACCGGCGGCCGCCTCGCGACCCTGCAGGACGGCCCGGCCGACGGGCCGCCCGTCGTGCTCCTGCACGGCGCTTCGGCCAACGCGTCGGATCCGATGGAGGGGATCGGCCGCCGGCTCGCGGCGCGGGGTTTCCGGGTCATCGCGTTCGACCGGCCGGGCTTCGGCTGGAGCGACCGGATCGGCGGCGGCGACGCCGCGCCCCCGGCCGCGCAGGCCGCCCTGATCGCCGAGGCGCTGGAGCGGATGGGTGTCGGCCCGGCGCTCGTCTTCGGCCATTCCTGGGCCGGCGCCCTCGCCCTGGCCCTCGTCCTGGACCACCCGGACAGGGTCTCTGCCCTCGCCCTCGCGGCGCCGGTGGCGATGCCCATGCCGGACCGGATGCCCGATCTGCCCTGGTACTGGCGGCTCGCCGTGACCCCGCCGGTGGCGTGGCTGCTCAGCCGGACGGTCGGGCCGCCCATCGCGCGACACTTCCTGCCCGAGGCGGCGCGCCGGGTCTTCCAGCCGCAACCGCCGCGGACGGATTACCCGGACTTGGCGCGGTCGGACCTGGTCCTGCGGCCCGGAACGCTCCTCGCCAACGTCCAGGACCTGCTCGGCTTGCCGCGCGCCCTGGCGGCACAGAGCCCACGCTACGGCGCGATCCGCGTGCCCACCCTGGTAATCTCCGGTGAGGCGGACCCGATCGTCCGCGCCGACACGCAGGCGGTGCCGCTGGCCCGCGCGATCCCCGGCGCGCGGCTGGTACTGCTGCCGGGCATCGGCCACATGCTCCAGTACGTCGCCGCCGATCGGGTCGCCGAGGAGGTCGCCCGGCTGGCCGGCGCGACGGGCGCGGCCGGTCCGGAGCCGGCCGTCGCGCACTGACGCGCCGGCCGGTCCCGCTCTCCTAGCCGGGTGCCGTCAGGCCTTCTCGGCGTGCTCGCGGGTGATGAAGGTCAGCCGCACGAGGTTGGTGGCGCCCGGCGTGCCGAACGGCAGGCCGGCCACGACGATCACCCGGTCCCCCACGGCAGCGAACTTCTCGCGCACCGCGAACTTGGCGGCGCGGAACGACATGTCGTCCACGTCGCTCGCGTCCTTGGTGACGATCGGGTGCGTGCCCCAGGCCAGGGCGAGGCGGCGGGCGGTCTCGCGCCGCGGCGTCAGCGCGATCACGGTGGCGTTCGGGCGCTCGCGCGACAGGCGCAGGGCCGTCGAGCCGGAATTGGTCCAGGCCATGATCGCGTCGAGGCTCAGCGCGTCGACCATCTGGTGCGCCGCCGCCGCGATGGCGTCGGCGGCCGTCTCGTCGGGGGTCGCGCTCTGCGCCCGGATGATCGACCAGTAGATCGCGTCCCGCTCCACCTGCTCGGCGATGCGGTTCATGGTCTCCACCGCCCCGATCGGGTGGGCGCCCGAGGCGCTCTCCGCGGAGAGCATCACGGCGTCCGCCCCTTCGTAGACCGCCGTGGCGACGTCGGAGACCTCGGCCCGGGTCGGCACCGGCGCGGTGATCATGGATTCGAGCATCTGGGTGGCGACGACCACCGGCTTGCCGTAGCGCCGGGCGCCGCGGGTGATGCGCTTCTGCACGCCCGGCACCTGCTCCAGGGGCATCTCCACGCCGAGGTCACCGCGGGCGACCATCAGCCCGTCGGAGATCTCGATGATCTCGTCGAGGCGCGCCAGCGCCTGCGGCTTCTCGATCTTGGCCATCACCAGGGCGCGGCCGGCGCAGACCTTCTTCACCTCGGCCACGTCCTCGGGCCGCTGGACGAACGAGACGGCGATCCAGTCGGCGCCGGCGTTCAGGCCGGCATCGAGGTCGGCCCGGTCCTTGTCGGTCATCGCCGGCACCGGGATCACGGTGTGCGGCAGGGACACGCCCTTCCGGTTCGAGATCCGGCCGCCGACCTCGACGCGGGTCACGGCCCGGTTGTGCGCCGTCTCGAGCACGGTCAGCCGCAGCTTGCCGTCGTCGACCAGGATGGCGTGGCCCGGCTCCAGCGCCTCGAGGATCTCCGGATGCGGCAGGTGGCAGCGCGCGGCGTCGCCGGGGGTCGGGTCGCCGTCGAGCACGAAGGTGGCACCGGCCTCGATCATCGCGGCGCCCTCCGCGAAGGTGCCGAGCCGCAGCTTGGGTCCCTGCAGGTCGACCAGGATGCCGATCGGCCGCTTGGCCTCGCGCTCGATGGTGCGGATCGCCTCCACCTTTTCGGGCAGCTTCTCGCGCGGCAGGTGGCTCATGTTGAGCCGGAATACGTCGACGCCCGCGCGGAACAGCCGCTCGATCATCTCCGGCGAATCGGAGGCCGGACCGAGGGTGGCGACGATCTTCGTGCGGCGTGACCGTTTCAAGCGTATTTCCTCCGTGTTCTCGTTGCCGCGCGGCGTCGAGCGCCGGCGGTTGAAAGATCTGGCTCAGGGAGCGCAGATCGGCTGTGAGCATCTCGGGCCGGACAGCGTCAAGACCGCAGTCTCGGCCGCCGCCTTCACATTACGGTTTCGCCGGCGCGTCCGGCCGGTTCGGATCCGTGAGCTGGATGGTCCAGCTCTTCTGCTCGCCGGTGTCGACTTCGAAGAAGCCGTTGCGGTCGTAGCCGCGGGCGAGACAATCCTCGATGCCGCGAATCGTGAACTCCGAATCGCGGGTGCACATCAGCGAACGGCCGCTCCACTCGCCGCCGCGCGTGTAGTCGACCGCGAAGACGTAGTAGAACCGCGCGGCCAGCGCGCCCTTGAGCAGCGTCTCGCAGGCCTTCGGCGCCAGATCCCACCAGCCCTCCGTCACCCAGCCCTGGGGATCGCGGTAGCCCAGCGAGATCCCGACCTTGCTGGCGGTCTGGTTGCACAGGCGCAGGTCCGCCTTGGCGGGGCTCGCGCCGAGGAGCGCGAGGCCGAGGACCGTGACTGCCGGGAGGAGCTGAGCCGCCGAGACGCGAGAGCTAATTGACGAGGATGATGCGGCAGTCGTTGACATTGGTACAGGTCGGACCGGGGTTCACGAGGTCGCCGAGGGCCGCGAAGAAGGCGGTGGAGTCGTTCTGCTCCAGCATCGCGGCCGGGTCGAGGCCGGCGGCCCGGGCCCGTTCGAGGGTCGTGGGGTCGACGAGGCCGCCCGCCGGGTCGGTGGCGAGCCCCCGCCCGCCGTCGGTCCCGTCGGTGTCGGCGCTGATGCCGAAGATGCCGGGCTCGCCGTCGAGCGCGACCGCCAGCGCCAGGGCGTATTCCTGGTTCGGGCCGCCATGGCCCTCGCCGCGGATGGTGACGGTGAGTTCGCCGCCGGAGATCAGCGCGACGCGCTTGCCGGCCGCCTTGTGGCGCTTGGCCTCGGCCGCGTGCTCAGCCGCGACCTCGCGGGCCTCGCCCTCCAGGTCGGCGCCCAGCAGGATCGGCTCGTAGCCGGCCGCGCGGGCCGCCTCGGCGGCGGCGTTCAGGGCGTCGATCGGCCGGGCGATGATGCGGTACTCGGCGCGGGCGAAGGCGGGATCGCCGGCCTTCGGCGTCTCGTTGTTGGGGTCGTTCAGGAGGCGCACCGCCTCCTCGGGCAGCGGGATGCCGCGCTTCTCGCAGATGGCCCGGGCATCGGCCAGGGTCGACGGATCGGGCACGGTCGGCCCGGAGGCGATCACCGCCGGATCGTCGAACGGCACGTCGGAGATCGCCAGCGTCAGGATTCGCCGGGCATTGCGGGCCGCGAGGGCCAGGCGGCCGCCCTTGATCCGCGAGATGTGCTTGCGCACCGTGTTGATCTCGCCGATCGGCGCGCCGGACCGGAGCATCGCCCGGGTGATCGCCTGCTTCTCGATCAGCGTGAGGTCGCCGGCGGGGGCGATCCAGTTGGCCGAGCCGCCGCCCGAGAGCAGCACCAGGACCTCGTCGTCGGGCCCGGCCTCGGTGGCGAGCCGCAGCGCTTCGCGGGTTGCCGAGATGCCGGCCTCATCGGGGACCGGGTGGCCCGCCTCGACCATGTGGATGCCCGGCGCCTCCTGCCCGTAGCCGTGCCGCGCCACCGCGAGGCCGACGATCCGGTCGTCACCCAGCCCGTGCTTCTGCCGGTAGAAGCGGCTCGCCACGGCGCTCATGCTGCCCGCGGCCTTGCCGGCGGCGAGGATGATCAGGCGGCCCGGGCTCGGCTCCGGCAGGTGCGGCGGCAGGCAGAGATCCGGATGGGCGGCGCGGATCGCGGCCGTGAGGATCGAATCGAGGAGCGCGCGCTGGTCCCGGGTGGCCGCGTCGGTGACGGGCGGAACGGTGTCGGTCATGGCGTCAAACGGGCTCCTCTCTCCATTGTGTCGCGCGATCCCCGCCCGTTTCTTCCCTGGGCGGCGGGCCCGTTTCTTGCCGTGAGCGCACGATCCTTGATAGGTGATCTGCCCGAGCGGCCGCGCGACGGCAAGCGCCATCGGTGCCCTCGCACAGATCTGAAGACCTCTCTGAAGACCTCGGAGCCCCGTGACCCGTCCGGAGACAGAATCGGCCGTAACGCCCGCGCATCCCTGCGAGATCATTCCCGGCGACCCCGCCTGCGGCCTCGTCATCGCCTGCGACCACGCCTCGAACTTCGTGCCGCCGGACATCGCGCTCGGCGTGCCCGCGTCGGAATACGCCCGGCACATCGCCTACGACATCGGCGCGGCGGCGGTGACGCGGAGCCTCGCGGCGCAGCTCGGCGCCCCGGCGATCCTGACGAACTTCTCCCGCCTCATCATCGACCCGAATCGCGGGCGCGCCGATCCGACCCTGGTGATGCGCCTGTCCGACGGCGCCGTCGTGCCGGGCAATGCCCGGATCGACGAGGCCGGGAAGCAGGCCCGGATCGCGCGGTTCTACGCGCCGTTCGACGCGGCCATCGACGACGCGATCGCCACCGCCCAGGCTGCGGGCCGGCCGCCCGTGCTCCTGACCATGCACAGCTTCACGCCCTACTGGCGCGGGATCGCGCGGCCCTGGCAGGTCGGGATCCTGTACGACCGGGACGACCGCTTCGCCCGCCCGCTGATCCGCGCGCTGGAGGCCGATCCGGCCGGGCTCACCGTCGGCGACAACGCGCCCTACGGCGGCGGCCTGCCGGGCGACACGATCGACCGCCACGCCACCGCGCGCGGCCTCGCGAACGCCCTGGTGGAGATCCGCCAGGACCTGATCGCCGGCGCGGACGGCCAGGCGGAGTGGGCGGCGCGCTTCGCCCGCGTGCTGCGCCCGCTGCTCGCGGCTTGATCTCCGCCGGGCCGGCCCCGAAATCGGGTGTGGCCCGCCCGACCCGAAGAGAGTTGCGACCGATGAGCGAGATCGATCCCAGGACCCAGACGGAACTCGAGGCCGCGGTCTTCCGCCGCCTCGTCGCGCATCTGCGCAACCGGACGGATGTGCAGAACATCGACCTGATGAACCTGGCGGGCTTCTGCCGGAACTGCCTGTCGAACTGGCTGAAGGACGCCGCCGACGAGACGGGCGTCGCGCTGACCAAGGACGAGAGCCGCGAGGCGGTCTACGGGATGCCCTACGCCGAGTGGAAGGCGCGCTTCCAGACGGAGGCGAGTGCGGAGCAGCAGGCGGGCTTCTCGGCCGCGCAGGCCAAGGACCATTGATCAGGGACCATTGATGCGGCGGCCGGACGGCGGCGAATCGGCTAAGCTTCCGGTAAGGCGGGCCCGTTAACCACGGGTCCAGGGCGCAACCGCGCCGTGCATTCGGGAGAGCCCCATGAACGCCCATTCGATGCCCACCGCCGCGCAGCGGCCCGGCGGCGACGTCTCGTCGGCCGAGGGCGTGGCCGCGGACGAGCTGAAGCAGTTCATCGAGCGCCTGGAGCGTCTCGAGGAGGAGAAGGCCGGCATCATGGGCGACATCAAGGAGGTGTTCGCCGAACTGAAGGGCCGGGGCTTCGACGCGAAGGCCGTCCGGACGATCCTGCGCATCCGCAAGCAGGACCACAGCGAGCGCCAGGAGCAGGAGGCGATCCTCGAGCTCTACATGCAAGCCCTCGGCATGGCGTAGCCGGAACGGGCGGCGAGAAGTCCGCCCGGTCCGCGCCTGCCGCATCCGACGGAGCCGCACAGCGGTGTTCGACGAGGCGACGGTCGGTAACAGCGATCGGGCGTCGGTGAACCGTCCCCCGGCCCGCTTCGGGCCGTCGATGACCGGAATGGTCGCGGCGCTCAACGAGCGGCCGCGAAGCCTCTCGGCTATGAACAGCCGGCCCGCGCACGCAGTGCGGACACGTCGCGGACGGAAGGTCCGCACCACCGATCCGCGTCACGATCCCGAGCCGTGACGGATCCTCGGGACCGTGTCCCGAGGATCCGTCGGACAGAGCCCCCTCCCCCAGCGGGAGAGGAAACAGTCTCAGGCGGCGCGCTTGGCGCGGTTCAGCAGCTTACGATTGACGAGCACCTCGGCGATCTGGATCGCGTTGAGGGCCGCGCCCTTGCGCAGGTTGTCCGAGACGCACCAGAAGTTCAGGCCGTTCTCCACCGTCGCGTCCTCGCGGATGCGCGAGATGTAGGTCGCGTCCTCGCCGGCCGCCTCGTGGGGGGTCATGTAGCCGCCGTTCTCGCGCTTATCGATCACCAGCACGCCGGGGGCGGCGCGCAGGATCTCGGTCGCCTTCTCGGCGGTGAGCGGCTGCTCGAACTCGACGTTCACCGATTCCGCGTGACCGATGAAGACCGGCACGCGGACGGCGGTCGCCGTCAGCTTGATCTTCGGGTCGAGCATCTTCTTGGTCTCGGCGACCATCTTCCACTCTTCCTTCGTGTAGCCATCCTCCATGAACACGTCGATGTGGGGGATGACGTTGAAGGCGATGCGCTTCGTGAACTTGCCGCCCTGCTTGATCTCGCCGGCGGTGAACACGGCGCGGGTCTGGTTGAACAGCTCGTCCATCGCCTCCTTGCCGGCGCCGGAGACCGACTGGTAGGTCGACACGACGACGCGCTTGATCGTGGCCGCCTCGTGGAGGGGCTTCAGCGCGACGACCAGCTGGGCGGTCGAGCAGTTCGGGTTGGCGATGATGTTGCGCTTGGTGAAGCCCACCACCGCGTCGGCGTTCACCTCGGGCACGATCAGCGGCACGTCGGCGTCGTAGCGGAACGCCGACGAGTTATCGATGACCACGCAGCCCTGCTGGCCGATGCGGGGCGACCACTCCTTCGACGCCTCGCCGCCGGCCGACATCAGGCAGATGTCGGTGTCGGAGAAGTCGTACGTGTCCAGCGTTTTGACCTTGAGCGTCTTGTCGCCGTAGGAGACTTCCTGACCCTGGCTGCGGCGCGAGGCCAGCGCCACGACCTCGTCGGCGGGGAAAGCCCGCTCGGCCAGGATATCGAGCATCTCGCGGCCCACGTTGCCCGTGGCGCCGACGACGGCGACCTTGTAACCCATCTCTCGTCTCCGCGCGGAAAACCCCGACCGATCCGGGTGCCGCGCCTGTGCCAGTACAATCGGCCGAAGGATCGTTCGTGCCGGACGCGCCCGCCAAACGGGCGCGGCCGCAGACCCCGTCCTCCGCGGAGGTGGGGGCGACGGCCGGGTCGAGCAAGGCGCGCAAGGGCGCGTGCTGTCAAGGCCGCCGACGGCGCAACACTCGATTCACCCTGCCTCCGGAAACCCGGTGACGGTCTCGGGCCGGCAGAGGGAATTCAATCCTTCGGCGCGACGCTGGCGTCCACCCCGCGGCCTCCCGCCGCCACGGAGCACGACCCTGACCGGAACAGCGCCCCTCGTCGATCGGATCGGGCTCGGCGTGCCGGGCGGCCGGGCCGCGCGCGCGCCGGACGCCCCGGTCTCCCCGGGATCTCTCGGCCTGCGCATCGCCCTCGCCGCGGCGGCGATTGCCGTCCTGTGGGCCCTCCCCCGCTGGCCCGGCGAGAACCCGACCTCCGCGCCCGCGCCGCCGCCGGCCGCGGAGACCGCCTTCGTCCCGTCGGTCCAGGCCTCGCCGGCACCGCCCGCGGCCTCGGTCGCCCAGTTCGGGCTCGCGGAACCCGGGCTCGATCCGGTGCGCGTGTCCGCCCGCGTCGATCCGCGGACCGGGCTGCGCGAGGACACCCTCATCCGGGGCGACGTCGCGGCGATCGAGGCGCCGGTCCTGCGGGTCCAGCTCACCCGCGGGCCCCGCTCGGGCGCACCGCCGACGCTCTTCGTCCTCATGGCCCGGCGCGCCGCGAACGGTCCGGCCCTCGACCGGCCGGCCCTGGCGGTGGCCCGGACCGGCGCCCGCGATCAGATCCGCACGAAGTTCGGTGCGGTCGAGACCCTGGAGGTGACCTTCGCGGGCCCCGCGCAGCGGACCTGCACCGGCTTCGTCACGCGCGACACGGCTTTCCAGCTCGACGGATGGCTCTGCGCGCCCCTCGCGCACCCGCCGGAGCCGCAGGCCCTCGGCTGCATGCTCGACGCGCTGAGCCTCGTCGACCTCGCCGATGCCGCCACGACGGCGGCCTTCTCGGTCGCGCCCGATCCGGCGGGCGCGTGCCCGGCATCGGCCGCGACAGAGCCTCCCGGGAGGGTCGGATCGTTAATCCGGCGGCCGCAAAATAAAAAATGAGGCCGGAGTGTGGCAAAACGCACAAGCTCAGCCATAAGGGCGGAACAACAGCCTCGCCCAAGCGTCTTATCGTCAAAGGCGGCGAACTGTTAAGCTTCGGTCGCCATACTGATGGCACTCAAGGACAAGGTTGGCCATGCGCTCGCTCAAGATCGCCCTTCTCGGCGTCGTCGCCGCCACCGGCCTCGGCGCCCTGGCCTCCGCGCCCGCCCAGGCTCAGGATGGCTACGTCCCCGGCCCGATCTACCGGGTCAGCCGGCCGCTCCCGATCCGAGTGCGCCCGCGCAGCTGGCTCGATGCCGGTAACGTGCCGCTGACCTCGAACGTTCCGGGCGCCGGCGGCTCGCGCAACCCGGCCCTGAACCCCTACCTGATCGCGGCGTCCAACCAGCTGACCCCGCCCTACGGCCCGACGGACCGCTTCGGCCGCGGCATCCTGCCGGATCCGATCACCAACGGGCCGTTCATCGGCGCCCGTTCCTCGGCGATCCGCAACGTCGACCTCTCCTTCGTCGACCGGCTGGACCCGACCTCGCCGCTCTACGGCCGCCCCTACTGAGCGGCCCGGCAAGGCAGCATCACGTTCACGAAGCGCGGGTCCTCGGGCCCGCGTTTTTCGTTGGCGGGCATGCCCGGCCACGCCTTCACCGGGGCCGGATATCCTGTATGCCAAGTGCCGCGGGAGCGCGTGGGCTGCCGAGACCGGGAACTGAGCGATGAAGCCGTTCGACTGGGTGACCGGGTATCCGTCGCTGCGGATGCCGATGTTCGGGCGCAACTGCGTGGCGACCTCGCACGCGCTGGCGGCGCAGGCCGGCATCCAGATGCTCCAGGCCGGCGGCAACGCGGTCGATGCCGCGATCGCCACGGCGGCCGCTAAGACCGTCACCGAGCCGTGCAGCAACGGTCTCGGCTCCGACGCCTTCTGCATCCTGTGGGACGGGAAGGCGCTGCACGGCCTCAACGCTTCCGGCGGGGCGCCGGCCGCCTGGAGCCGGGACTACTTCCTGAAGAAGTACGGCGCCGGCGAGCGGCCGCCGATGCGCGGCTGGGACTCGGTCACCGTGCCGGGCGCGGTCGCCGCCTGGGCGGCGCTGAGCGAGCGCTTCGGCCGCCTCCCCTTCGCCGACCTGATGCAGCCCGCGATCCGCATCGCCGAGCGGGGCTACCTCGCGCCGGTGGTGGTCCAGCAGAAATGGGCGGCCGCGGCCCGGATCGAGGCGATCACCCGCCAGCCGGGCTTCTCGGAGTTCTTCCTGCCGCGGGGCCGGGCGCCGGATGTCGGCGAGCTGGTGACCTTCCCGGGTGCCGAGAAGACCCTTCGGCTGATCGGCGAGACCAAGGGCGAGGCCTTCTACCGGGGCGAGATCGCCGAGGCGATCGCCGCGCACGCGCGGGCCAACGGCGGCGCGATGACCGCCGCCGACCTCGCGGCGTTCCGCCCCGAATGGGTCACGCCGACCGCGAAGGACTATCACGGCTACACGCTGCACGAGATCCCGCCGAACGGCCAGGGTATCGCGGCGCAGATCGCGCTGGGCCTCCTCGAGCAGTTCGACCTCGGCGGCCTGCCGGTCGATGGGCCGGAGTCGCAGCACCTGCAGATCGAGGCGATGAAGCTCGCCTTCAGCGACACCTACCGGTACGTCGCCGACCCCCGCGGGATGGAGGTGACGCCGGAGGCCATGCTCGACCCAGCCTACCTCGCGGAGCGCGCCAAGCTGATCGACCGGAATCGCGCCCAGGTCTTCGGGCCGGGCAAGCCGCCCGCGGGCGGCACGATCTACCTCACCGCGGCCGACGAGTCCGGCATGATGGTGAGCTTCATCCAGTCGAACTTCATGGGCTTCGGCTCCGGCGTGGTCGTCCCGGGCTGGGGCATCTCCCTGCAGAATCGCGGCTACGGCTTCGTGCTCGTTCCGGAGAGCCCCAACGTGGTGGCGCCCGGCAAGCGCCCGTTCCACACCATCATCCCGGGCTTCCTCACGAAGGACGGAGCCCCGGTGATGAGCTTCGGCGTGATGGGCGGCAACATGCAGCCGCAGGGGCACGTCCAGACCCTGGTGCGGATGATCGACCACGGCCAGAACCCGCAGGCGGCCTGCGACGCGCCGCGGTGGCGGGTGAACGAGGGCCTCGACATCAACGTCGAGGCGGCGATGCCGGGCGCGACCCTGGAGCGCCTGAAGGCCCTCGGCCACGAACTCGAGGTGATCGAGGACAGCTACCAGGATTTCGGCGCTGGCCAGTTCATCTGGCGGATGGGCGATCCGGCCGTCGAGGGCTACGTGGCCGCGAGCGACCCGCGCCGCGACGGGCAGGCCGTGGTCTGGTGACGCGCTACTTGACCTGCACGCTGTCCACCACCTGGCGGAACTTGGCGAGGACGCCGTCGCGCTGATCCTGCCGCACGACGCCGAGGGCGCGGACGTAGCCGTCCGGTGCGAACCGGATGGTCTGCATGACCACGACGGGCTGGTTGGTCGGCTGATCGAGGGCGCGGGCCACGATCTCGTGCCAGTCGACGCCGTTCGAGCGGTAGCTCTGCGCCCGCTCGATGACGAAGTCCTTGAGGGTCTGATTGGACGCCAGGGCGGCGCGGGCGAAGCCGTCCCGCTGCTCGGCCCCGGGCGGCTGCTGCACGGCCTGCGCGAGGACGAGGATCGGCTGTTCCAGATTCTGCATCTGGTCCTTCGGGCCGCTGGTGAGGAGGACCGAGTTGCCGGCCATCACCCGCACGGGCCGGAAGCCCGCCATGTCGGCGATGCGGAAGGGCAGCGCGTCGACCTGCTGGGTCAGCGACAGGGCCGGCCGGAGGGTGACGCCGGTCACCATCTTGCGCATCGAGGCCTCGGTCTCGGCGTCGGGCAGCGCCTGGGCGATGATCAGCCCGGTCACGGTCGGTGTGCCAACCACGAGGATCCACTTCCGGATAGCCGGCGCGGACGAGCCGGGATCGGCGGGCTGCTCACCGGTGTAGAGCATGCCCTCGTTGTCGCCGATCTTGACCTCCTCGCGCTTCTCGACCGCGAAGCCTTGGCTCAGCAGGTTGGCGTCGGTGAAGCCGCTGACGAGCTCCGCGAAGGCGTTCGCGGGCAATTCGACGACCGACACGGTCGCGCCACCCTCTTTCCGCTCGAAGCCCGAGAAGCGCCGCGACAGCGACATGTCGGCGGGCGGGTCGAAGCCGAAGCGCGAGCCCGCGGGATAGACGGGATCGCCGGCCCGGGCGGCCGAGCCGAGGCTGGCCGCCAGCGCGGCTGCGCATAGAACCCGTCCGAGACGCAGCGTCAGGTTGCGCATCCGCATCGAAAACCGGTTCTCCTGGTGGACCCAACTTTGGGTTAGTCCGCACCCGATGGGTCTGCCGGGCGACCTGTTCTGTCAAGCCGGCAACGCGGCGCGCCTGCGTTCACGATGAAGGGAAAGCGCGAGCGCGGCGGCGGCGCCGATCCCGACGCCGTAGGCGAGGAGATTCCACGGCGAGAAGATGGAGCCGAGGAGGAGCTGACCCGGCAGGGTCGTCCGGAAGGCGTCGAAGGCCGGCGTGTGGACGAGCCGGCTGCTCTCGATGAGCGCGGCGGCCGCGAAGGCGGCGATCAGGCAGGTGCGCAGGCCCCAGCTGCCGGGTCGCAGGGCCGCGACCAGAAGGAACAGCATCGCCCCCCACAGGATCCCGCCGCCGTAATGGTGGATCGCGAGCGGCAGGCCCCAGTGCGGCACGCGCAGCAGCAGGCCGAGGGCGATCACCGCGGCCGCGAGGCCGAGATGGGTCGCGCGGGCCATCGGCAGCTCCCGACGCGCGGGCGCGGCCAGCACGGCCGGCCAGGTCGCGATGCCGTTCACCCGCGCGACCAGCGTGTAGGACACGATCATCAGCAGGAACCAGGACGAGAGCTTGGCCACCGGGACGATGGACCAGTGCTGCCGCTGGTTCGGGTAGAGCCACGTGCCGGACAGTGTGCCGAGATTCTCGGCGAACCAGATGAACAGCGCGACGAGCAGCAGGCCGAGCAGGAGCGGCATGGTGCGGTGCTCCCGCCAGACCTTGAAGTACACGGTCGCGGGGGCGAAGGCCGCGACCGCGACCGCGATGAGTCCGACACGCAGGTCGATGCCGCGATGATCGATGAGGAAATTGACGTAGATCGCCACCGACAGGACCGCGAGCAGGCGCAGGCTCGGGTGCCGCGTGAACCGGAAATCGAACAGGCGCCAGACGCGGGCGAGATAGCTGCCGACCGCCGCGTACATGAAGCCCGTGAACAGCGGGACGCCGCCGAGCCGGAACAGGTTCGCCTCCGGGTAGACCCAGCTGCCGATCGCGGTCTTGTGGATCTCCATGGCCGTGCCGATGACGTGGAAGACCAGGATCACCCGGGCCTCCGACCACGTCTCCATCCGCAGCCGCAGCATCGCGACCTGGAGCACGAGGGCGGCGAGGAACAGCGCGTCGTACCGGGCGACGGGCGCGTGGGCCGGCCAGACGAGGCGCGTGCCGAGCATGAGCGCCAGGAGCAGGCCGCCGAACAGGCAGGCCCAGCCCTGCTTGAGCCCGAACCGGACGAACTCGTAGAGCCCGGCCGTGACGCGCCCGCGCGCCAGGACCGCCTCCTGGAGGCGGGCCTCGGCCGCGACGAAGCCGGCGAGCGCCGGCCACTGCGCTGCCGCGCTGACGCGCCCGCCGGGGATCGCCGGCGGCATCGCGGTCGGCACCGGCTCCGGATCTCGCTCGCGCGTCATGGCGTGTCGCGCATCATGGCGTGGCCGGCACCGTGACGCGTCGCAGGGTGAGATTGCAGCGGCCGCCCGGCGGCAGGAACCCGGGCCCGTCCGCCGCTTCCAGCAGGTCGCCGTCCGGGTAGAGCCGGTCGATGCCGTGGAAGACGAGCCGCGCGGCGCCACCCATCACCAGTGCGTCGCCGGCCTGCAGCCGGACCGAGCGGGTCGGGTCCGACCGGCTCAGGCCGCCGTAGCGGAACAGGGCCGCCGCGCCGAGGGACAGCGACACGACCGGCGCGGCGAGATCCGCCTCGTCGCGGTCCTGGTGGAGGCCCATGCGGGTCCCCGGCGCGTAGATGTTGACGAGGCAGGCTTCCGGCGGAGCCGGATAGGCCGCCAGCGTCTCCCAGGCCGCGCGGGCGGTCGGCGGCAGGGCCGGCCAGGGTCGACCGGTCTCGGGATGGTGCGGCTGGTAGCGGTAGCCCACGACGTCGGAGACCCAGCCGAGGGGTCCGGCATTCGACATCCGCACCGAGAACGGCTTGCCGGTGCGGGGCATGCGCGGCGTCACGGGCGGCGCCTCGGCGAGAACCGCGGCGATCTCCGCGGCGAGCCGCGCGCGGGCCGCCGCGTCGAGGAAGCCCGGATGGTGGATCAGGCCCGGTCCGAGTTCCGTCGCCACTCAGCGGTCCGCGTCGACGACCTGCTCCAGCACGGTCTTGGAGGCGACCGTGGTGTCGGCGTTCAGGCGGTAGACCAGCGGCACGCCGGTCCGGATCTGGAGATCGGGCACCTGCGCCTCGGTCAATCCGTCGAGGACCATCACCAGGGCGCGGAGCGAGTTCCCGTGGGCCGCCACCAGGACCCGCTGGCCGGCCATCACGCGCGGCAGGATCGTCGCGACGTAGCAGGGCAGAACCCGCGCGGCCGTGTCCTTCAGGCTCTCGCCGCCGGGCGGCCGCACGTCGTAGCCCCGGCGCCAGGCGTGGACCTGCGCGTCGCCCCAGCGGGCGCGGGCCTCGTCCTTGTTGAGGCCGGAGAGGTCGCCGTAATCGCGCTCGTTGAGGGCGCGCTCGCGCAGGACCGGGATCTCGGACAGGCCCATCTCCTCGAGGATCAGCGCACAGGTGCGCTGCGCGCGGACCAACTCGGAGGTGAAGGCCACGTCGAACCCGTAGCCGTCCCTCTTGAGGCCGCGCCCGGCGGCCCGGGCCTCGGCGACGCCGCGTTCGGTGAGGTCCGGGTCGCGCCAGCCGGTGAACAGGTTCTTCAGGTTCCACTCGCTCTGGCCGTGCCGGACGAGGATGAGGAGCCGCTCCATCGCCGTCGCGCCGCCGGTCACAGGCCGAGCACGTCGGTCATGGTGTAGAGCCCCGGCGGCTTGGGATGCGCCCAGAGCGCGGCCTTGACGGCGCCCGTGGCGAACAGGCCCCGGTCGGCGGCGTGGTGGCTGATCGTCAGGCTCTCGCCGGTTCCGGCGAAGATCACGCTGTGGTCGCCGACGACGCTGCCGCCCCGCAGGGTGGCGAAGCCGATATCGCCCGGCCGGCGGGCGCCGGTATGCCCGTCCCGGGTCGAGACCCGAACCGCCTTCAGGTCGACGCCGCGGCCCTCCGCGGCGGCCTCGCCGAGCATCAGCGCGGTGCCGGAGGGGGCGTCCACCTTCATGCGGTGGTGCATCTCGGCGATCTCGATGTCGAACTCGTCGCCCAGGGCCTTGGCGACCCGCCGGACCAGCGCGGCCATCAGGTTGATGCCGAGCGACATGTTGCCCGACTGCACGATGCGGGCGTGGTACGAGGCCGCCTTCAGCTTGACGAAATCGTCCTCCGAGAGGCCGGTCGTGCCGACGACGTGGACGATGCGCGCCTGGGCGGCGAGCTCGGCGAAGGCGACCGTGGCGGCCGGCGCGGTGAAGTCGAGGACGCCGTCGGCGCCCGCGAAGGCCGTGAGGGCGTCGTCGGTGACGGGAACGTCGAGGGGTGGCAGCCCGGCGAGGACGCCGGCGTCCTCGCCGAGCGCCGGCGAGCCGTCGCGCTCGATCGCCGCTGAGAGCGTGCAGCCCTCGGCCTGCGCCACCGCGCGGATCAGCATCCGCCCCATGCGCCCGTCGGCGCCGACCACCACGAGCCGCATCCCGTTCCCCAGCTTGCCGTCTCAGGCGGGCAGGAACGCGGCCGCGCCGGCCCCACCCCTGCCCGCATCACTGTCCGGGTCCCCGCTCCGCCGCGCGGGCGGCGGGAGCCCGGGCGCTGTCACTCCTTCTCGGGGGCGATCTGCTCGAGGCCGCCGATATGCTTCTGCGCGTAGAGCGGCAGGCCGATCTGCTTGATCAGCTCGAGCTGGGTCTCGAGGAAGTCGATGTGACCCTCCTCGTCCTCGGCCAGATCCTCGAAGAGGCGCTTGGACACGCGGTCGTTGATCGAATCGCAGTACTTCGCGGCCTCGAGGTAGAGGCTGCGGGCCTCGTTCTCGGCGGCGAGATCGGATTCCAGGATCTCCTGAACGTTCTGGCCGATCCGCAGCGGGTCGAGCTCCTGCAGATTCGGGAACCCGTCGAGGAACAGGATCCGGTCGATGAACCGGTCGGCGTGGTTCATCTCCTCGATCGATTCCTTGCGCCAGAACTTCGCCAGCTCGACGTAGCCCCAGTCATTGAGCATGCGGAAATGCAGCCAGTACTGGCTGACGGCCGTCAGCTCGCTGCGCAGGCCGCGATTCAGATACTCGATGACCTTGGTGTCGCCCTTCATGCCCCCGTACTCCTTACCGTGCTCTCAGGCGGGGGGTAGAAGCATCAGGCCGCGACTCCCTCATCCGCAGTTTGGAATTTCACCAAACTACAGGCGCTCGCGCAAGCCGTCGTGCAAGCATGGCTGCTCTCCGCCGCCGCGGCCTCGCCCAGCGCGGTCTGCATGATCGCGCGGATCGTGCGGGCGCAGCGCCCGCATTTCGGGCTGCAGCCGAGGCAGGCGTAGACCTGCGCGGGCGTGCGCGGGCAGCCGGGTCCGGGGGCGAGGCAGCCGCGCACGGCGCCGTCCGATAAGACGTTACAAGAACAGACGATCATGCGCGCCGCAAATCCCGTCATCCCCGTGCCCGCCGCGGTCGTCGACGACCGTCCGGGGCACCCGCGCCAGTTTAGAAGAATTGAAAAGTAGCTTGCTTTTCAATACCTTATTGGCGCGGGTCGACATGGCACCGCCGCCCGCGCGGGTCAAGGGCGTGCGATCTAAGTGCGCCCCAACTGTCAGGTCGGGCCGTCAGCGGGCGAGTTCGCGCAGGCCGAGCCGGATGAGCACCTTGGCCTCGGCGCCCTCCCCCGCACCCTTGAGCGCGGCCGCGATGGCGGCGGCGGCCTGGACCTGCGGGTAGCCGAGATTGACCAGTGCCGAGACGGCGTCCGCCACCGGCTGCGGGGCGGCGCCCTCCTCGACGGCGCCCGCAAGGGCGACCAGCGCGGGATCGACGGGCGCGAAGGCCGGGGCCTTGTCCTTGAGCTCGGCGGCGAGCCTGGCGGCGAGGCGCGGCCCGACGCCCGGGGCCCGGCTGATCGAGCCCTTGTCGCCGGTGGCGATGGCGCTCGCCAGCGCCTCGGGCTCCAGCACCGACAGAACGCCGAGCGCCACCCGCGCGCCGACGCCCTGGACGGTCTGGAGCAGGCGGAACCACTCGCGCTCGGCGTCCGAGCGGAAGCCGTAGAGGCGGATCATGTCCTCGCGGACGTGGGTCTCGATCGACAGCGCCGCGGGCTCGCCGACCTTGGGCATGCGCTGCAGGGTCCGCGCCGAGCAGTGAACGATGTAGCCGACCCCCGACACGTCGAGGATCACGAAATCCTCGCCGAACGAGTCCACGACGCCCTTGAGCTTGCCGATCATGCCACGCCTGCCGCTACCTCGGCTTGCCTACAGAACCGCGGCGGCCTTCGCCAGACGTGCTTGAGCGCGCAGGGAGATCATGAAATCACGGGCCCGCGCCGGCCGAGCTTGGCCGGTCACGGGGGGATGACATGCGCGCGCCACTTCTTGTCCTGATCGGCCTGCTCTGCGCCGGCCCGGCCCGGGCGGCGGACAACCCGGCAGCCCCGCCCGCACCGGTCGCGCCGAGCGCGGATCCGACGCAGGTCCGGCCCGGCAGCTACGTCCTCGATCCGGATCACGGCAAGGTCACGTGGTCGGTCTCGCATCTCGGCTACTCGACCTATTACGGCCAGTTCACCGGCCTGAGCGGCACGCTCCAGCTCGACCCGAAGGCGCCCGAGAAGAGCCGCCTCGAGGTGACTGTGCCGCTCGGCGGCGTCATCACCGGCAGCACCCGGCTGAACGAGCACTTCGCGGCCCCGGATTTCTTCGACACGGCCAAGTTCCCGAGCGCCACCTTCACCGCCACCAAGGTCGAGCCCACCAGCCCGACCACCGCGCGGATCACCGGCGACCTCAACCTGCGTGGGACGGTCCGGCCGTTCGCGATCGACGCCACCTTCAACCAGGCCGGCATCCACCCTGTGGACCAGCGCTACACCGTGGGCTTCGACGGGCGCGCGGTCGTCAAGCGCTCGGATTTCGGCATCAACGCCTACCTGCCGCAGCTCGGCGACGAGGTGAGCCTGCGCATCGAGGGCGAGTTCAAGGCCGCGCCCTGACGGCCGGTCTGTCTGCCGACCGCGGGCCGACGCGGCGGGTGACGCCCCGTCGCCGGACGTGTAGTCAGCCGCCGTCGCGGCGCCGCGGCGAGGGGCGCGCCCAAGGGAACGCGCGTCTCCCGGTCGGCGCCCGGCATCGTCGCGAAGGTGCGGGTGCGCCACCGCGCCGATCGATGCTTACCCTGGAGGTCTCAGCCGTGCGGCGTGTCGGTGTCCCCACCCTTGCCCTGACGCTAGCCCTGACGCTGAATCTCGCGGGGACGGC
Source organism: Methylobacterium sp. yr668 (assembly GCF_900116245.1). Classification (NCBI taxonomy): domain Bacteria; kingdom Pseudomonadati; phylum Pseudomonadota; class Alphaproteobacteria; order Hyphomicrobiales; family Methylobacteriaceae; genus Methylobacterium; species Methylobacterium sp. yr668. Next base: position 143,511 of record NZ_FOZY01000001.1, on the reverse strand, counting down.
CGCCGCGCAGGCGCCCGCCGCGCCGGCCAATCCGGCCGCGCCGGCCTCGGCCCTCGACAATTACGCCTCGGCGGCGGCCACGACCATCATCGCCGAGCAGGCCTGCCCGGGCGTGCAGGTCCGGGCCGGCCAGCTGACGACGCTCCGCCTCGCGGCACGCGTCAATGCCGGGCAGGAGGCGATCCTGGAGGAGAAGCTGCGCACCCGCGCCACGCAGGTGCGCCAGCAGCTCGCCGCCGACGGCCGGGAGACGTGGTGCGCGCAGGCCCTCGCCGCCTTCGGCCCGGCGGGCAGCGTCGCGAAGGGCATCCTGGCGACCGGCGCGCCGATCCGGTGACACCGCCCGGCAGGCCGCCGCGGATTGACACGGCGCCGCCGCGCCCGTACTGACCCCGCATGGCGCGCGGCCTCAGCTGGGGTCCGCGCGTTTCGCGTTGTCCGGGCCGAACGCCCGTTCAATGACTTCAAACAAGAAGCCGGTCCAGGGGCAGCCGCCCCGGAGGCCGTTCGAGAACACGAGAGAACGATGTTCGCAGTCATCAAGACGGGCGGTAAGCAGTACCGCGTCGCCGCCAACGACACCATCACCATCGCCTCCCTGGCGGGCGAGGCCGGCGAGGCCGTGACCTTCGGCGAGGTCCTCCTGTTCGCCGACGGCGCGGGCGCGACCCAGGTCGGCGCCCCGACCCTGTCGGGCATCAGCGTCACGGGCGAGATCGTGCGCCACGGCCGCGACAAGAAGGTCATCGCCTTCAAGAAGCGCCGCCGGCAGAACTCCCGCCGCAAGCGCGGCCATCGCCAGGACCACACGGTCGTGCGCATCACCGGCATTTCGGCCTGACGCACGCCAGACGCTGGGCGCGTACGGTCCTGAGGGACCGATCCGCGACCGCATCCACGCCACTCAGAATTCGGAGCTCATCCCATGGCACACAAGAAGGCTGGCGGCTCGTCCCGCAACGGTCGCGATTCGGAAGGCCGGCGCCTCGGCGTCAAGAAGTTCGGCTCGGAGGCCGTCATTCCGGGCAACATCATCGTGCGTCAGCGCGGCACCAAATGGCATCCCGGCGCCAATGTCGGCATGGGTAAGGACCACACGATCTTCGCGCTGGTACCGGGCCATGTCCGCTTCGAGACGCGCCGCGGGCGCGCCTTCGTAGGTGTTACCCCGCTGGCCGAGGCCGCGGAATAAGAGGCGGGCGCCCTGAGTGGCGAAGCTGGCGTCCCGCCCGGTGTCCCACACCGGACCGGAGACGTCGTTGCCGAGCCCCTGACGGGCCAGGTCGGACGGAACACCGGGGAGGATGGGACGCCATCCTCCCCTTCGTCGTCTTGAGGCGGTGCCCCGGAGCCGGGAGCGCCGCCCTGCGAGGGCACGATGTTCCCCGATCTGACCCGTGATGACGTTTTCCGGATCGAGACGCGGCGGCTGTGGCTGCGCTGGCCGACCGCCAAGGACAGGGACGCGATCCTGAAGCTGGCCGGCGACCCGTCGGTCGCCGCGATGCTGGCGCGGGTGCCGCACCCGCTCCCGGCCCCGGAGGTGGACGCGTTCCTGCTGCAGGCGCGCTCGCGGAACGCCGCCGGTTCGGCGCTCACGCTCGCCCTCGCGCCGCGGGCGGCGCCGGGCAGCCTCATCGGCGTCGTCAGCATCGAGGGGCGGAGCGACGGACCGCCGGAACTCGGCTACTGGCTCGGGCAGCCCTACTGGGGCAGCGGCCTGATGGCCGAGGCCGTGACGGCCCTGTGCCACGCGTTCTTCGCCTATACGGGCGGGACGGAACTCGCCGCCTCGGCCCGCACGGTCAACCCGGCGTCCCGGCGCGTGCTGGAGACCTGCGGCTTCGCGCAGGCCGGCAGCGCGATCCGGCCCTTTCCGGCGCGCGGCGCGGACCTTCCGGTCGATCTCTTCAGCCTCGACCGGCAGCGCTGGCAGACTCCGCCGTCCGAGCCGGCGATGACGCGGGCCGCCTGAGGCGGCCCCGCGGCGCCGGACTGGCCGGCGGCCGCCGACAGGGTGATGGTGCGGGTCGCGAATCCGCGCCCGACAAAGGATTCAGGTCGTGAAGTTCCTCGACGAAGCCAAGGTCTATGTCCGCTCCGGTGATGGCGGTCCCGGCTGCGTCTCGTTCCGGCGCGAGAAGTTCATCGAGTTCGGTGGACCGAACGGCGGTGACGGCGGCCGCGGCGGCGATGTCTGGGTGGAGTGCGTCGAGGGTCTCAACACCCTGATCGACTACCGCTACCAGCAGCACTTCAAGGCCAAGAAGGGCGAGCACGGCATGGGCTCGAACTGCCACGGCGCCAACGGCGCCGACACGGTCCTGAAGGTCCCGGCCGGCACGCAGATCTTCTCCGAGGACGGCGAGACGCTGCTCGCCGACCTGACCGAGGTCGGCCAGAAGATCCGCCTCGCCAAGGGCGGCAACGGCGGCTTCGGCAACGCCTACTTCACGACCTCCACGAACCGGGCCCCGAAACACGCTAATCCCGGCCTGGAAGGCCAGGAGATGTGGATCTGGCTGCGGCTCAAGCTGATCGCCGATGCCGGACTCGTCGGGCTCCCGAATGCCGGCAAGTCGACCTTCCTGGCGAGCGTCACCGCGGCGAAGCCGAAGATCGCCGACTACCCGTTCACGACACTGCATCCCGGCCTCGGCGTGGTTCGCTCGGACGGGCGCGAGTTCGTGCTCGCCGACATCCCGGGCCTGATCGAGGGCGCCCACGAGGGCGTCGGCCTCGGCGACAGGTTCCTCGCCCATGTCGAGCGCTGCCGGGTGCTGCTGCACCTCGTGGACGGCACGAGCGAGCATGCGGGCAAGACCTACAAGCTGGTTCGCGGCGAGATCGAGGCCTACGGCAACGGCCTCGCGGAGAAGCCCGAAGTCGTGGCGCTCTCGAAGACCGACGCGCTCGACGCCGACACGCTCAAGAGCCAGGTGGCCAAGCTGAAGCGCGCCGCCGGCCGCGCGCCGCTGGTCCTGTCCTCGGCGAGTCGGAAGGGCGTTCCCGAGGCGCTACGCGCGCTTCAGGCCGAGATCGATGCCAGCGCCGAAGCCGAGCGGAAGCCGGCGGCCGCCTGGCAGCCGTAGCCCTCGACCGACTGTTCAAAGGGCGGGTCTTGGTTCACACCCGCCCCGAACGCGCCGTCCCGCAAGAATCATGATCCCTGCCCTCGAAGAATTCCGCCGCGTGGTCATCAAGGTCGGCTCGGCCCTGCTGGTCGACCGCAATGCCGGCCGCCTCCGCCACGCCTGGCTCGCCGCGCTGGCCGAGGACATCGCGGAGCTGCACGGGCGCGGCGTCGACGTCCTGGTCGTGTCCTCGGGCAGCATCGCCCTCGGCCGGACGGTGCTGGGCCTGCCGCCCGGCGTCCTGCGCCTGGAGGAGAGCCAGGGCGCGGCCTCGGTCGGACAGATCACCCTCGCGCGCCACTGGGCCGAGGCGCTGGGCCATCACGGCATCGTCGCCGGCCAGATCCTCGTGACGCCGCAGGACACCGAGGAGCGCCGCCGCTACCTCAACGCCCGTGCCACCGTGCTGAAACTCCTGGAGATGCGCGCGGTGCCGGTCGTGAACGAGAACGACACGGTGGCGACCTCGGAGATCCGCTACGGCGACAACGACCGGCTCGCCGCCCGGGTCGCCACCATGATCGACGCCGACGTGCTGGTGCTGTTCTCGGACATCGACGGCCTCTACACGGCGCCGCCCCAGAGCGATCCTGAGGCGCGCCACCTCGCCGTGGTCGATCGGATCACTCCCGAGATCGAGGCGATGGCCGGCGGCCCGGCCTCCGAGCTGTCGCGGGGCGGCATGCGCACCAAGGTCGAGGCCGCCAAGATCGCGGCCTCGGGCGGCACGCACCTGGTCATCGCGGACGGGCGCGGGAAGAACCCGCTGAAGGCCGTGCGGGACGGGGCGCGCTGCACGTGGTTCCTCTCGGGGTCCACGCCCACGGCCGCCCGGAAGACCTGGATCGCCGGCTCGCTGGAGCCGCGCGGCACCCTGACGATCGACGCGGGCGCCGAGCAGGCGCTCCGGAGCGGGGCCAGCCTGCTTCCCGTGGGCGTGCGCGCGATCGAGGGCAGCTTCTCCCGCGGCGATGCCGTGATGATCCGCGATCCGGAGGGCCGGATCCTCGGCCGCGGTCTCGTGGCCTATGACAGCGCCGAGGCCGCGCTGATCATCGGTCATCCGAGCGCGCGCATTCCGGAACTGCTCAATTATCCCGGTCGCGCCTGGATGGTGCACCGCGATGACTTGGCACTATTCTAGAAATCGTCGACACAAGCTAATCTATTTACAATTTTTGTCTCGATGATCGCCACCGTTCCCGGCCCGGCACTCTTGTCGAGACGGCGTTCGATGTGCAAATACGGCGCTCTCCCCCGTCCGGGCCGCGCGCGCGGCCGTCGACAACCGAGGACGCCAGCGTGCCCGTCCTGAACCTGAGATCGGACTTCGCCGAGGCCGACGCCCTTCCGGAGCAGATGGCGGCGATCGGCCGCCGCGCGCGGGCGGCGGCGCGGCGCATGGCGCTGGCCTCGGCGCGGACGAAGGACGTCGCGCTCAAGCTGATCGCCGAGCGGATCCGCGCGAGCCGCGACGAGATCCTGGGCGAGAACGCCCGGGACGTGGCCGCCGCCCGGAGCGCTGGCCAGACCGCCGCGCTGATCGACCGTCTCACGCTCGACCCCGGGCGCCTCGCGGCCATCGCGGACGCGGTCGAGAAGGTCGGGTCGCTCGCCGACCCGGTCGGGCGCCAGCTCGCCGCGATCGAGCGGCCGAACGGCCTCCTGATCGAGCGCATCGCGGTGCCGCTCGGCGTCGTCGGCGTCATCTTCGAGGCGCGCCCCAACGTGACGGCGGATGCCGGCGCGCTCTGCCTCAAGGCCGGCAACGCCGCGATCCTCCGGGCCGGCTCGGACAGCCATCGCAGTGCGATGGCGATCGCGAAGGCCATGAGCCGCGGGCTCGCCGATGCGGGCCTGCCGGAGGACGCGATCCAGCTCGTGCCGACCCGCGACCGCGCCGCGGTCGGGCTGATGCTCGCGGGCCTCGACGGCTGCGTCGACGTGATCGTCCCGCGCGGCGGCCGCGGCCTCGTGGAGCGCGTCCAGGCCGAGGCGCGCGTGCCGGTCTTCGCCCATCTCGACGGTATCAACCACGTCTACGTCGCCGCGGCGGCGGACCTCGACATGGCCCGCAGCGTGCTGCTCAACAGCAAGATGCGTCGCACCAGCGTCTGCGGCGCAGCCGAGACCCTGCTGGTCGACCGCGCCTGCGCGGCGACGCATCTCGCGCCGCTGGTCCAGGCCCTGCTCGACGCCGGCTGCGCCGTCCGGGGCGATGCCGCGACGCGCGCGGTCGATCCCCGTGTGACGGACGCTTCCGAGCAGGACTGGCACACCGAGTACCTCGACGCGATCATCGCGGTGCGGGTGGTGGACGGGATCGAGGCCGCCATCGAGCACATCGAGACCTACGGCTCGCATCACACCGACGCGATCATCACCGAGAACGACGCCGAGGCGACCCGTTTCCTGGCCGAGGTCGACTCGGCGATCGTCACCCACAACGCCTCCACGCAGTTCGCCGACGGCGGCGAGTTCGGCTTCGGGGCCGAGATCGGCATCGCCACGGGGCGGATGCACGCGCGCGGGCCGGTGGGCGTCGAGCAGCTGACCACGTTCAAGTACCGGGTCCACGGCAGCGGCCAGATCCGCCCGTGACGCGCACTGACGGTTCGGCGTGCGGCTGACCCTGCCGCCGAGCGCTCCCGGCATGCGGATCGGCCTCTACGGCGGATCCTTCAATCCCGCCCATCTGGGCCACCGGCACGTGACGCTCGCGGCCCTGCGTCGGCTCGGGCTCGACCGGGTCTGGTGGCTGGTGAGCCCGGGGAACCCGCTCAAGAGCCGGAGTGCTCTCCCCTCCGTCGCGGCGCGGTGCGATCAGGCGCGCCAGATCGCCCGGCACCCGCGGATCGCCGTGACCGGGATCGAGGCTGCGCTCGGCGTCCGCTTCACGGTGCAGACGCTGCGCTTCCTCACGCGCCGGTGCCCGGGCGTTCACTTCGTCTGGGTCATGGGAGCCGATTCCCTCGGGACCTTCCATCGCTGGAAGGGCTTCGCCGAGATCGCCCGCCTCGTGCCGATCGCCGTCATCGACCGGCCCGGCTTCACCATGACGCCGCTGAGTGCCCGCGCGGCCCGACGCCTGGCCGGTGCCCGGGTCCCCGAGGCGGCGGCGTCGACGCTCGCGCTGCGGTCGCCGCCGGCCTGGATGTTCCTGCACGGGCCGCGCTCGACCCTGTCGTCCACGCAGATCCGCGCGCGCACGGGTCGGGGGACGGCGCCGCCGAAGCCTGCGCGGTTGCAATCGCGGCCCGATACCGCCAATTTCACCTGATCCCGCAAGGCCCGACGTCGCCGTGCGGCAGAACGAGGAACCAGGACTCTGCCCGAAACCAGTCACACGGAGACGATCCGCACCCCCGTCCAAGCCCCGGTCGAAGCCGGTCAGGCGCGCTCGGACGACCTGAAGGCGCTCGCCCTCGAATGCCTCGACGACATGAAGGCCGAGGAGACGATCGCGATCGATCTGGCCGGCAAGACCTCGCTCGCCGACACGATGATCATCACGTCGGGTCGCTCGCAGCGTCACGTCGGCTCGATCGCCGACAAGATCATCCAGGAAATGAAGAATCGTGGCTACGGGAACGCCCGGGTCGAGGGCATGCCGGCCTGCGACTGGGTGCTGATCGACGCCGGCGACGTGCTGGTGCACATCTTCCGCCCCGAGGTCCGCGGCTTCTACAATCTCGAGAAGATGTGGGGCGCCGACCGCCCCGTCGGGATCGCGGCCGGCTAGGCCGGATCCGAATCCGTGCGCCTGGTCCTGGCCGCGGTCGGACGGCTGAAGGCCGGGCCGGAGCGCGAACTCGCGTCACGATATCGCGACCGCGCCGCGCAACTCGGACGCGGCCTCGGCTTCCCGTCCTGCGACAGCGTCGAGATCCCGGAATCCCGCGCCCGCCGCGCCCCGGACCGGTGCGTCGAGGAGGCGGCGGCGCTCGCGACCCATCTGCCCGCGGGCGGTGTCCTCGTCGCCTACGACGAGCGCGGTCGGGCCGATCTCGCCAGCGAGGCCATGGCCGAGCGCGTCGCCGCTTGGCGCGACGCGGCCCGGCCGGCCCTGGTCGTGGTGATCGGCGGCCCGGACGGGCTGGACGCCTCAATTCGGACGCGCGCGGAGCTGATCCTGTCGTTCGGGGCCGCCACCCTGCCCCACGGACTCGTTCGCGTGCTCGCCCTCGAACAACTCTATCGCAGCCTCACCATCCTGGCCGGTCACCCGTACCATCGCGGTGAGGCGGGCTGAGCGGCCGTGAGGATGTCCGAGCCCGAGTCGAAGCCTGGGTCGCGGCGCGCGCGCGCGGCACTCGCCCTGCTGGCCGCGCTGTCGATCACTGTCGCCGCGCGCGCCGAGACCCCGAAGCCCACGGATCCCGAGGCGATCCAGCGGGCCAACGAGGAGCGGGAGCGCCGGGCCGAGAACCTGAAGCGCGTGCAGGACGCCCTCGCCGCCAGCGCCGGACAGCGCGCGCAGTTCGAATCCGAGATCGCGGCGATCGGGTCCGACCGCGCGAAGCTCGACACCGCCCTCCTCGACGCGAATCGACAGGCGCAGGCGACGGAAGACCGCCTCAGCCGCCTGGAGGAGCGCCTGAAGGCGATGAGCGAGAGCGAGGCCGCGATCCGGCACTCGCTGCAGGGTCGGCGCGGCATCGTCGCCGAGATCCTGGCGGCGCTCCAGCGGATGGGCCGCCGCCCGCCGCCGGCGGTGCTGGTGAGCCCCGAGGACGTGCTGGCCGCGATCCGGACCTCGATGCTGCTCGGTGCCGTGGTGCCGGAACTGCGCGGCGAGGTGGACACGCTCGCGGCCGATCTCGCGGAAATGATCAGGCTGCGCGGTTTGATCGCGCAGGACAAGGAAGGCCTCTCGAACGACCTCGCCGGCTGGGCGCGCGAGCAGCAGCGCCTGCAGGCCCTGGTCGCCGCCCGGCGCGCGCGGCAGGCGGAGGTGGAGAGCGGCCTCACGGCCGAGCGGCGCCGCGCCACCGAGCTCGGCGCGCAGGCCAAGAACCTGAAGGACCTGCTCGACCGCACAGAGGCGGAGGTCGCCGCGGCGAAGCGCTCCGCCGAGGAGGCCAAGGCTGCCGCGGAGCGCGAGGTGCGCATCACGCAGGAGCGGTTCGCCGCGGCCGGCTTCCGCGATCCGGCGCGGCTCGCGCCCAAAGTGCATTTCGCCGAGGCGCGGGGCGAAGTGCCGCGGCCGGTGAGCGGACGCGTCGCACGCGGCTTCAATCAGCCCGACGGCAACGGCGGGACGACCCGCGGCGTGTCGTTCACGACCCGCCCGAAGGCGTCGGTCTCGTCCCCGGCCGACGGGTGGGTGCAGTTCGCCGGGCCGTTTCGGTCCTATGGCCAACTCTTGATCATCAACGCGGGCGACGGCTACTATCTTCTGCTCGCGGGAATGGACCAGATCAGCGTCGAGGTCGGTCAGTTCGTGCTCGCGGGCGAACCGGTCGGCAGCATGGGCGACAGGGGTGGGGGTCCCGGCGGGTCCGAGGGTGATCCCACGCTCTACGTCGAGTTCAAGAAGGACGGCGGCTCCATCGATCCGGAGCCGTGGTGGGCGAAGAGCCCGAATAATACGGTACTTGGCGAGAAGGTTCGCGGCTGATGCGCAAGACTTCCCTGATCATGCTCGGCGCCTTCCTCGGTGCCGGAACGTCCATGGTGGCGACCCAGACCGACTTCTTGTCGGGTCCGCGGGCCGTGGCCGCCTCGGCCGAGACCTACCGCCAGCTCAGCCTGTTCGGCGACGTCTTCGAGAAGGTCCGCACCGACTACGTCGAGAAGCCGGACGAGTCGAAGATGATCGAGGCGGCCGTCAACGGCATGCTGACGTCGCTCGACCCGCACTCGAGCTACATGGACGCCAAGGCGTTCCGCGACATGCAGACCACCACCCGCGGCGAGTTCGGCGGCCTCGGCATCGAGGTCACGATGGAGGACGGCTTGATCAAGGTCGTCACGCCGATCGACGACACCCCGGCGGCGAAGGCGGGCCTGCTCGCGAACGACATCATCACGCAGATCGATGACGACCAGGTCCAGGGCCTCACCCTGAACCAGGCGGTCGACAAGATGCGCGGCCCGGTCAACTCGAGCGTCAAGCTCAAGATCAGCCGCAAGGAGTCGAAGGACCCGATCGACGTCACGCTCACCCGCGACGTGATCAAGATCAAGCCGGTGCGCTCGAAGATCGAGGGTGGCGACGTCGCCTACATCCGCCTGACCCAGTTCAACGAGCAGACCTTCGACGGGATGCGGGCCGCCATCGACAAGCTCACGGGCGAGATCGGTGCCGACAAGATCAAGGGCTACATCGTCGACCTGCGCAACAACCCGGGCGGGCTGCTCGATCAGGCCGTGATGGTCTCCGACGCCTTCCTCGATCGCGGCGAGATCGTCTCCACCCGCGGCCGCAACCCGGACGAGACGCAGCGGTTCTCGGCCAAGGCCGGCGATCTGACCAAGGGCAAGCCCATCGTGGTGCTGGTCAACGGCGGTTCCGCCTCGGCCTCCGAGATCGTGGCCGGCGCCCTTCAGGATCACAAGCGCGCGACCATCATGGGCACGCGCTCCTTCGGCAAGGGCTCGGTCCAGTCGATCATCCCCCTCGGCGGCTCGGGCGCCCTCCGGCTCACCACGGCGCGCTACTACACGCCGTCGGGCCGCTCGATCCAGGCCAAGGGCATCGAGCCGGACGTCGAGGTCACGCAGGACGTGCCGGACGAGCTCAAGGGCAAGGACGAGACCAAGGGTGAGGCCGGGCTGAAGGGCCACCTGAAGCAGAAGGACACCGACGAGCGCGGCGGATCCTCCGCCTACGTCCCGCCGGATCCGGCCAAGGACAAGCAGCTGATCTCGGCCGTCGACTTCCTCCACGGCATCCAGAAGGGCGCCGCCAACGGCACGCCCGCGCAGCAGCAGAAGCCGAGCCTGCCGAACTGATCGCGCGGTAACCCCGCGCCGCTCTGACCCGATCCCGTCCGGCCTCCCGCCGGGCGGGATTTCCCGTTCTGGGACCGGGCGTTAGCGGAACGTTAACCATACCCGGCCGCAATGGATGCGAGGGTTGGGACCGCGCCGACCGGCGCAAGAACCGCGATCCCGTATCGAGAGCCGCTTGACCGAGTCCACCGACGATATCCTCACGCGCCCCCTCGGGGTGCCGGAGGCGGCGCCGGAGCAGCCCGCAGGCCGGATCGGACGGCTGATCGCGGCTGCCCGCAGGCCCCAGGTCGCGGCCGCGGCGCTCGCGGCCGGCTTCGCGGTGGCGGCCGGCCTGGTGCTCGCGCTGGGCGACCCCCAGGGCGGTGAACCCCGGGTCCAGGTGGCGATCGCGACGCGCGAACCCGCGCCCCATCCGGCCGCACAGGCCCCCGTCGCCCAGCAGCCCCAGGTCATCACGACGGCGCCGGGAACGGCGCCCCTCCAGCGCAGCGCCGAGGAGGTCGAGACCGCGTCCGGCGTGACGGTCGTGCGCCCGGCCGGCAGCGGGCCGAGCGAGGCGGTGGTGATCCGCGTGCCGCCGCCGAGCGCCCCCCGTCTCGCCCAGGCCCCCGACCCGCGGATCAGCGAGGCGGGCCGCCACGGTCTCATGCCGAAGCTCGGCGAGGGCCGCATCCGCGCCCTCGACGTCTACGCCCGGACCGAGGAGGCCGGCAGCGGGCCGCGCATCGCGATCGTGGTGACCGGTCTCGGCGTCGGTCAGGCCGCGACCGCGGGCGCCACCGCGCGCCTGCCCGCCGCCGTGAGCCTCGCCTTCCTGCCCTACGGGGGCGAGGCCGAGCGCGCCGCGGCGCGCGCGCGGGACGCCGGCCACGAGATCTTCCTGCAACTCCCGATGGAACCCTTCGACTATCCCGACAGCGATCCGGGTCCGCAGACGCTGCTGTCCGCGCTGCGGGGACCGGAGAACGCGGACCGCCTCGCCTGGGCGATGAGCCGCTTCCCGGGCTACGTCGGCGCGGTGAACTTCATGGGCTCCAAGCTGATGGCCGACGCGGCTTTCGAGCCGGTCCTGCGCGAAATCGGTGCCCGCGGTCTCGGGTTCCTCGATGACGGCACGGCTCCGAAACCCGCGGCGGCGCCCGCCAACAAGGGCAAGACGCCGGTGGCCCGTGCCGAGATCGTCCTCGACGCCACGCCGCGCGCCGACGCGATCGACGCCGCGCTCGCCCAGGCCGAAGCCCGGGCCCGCGCCAACGGCTTCGCCCTGGTCTCGGCGACCGGGACGCCGCTGAGCATCGATCGGATCGCCCGCTGGGCGAAGGAGATCGACTCGCGCGGGCTGCGCCTCGTGCCGGCGAGCGTGGCGCTGCGGGGCGCCCGCGACAAGCGGGTCTCGACTGCCGATTGAGCGTGTCCGTGTCCAAAGTCAGCGCAAGTAGATCCGGCGCCTTCCGGGCCGGTGAAGACTTGGTCGACGTTGCCGCCTCGCCTCCCCCTGACCTATGGTCGCCGCGATGGTAACGGATTCCGACCCGGGCATCGCCCTGCCCTACCGCCCCTGCGTGGGCATCGCCCTGATCGCGCCGTCCGGCGGCGTCTTCGTCGGGCGCCGCAGAAAGGATGCCGGTCCCGAGCACGTCGACGGTCCGCACATGTGGCAGATGCCGCAGGGCGGCATCGATCCCGGCGAGGACGCGGAGGCCGCCGCCCGCCGCGAGCTCTACGAGGAAACCAACGTTCCGCCTGAGGCCGTGAAGCTCCTGGCCGAGATTCCGGACTGGCTCCCCTACGATCTGCCGCCGGCGGTGATGAAGCAGGCTTGGAAGGGCCGCTACCGCGGACAGACGCAGAAATGGTTCGCCTACGGCTTCGTCGGCAGCGAGGATCTGATCGACGTGCTCCGGCCCGGCGGCGGCGCCCACAAGGCGGAGTTCGACGCCTGGCGGTGGGCGCGATTTTCCGAGCTTCCGGACCTGATCGTTCCCTTCAAGCGGCCGGTCTACGAGCGCGTCGTGGCCGCCTTCGCCGGCCTCGATCGATGGGCGGCGCGGTCATGACCGCGCGGACGGGGCGCTGAGGCCGTGCGCTGGCTCGCGGTCCCGGTCGCCCTCGCCCTGGCGTGGCTCGCCTTCACGATGAGCCCGCTCTGGTCGCTCTACGACCTGGCGCAGGCGGTGCGCCGGCACGATGCCGCCTATGTCGAGAGCCACGTGAACTTCCGGACGCTGCGCCTGTCGCTCGTCCGGCAGATAACCGCCGCGATGCGCGCGGCGTCCGAGACCGATCCCGACCTCGAGCCCCGCGACCGCCAGCGTCTCAACGACGCCGCCTACGGCCTCGCCCTGGCGCTCGCTGAGACGATGGTGACGCCGGAGACGGTGATGGACCTGCTGGCCAATGGCTGGCCCGACAAGCTCGACCTCGAGCGCCCGGCCGGCACACGGCCGGAGGGCCTGGTCATCCGCGGCCTCGGGCGGCTAATGCCGTACTACGCGGCCCTGGAGATGCGCGGCTTCCGCGCGGTCGTGATCCCGATCCCGCCGGAAGGGTCGCGCGCCGAGCGCACGCGGATCCGGCTGCGGCTGCGCGGCCTGAGCTGGCGCCTGGTGGATATCGAGATGGCGGAGATGCTGCGCGCGCAGATCGCCGCCAAGCTCAGCCGCGCCCTGGCACGCGCCAAGATCGGGGCCAGTGCCGGCGAGGAGCGCTGAGAGGGCGCGGCAGCCTGGACGGCGAGGCGCTATTTCGCCTTCGGCTCGCCCGGCGCGTTCTTGGGCTCGCGCGCCGCGGCCTTGGGCTCGCGCGCCTCGATCAGGTCCTCGGCCTTCTCCTCGTCGGTGTCGCCGCTCTGCTCGATAGTCTTGCCCGGATTAGCGAGCAGGGAGCGCACGATCCCCAGCAGAACCTCGCACTCGCCGGGGAACTTGTAGCTCTCGAGGACGATCGCGGCGTCGCGCAGAGTCCGCAGATCGCGCACCAGCTGGGCGTTGGCGTCCTCGCGCAGCTCGCTTTTCTTGGCGATAGCCTCCTCGATCTGCGCGCCCTTCACGTCGCAGGCGGCCCGGGCCGGCGATGCGACGACCGCGGCGGCGAGTGCGAGACCGAGTGCGGGAAGAGAGCGCCACATGGCGGGTATCCTCGAAGATCCAGTTCAGAGGGTGTGCAGGGGCGCGGCGCGCAGGACATCCTGCGTCAGCGCCACGAGTTGGCTCGGACGGTAGGGCTTCGGCACGAAGACCGAGCCCGGAACGGCCTCGCAGCCCGCCAGGGAAGCCCGGCCCCCGGAGGTGTAGACGACCGGGAGGTCGGGCGAGAGCCGGCGGGCGCACCGGGCGAGCGACAGGCCGTCCGTGTTGCGGGCCAGATCGATATCGGTGAAGAGCAGGTCGACGCTCTCCCGGGCCAGGATCGCCTCGGCTTCCCAGGCATCCGCGGCGGTGAGCACCCGGTACCCCTCTTCGAGGAGCGCCTCGGCGGCCAGCTCGCACACGGTCGGCTCATCCTCGACGACCAGGATCGTGGCGGCGCCCCGGTCCGGGACGGGTAGGGTCGGGCAGACGAACGCGGCGGCGAACGGAACCATGACGCAACTCCCACTCACCCGGCGGGGGCACGGTGTTCCCGAGCCGGATCGCTGGGGCAACGACCCCTTCCGACGCGGCGTTCACCGTGTTTGCATCGAATTGCTCGGGTTTGGTGAGCGGCGCGTTAACCGCGGCCCGTCACCCCTGAACGAAGGCATCCGAATGGTTAACAGAGCGTTACCGATCTGCGACCGCGGGGCCGAACCGTGAACCGCCCGGCTCAGTTGGGCGTCGGCCTGCTCCTCACCGGTATGGCCGGCTACGTCGACGCCCTCGGCTTCGTACGGCTCGGCGGCCTCTACACATCCTTCATGAGCGGCAACACCACGCAGCTCGCCGTTCTCGGCGCCCAGGTCGAGCTGCACCACATGATCCTCCCGGCGATCCTGATCCTGGCGTTCCTGACGGGATCGGTCCTCGGGAGCGGGCTGGCGATCCTGGTGCCGCCGCGCTGGACGACGCCGGCGGTCCTCGCCTACGAGTCGCTCCTGATCCTCGCCGGTCTGGGGCTCGGACTCCAGTCGCCCGAGCTCGGCGTCGCGGCCTTCTTCGTCGCCTTGGCGATGGGATCCCAGAACGCGGTCCTGGCGCAGGTGAAAGGCTTCCGGGCCGGCACCACCTTCGTCACCGGCGCGCTGTTCAGCCTCGGCCAGAAGATCGCGCAGGCCCTGACCCGCACCGGAGATCCGCTAGGCTGGCTCGGCGACGCCTCCGTCTGGATCTCGCTACTGTTCGGCGCCTACCTGGGCGCGCGGGCCTATCAGCAATTCGGTCTCTACGCGCTGATCGCCCCGGCGGCGATCTCGGGTGGCCTGGCGTTGATTACCGCCTTCCTGGTCTTGCGCACCGCGCCGCCGGCCGCAAATGTCCCCCCGACATGAGCAGCCCCGTCAGCAACCCGTCCCTCACCAGTCACGTCGCCACGCTGGAGCCCGGCGAGCACGTGCTCGCCGCGCATTTCCTGAAGGACGTGCCGGCCCTGGCGCTCAGCGACGGCACGGTCGCGCTGGTGCGGGAGGACGGGATCGCCCGCGTCGCCGCCCATCCCGACAGCGGGATCCTCGTCGCGGCCGGCGGAGTCGACCGGCTGCTCACCGGGGGCGACGACGGCCGCGTGGTGGCGATTCGCGCCGACGGCGCGACGGAGCAGCTCGGCCTCGCCAAGGGCGGCGCCTGGATCGACGCGCTCGCCGCCCATCCCGACGGTGCGGTGGCGTGGTCGGCCGGCCGGACCGTCGTGGCCCGCGACGCGAAGGGCCGCGAGAAGACCTTCGAGGCGCCGTCCTCCGCCCGCGGCCTCGTCTTCGCGCCCAAGGGCTACCGGCTCGGCGTCGCCCACTACAACGGCGTGAGCCTCTGGTACCCCAATCTGGAGACGCCCGCAGAGGTCATCACCTGGAAGGGCTCGCATATCGACGTCACGTGGTCGCCGGACGGGCGCTTCGTAGTGTCGACCATGCAGGAGAACAGCCTGCACGGCTGGCGCCTCCAGCCGGACCGCGGGCACATGCGGATGTCGGGCTATCCCGGCAAGGTCCGCTCGATGTCGTGGTCGTTCGACGGGAACTGGCTCGCCACCAGCGGGGCCGAGGCGGCGATCGTGTGGCCCTTCGACTCCAAGGAAGGTCCGACCGGCAAGGCCCCGCGGGAATGCGGCGTCCGCCCGGCCCGTGTCTCCCGCGTGGCGTTCCACCCGAAGGCGCCGGTCCTGGCCATGGGCTACGAGGACGGCTGCATCCTGCTCGTCCGCTTCACCGACGCGGCCGAGTTGCTGGTGCGACCGGCCGTCCAGGGGAGCGGCGTCACGGCGCTCGGCTGGGACGCGCGCGGCGGCCGCCTGCTGTTCGGCTGCGCCGACGGCAAGGCCGGCCTCCTCACGCTGCCGGGCTGAGACGCCGGGTCAGGGGTCGTCGCACCCGCGGCTGGAACCACCGCCCCGCGCATGCTCTTTGTCGGGGGTCGATTCCCCGCCGGAGGCCAGGCATGTTTCGCGTGTTCCGCACCTTCGGCCTCGCCCTCGGCCTGCTCGGAGGCTTGGTCGCCGCGCAGGCCCCAGAATTCGCGCAGCAATACGCGCAGCGCCTCGGGGGCGCCGCGGACGAGCTCCGTCGGCAGGTGGCGGTCCTCGAATCCGACGCGCAGGCGTCCGGGACGACGCGCGAGGGCGCCGTCGACCGGCTGCGCGCCAACCCGGACCAGCTCGTCGCCCGCCGCGGCGAGGCCGCGCGGGCCGACATCGCCCGTCTCGCCCGCCTGAGCGCCCAGCAGCAGGCCCTGAGTGCGGCGACGAGCCCACTCGGACGTGTGGTGGCGATGCTCCGCGACCCTGACGTGCCGGTGGCCGAGGCCGCCTATCACGACTTCAGCCCGGCCGTGCCCACGAACGCCGACGGCTTGGCCGCGGGTCTGATCGGGTTCTTCGTCGCGTGGGGCGGCTGGCGCGTCGCCTCGGATGTCGGCCGGCGGGCCGCACGCCGGCGCCCGCGGGAGACCGCGACCGTCGCCTGAGCGCCGTTCGCGCGGGCCAGACTGTGGCGCAACGTCTACAGCAGCTTGCGCGAGCCTTGCGTATCGAGCAGGGATCCGGCCGTCCCGGTCCGGGAGAAGGCGCAAGATGCCGCGCGCGTCGAACTCCACCACCATCGATCCGGCGCTCGACGCCGCCGCGCTGCTGCGGCGTATCGGCTTCTTCGGCCTCTTCGTGGTTCTCCCCGTCCTCGCACAGGTCGCCCGCCGCGCCTCGGTGATCCTCGCGCCGATCGCCGTGATCCTCCTGATCATCGCCAGCGTCATCGACCGGCGCCAGCGTCCGGTCCGACCGGCGACCTATCGCCTCCTGACGGCTCCGGCCTTCCTGGCGGGCATGCTGGTCGTGCTGTGGTCGGCGCTCTCGCTGACCTGGACGCCCTTCCTCGGGCCGGCGCTAGAGCGGCTGGCCAATCTCGGCGCAACCATCGGCCTCGCCCTCCTGGGCTACCTCGCCCTCCCCGACAGGATGCGCTCGGCCAACCTCTACCTCCTGCCGCTCGGTGTCGTGGCAGGCGCGATCGTGGCGATCATGCTCGGGCTGTTCGGCGCCCACATCGCGCCGCCCGGCGTCGAGGATGACGGGGCCCTCGATCGCGGCCTCGTCCTGCTCATCCTGCTGCTCTGGCCGGCCCTCGCGTGGCTGCGGTCCCGCCGCCGCGACCGGGAGGCGCTGGGCCTCGCGCTGCTCGTCGCCCTGGCGCTCACGGTCCAGCCAGACGGGACGCAGATCGCCGCCCTGTCGGTCGGTGCCGTCGCCTTCGCGGTGACGAGCTACCGGCCGAGGCTCGGGGTGACGCTCACCGCTCTCCTCTCGGCCGCCCTGCTGGCGGCGGCGCCGTTGCTCCCCTTCCTGGCGCGGCCGGTTGGCGCCGCTCTCTTCGGGCCGGTCGCACCCGCGGTGCTGTCGCTGAAGAGCTGGCAGAAGGTCGTCACCTCCGATCCGGTGCGGCTGATCACCGGGCACGGCTTCGAGACGGCCCTGCGCGGACGCCTGGTCGGCCTCCTGCCGGCCAACGCACCGACCACGGCGCTCTTCGAGTTCTGGTACGAGCTCGGCATCGTCGGCGCCCTCGCCGCCGCCTTCGCCCTCTACGCCTCGATCCGGCGGGCCGGCCGGGACGGCCCGGCCCTCGTTCCCGGCGCGATGGGCTGCTTCGCCGCCGCCTTCACGGTGGCCTGCCTGAGCGTCGGGCTGACTGCCGTCTGGTGGCTCACGACGATCGCCATCGCGATCGTGGTCTTCGTCGCGGTGGAGCGCGGCCAGTTCCGGACCAGCCGGCCGAAGGTCGCCAAGCTGCATCGCATGCAGACGCGGGGGGAGTGAGCGGTCAGGCGCGCAGGAAACCGTGCAGGCGGATCCAGGCCAGGAAAAGGCCCGGCCAGGCCGCCACGGGTGTCCCGGGCGCGCCGAGCCCGAAGCCGTGGCCGCCGCGCTCGAACAGGTGCAGCTCGGCCGGCACCCGCGCCTTGCGCAGCGCCGAGAACATCAGCAGCGGGTGGTCGGCCACGGCGACGGGGTCGTCGATCGCCTGGACCAAAAAGGTCGGCGGCGTCTCCGGCCCGACCTGCAGATCCACCGAGTAGGTCTTCATCTCGTCGGGGGTGACCTCGTCGCCGACCAGGATGCGGCGGGTCGCGGTCCGGTCGAACGGCTTGCGCATGGTGATGACGGGGTAGATCAGACCGGCCAGCACCGGCCGGGTCGGCTGGGCGTCGGCGGTGTCGACGCCCGCGTACAGGTCCCGGGCGCTCCCGACGGCGGTCTCGCCCATCAGGTGGCCGCCCGCCGAGAAGCCGAGGACGCCGACCCGCGCGGGATCGATGCCGAACTCAGCGCCGCGCGCCCGGACCAGCCGGAGGGCGCGCTGCGCGTCCTGCCGCGGCGCGTCCGGCCCCGAGCCCCAGCCCTCCGCGGGCAGGCGGTAGACGAGGAGGAAGACCGTGATGCCGGCGGCGTTCAGGACGCGGCCGACCGGGACGCCCTCGTTACCGAGGGCGATGAACTCGTAGCCGCCGCCCGCCGCAACGATCATCGCGGCGCCGTTCGGGTTGGCCGGACGCATGACCAGCAGACAGGGCCGCGCGACCCGGGTGACGTCGCCGAAGGTCCCCTCGACGTAGCGGTAGCCGTCCGGGTTCGGCCCGTCACCGCCGCCCGGCGGCGCGCCGGGCCACAGCTCGATCACCTGCAGATCCGCGCCGGGCAGCGAGCGCGGCAGAGCCCGGATCGACTCGTGCGGCGCGGGCTGCGGTGCCGTCTCCGCCGGCCCTTCCGCCCGGGCGTTGCGCAGCCCGAGGACGCTTCCGAGACCGGCGAGCAGGAGACGGCGGTCGAGGCGCAAAGGCATCTCCCGGGTGAGGCCGCGCGCGGGACCGCCCCCCGGCGAGCCCGGCTCCCGCGGGAGCGCGGGGGCAACGCCCAAGGACGCGAGGCGGGTTCCGTCGCGGCGGCGCGCCTCAGCTCTTTCGCGCGATGACGGCGACGTAGAAGCCGTCGGTCCCAGTCCGCAGCGGGCTCATCTGGATCCCGTGGGCCGTCTTCCGCACGGCTGACCGGAGCGAATCCGGCCCTGTTGCCAGCACCTCGTCCGCGGGGACGACGTCGAAGCGGCCGCGCCAGCCCGACAGGAGGCCGGAGACGGCGGCGTCGTTCTCCGCCGAGAGCAGCGAGCAGGTGATGTAGACGATCCGGCCGCCGGGCCTGACGAGCCGCGCCGCCCGATCGAGCACCTGGGCCTGTTCGGCGGTCCGCAGCGCGAGACTTCCGGGCCGCAGCCGCCATTTGGCATCCGGATTCCGGCGCCACGTGCCGGACCCGGTGCAGGGCGCGTCGACCACCACCCGGTCGACCTTGCCGTCGAGATCCTCCAAGACGTCGGCGCGCGCCTTGCCGCTGCGCGGGGTTCGCACCTCGGCCAGCGCACCGGACCGGCGCAGGCGCTCGTGGATCGGCGCGAGCCGGCGCGGATCGCCGTCGGTGGCGATCAGGCGGGCGCCGTTGCCCGTCTCCGCCGCGAGGGTCAGGGTCTTGCCGCCGCCGCCCGCACAGAGGTCGACGATGGTCTCGCCGGCGCGCGGCGCGGCGAGGAGCGCGGCGAGCTGCGAGCCCTCATCCTGGATCTCGTACCAGCCCTCCAGGAACTCGGCCTCGACGTGGAGCGCCGGACCGCGCCCGTCGGCGCCGATCGGGACGCGCAGGCCCGCCGGCGCGTGCGGTGTCGGCGCGGCGTCGTAGGCCGCGAGCGCCGGCAGGATCGCGTCGCGGTCGCCGCGCAGGGCGTTCACGCGGATATCGAGGGGCGCGCGCCGCGCCAGCGCCTTCAGCTCCGGAACGAGGTCGTCGCCGAGCGTGGCCGCGAGGTCCGGGAGCACGAAGGCCGGCGCGTCGCCCGCCACCTCCGGCGGCGCATCCTGCAGCGTCCCGCCGTCGAGGCGCGCGCGCTCGTCGTCGCTGAGCGGGGCCGGCGCGAAGCGCTCGCCGGTGAACAGGGCCGCGACCGAAGCCGCCGCGAGCCCCTGCTGCAGGCGCAGCGTGCCGATCAGGACGGCGCGCGGCGTGTCCGCGCCCATGATCCAGGCCGCCGACGCCCGCCGCCGCAGGGCGTCGTAGACGAGGCTGGCGATGCCCGCGCGGTCGCCCGAGCCGGCGAAGCGGTGGGCGAGACCCCAGTCCTTGAGGGCGTCGGCGGCCGGCCGACGCCGCTCGGCGATATCGGTGAGGACTTCGATGGCGGCGGAGCAGCGAGCGGCGGGGGTCAGAGTTCGGATCCTTCGGAATGCCTCAGCGACGCTATGAACGACGCCGTGAACGATGACGCGAAACGGCCACGCTTGGCCCACGATGCCGCCACGTTACGGCCGAGCTTCCTGCACCTTCGCGGCGCAGACCGTGCTGCGGTCGGTCCGCCGTGCGGGCCGCCGCGTGTCGTATGGCATCCGCCCGCCCCGGACCAGACCGGTCCGTCGCCGGGCGCATCCCGGGAGTACCTCAGCCCATGACGTCCACCGTTCGCGTCACCCTCGCGGCCCTGGTCACCGCCTCGCTCGCCGCCTGCGCGAGCGCGCCCGCCGCCCAGCCGGAGCTGACGCCGGTGCCGCGTCCGCGGGTCGATGCCAAGACGCAGCTCGAATACGGCAACCCGCCCCCGCCGCCGCCCGGCCGCTACTGAAGCGTCCGCGCGGGGGGCGGCTCAGGCCGCCTCCCGCGCCCGGCGGGCCTCGTAGGCCTTGAGGCCGGTATAGACCGCGGCCAGGAGCGGGAACGGCACCTCCGGCGCCAGCCGCTGGCCGCGGGCGATCAGGTCGCCGATCACGTGGTCCGCCTCGATCCGCCCCTTGTTCTCGATGTCGCGCAGCATCGAGGCCGTGAAGGTGGACCCGGCCGCCGTCAGCTGCGCCCGCGCCCGCTCGGCCACGACGGCGCGCGGCTCGTAGCCGCTGGCCGCGGCGACGCTCGTGCATTCGACGTGCAGCGCAGAGATCAGCGCGGTGCCCTCGGGCGTCGCCACGATGTCGCCGACCGCGGCGCGCATCAGCGTGGTCGCCCCGGCGAGCGTCGCCAGGAACACCCACTTCTCCCACATCTCCTGCAGGATCACGTCGCTCAGGCGCGGCTGGAACTTGAGGCCGCGCATCAGCGCGTCGACCGCCTCGATCCGCGCCGAGCGCGACCCGTCCCGCTCGCCGTAGGTGATGCTGCACAGCTCGCTCATGTGGCGGATCGCGCCGTCCGGCGCGAGCGTCGCGGCGATCGCGCACGAACCGCCGAGAACGCGGTCCGTACCGAACCGGGCGTCGAGCACGTCGAGATGCGACATGCCGTTGAGCACGGGCAGGATCGCGGTGTCGGGGCCCACGGCCGGCGCGAGGTCCGCGACGGCGCTGTCGAGGTCGTAGGCCTTGCACGACAGCAGGATCAGGTCGAACTGCCCGGCCCCGGCCAGCTTATCGGCCGTGACGGTGGGCGGAGCGGGCAGGTGCAGGTCGCCGAGCGGCGAGCGGACGTTCAGGCCGTCCGCCGCCAGCTTCGCCGCCCGGGCGGGCCGGACCAGGAAGGTCACGTCGGCGCCCGCCTCGGCGAGGCGCGCCCCGAAATAGCCGCCGGTCGCGCCGGCCCCGACGATCAGCGTGCGCATCGGTCCCTCAGGTCCGCGACGGGTAGTTCGGGCTCTCGCGGGTGATCGTCACGTCGTGGACGTGGCTCTCGCGCAGGCCGGCATTGGTGATGCGGATGAACTGCGCCCGCTCCTGGAACTCGGGGATCGTGGCGCCGCCGACGTAGCCCATGGCGGCGCGCAGGCCGCCGGCGAGCTGGTGCAGGACGTTGCCGACCGGGCCCTTGTAGGGGACCTGCCCCTCGATACCCTCCGGCACGAGCTTGTGCGTGTCGTTCACCTCGGCCTGGAAGTAGCGGTCGGCCGAGCCGCGGGCCATGGCGCCCACCGAGCCCATGCCGCGGTACGACTTGTAGGAGCGGCCCTGGTAGAGGAACACCTCGCCGGGCGCCTCGTCGGTGCCGGCGAGCAGCGAGCCGAGCATCGCCACGGAGGCGCCGGCCGCGATCGCCTTGGCGAGGTCGCCCGAATACTTGATGCCGCCGTCGGCGATGACCGGGACGTCGGCCTCGCCGGCCGCCTCGACCGCCTCCATCAGCGCGGTGAGCTGCGGCACGCCCACGCCAGCCACGATGCGGGTCGTGCAGATCGAGCCCGGGCCGATGCCGACCTTGATGGCGTCGGCGCCGGCATCGATCAGCGCCCTGGCGCCGTCCCGCGTCGCGACGTTGCCGGCGATGACCTGAACGGCGTTCGAGAGCTGCTTCACGCGGGCGACGGCATCGAGCACCTTGATCGAGTGGCCGTGTGCGGTGTCGACCACGATCACGTCGCAGCCGGCGTCGATCAGGCGCTCGGCCCGCTCGAAGCCGCTGTCTCCCGTCGTCGTGGCGGCGGCGACGCGCAGCCGACCCTGCTCGTCCTTGACGGCGTTCGGATAGGCGACGCGCTTCTCGATATCTTTGACGGTGATCAGGCCGATGCAGCGGTAATGGTCGTCGACGACCAGCAGCTTCTCGATCCGGAATTGGTGGAGCAGCCGCTTGGCCTCGTCCTGGGTCACGCCCTCGCGGACCGTGATCAGGCGGTCGCGGGTCATCAGCTCGGCGACCGGCTGGTTGGAGTTCGTCGCGAAGCGGACGTCGCGGTTGGTCAGGATGCCGACGAGCTTGCCCCGCGAGCCGTTGGGACCGCGCTCGACCACCGGGATGCCGGAGATCCGGTTGAGCTTCATCACCTCGAAGGCGTCGGCGAGCGTCTCGTCGGGGTGGATGGTGATGGGGTTCATCACCATGCCGGACTCGTACTTCTTGACGAGGCGGACCTGCTCGGCCTGCTCCGGCGGCTCGAGGTTGCGGTGGATGACGCCCATGCCGCCGTTGGCCGCCATGGCGATGGCCATCGGCGCCTCGGTGACCGTGTCCATCGCCGAGGCGAGGATCGGCAGGTTCAGCGGAATCGTGCGGGTCAGCCGCGAGGCGACGCTAACCTCGGTCGGCATCACCGAGGAGGCGGCGGGCCGCAGGAGCACGTCGTCGAAGGTCAGTCCCTCGATGATCGATGCGGTTTCTACTCGGGCCATGTGCCAACTTTCCTCGGACGGCAGCGCGCATGGAGGCCGCGCTGCGGGATCGGGTTGGCAAGTGCCAGTATCACGGGCTCCGCGAAGGCGCCAATGCGCGGTTGATGCGTCGCAGCGCGAAAACGCGCATGGCTCGAGGCTTATCCACGCCCGCTCGACGGGCGCGTCAGTGCCATGAACGGACGTCTGCGGTCAGACGCGGAGTTGGCGCGGGCGCCTCAGCGCATCGCCGGCGTGGCCGGGCCCTTGTCGGTGTATTCGGGCGGCAGGCCGATATAGTCGCCGAGCATGCCGTCGATGCCCGGCGCGCGGCCGAAGGCCTCGCAGTCCGGGTCGAGGGGCGCCTCGCCCAGGGTGGTGATGCGAATCCGATCCCAGGTCGGGATCGTGTTGGGCGCGGTGAACGGGTCGTCGCCGGTCGCCAGCATGTAGCCGAAATCCTGGCCGAACTCGCCTGCGAGGTCGTAGGCGTCGCTGGCGCGGGAGAAGCGCGGCTGGCTGGTGAACGAGTTGGCCGCTCCGCCCCAGACCATGGCGGCCCGCTGCTCGCGGCGCCGGTCCAGAGCCTCGGCCTCGACCGTCAGGCTCCCGAGCCCGATCGGCACGCGCGGGATCGGCACGCGCCCGACACCCTCGGCGAAGCTCAGGCCGAGCTGCGAGGCGACCGTCACGCCCGCCGAGCCCGCGATGGTCGCGCCGGCACCGAGAAGGTCCGTCGGATCGACGCGGGTGACCTGCGCCCGCACGGTCAGGTCGGCGTCACGGCTGGTGACGATGTCGTACTTCAGCGACAGGTCGTAGCACAGCGCCCGGTCGGCGGCGTTGGCGATGAGCCGCCGCTCGGCGGCCGTCAGCGGGGCGGCGCCGGACACGTCGGCGTGGAACGCCGTCGGGATGATGCGGACGGTGCGGGCCTTCGCCAGGGCCGGCCGGTCGACGTAGATCCGCGAGGCCGAGGCGACCTGATCGCTGGACTTGAGCCGGTCGTAGCGCGTCAGCGAGCCGCGATCGTTGAGCAGGACAGTGCCGCAGGCGGCGACCATCGAGAGAAGGGCGACGCCGGCGGCGATCCGCGCCACGGAGCGGACCTTGCTGGGGCTGGACTGCATCGAAATCCTCGCGCGCCGGCCCCGGGCCGGCTGGAGCGGCCTCACGGACGCGTGATGGAAACTTAGCCATTGGCGCACCCGCAAAAAAGGTGGCTCCGCGCCGCGGCTCAACCTCTGTTGCACGGGGGATACATTCGCGAAACACGAGGGTGCGAGGTGGCCGCGCTGCCGTGCAACCGCGGCGGCGCCACATGCGTCTGCTGTATGATGCCCGCGACCACCCAAAGACCGCTCTGGATCGTCCCCCTGACGGTCGCCACCGCGCTGTTCATGGAGAACACCGATTCCACGGTGATCGCCACGGCGCTCCCCAGCATCGCCGCGAGCCTCCACGAGGACCCGATCGCCCTCAAGCTCGCGCTGACCTCTTACTTGGTCAGCCTCGCGATCTTCATCCCGGTGAGCGGCTGGATGGCGGACCGGTACGGGTCGCGGACGGTGTTCCGCGCGGCCCTCGTGGTGTTCATGGCCGGCTCGCTCGCCTGCGCGGCCGCGAACGGGCTCGCGTGGTTCGTCGCCGCGCGGTTCCTCCAGGGTATGGGGGGCGCCATGATGGTGCCGGTCGGGCGCCTCGTGGTGCTGCGCAGCGTGCCGAAATCGCAGCTCGTGACGGCCCTCGCCTACCTGACCTTCCCGGCGCTGGTCGGCCCGGTGCTCGGTCCGCCGGTCGGCGGCCTGATCACCACGTGGTTCGACTGGCGCTGGATCTTCTTCATCAACCTGCCGATCGGCTGCGCCGGGATCGTGCTGGCGAGCCTGTACTTCGAGGACGTGCGCGAGCCGGAGCGACCGCCCCTCGACTTGCTCGGCTTCGCGCTGCTCGGGACCGGCCTCGCCGCCCTGATGCTCGGCCTCGCCTCCCTCGGCCGCCACCTGCTGCCGGCGGAAGTGTCGTGGGGCTGCCTCGCCGCGGGCGCGGTGCTCCTGCCGCTCTACTGGGCACATGCCCGGCGGGTGCCCTACCCGATCGTCCGCCTCGACCTGATGCGGCGGCCGACCTTCCGGGTCGCGGTGCTCGGCGGCAGCCTGTTTCGGATCGGCACCGGCGCGATCCCGTTCCTGCTGCCGCTGATGCTGCAGGTCGGCTTCGGGCTCGACGCCCTGCAGTCGGGCCTGATCACCTTCGCGGCGGCGGCCGGCGCGATGTTCGTGAAGACTCTGGGTCCGCGGATCCTGCGCCGCACCGGCTTCCGCGCCCTGATGGTCTGGAACGCCCTGCTGGCCTCGGCCTTCCTGGCCGTCAACGGGTTCTACACCGCGCAGACGCCCCACTGGATCATGGTGATCCTGCTGTTCGTTGGCGGCTGCTCGCGCTCGATCCAGTTCACCTGCGTCAACGCCATCGCGTACGCCGACCTCGAATCGAAGGAGATGAGCGCGGCCACGAGCTTCGCCAGCGTTTGCCAGCAGCTGTCGCTCAGCCTCGGCGTCACGCTGGGCGCGCTGGCGCTCGAGGGGAATGCCGGGTTCCACGGCCGAACGGAGATCCAGGCCTCGGATTTCGGGCCGGCTTTCTTCGCCGTCGCCGTGATCTCGGCGGCCTCGGCACTGGCCTTCCGCAACCTGTCGCCGGATGCCGGCGCGGAGATCTCCGGGCGGAAAATGGCTGCCGCGCCGCCCGCCCCGACGACCGAGATGAGGCCGCGGCACGGCTGATCAGGCCGCGGCGCGGGCCGGCGGCCGGCCGGCAGCGCGTTTGCCGGCGTTCCGCGGCGCGCTACCCTTGCCGGAAGCCTTCGCGGGGGCGGGCTTCGCGCTCGGCGCCGCGGCGCGGGTTCCCGCGCGCCAGCCCTGCCAGCTGAGCGCGCCCGGACCGTTCAGGGCGTACATGAGGAACCCGCCCGCGAGGCCGAGATCGGCCAGCATCAGCGTGCGCTCGGCGACCGCGGCGGGTCCCACATAGTACCAGAACGGGTGGAGCACGAAGGCCGTCACGGCGGCGAAGAGCGCGAGCGCCAGCCCGGTCAGCCCCGGCAGGACGCCGAGGATCAGGGCGAGCGGTCCGAACACCTGCACCACCACGGCGGCGGTGGCGACGCCGTTGGGAAACGGCATCCCGGCCCCCGCGAGCGTCAGCGCGAACCCCGACACGTTGAGCGCCCGGGCGATCCCGGTCGGCAGGAGCGCGGCGGCCAGCAGCAGGCGCGCGACGAGGAGGGTTGCGTCCTGGGCGCGGGCGAGCATCGGCGTGTCCGGTCGGGTGGATCAGGACAGCAGTGTTGCAACTTTCCGCTGAAGACCCCGTTAAGGACGCCGCCTGAACCGACGCCTCAACCGCCGCCGCCTCAACCGCCGACGCCGCCGCGGAACAGGCGGCCACGCTCGGTCCAGGCGACGACGAGGAGCGCCAGGGCGCCGAGACTCGCGTAGCCGATCGCCACCGGGAGCACCGTGCCGTCGAAGGACTGACCGATCAGGAAGCCGCAGAACGCGCCCAGGATCGTCGTGTAGAAGCCGAGGAACGACGAGGCCGTGCCGGCGATGGCCCCGAGGGGCTCCAGCGCGAGGGCGTTGAAGTTCGGCATCGCGAAGCTGATCAGGAACTGGTTCACCGCGAGGATCGACAGGAACACGGCCAGCGGCGGGTGGCCGTGATAGGCCAGCCCGACGCCGACCTGCGCGAGGCCGACGAGCGTGAAGGCGATGACGCCGCTGTGCGACATCGCCCGCATCCCGAGCCGCCGGACCACGCGGGCGTTGATCAGCGTCGCCGCGCCCATGGCGCCGGCCACGAGCCCGAAGGCCAGCGGGAAGAGCGGGCCGAGGTGGTACAGGCCGGTATCGAAGACCTGCTGCGCCGAGCCGACGTAGCCCATGATGCAGCCGGTCATCAGCCCGAGCGCGGTGGCGTAGCCGACGGCGACGCGGGTCTTCAGCGTCAGGCGGATCGCCTCCCAGGTCGCGGCCGGCGAGAGCGGCCGGCGATATTCCGGGTGCAGCGTCTCGGGCATCCGCAGGGAGAACCAGATCGTCAGCCAGAAGGCGAGGACCAGCATCGAGACGAAGACGTAGACCCAGGAGCCCAGCGCCAGCATCATGCCGCCGATCGCCGGCGCGATCATCGGGACGATCAGGAACACCATCATGGTGAGCGACATGACGCTCGCCATCTCGCGGCCGGCGAACCGGTCGCGCACGATCGCCACCGACAGCACCCGCCCACCGGCGGCGCCGATGCCCTGGATGATCCGGGCGGCGAGCAGGCAGCCGAAGCTCGGCGCCACCATGGCGAGGAAGCAGCCGATCACGTAGACGGCGAGGCTTGCCAGCAGCACCGGCCGTCGCCCGAGGGCGTCGGAGACCGGCCCGTAGACGATCTGCGCGAAGCCGAAGCCGATCATGTAGACGTAGACGAGGAGCTGCAGCCGGTTGGGATCGGCCACCGCGAACCGCGCCTCGATGGCCGGGAAGGCAGGCAGCAGGTTGTCGATGGAGATCGCCGTCACCGCCATCATCAGGGCGATGATGGCGACGAACTCGGCGAAGCCCGGCCCGGACCAGGGCCGCGGGGCGCGGACGTCCTGGACCGGCGGCACGGGCCGAATCGCGATGGTCACGGCGGGCTCTCGGGGTGCGCGGGAACGGGCCGATCAGGGCTCGTCCTTCACGGCACAGTTGTGACAACCCTGCCCGCGCCGCGCAGTTCAGGCCGGCAGCGGGCGCAGGGCCGGCGCGTCGGGCTTGCGGCCCACGAAGGCGGCCATCAGGGCGGCGACGAGGCAGAGCAGGCCGGCCGCCACGAAGGCGCCGAGATAGGTGCCACTCTCGGTCCGGACCATGCCGGCGAGCCACGCCGCCGACGCCGCGCCGATCTGGTGCGCGGCCGCGATCCAGCCGAACATCAGCGCCGCGTTCTCCTCGCCGAAGGATTTGCCCGCGAGCTGGACGGTGGGCGGCACCGTCGCGATCCAGTCGAGGCCGTAGAAGACCGCGAACAGCGACAAGCCGTAGAAGCTGTAGTCGAAGGAATAGGGCAGGAAGATCAGCGAGAGGCCGCGCAGGCCGTAATACCACGCCAGCAGCTTGCGCGAGTCGAACCGGTCGGTGAGCCAGCCCGACGCCGTGGTGCCGATCAGATCGCAGATCCCCATGAGCGCCAGCAGGCCGGCAGCCGTGACCTCGGCGATACCGTGATCGATGCAGGCCGGGATCAGGTGGGTGCCGATCAGGCCGTTGGTCGAGGCGCCGCAGATGAAGAACGTGCCGGCGAGCAGCCAGAAATCCCGGGAGCGCAGGCCGATGCGCAGGCCGCGGAGCGCCCGCATGGCCGGGTTCTCGGTCAGCACCGGCGTCGGCGTCACCGCGTCCTCGCCGTAGCGGGGCAGGCCGAGATCCGCCGGCCGGTCGCGCAGGAGCAGGGCCGCCAGCGGGATCAGCGCCAGGGTCGCGGCGGCGACCACCAGAGAGACAGAGCGCCAGCCCTGCCCCACCGCGATCGAGGCCAGCATCGGCAGGAAGACCAGCTGACCCGTGGCGCTGCTCGCGGTCAGCAGGCCGAGCACGAGACCCCGGCGCTTGGCGAACCAGCGCCCGGCCACGGTGGCGCCCAGCACGTTGGCCACCATGCCGGACCCGGATCCGACGACGAGGCCCCAGAGCAGGACCATCTGCCAGGGCGCGGTCATCAGGCTAGTGGCGGCGGTGCCGATTGCCAGGATCAGGAGCGCACCGCAGACCGAGCGCCGCAGGCCGAACCGCTCGATGATCGCCACCGCGAAGGGGCCGATCATCCCGTACAGGAAGATGTTGAGCGCGATGCCGACGCCGATCGTGGCCGCGGTCCAGCCGAATTCCCGCTCCCAGGGGACGATCAGCACGCTCGGCGTGGCGCGGACACCGGCCCCGACGAGCAGGACCAGGAAGGTCACCGCGACGACGATCCAGGCGTAGTGCAGGCGCGACCCGGGGCGCGTCTCTGTCAGGGCGGTCATGGACGGGCTCCGGAAGCGGGGCGGATCGGTCAGGCGGCGGAGATCAGGGACTCCGCCAGGGCGGAGACGGTCGCGGGATCGACCCGGGCGTTGATACGGCTCTGCGCCTCGCGCCAGTAGGGCGTCGCGGCCGCGAGGGCCTCGCGGCCCGACGCGGTCAGGGACACGCGGCGCTCGCGCGGATCCGACGCGCCGGGCGTGACCGAGACGAAGCCGCGGCGCTTGAGCGGGTCGAGGTTGCGGCCCATCGTGGTGCGCTCCAGCGCCGCCTCGGCGGCGAGGCGGGAGACCGGGACCGGTCCGAGCCGGTCCAGCAGCCGCAGGATCGCGAACTGGGTCACGCGGAGCCCGGTCGGCTTCAGGGCGGCGTCGTAGATCGCCGTCAGCGCCCGCGTGGCGCGACGCAGGGCGGAGCAGGTGCACGGCTCGGGTGACGGGGCGCTCATGGTATGGGTGTATATGCACGCATCGGGCGTTCGGCAAGGCGAAGCTGACGGTTCGCAGCGATCGACACCCGTTGGCCCGGAAACGGGCGGGCGCTGTCATCGACACGGCCGGTCACGCTGCTATCGCTTGGGCGAGTGACCCGGTTCGGGAGAAGCGCGATGACACTCGAGACCGCGACGGCGTTGTCCTCCTCGGAGCAGAAGACGGCCCGCACCGGGCTGATAGAGGCGGCCGCCGACATCGTCACCGAGCAGGGCGGACCCGGCGGCTTCGTCCGCGACCTGTTCGGCCGCGTGACGCCGGAGGATCTCGCTCCCTACGATCCCTCTGTCCTGGCGGATCTCGCCGCCCGCGCCCGCGCCTTCCTGTCCGAGCCGCGGAGGCCGGGCGACCCGGCGCGGCTGCGCCTGAGCGACAGCCAGCTGGTGCGCGACGGCCGTGCGCGCGAGACGACGGTCCTGGAGGTGATCAACGACAACCGTCCGTTCCTGCTGGACTCGACCCTGGCCGAACTGACCGAGCAGGGCCTCGCCCCGCAGCTCGTGGCGCACCCGATCCTCGGGGTGGAGCGGGACGGCGCGGGCGGGCTCATCCGGGTGGTCGGGGAGACGACCGCGGACGCGCAGGGCAGTCTCGCGCGCGAGAGCTTCATCCACATCCACCTCGACCCCGTGGCGGCCGAGACCGGCGAGCGGCTCCTGAACGCGCTCGCGACGGTCTACCGGGATGTCGCCCTGGCGAGCGACGACCACGACGCCATGCTGGCGCGCCTCACCGACCTCGCCGCCGATCTCGGGCGCGGGCCGACCCCGATGCCGGGACCGGAGACCGAGGAGGCGCGCGCCTTCCTCGAATGGCTGACCGACGGCCAGTTCCTCATCCTCGGCCTGCAGGAGCACGGCATCGCCGGCGACGCTCACCCGCTGGTCGAGGGGTCGAGCCTCGGCGTGCTCCGCGATCCCGGCGCGACGCCCCTGCGCCGTGGCCGGACGCCGGTGGACTACACGCCGGAGATCCTCGCCTTCCTGGAAGAGCCGCAGCCGCTGATCATCACCAAGGCCAGCGTGAAGTCCCGAGTCCACCGCTCGGCCTACCTGGACTATATCGGCGTCAAGCTGTTCTCCGGCCTCGGCAAGCTGTCGGGCGAGGTGCGGATCGTCGGCCTGTTCACCGCCTCGGCCTACACGAGCCCGGCCCGCGAGGTTCCGGTCCTACGCCGGAAGGTCGAGGCCGTCGTCCAGCGCGCCGGCCTCGACCCGACGAGCCATGCCGGCCGCAGCCTCCTCGCCGTGCTGGAGAGCTACCCGCGGGACGAACTCTTCCAGATCGACGGCGAGCGGCTCTACCGGTTCACCCTGGCCATCGCCGCCCTGGCCGACCGCCCGCGGGTCCGCGTGCTGTCCCGGCCCGACCGGTTCGGCCGCTTCGTGTCGCTGCTCGTCTACGTCCCGAAGGACCGCTACGATTCCGCGATCCGGGGACGGATCGGCAGCTACCTCGCCGAGACCTACGGCGGGCGGCTCAGCGCGTCCTACCCCGACTACCCGGAAGGCTCGCTCGCCCGGATCCACTACATCATCGGCCTGCCCGATCAGGGCAGCCCCGAGCACGATCCCGCCTCCCTGGAGGCCGGGATCGTCGCCCTGGTCCGGACCTGGGGCGACGCGCTGCGGGCGGCGCTGGCCGAATCCCAGGGGGGCGACCGCGCGCGGCAACTCGCCGCCCGCTACGGCGACGCGTTCTCGGCCGCCTATCGGGACAATTTCCAGCCTGAGGTCGCCGTCGCCGACGTGACGATCCTCGACAGCCTCGGCGAGACTCAGCCGCGGGCCGTCCATCTCGATCGGCGGCCCAGCGACCCCGAGGCGCAGGTCCGCCTGAAGGCGTTCTCGCGCGGCACGGCGATCGCGCTGTCCGACCGGGTCCCGGCGCTCGAGAATCTCGGCTTCCGCGTCATCAACGAGCGCACGTACCAGATCGCGCCGGCCGGGACGGACGAGGCCGCGCGGGTCTGGCTGCACGACATGCTGATCGAGCGGGCCACCGGCGCCCCGATCGACCTCGCGGCGCTGGAACGCCCGCTGGAGGCCGCGATGCTCGCCATCGCGGACGGCATCGCCGAGTCCGACGGGTACAACCGGCTCGTCCTTGAGGCAGCCCTCCCCTGGCGGGAGGCGGCCCTGCTGCGGGCCCTGGGCCGCTACCTGCGCCAGCTGCGTATCCGCTACGGGCAGGACTACCTCGCGGGCACGCTGAGCCGCCACGCCGGGATCGCGCGCGCGATCGTGGCGCTGTTCCGCGCCCGGTTCGACCCGGCGCTCACCGGTGACCGGACCGCGCAGGAGGCCGAGGTACGCGCCGAGATCGAGACGGCGCTCGCCGAGGTCACGAGCCTCGACGACGACCGGATCCTCCGCCGGTTCGTCAACCTCGTCGAGGCGGCGGTGCGGACGAACTTCTACCAGACAGGCGCCGACGGGCAGCCGCGAGAGACGATCAGCTTCAAGTTCGCCTGCGCCAAGGTGACGGCGATGCCGCTGCCGCGGCCGTTCTTCGAGATCTTCGTCTACTCGCCCCGCGTCGAAGGCGTGCACCTCCGCTTCGGCTACGTGGCCCGCGGCGGCCTGCGCTGGTCCGACCGGCCGGAGGATTTCCGCACCGAGATCCTCGGCCTCGTGAAGGCCCAGCAGGTGAAGAACGCCGTGATCGTGCCGGTGGGCGCCAAGGGCGGCTTCTTTCCGAAGCGGCTGCCGCCGGCCTCCGACCGCGCCGCCTGGATGCAGGAGGGGACCGAGAGCTACCGGATCTTCATCCGCACGCTGCTCGAACTGACCGACAACATCGTCGACAACGCCATCGTGCCGCCGCCCGACACGGTGCGGCACGATCCCGACGACGCCTACCTGGTGGTCGCCGCCGACAAGGGCACCGCCACCTTCTCGGACATCGCCAACGCCCTCTCGCTGGAGAAGGGCCACTGGCTCGGCGACGCCTTCGCGTCCGGCGGCAGCCAGGGCTACGACCACAAGGGCATGGGCATCACCGCCCGCGGCGCCTGGGAGGCGGTGCGCCGGCATTTCCGCGAGATCGACGTGGACGTGCAGACCGACCCAATCACCACGGTCGGCGTCGGCGACATGTCGGGCGACGTCTTCGGCAACGGCATGCTCCTCTCCGAGAGCATCCGCCTGATCGCGGCCTTCGACCACCGCGACATCTTCCTCGACCCGAACCCGGACGCCGCGGCGAGCTTCGCCGAGCGGCGGCGCCTGTTCGATCTGGGGCGGTCCTCCTGGGCGGATTACGACAAGAGCCAGATCTCGGAGGGCGGCGGCGTGTTCCCGCGCAGCCTGAAGACCGTGCCGCTCTCGGAGGCGATCCGGTCGGCGCTGGGCTTCGACCGGTCCGAGGCGACGCCCACCGAGCTGATGCAGGCGATCCTGAAGGCGCCGGCCGACCTGCTCTGGTTCGGCGGCATCGGCACCTATGTCCGGGCCACCACCGAGACCGACGAAGATGCCGGCGACCGCGCGAACGACGCCCTGCGCATCACTGGGCCGGAGCTGCGCGCGAAGGTCGTCGGCGAGGGCGCCAATCTCGGCCTGACGCAGCGCGGGCGCATCGAGGCGGCGCGCGCGGGCGTCCGCCTCAACACCGACGCGATCGACAACTCGGCCGGCGTGAACACGTCGGATGTCGAGGTGAACATCAAGATCGCGCTGATGACGCCGGAGCGGGACGGCAGGCTCAGCTACGAGGCGCGCAACACCCTGCTCGCCGACATGACCGACGAGGTCGGGCGCCTCGTGCTGCGCAACAACGAGTTGCAGACGCTCGCCCTGTCCCTTGCCCAGCGCGGGGGGCTGGGGGAGACCGGTTTCGCCATGCGGACGATGCAGGCACTGGAGGCGGAGGGCCGGCTCGACCGGGCGGTGGAGTTCCTGCCGGACGACGGCACGCTCGCCGAGCGCATGCGGCGGAACGAGGGGCTGACCCGCCCGGAATACGCCGTGCTGCTCGCCTACGCGAAGCTGTCGCTGCACGACGCGATCCTCGAGAGCGCCGTGCCGAACGACCCGTACTTCGACCGGGAGCTGCAGCGCTACTTCCCGAAGGCCCTGCGCGAACGCTTCCCCGACGCCGTCAAGGGACACCGCCTACGCCGCGAGATCATCGCCACGGCGCTCGCCAACATCATCGTCAATCGCGGCGGCCCGTCGCTGGTGACGCGGCTCGTCGACGGCACCGGCGCGGACGCCGCGACCATCGCCAAGGCCTACGCGGTGACCCGCGACGCCTTCGGCCTGATGGAGCTGAACCTCGCCATCGACGGCCTCGCCGGTCGGATTCCCGGCCAGGGCCAGCTCGACCTCTACGCGGAGGTGCAGGATCTGCTGACGAACCGGATCGTGTGGTTCATCCGTAACCTCGACCTGGGCGGCGGTCTCGCCCCGGTGGTCGCCCGCTACCGGGACGGCATCGCCGCCGTGGAGGCCGCCCTCCCCAACGTGCTCGGCGACGAGGCGCTGGCGACGATCGGCGCCCGCGCGGCGGAGTTGACCGGGCACGGCATGGCCCCGGCCCAGGCGCGGCGCCTGGCCTCGCTCAGCGCGTTGGTCTCCGCCCCCGACATCGTCCGGGTCGCCGAGGCCAGTGGGCGCCCAGTCGAGGAGGTCGCGGCCACGCATTTCGCCCTGGAGCACACCTTCCGCCTGGACGATCTCGCCGCCGCGGCGCGGACCGTCCCGGTGGCCGACACGTTCGACCGCGTGGCCCTAGAGCGCGCGGGCGCCGGCATCGCCGCAGCGCACCGCAAGCTGACGGCCGAGGTGGTGGCGGATCTCGGCGCCGGGCCGGAGGCGGTGGAGGCCTGGATCCGGGCGCGCGGCACCTCGCTCGCCCGGATCCGCGAGGCCGTGGACGCGATCAGCGCCTCCGGCCTCACGGTCTCCAAGGCGACGGTGGCGGCGAGCCTGCTCGGCGACCTCGTCCGGGCCGACTGATCGATCAGGCCCCGGGCGCGGATGCCGATATGACGCTCCGGCGTCCGCGGCCGACCGCGGTGAGCACCAGTCCGAGCCCGGCGAGCGACACCGCGGCGGCGATCAGCGGGAGCTGGCCGTAGCCGGCCCCGAGGGTCAGCGCCGTGCCCCCGATCCAGGCGCCGCTGGCGTTGCCGAGGTTGAACGCGCCCTGGTTCAGCGTCGAGGCAAGGTTCGGCGCGTCGCTCGCCGCCTCCACGACCCAGATCTGGAGGGGCGAGACCAGGGCGAAGACCAGGCCCGACCAGAGCACCACGACCGCCACCGTGAGCGCCGGATGGTGCGCGACCGCGGCGAGCACCAGCAGGGCCGCCACGATGCCCAGGAAGCTGCCGACGATGGTGGCCATCGGGCCCCGGTCGGCCAGATGCCCACCGAGGAGATTGCCGACGGTCAAGCCCGTGCCGGCGGCGAACAGCACGCCGGTCACGCCCTGCGGCGTGAAGCCAGTCACGCCGGTCAGGAACGGCGTGATGTAGGTGAACACCGTGAAGAAGCTCACCGAGGACAGCGTCGAGATCAGCATCGGCCGCAGCACCGGCCAGCGCCCGAGCGCGCGAAACTCGCTGACGAGCCGGCCGCGGGTCCCGGGAAGCCCGTCCGGCACGCAGAGCTGGATCGCGAGCCCGGCCGCGAGCCCGATCACGACCACCGCCCAGAAGGTCGAGCGCCAGCCCGCCTCCTGCCCGAGGGCGGTGCCCAGCGGCACGCCGAGCACGTTGGCGAGGGTGAGGCCCGCGAACATCAGCGAGACCGCCTGCGTGCGCTTCTCCCGCGGCACGAGATCCCGCGCCACAACGGCGCCGATGCCGAAGAACGCGCCGTGCGCGAAGGCCGTCAGGATCCGCGCGGCCATGAGCAGTGCGTAGCTCGGCGCCAGCGCGCAACCGAGATTGCCGGCCAGGAACACCGCCATCAGCGCCAGCAGCGCGGTCTTGCGCGGCAGGCCCGCGGTCGCGATCGCCACGATCGGCGCGCCCACGACCACGCCCATGGCGTAGCCCGAGACGAGGTAGCCGGCCTGGGGAATGGTGACGCCGAAGCTCTGCGCCACCTCCGGGAGCAGGCCCATGATGACGAATTCGGTCGTGCCGATCCCGAACGAGGCGACGGCGAGGGCGAGGATCGGCAGGGGCGGCACGGGGACGTCCTTCGGCGCGGGCTGAGCTCGATGGTGCAGAGCAGCATCGCAGCGCGGTCGCCGATGGATAGCGTCGGAGGCGCGGCGCACAGTTGCGCGGCGCGCAAGGGCCGCGTCGCGGATACGACGCGGCTTAGCCCCCGCTCGGACCTCTCACTCAGCCGGTACCTTCTTCCGCCTCCGCGACTTCGCAGTCGGCGCAGGGGGCGCCTCGATGGCAGCCGCGGCCCCTCCGCGGGTCTTCCGGCGCTGCTGTCCGAGCCCGAGGGCGCGTGCCAGCTCCGATCGCTGCGCCGAATAGCTCGCCGCGGTCATCGGATAGTCCCGGGGCAGGCCCCACTTCTCCCGGTAGGCTTCGGGCGTCAGGCCGCGCAGCGTCAGGTGACGCCGGAGCGTCTTGTACGGCTTCCCGTCCTCGAAGCTGACGATGTGATCATTCGTGACTGATTTGCGGATCTGCGACGGACTGAGCTTCTCGACGCTCGAGTTCGCGGCGCGACCTTGAGTTGTCAAACTGTTCAGCGCCGCGTGGATACCGCCGATCAATCCGGGAAGTTCGGAGACCGGAACGGAGTTGTTCGACACGTAAGCGGCGACGATATCGACCGCGAGCCCGATCGCCGGGCTGAGCTCACTGCCTGCGTTCTCACTCACGGCAAACCTCAGGAGTTACAATCATTCAGGCCGATCAATTCCTCTCGGAGTCGGCCGAAGTCTGCGCCTATGTAGCATAGTGCACGAAATAGCTCAAACGTATTCGTGATCGACAGGTGAGATCGGATCGATGGGCCGCAAACCTTCCGCCCCACCGCCGTTGACGGGGCATTAACCACGTCGCCGCTAGGGTTCGTTAACCATACCGGCACTGTTCCGGGGTGGTGTGACCTGCAATCTCCGCGCTCTGGTGTCGGGGACTTTGGCGGAGACCGGCATCAGGTGCGGACGGCGGCTGACCGGTGGGAACGGCGGAGGATGCGGCTCGCCGCCGCGGCGCTCGGCGTCACGCTCGCGGCACCGGCGGCAGCCCAGCGGTTCGACGCGACCAGCCCGGTTACCGGCCAGCCCGACAATCCCGGCATCGGCCAGGACACGGGCCCGAACGGCCTGCCCACACTCAAGCGCACCATCCCGGACGGCCTGAGCCGCGACCAGAATCGCGGCGCGCTGGGCGGCGACGCGGCGGGCGGCGAGCAGACCGGCGGTGACAGCCTCCGGTCGCCGCTCTCGCCCCCCGCGCAGACGCAGATCCCGGGTCAGCCCGGCGTGTCCCAGCTCAGCACCCGCGTCACCACAGGGGGACGGCGCACCGGCGGATCCTCGACGGCACCGGCCAATCTCGCGCCGTCGACCCTCCTGCGCACGCGCGCCGCTCCGCCGCGGCGGATCGGCGCGGCGACGCGGCGGGTCACTCAGGACGTCACGCAGATACCGCCGCCGGCGCTGCGGCTGACGCCGGTGGTCCAGCAGGCGGTCGTCGGGGTCCCGAACCCGCAGGTCGTGACGCCGATCCGGCCGATCCTCCCGTTCCAGTCGATCGCGCCGGCTCTCGGCCTCCTGACCCCGGGCTTCATCCTCGGCACCGACCTAGCGCGCGCGATCCCCACCGATCCGGCCTACGCGCCGATCGGCTATCAGGTCGGGACCTTCACCGTCCTGCCCACCTTCGCCCAGAGCGTCGGCTACGATTCGAACCCGGACCAGACCACCCGCCAGATCGCCAAGGGCTCGGTCGCGCTGCGCACCGATGCCACGGTCGACTTCCGGAGCAACTGGTCCTCCAGCTCGCTGCAGGGCTCGCTCCGGGGCTCGTACCTCGAGACCCCGCAGAACGAGGCCGCGAGCCGCCCCGCGGCAGACGGCGTGGTCCGGCTGCGCATCGACGCCAATCGGGACCTGCGCATCGACGCGGAGGGGCGGTTCCTGGTGGACACGCAGCGCACGTCGAGCGCCAACCTCCAGGCTGCCACCGCCACGACACGGCCGCTCCTGGCCGTCTACGGCGGTTCGCTCGGGGCGACGGAGACGTTCAACCGCCTGTCGGTCACCCTGCGCGGGTCCGTCGACCGCTCCGAGTTCGACAATGCGCGTTTGGCGGACGGGACGATCGTCAATCAGTCCGACCGCAACCTGAACCAGTACAGCCTGCAGCTGCGCACGGCCTACGAGATCAACCCGGATTTCAGCCCGTTTATCGACCTGCTCGGCGACACGCGCGTCTACGACCGCCGCTTCGACGCGACGGGCGTCCGGCGCGACTCGGACGGCATCGCGGTCGCCTTCGGGACGAGCATCGGCCTCGCGCGCTCGGTGACGGGCGAGATCTCCGCCGGCATCCAGCATCGGACCTACGTCGATCCGAGCCTGCGCGACATCAACGCGCCGTTGCTCAACGCGGCCCTGGTCTGGGCGGCGAGTCCGCTCACGACCGTCCGTCTCACCGCCGCGACCGGCGTCACCGAGACGACGATCCCGGGCTCCAGCGGTGTGCTCACCGAGGTCGCGACGCTCGAGGTGCAGCACGACCTGATGCGCAACCTCTCGATCGTCCTCGGCGGATCGTATCTCCGGAACGACTACCAGAGCAGCAGCATCCGCGAGAACGGGTTCTCGGCGACCGCGCGGCTCGACTACCACTTCACCCGCTGGCTGACCCTGCGCGGCACGTACATCTATCAGAAGTTCGACAGCACGGTCGCCGGGTCCAGCTTCCGGGAGAACACCTTCCTGCTCGGCCTGCGCGTGAATCCCTGAGGCGGCCTCAGAACCGCTCCGTCCAGGGACGCAGTTCCAGTTCGGAGGTCCAGGCGCTCCGATCCTGGCGCAGGAGGTCGCGATAGGCCCTGGCGATGGCGTCGGGATCGAGATGGCTGTCGGGGGCCTCCGGCGGCTCGCCGCCGCGGGCCGGATTGCGGATGGCGCCGTCGATCACGATGTGCGCGACGTGGATCCCGTGGGGCTGCAATTCCCGGGCGAGGCTCTGACCCAGTCCCCGCAGCGCGAACTTCCCCATCGCGAACGGGGCCGATCCCGCGAAGCCCTTCACGCTCGCCGAGGCGCCGGTGAGCAGGATCGCGCCGTGGCGATGCGGCAGCATGCGGCGCGCCGCGGCCTGCGCCACGAGGAAACCGCCATACGCGGACACCATCAGCGCCTGGGCGACCGCGTCCGGGTCGAGATCGGCGACCGGGCCGCGGAGACGACCGCTCGCGTTGTAGACGACGACGTCCGGCGGACCACCGAGCGCGGGCTCCAGGCGGGCGAACAGCGCCTCGACCTCAGCGGGCCGGCTGGCGTCGCAGGCATGGACCGCCGCGCCCGTCTCCTCCGCCAGTGCGGCGAGCTTGTCGACGTTCCGGGCGGCGAGGCCGATCGTCATGCCGTCGGCCGCGAACAGGCGCGCCAGCGATGCGCTGAGGCCGGAGCCCGCCCCGACGATCAGGGCTCTGGAATAGGTCGGGATCATCCTCTCCTCCTCTGCTGACCCGCCCAGGGCCGTTGGGAACCTGTACGCCCGCCCCGCGTCAGTCGCGGCGCTGCGCGAAGAACGCCCGGAGCAGATCGGCCGCCTCGCGCTCGCGGAACCCGCCGTAGACCTCGGGCACGTGGTGGCAGGTCGGCTGATCGAAGACGCGCGGCCCGTGCTCGACCCCACCCCCCTTCGGATCGGCCGCGCCGTAGTAGAGCCGCCGGATGCGCGCGAAGGATATCGCGCCCGCGCACATCGGGCACGGCTCCAGGGTGACGTAGAGATCGCAGCCGACGAGGCGCTCGGTGCCGAGGGCCGCGCAGGCCGCGCGGATCGCCAGGATCTCCGCGTGCGCCGTCGGGTCGTGCAATTCGCGCGGCCGATTATGCGCCACCGCCAGGATGACCCCGTCCCGGACCACCGCGGCGCCGACCGGGACCTCCCCGGCAGCGGCCGCGGCGCGGGCGGCCGCGAAAGCGTGATCGAGCGCGGTCAGCGGTCCGGACGTTTCCGCCCGTGCCGGATGGATCGGATCGGCAGCCAAGCTGTTCTCATCCCACTGACGCGACGGGCCCGGGGCGGCGGGCTGGCCTGACCCAAGTCAATGTTAAGGCCTGGAACATTCCGCCGACCGTGACCGTTTCAGGAACCAGTGCGGCGCCGCCGCAGATCGAACAAGAGGACAACGCCATGAGCAGCACCACCGACAAGATCAAGGGCGTCGCCAACGAGGCCGTCGGCAAGGCCAAGCAGGGCATCGGCGACGTGACCGGTAACGACAAGCTCAAGGCCGAAGGTGCCGCCCAGGAACTCAAGGGCAAGGCTCAGGGCACCGTCGGCGACGCCAAGAGCGCGGTGAAGTCCGCCACCGACAAGCTCTGATCGTCGAGCGCGACCGGAACGGAACCCGCCTCGGGCGGGTTCCAGAACTGAACCGACCCGAATAACGCGAGGATGCCATGATCGGCTGGGCTGTCACGTTTCTCGTCGTCGCTCTCGTGGCGGCGCTCCTCGGTTTCGGCGGCA
This sequence comes from Methylobacterium sp. yr668, assembly GCF_900116245.1. Lineage (NCBI taxonomy): Bacteria > Pseudomonadati > Pseudomonadota > Alphaproteobacteria > Hyphomicrobiales > Methylobacteriaceae > Methylobacterium > Methylobacterium sp. yr668. Next base: position 103,506 of record NZ_FOZY01000001.1, on the reverse strand, counting down.
TAGCCGGCACGGCGATGGAGGCGGCCAAGATCGTCTTCTTCGTGGCGATCGCGCTGTTCCTGATCTCCGCCGTGTTCGGCGTGATGCGCGGGCGCTCGCCGAGACTCTGACGAACGCGGGTCTTCGACCCGCCATCCAAGTCTTCGAGGCGGTCCCGACCGGCCGCCTCTTCGCGTTGAGGCGACTCGCACCGGTGCACAACCCGTCTCGCCTGTCGGAACCGGCTCTGATAAGCGGCAGGCATGAGCGACTTGCCGAACGACGATAAGCCGGAGGGGACCGCCCGTCCGGCCCCCGAGTCAGCGCGCACCGAGAGCTGGGCACCGCCCACCGATGCGGGCCGTGCCGATGCCGACACCGAGCGGCCTGCCAGTTCTGCCGCGAAGAAGACGGCGCGGAAGGCCAAGCCGCAGCCCGCTTCGCAGGCGGAGCCTCTGCCAGAGCCGCAGCCGGAACCAGGTCCCGAAGCGTCCGCGGACGCCGAAGCCCTGATCGAGACGCCGCCCGGCGAGCGCATCGCGAAGGCGATGGCACGGGCCGGCGTCGCCTCGCGGCGCGACGCCGAGACGATGATCCTGGCCGGACGTGTCAGCGTCAACGGCGAGACGCTGACATCCCCGGCCCGCAACGTCACCGAGAACGACCGGATCCTGATCGACGGCGAGCCGATGCCGTCGCGGGAGCGCAGCCGCCTGTGGATCTTCCACAAACCGCGGGGCGTAGTGACGACCGCCCGGGACCCGGAGGGCCGCCAGACGGTGTTCGACGTGCTCCCGGAGGATCTGCCCCGGGTCGTGGCGGTCGGACGGCTCGACATCAACACCGAGGGGCTGCTGCTGCTCACCAATGACGGCGGGCTCGCCAAGGTGATCGCGCATCCCGACACGGGCTGGCTGCGCCGCTACCGAGTCCGCGCCCACGGCGACACCGATCAGGCGCAGCTCGACCGGCTGTCCAAGGGCGTCACCATCGACGGGATGGAGTACGGCCCCGTCGAGGCGACCCTCGACCGCGTGCAGGGCGACAACGTCTGGCTGACGCTCGGCCTGCGCGAGGGCAAGAATCGCGAGGTCAAGCGCATCCTCGAGCATCTCGGGCTGTCGGTGAACCGGCTGATACGGCTCTCCTTCGGACCTTTCCAGCTCGGCGACCTGGAGGTCGGCCTGGTCGAGGAGGTGCGGACCCGCGTCCTCAAGGATCAGCTCGGCAAGAGCCTCGCCGAGCAGGCCGGCGTGGATTTCGACAGTCCGGTCCGCGAGCCGATCTCGCCGTTCGGTGGCACCCGCCCGGCGGATCGGGACGCCCAATCGGCGCAGCCGGCATCTTCCCGGCGCAATGCCGCGCGTCCCGCGCCGGCGCCGCGCGTCTCGACCGGGGGCACCGGTCCCGGACCGCGCAACTCCGCGTGGCGCGACGAGGACGCGGCCAAGCCGCGGGGGACGCGCATTCCCCGGCGCGGCGCGGATCCCCGGGCCGCGCAGGCGGCGGCGGCAGAACGCGGCCGCGAGCGCGTCGGCTCGATCCGGGCCGGCGACCGCCGGGTCGTCGTCGAGCGCCTGTCCGCAACGCCGGCGGAGCCCGAGCCCGTCGCCAAGCCGAAGCGCCGCTTCGCCGACCGGGGGATGCCGGAGCGGCAGGAGCGCCCCGCCGGTCGGCGCGATGAGCGCCGCGGCGATGAGCGCCCGCGCCGCGAGAGCGCGCGGAGCGAGGCTCCGCGGGACGAGCGGCGATTCGACGAGCGCGGGGGCAAGCCCGGGGGCCGGCGCGACCGACCGTTCGACGCCGGGCCGGCGGAGGGCGCGTCGCGGAAGCCGGGCGGCTTCCGCGGCCAGAAGCCCGCTGCCGCCGGGGGCAAGCCCGCGTTCGGTGGCCCGAAGACCGGGGGTGCGCGTCCCGGCGGAAGCCGCCCCGGTGGCAAGCCCGGCGGTTTCGCCGGCAAGGGGGCTGGCCAGGGTCGGCGCAACGGACCCGCGGGCGGGTCGGACACGGGCGGTCGTCCTGGTGCTCGTCCCGGTGCGCCGCGCGGGGGCGCCAAGCCCGGCGGCGGCCGGCCGCCGCGCGGGACGCGGTGAGGATCGTCGGCGGCGCGTGGCGGGGCCGCAGGCTCGCCACGCCGCGCACCGACGCCATTCGGCCGACATCGGACCGCCTGCGGGAATCGTTGTTCAACGTGCTCGCCCACGCCTACGACGACGCCGTCGCCGGCGCCCGGGTCCTCGACCTGTTCGCCGGTACGGGTGCCCTCGGCTTCGAGGCGCTCTCGCGGGGCGCCGCCTACGCCCTCCTCGTCGACGAGGGCGCAGAGGCGCGCGCGGTGATCCGCGAGAACATCGAGGCTCTGGGTGCCGAAGGCGTGACGCGCCTGTTTCGGCGGGACGCGACCCGTCTCGGCCCGGCCTCCACGGCGGGCACCTTCTCGCTGGTCTTCTGCGATCCGCCCTACGGCCGTGATCTCGCGCCGCGCGCCCTGAAAAGCGCCGCCGAGGGAGCCTGGCTGGCGCCCGGGGCTCTCATCGTCGTCGAGGAGGTCGAGGCCGCGCAGGTCGTCTGGCCGGCCGGCTTCGCGGAACTGGAGCGGCGCGTCTACGGGGATACGGCCGTGGCGATCGCCCGATTCGCCGTCTGAATCGTGCTTAGTCCCGATCGCGCGAAGCCGGATCCGTAGCGCCGACTTGAGACCCGAAATGGATCGCCAGCCAAACGGTGGGTGAGTCGGTCCACTCCACCCGGTGCCGACGATGCGGCGCGATCAGCACGGCGTCACCCGCGACGAGGCGACGGGCCTCCGCCTCGTCGGCGAACCGAAGGTCGGCCGCGCCCGTCAGGACGGCGACCCACTCGGTATCCGGCTGGTCGTAGTAGAATCCCGGCGGGCTCGCCTGACCGGTCGAGACGATGCGCTCCACCCGCAGGCCCGGCTCGGAGACCAGGACCGACACGATCTCGTCGTCCGCCCGGAGCGGCAGGTCGGCGAGCAGGTGGGTCACACGGGTCGGGAGAGAGTCCATGATCCCGCCTGCAGGGACCGCCCGGCGCCGGATCGGCGCCGGGCAAGGCCCGGATGTCAGGAGTTGCGCGGAGCGCCGCCCGCCTGCGGTGCCGCGCCGTCCGAGGTCTTGGTCTGACCGATCCGCGCCGCGGATTTGACGAGGGAGAGCACGTCGCGGCGCATCTGATCGTCGGCGATCTGATTGTAGGCCCGGAGTAGTTCGACGGCGCCGGCGACGCGCAGCAGAGCGGGACCGCTATCCGTCGTCGCCTCGGGCTCGGGCTCGAAGAAGCTCGAGACCGGAACGCCGAGCCGCTCGGCGATCGCCTGCAGGCGGCCGGCACCGACACGGTTCTTGCCGGTCTCGTACTTCTGGACCTGCTGGAAGCTGACGCCCAGCGCGCTGGCCAGCGCGGACTGGCTCAGTCCATTCGCCGCCCGAAGGAACGCGATGCGGCTGCCGACCCCGTGATCGATGGCTGTGGTCTGCTTCGGCTTGGGGGTTGGGTTCGCCATAGTTGGTAGTCCGGATGTTCTTGCTGTCTTCAGGCTTGCTCGCCCGGATCCAGGGCGCCAATCACAACCGACAGGTGCAACATTGCGCGGCCAAGATCCAGACCTGACATCTGTTAGTGCCACAGGTCAGCCGCGCGTGCAACGAATGGTTACGCTCTCGAAATCTTAGGTCCGGAAGACCGCAATTTAGGCCCTCCAGTGCCCGCCGCGAGAACAACTCAAATACCGGGCCCGATCAAATATAAGTGAGCGAGATCAGCTAAAAATTCACTCTCGAACACTGCCGGGCGATATCAGGTTGCCTGCGCCGCGTTGGGCCCGCCGGGCCGATCCCAGGGAAATCCGTACGACAGCAAACGGTCGACTCAGAGCTCGGTGGCGCGCGCCGGCGACGGAATCACGCCGCCGGGCCGAGCCAATCGAGGACGATTCGCAACTGGTCGTCGTCGAGCAACGCGGGCGCGTGGCCGCAATCGGGAATCTCGACGCGGCGCGTCGGCGGTCCTCGGCGCGTCATCTCGTCGGCCGTCGAGGCGAGGAGGAGTTCCGAGTGCTCGCCGCGGAGCAGCAGGACCGGACAGGTGATCGCGTCCCAGTCGCGCCACATGCTCACGCTGTAGACGCGGCCCGGTCGGAAGGCGTCTCCGATGCCGGGATCGTAGTGGGGTCGCCAGCCGCCGTTGGGCTCCTGGAAGAAGCTGTGCTTGGCGATGTGGCGCCACTGCTCGTCGGTGAGCGGGCCGAACGCGCCCAGCACCGTGCGCAGACGCGATTCGCCCGAGGCGAGGTTATGGTGCAGCCGGGGCGCGTCCCGCAGGCGCGACCCAATCTCGCGGATGGGCGCCCAGGGCAGGAACGGGCCGATATCGTTGATCACCATCCGGCGGATCGGGGTGCGGGCGGCCGCGGCCAGGACCATGCCGGTCAGGCCGCCGAGAGACGTGCCCACCCAGTCGATCTTCCCGGGGACCCGGAGATGGGCGATGAGCGCGGCCATGTCGGCGGCGTATTGTGGCAGGCCGTAGAGTTCCGGGTCCCTCAGCCATCCGCTGAGGCCGCGCCCAGGCAGGTCCGGGCAGATCACCCGGTACCCGAGCTTCGCGAGGCGATAGCCGAGGGCGTCGAAATCGCGGCCCTGGCGGCTGAGACCGTGGACGCAGACGACGACGTGCGGGCTGTCCGGGTCACCCCATTCCACGTAGGCGATGCGGTGGAAGTCGTGGGGCGCGTAGGCCAGGAAATGGCCGGTCCGGAACGGCACGTCGGCGCGGCTCAGGTCGTCGAGCCGCGGCGTCGCCTCAGGTCCGGGAGCGGGCGCCGCGGTGCCGGCCGTCACGGGGTCTCCGTGCGCGCGGCGGCCTCGCGGGCGAGACGGCCGGTCGTCTGATGGAGGTCGACCATCTGGTCGGTCAGCCGGCGCGCCTGCTCCTGCAGGAACGCGATGTTCAGCGCCGCGACCTCGCGGGCATCTGCCGCCTTGGCGACGCGGTCCGCGAAGTCGAGGCTCGCGCGGACATTGGTGTCGGAGGCCACGAGCATCCGGTGGCCGATCTCGCGCATCGCCGCCATGGCGTGGACGGCGTTATCCTCGAACGCGTTGTAGAGCCGGGCGCCGGCGGCGTCCCACTGCTCGCGCACCCGGCGGGCGCCGGCCACGTTGCTGTCGGTGAGTTGGTGCGCGGTCTCGCGGCTGGAGCCCATCACCGCGCGCCAGCCCTCGAAGCTCTGCGCCATCGAGGCCTCGAAGGCGTTCAGCGCCATCTCGCCCGCCTCGGCGAAGCGCTCGTACGCCTCGCGCGCCCGGGCGACGCCGCCCTCCACCGCGGCGCGGCCGGTCTCCCCGGAGATCGCCGGCAGGTTGTCGTTCCCCACAATCGTCTCCCGCAGATGGGCCGGTCGCACGCGGTCCCGACGGCGCGTCGCTGGAATACGGGCATCCGCCAGGGGCGATCTCCCGTCAACAGGGCTCTGTAACAGAATCCGCGCGCGGCCCACATTGTCACGGTGGCAGTGATTGACAGGCACGACGGCGGCGAAATCTTCGTCGCGCGGAGCGCACGCCACGCCCGCCGCCCGATCAGAAGGCTGCACGATGACGGACACCCGTCCGACCCAGACCGAGGTCCGCGAGACGGGCTCTCATCCGTTCGAGGCCGGGCTCGCCCGCCGGCCGGCCAACTACGTCCCGCTGACCCCCGTCAGCCTGCTGGCGCGGGCCGCCGCCGCGGCGGGGGGGCGGATCGCCGTGATCGACGGCCACCGCCGCCTCACCTACGCGGACCTCTACGCGCGCTGCCGGCGCCTCGCCGCGGGCCTCGCGGCCCGGGGGGTCGGGCCACTCGACACCGTGGCGATCCTGGCGCCGAACGTCCCGGAGATGATCGAGGCGCACTTCGCCGTGCCGATGCTCGGCGCGGTGCTGAACCCACTGAATACGCGCCTCGACGCGGCGACGATCGCGTTCTCGCTGCGGCACGGGGGCGCCCGGGCGCTCCTCGTCGAGGCCGAGTACGCCGCGCTGGCCGCGCGGGCGCTCGCGGAACTCGCCGAGCCGGTCCTCGTCGTGGCGATCGGCGCGACCGGGATCGACGGGGCCCTGCCCTACGAGGATCTGCTGGCCGAGGGCGATCCGGACTACGCCTGGCACGGCCCTGAGGACGAGTGGCAGTCGCTCTGCCTGCTCTACACGTCGGGGACGACCGGCGATCCCAAAGGCGCCGTCTACAGCCATCGCGGCGGCTATCTCCAGGCGCTCGGCAACGCCGTCACGTTCGGCCTGACCGGCGAGAGCGTGTATCTCTGGACGCTGCCGATGTTCCACTGCAGCGGTTGGTCCTACCCTTGGGCGAGTGTCGCCGCCTGCGCCACGCAGGTCTGCCTGCGCAAGGTCGAGCCGGCGGCGATCTTCAGGCTGATCGCCGAGCACGGGGTGACGCATCTGTGCGGCGCCCCGATCGTCCTCTCGATGATCGCGCACGCGCCGGCGCAGGACCGTGTGCCGTTCCCCCAGCGCGTGCGCTGCGCGGTCGGCGGCGCGGCGCCGTCCTCGACGATCATCCGCACCATGGAGGAGCTCGGCTTCCAGGTGACGCATCTCTACGGCGCCACCGAGAGCTACGGCCCCGCGACGGTCTGCCTGGCGCAGCCGGACTGGACCGATCTCCCCGACACCGAGCGACACGCCCGCATGGCCCGCCAGGGCGTGCCCCTGGCGACGCTCGAGGCGGTGAGCGTCGCCGACACCGTGACCGACGCGCCGGTGCCGCAAGACGGCACGACAGTCGGCGAGATCCGCCTGCGCGGCAACACGGTGATGAAGGGCTATCTCGGCAACCCGGGCGCGACCGAGGAGGCACTCGCCGGCGGCTGGTACCGGACCGGCGACCTCGCGGTCTGGCATCCCGACGGGTCGGTGGAGATCAAGGACCGAGCGAAGGACATCATCATCTCGGGCGGCGAGAACATCTCCAGCCTGGAGGTGGAGGAGGTGCTGATGCGCCATCCCGCCGTGATGCTGGCGGCCGTCGTGGCGCGGCCGGATCCGACCTGGGGCGAGAGCCCCTGCGCGTTCCTGGAGGTGAAGCCCGGCGCAGCGGTGCCGAGCGACCAGGAGTTGATCGCGTTCTGTCGCGAGCACATGGCGCGGTTCAAGGTGCCGAAGACGGTGGTGTTCGGGCCGCTGCCGAAGACCTCGACCGGCAAGATCCAGAAATTCGTCCTGCGCGAGCAGGCGCGGACCCTCTGACCCGCGCCGGTCCCGTGACGGGAGCCGTTTCGGGCGACCGCTACAGGCCGGAGACGAGATGGCCGCCGTCGACCGCCAGGACGCTGCCGGTCATGTAGGCGCCGGCCTCCGAGGCCAGGAGCAGGAGCGGCCCGTCGAGTTCGGCGGCCTCGCCCAGCCGGCGCTGCGGAATGCGCCTGATCAGCGCCCGGCCGGCATCGGACTCGAAGAAGGCGTCGTTGAGCTCGGTCTTGATGTAGCCCGGCGCGAGGGCGTTCACCCGGATCCCGTAGCGGGCCCACTCGAGCGCGAGGCTCTTGGTGAGCTGGACGACCGCCGCCTTCGAGGTGGCGTAGGGGGCGAGCCCGCCGGTGACCCGCAGCCCGAGGATCGACGCGATGTTGACGATGCTGCCGCCCGCGCCGTGCCGGACCATGCGCCGGCCGGTGGCCTGGGCGACCTGCCAGACGCCTTTGAGATTCGTGTCGAGCACCGCGTCCCAGTCGGATTCCGCGAGGTCGAGGGCCGGCTTCGTCGCCGTCACGCCGGCATTGTTCACCAGCACCGCCACCGGTCCGAAGCGCTCTTCGGCGGCGTCGAGCGCCCGCTCAACGCTCGCGGCGTCGGTGACGTCCATGACGACGGCGTGGGCCTCCCCGCGCGCGGACGTGACGCGGGCGACGGTCTCGGCGAGGGCGTCGGCACGGCGGGCGCCCAGCGAGAGGCGCGCGCCGGCGCGGGCTAGGGTCCCGGCGAAGTGACGGCCGAGGCCGCTGGAGGCCCCGGTGACGAGAACGTGGCGGCCGGCGAGGTCGAACGGATTCGCCATATCAGCGGGCCGCGGTGACGCTCGGCAGGGCGACCCGGAACGCGCCGGTGATAACGAAATCGGTCATGGCTCTGCGCCTCCCCTGCACGCGCCGCCGGTCTTCAGGCCGCGGCGCCGGACCCTGTTGTGGACCCGCTCCGCCGGGTCCGCCAGCCGGCACGGAGCTCCTGCCCGCTCATCGGCGGCCGAACAGCCGCTCGATGTCAGCGAGCTTCAGCTCGATCGAGGTCGGGCGCCCGTGATTGCACTGTCCGGAATTCGGCGTCGCCTCCATCTCGCGCAGGAGGGCATTCATCTCCTCCGGCCGCAGGCGTCGCCCGGCCCGGATTGAGCCGTGGCAGCTCATGCGCGACAGGACCGCGTCGAGGCGCCGCCCGAGCGGGCCGCCCTCGGTCGCCGGCTCTCCGCCCTCCTCGTCGCCGCTGGCGTCCAGGGCGTCGAGGATGTCGGTGACGAGCTTGCGCGTCGAGGCGCCGATCAGCGCGGCCGGCACCTCGCGCACGAGCACCGCCCCCGGCCCGAACGCCTCGATGGACAGTCCCAGCCGGTCGAGGTCCGGGGCGGCCGCGACCAGCCGGTCGGCCTCCTCGGGGCTCATCTCGACGACGTCAGGAATCAGGAGTCCCTGGCGGGCGATGCCGCCTGCCTCCCGCTCGGTCTTCATCCGCTCGTAGACGAGGCGCTCGTGGGCGGCGTGCTGGTCGACGATCACAAGACCGTCGCGGGTCTGGGCGAGGATGTAGGTCTCGTGGATCTGCGCGCGGGCGGCCCCCAGCGGATGATCGAGCGCCTCCACAGCGTCGGCGGCAACGCGGGTGTCGGCCTGGGGCGCGGCCGCCACGGCTTCGGGCTCGGGCCCGGCCCAGACGGCCTGAGCGGCCTCGCCGAAGCCGGTCGGCTCGACCCGCGCCGGCTGCGGTGCCGGCCTCCACGCCGCCGAGGAACGGTAGCCGGGCGGCGCTGCCACCGAGGGTGCACCGCTCGGGAAGGGGCCCGGCCGCGTCGGCCGGAACAGGCTCGGCGCGGTGGCGCCGCTGTGGGTGGCGAGCGGCGCCCCGGCCGGGCGCAGGGCGTCGAGGGTCCGCGCGGCGCCGGTGGTGGCCGAGCGGGCGCCGCCGCGGCGCAGGGCGTCATGGATCGCGCTCACGATCAGCGCCCGCACGAGGCCCGGCTCGCGGAAGCGCACCTCGGTCTTGGCCGGGTGGACGTTGACGTCGACGAGGCCGGGGTCGCACGCGACGGCGAGGCCGAGCACCGGGTGCCGGTCGGAGGCCAGGGTGTCGGCGTAGGCGCCGCGGATCGCCCCGAGCAGGAGCCGGTCGCGGACCGGCCGGCCGTTGACCGCGAGGTGGATGTGCGTCGCCGCGCCGCGATGGTAGGTCGGCAGGCCGACATGGCCCGTCACCGCGAAGCCCTCCCGGGCTAGGGAGACCGGCAGGGCGTTGGCGAGGAAGTCCTGTCCCAGCACCGCCGCGAGCCGGCGCAGCTCCGCCTCGGCCCCGGTCTCGGCCGGCAGGACCAGGGGCTGCCCGGCATCGGCTCTCAGGGTGAAGCGGATCCTGGGCTGCGTCGCGGCGAGGCGGCGCAGCGTCTCGGCGATCGCGGCGTTCTCGGCCCGGTCCGACTTCAGGAACTTGAGCCGCGCCGGCGTGGCGGCGAAGAGCTCGGTCACCTCGATCCGGGTGCCGCGCTGGGCCGGGGCCGGACGGACCTGCCCCTTCATCCCCGCGTCGACGGTGAGGCTCGCCCCCGCCTCGGCCTCCGGCGTGCGGGTGACGATGGCGAGCCGCGACACCGCGCCGATCGACGGCAGGGCCTCGCCGCGGAATCCCAGGGTGTCGATCGCCGTGAGGTCGCCGCCCGGGAGCTTGGAGGTGGCGTGCCGCTCGACCGCGAGGTCGAGATCGTCCGGCGTCATGCCCCGGCCGTCGTCGACGACCCGGATCAGCCGGCGCCCCCCGGCCTCGACGGTGACCTCGATCGCCCGGGCCCCGGCATCGATCGCGTTCTCGACCAGCTCCTTCACGGCCGAGGCCGGGCGCTCGACCACCTCGCCCGCGGCGATGCGATCGACGAGGACGGGGTCGAGGCGGCGGACGGACGGCGCGGACAGGGAGGACATCGGCGCGCAGGATAGTCCCTGCGCGGCGGCGATCCAATCGGCCGGTCGTGCCGACCCGTCAGGCGCGGCGCTTCGACCCGCCCAGGGAGATGCGGCCGGCGCCCCCGCGCGGTCCGTGGCTCGCCGCCGCCACGGGACGGCGGGACAGGTCGTAGAGGACGTTCCCGACGAGGCCCGCGGTCCGCCGGAGGGTCGGGCCCTCGCAGGTCGCCGCGACGCGGACGCCGATCGCGTGGGTGTGACTGCGGCCGTAGAGCCAGACGGCGAGCCGGGCGCGCGTCGCCTCCGGGATCCCGTCGAGCAGAAGCGCGGCCCCGTCCGGGTCGGCCTTGATCAGGCGGCCGACCACGTCCGGTGCGACCGGGCAGTCGAGGGCCGGGTCGTCGATGCTGAGCGTTCGGTCCTGGGTCATGGTGGCCCTGACAGCGTGGAGCCGTCAGCGTGGGCAGTCTTGGTTAACGAAAGCTCACCACAAGTCGTAGCCCCGATCCGCCATTGCAGGTCGCGACGGGGGCGTTGCCGCGCTGCAACCGCCACCCGCCCCGGATCCCGCGTCCTAGAGCGGCCGTCGGATCAGCCGGGCGATCAGGCCGACGATGCCCTCGCGGAACAGCAGCACGCAGAGCACGAAGACGCAGCCCTGGATGATCGTCACCCAGGCACCGAACTGCGCCAGGTAGGTCTCCATCGTGACGATCACCAGCGCGCCGACGATCGGCCCGAACACCGTCCCCATGCCGCCGACGAGCGTCATCAGCACCACCTCGCCGGACATCGACCAGTGCACGTCGGTGAGCGAGGCGAGCTGGAAAACGATCGCCTTGGTGGAGCCCGCGAGCCCGGCCAGCGTCGCCGAGAGCACGAACACCGCGAGCTTGTACTGGCTGGCGCGGTAGCCGAGCGAGATCGCCCTCGGCTCGTTGTCGCGGATCGCCTTCAGCACCTGCCCGAAGGGCGAGTGGATGATCCGGTAGATCAGCAGCATCCCGGCCATGAAGACCACGGCCACCACCGCGTACATGACCCGGTCGTCGGCGAGGCTGATCGCGCCGAACAGGTTGCCGCGGGGCACCGCCTGGATGCCGTCCTCGCCGCCGGTGAACTTCGCCTGCAGGGAGAAGAAGAACACCATCTGGGCGAGCGCCAGGGTGATCATCGAGAAGTAGATGCCCTGCCGGCGGATCGCCAGGGCGCCGAAGACCAGACCCAGCAGTGCGGCCGTGACCGTGCCGGCGAGGATCGCGAGCTCGGGCGTGAAGCCCAGGCTCTTGGCCGTGTACGCGCAGAGGTAGCTCGCCATGCCGAAATAGGCGGCGTGGCCGAAGGAGAGCAGGCCGCCGTAGCCGAGCAGGAGGTTGAAGGCGAGCGCGAACAGCGCGAAGCACAGCACCTTCATCAGGTAGACGGGGTACAGGACGAGCGGTGCCACGACGAGCAGCACCGCTATGCCCACGAAGATGAGGCGGTGGAGCGCCTTGTCGTCCCGACTCGTCGGCACGGCGGCGGCGATCGGGGCGGCGTCGAGGGCGGCGGTGTCGGCCATGGGGGTGCCTCAGATCGCGATCAGGCCGTGCGCCCGAACAGGCCGGCGGGTTTGACGAGCAGCACCAGCACCATGATCACGAAGATCACGGTGGCGGACGCCTCCGGATAGAACACCTTGGTCAGCCCCTCGACGAGGCCCAGGGCGAAACCCGTGATCACCGAGCCGATGATCGAGCCCATGCCGCCGATCACCACCACGGCGAAGACCACGATGATGATGTCGGCGCCCATGTTGGGATTGACCGAGTAGATCGGCGCAGCGAGCACCCCGGCGAAACCCGCGAGCGCGACGCCGAACCCGTAGGTCAGCGTCAGGAACAGCGGCACGTTGACCCCGAACGCCTGGACCAGGGTCGGGTTCTCGGTTGCGGCGCGCAGATAGGCGCCGAGCTTGGTCTTCTCGATCACGAGCCACGTCGCGATGCAGACGGTCAGCGAGGCGACCACCACCCAGGCGCGGTAGTTCGGCAGGAACATGAAGGGCAGGCGCTGGCCGCCGGACAGCTCGGCCGGGATCGCGTAGGGCAGACCCGACACGCCGTACTGGTTGCGGAACAGGCCCTGGATGATCAGCGCGAGACCGAAGGTCAGCAGCAGGCCGTAGAGGTGGTCGAGCTTGTAGAGCCGGGCGATGAGCACCCGCTCCAGCACGATGCCGAAGGCGCCCACCACGAGCGGTGCGAGCCCCAGCGCCCACCAGTAGCCGAGACCGACATAGGTGAGCAGCATCCAGGCCACGAACGCGCCCATCATGTAGAGCGCACCGTGGGCGAAGTTGATGATGTTCAGGAGCCCGAAGATGATCGCGAGCCCGAGCGACAGGATCGCGTAGAACGAGCCGTTGATCAGGCCGAGCAGGAGCTGACCGAACAGGGCCTGCGTCGGCACACCGAAGATCGTGGTCATGGCCGGTCTCCGCGCCCCGAACCCACTGTCAGCCCTTCACCAGGGGGCAGTTGCCCTCGTTGAGCGGCCGGAAGACCTGGTCGCCCGGGATGGTCTCGAGCTTCTTGTAAAGATCCCACTCGCCCTTCGACTCGGCGGGCTTCTTGACCTCGAACAGGTACATGTCGTGGATCTTGCGGCCGTCCGCGCGGATCACGCCCTTGCCGAACAGCGGGTCATCCGTCGGCATCGCCTTCATCTTGGCGACCGTGGCCGCGCCGTCGGCGGTCGACTTCGTCTCGGCCACAGCCTTCAGGTAGTGGAGCACGTCCGAGTAGACGCCCGCATGGTTCGCGGTCGGCTTCGAGCCGTTCTTCATCTGCTTGGCGAACCGGTCCGAGAAGGCGCGGGTCTGGTCGTTCAGGTCCCAGTAGAACGGCTCGGTGAGCACCAGCCCCTGCGCCACCTTGGTGCCCAGCGAGTGCACGTCCGAGGAGAAGACCAGGAGGCCGGCGAGCGCCTGGCCGCCCTCGGTGATGCCGAACTCGCCCGCCTGCTTGATCGCGTTGATCGTGTCGGTGCCGGCATTGGCCAGCCCGATCACCTTGGCGCCCGACCCCTGCGCCTGCAGCAGGAAGGACGAGAAGTCCGAGGTCGGGAACGGCGTCTTCACCGAGCCGACGACCTTGCCGCCGTTCTTGGTGATGACCGTGCTGGTGTCGCGCTGGAGGGTCTGGCCGAAGACGTAGTCGGCGGTGAGGAAGAACCACGTGTTGCCGCCGCGCTTGACCATCGCGCCGCCGGTGCCGTTGGCGAGCGCCACCGTGTCGTAGACCCAGTGGATGGTGTTCGGCGTGCATTGCGGGCCGGTGAGGTCGGCGGTGCCGGCGCCGGTATCGATGAAGACCTTGTTCTTCTCCTTGGTGACTTGGCTGATGGCCAGCGCCACCGAGGAGGTCACGCCGTCGGTGATCATGTCGACGGCGTCGCGGTCGTACCATTGCCGGGCGATGGCCGCGCCGACATCCGGCTTGTTCTGGTGGTCGGCCGAGACGATCTCGACCTTCAGCCCGTGCTGCTCGGGCTTGAAATCCTCGACCGCGAGCTTCGCGGCCACGACCGAGCCCTCGCCACTGATGTCCGAGTAGGCGCCCGAGCGGTCGCCCAGGATGCCGATCTTCACGTTCGTCTGCGCGGCTGCGGTGCCTATCATCAGGGCGCCGGCGAGGGCGGCGAGGGTCACGGGCCGGGCGATGCGTCCGAGCATTTTCGTTTCCATCCTCCAGCGGCGCGGCGGATCTCCGCCGGCCGAGTATCGGGTCGCCGTTTTCTGGCGCTTCTACGGTTTTCGCGCGCGAGATTCAGACGCCGAGATAGGCGTGCAGCTTGTCGATATTGGCGTCAAGCTCGGCATTGGGGATCATGTCGACCACCCGCCCCTGCTCGATCACGAAGTGCCGGTCCGCCAAAGTCTGGGCGAAGCGGAAATTCTGCTCCACCAGGACGATGGTGTAGCCCTGAGTCTTCAATTGCTGGATCGTCCGGCCGATCTGCTGGACGATGACCGGCGCGAGACCTTCCGTGGGCTCGTCGAGCAGGATCAGCTTGGCGCCGGTGCGCAGGATGCGCCCGATCGCCAGCATCTGCTGCTCGCCGCCCGAGAGCTTGGTGCCCTGGCTGCCCGCGCGCTCCTTGAGGTTCGGGAACAGCGTGTGGATGTCGGCCACCGACATGCCGCCGGGCTTCACCCGCGGCGGCAGCATCAGGTTCTCGTGGACCGTCAGGCTCGCGAAGATGCCGCGCTCCTCCGGCACGTAGCCGATCCCGAGCCGGGCGATGTTGCGCGAGGCCATCCGGACCGTCTCGACGCCGTCGTAGACGATCGAGCCCGAGCGCTTGCCGAGGATCCCGATGATCGCCCGGAGGGTCGTGGTCTTGCCCGCGCCGTTGCGGCCGAGGAGCGTAATCACCTCGCCCGCGCGCACGTCGATGTCGATGCCGTGGAGGACGTGGCTCTCGCCGTACCAGCCCTCGAGGCCGCGGACGGTCAGCAGCGCGTCGGTCGCGGCCGCCGGAGGTGTCTTCAGAGCCGCCTCAGGCATGTCCCGCCCCGATATACGCTTCGACCACGCGCGGATCCTTCGAGACCGTGGCGTAGTCGCCCTCGGCCAGCACCTGCCCGCGGGCCAGCACGGTGATCCGGTCCGACAGCGAGGCGACCACCGAGAGGTTGTGCTCCACCATCAGGATGGTGCGGTCCTTCGAGACCCGGCGGATGAGTTGGGCCGTGCGCTCGACGTCCTCGTGGCCCATGCCGGCCATCGGCTCGTCGAGGAGCAGCATCTCCGGATCGAGGGCGAGGGTCGTGGCGATCTCGAGCGCGCGCTTGCGCCCGTAGGACAGCTCGACCGCGAGCACGTCGGCGAAGTCCGAGAGGCCCACCGCCTCGACGAGGGCGAGCGCCTCGCCGTTCAGCGCGCGCAGGACCCGCTCGGGCCGCCAGAAGTCGAAGGAATCGCCGCGACGCCGCCGCTGGAGGGCGATGCGGACATTCTCCATCACCGTGAGGTGCGGGAACACGGCCGAGATCTGGAAGGAGCGCACGAGCCCGAGACGGGCGACGTCCGCGGCCTTCAGGCCGGTGATGTCGCGGTCCTTGTAGCGGATCGTCCCCGCAGTCGGGATCAGGAACTTCGTCAGGAGGTTGAAGCAGGTGGTCTTGCCGGCTCCGTTCGGCCCGATGAGGGCGTGGATGGTGCCGCGCTCGACCTGCAACGCCACGCCGTTGACGGCCCGGAATCCGCGGAATTCCATCGTCAGGCCATCGGTCGCCAGGATTACATCCCGTGCCAAGCGTGTCCCTCCCGGGTTCGATTTCTTGCCGCCATATCGCCGATCCCCAGCCGCACAGTCCATCGCAAACGCTCGTGGCGGCGCGACAATCCCCCGGGAGTGATATCAGTGGCCCTCCGTGTCACGACGGCCGCCGGACTGAACTTGACCGCGCCGCGCGCCGCACTTAACTCAGACAATTCTTCGCGTGGCTCTTCTGAGAGGTTTCGGCATGGGCGATCGCCCGGCCTACATCGCCGTCGACTGGGGCACGACGAACCGGCGGGCCTTCGCCGTCTCGGAAGCGGGCGTCATTCTCGACAGCCTGCACGACGAGCGTGGCGTCCTCGCCCTTACGCCCGACGCCTATCCGGCGGAGATCGCGGCGCTGCGCGCGCGACTGGGCGCTGACCTCATCATCGCCGTCGGCATGATCGGCTCCAACCGAGGCTGGCAGGCGGCGCCCTACGTGGCCGCGCCGGCCACCCTCACCGCCCTGGCCGAAGCCTGCCTCGAGCCCGCCCCGGGCGTCCGGATCGTCCCCGGCGTCGCTCTGCGGGGCGGTGGTCGCCCCGACGTGATGCGGGGCGAGGAGATCCAGGTCTTCGGGGCGATCGGAGCGGGCGCGGCGCCGGCGACGGCCCTGTTCTGCCAGCCTGGTACGCACAACAAGTGGATCGAAACCGTCGACGGGGCCATCACGGATTTCACCACCGTGATGACCGGAGAATTCTTCGCCCTCCTGCGGGCACACGGGATCCTGGCCGGGACGCTCGACGGCACGGTCGGGGATGGGGCCCCCTTCCGCGCGGGTGTCCGGCGCGGCCTCGCGTCCCGCAATCTCGCCGCCACCCTGTTCGAGGTCCGCTCCGGCCTCCTGCTCGACCGGCTCGCCCCCGAGGACGCGGCGGCCCATGCCAGCGGGATCCTGATCGGCGCCGATATCGGCACCCGGGACGACCTCCGGCGGCGCCCGGTCCATCTCCTCGGCGGCGGCCGCCTCGGGTCGCTCTACGCCGCCGCCATCACCGAAGCGGGCGGGGATCCGGTGATCGTGCCGGACGGTTCAACCACGGCCGGTATCCACGCCATCTGGAGTCTGCGGGCATGACCATCCTCGACCGGTTCGAGGCGGCCTTCGCGGCCTGCCCCCTCGTCGCCATCCTGCGGGGGCTCACGCCGGACGAGGCACCCGCCGTGGGGGAGGCTCTGGTCGGGGCCGGGTTCACCCTCGTCGAGGTGCCCCTCAACTCGCCGGACCCGCTCCGGAGCATCGCGGCGCTCGCCGAGCGCCTCGCCGGGCGGGCACTGGTCGGAGCCGGCACGGTCCTGACGCCGACTCAGGTCGGCGAGGTCGCCGCTGCTGGCGGAACCCTCGTGGTATCGCCGAACGCCGATCCGGCCGTCATCGGCGCCACCGTCGCGGCGGGCCTTGTCTCCCTTCCCGGCTATCAGACGCCCACGGAGGCTTTCGCGTGCCTGGCGGCGGGAGCAACCGCGCTGAAGCTGTTCCCGGCGGATGTCGCGACGCCCCTGGCGCTCCGAGCGCATCGCGCGGTCCTTCCGCCGGACACGCGGGTTCTGGCCGTCGGCGGAGTCTTGCCCGAGACCATCGCGGGCTGGCGGCAGGCGGGCGCCGATGGATTCGGCCTCGGGTCCAATCTTTACCGGCCCGGGAAGGCGGCGGCCGACGTCGCCCGCGACGCCGCGGCCTACGTGGCGGCGTTCGAGCGCTCCGCCTGAAGACACCGATGGCGGGCCGTCCGGTCGGGCCGAGCTAGACACGGCAGAGCGTGTCGGCCGCGCTCCCTGACCTTCGCTCGATGCGCGCCTCCGCAGGCGGCCTGACCGCGCCTGCGCGACCGGTTCACAGCGCGATCGCCGCCGCGTCGTCGCGGTCGGCACTTCACCGGCGAGGCCCGGCCGCCCGTGGCAGGTTGCCGAGGTGTCGCGCTATCGGCGGTTCGCGATCTCGCGAGCCGGCCGATCGGACCGGTCAACCACCGTCCGGCACGCACCGCTCAGCGACACCCGCTTCTCGCGGAGGCAGAGTGTGATCGCTCCCGCGTTCGGGATCTGGGCGGCGCACAGGCGCATCACGTCCGGCGTGCAGGCGGCCCGGTCCGCGCCGGTCTCGGCGAGCGCGGGTGCCGTACCGACGAGAACCGCGAGGAGGGCGAAAGTGGCGGACTTCATCAAGGATGTCTCCTGAGCGGATCGGGGCAGCGAGCGGCCAAGCCTCGGCGTCCGGCGAGAACGCCGAGGCCGGAAAAGATATCCCGTCGTGCTTGTTTCAATCTGACGCAGGTTCGCGGCCGCGGAGTGAAAGGCCGCTGACGTCACGGACGTATCGCCGGTGCGATCGCACCGGTCGTCGCAGGCTCGACCAGAGCCGCACCGGCGACCGGTTGTGATCTCTGGCGATCGAGCTTGTCCGCCGAGACGAGGGCGGCGGCGATCAGGGCCGACACCGCCAGCGTCGCCTTCACCACGTCCCAGACCCGCGCGAGCATGGTCGATCCCCAACGGCGTCATCGAGTGCGAGCAGCGGATCCGCCTCATCAATCCGCCTGCCCCGCATCCTCGACCGGAGCCCTTCCCAAAACCTTTCCCGTGAACCCGAGGACTGCATATCGACCGTCGCGTGATGCAATCCGGTCTCACCCCGAGAACTCACGCAGGTTTCCCACGCAGCATCTCACTCGAGCGTCGATCCCGCGGCCGCCTCGGCGGCCAGCGCCTCGAAGACCAGGGCGTGACGGCGCGCCAGGGCCTCGACATCGTGCGTGTACCCGCCGCCAATCACCGCGGCGAGCGCGATCCCACGGGCGCGGGCCTGCGCCACGACGTAGCGATCGCGGGCGAGCAGTCCGTCATCGGTGAGGCAGAGACGGCCGAGACGGTCGTCCCGATGGGGATCGACGCCCGCGTTATAGAAGACGAGATCCGGCGCGAACGCGTCGAGGAGCGTCGGCAGGCGGGCGCGCAGGACATCGAGATAACCGGCATCATCGAGACGGTCTGGCAGACCGATGTCGAGGTCGCCAGCGATCTTCTGGGCCGGGTAGTTGTTCTCGCAATGGATCGAGAGCGTGAACAGGTCGGGACTGAGGGCGAGGCAATCCGCGGTCCCGTCGCCCTGATGCACGTCGAGGTCGACCACGAGGACGCGCCGGACCAGACCTTCGGCCTGGAGGGTGCGGGCCGCCACCGCGACATCGTTCAGCACGCAGAAACCGGCGCCCTGCCGGCGCCGCGCGTGGTGGCTGCCGCCGGCGGCGCTGCCCGCGAGGCCTTCCGCGAGGGCGAGGCGCCCGGCCAAGAGGGTGCCGCCCACCGAGGCGCGGGAGCGGCGGACAAGGGCGGCGTCGACCGGCAAGCCGATCGCCCGCTCGATGTCCCGGCCGACATCGCAGGCGAGCACCGCGTCCACGTAGGCCGAATCGTGGGCGCGTAGCAGGATCTCGGCACTGGCGGGCTCCGGCGTGACGAAGCCTAGGGGCGCCAGACCCTTGGCGACCAAGGTCTCGGCGAGCAGGCCGTACTTGCGCATCGGGAACCGGTGGCCTGACGGGAGCGGCGCCTCGTAGGCCGGATGGAAGGCAATCGGCGGGATCACGCGGGCCGTCCCAGATCGGCCAGGAGGCACCGGGCCAGTGCCTGACCGCTGTCGTAGGCCGCCTCGATCCGGGCGCCGAGGCACCAATCCCCGCCTGCCCCGAGACGCAGGTCCGGATCGTACAGGCAGGGTTGCTCCAGGGCGGTCTCGACCTGGGCGTAGCGCCAGCGATGCGCCTCCGCGTGGGACGGCCGGAGCGTGGCGCCGAGGACGTCCTCGGCCGCTCCGAGAAGCGCGGCGATGACCGCCTCGCGCGGGGCCTCGAGATGTCCGCGGGACCAGGCGGGCGTCGCGTGCACCGTGAGCCGCGAGCCCGCAGGCCTCCCGGGCTTCGCGGAATCGTGCGCGATCAGGCCGATCGGATCGGTCCGAGGCTGGACGAGGACATCCCGCGGTCGCGTCTCCGTCGCCACCATGAGCGACCAGCACGGCGCATAGGTGGCGCGCCGGACACCGGGCAACGCGACGCCCGATGCCTCGAGCAGCGTCCTGACCTGAGGGGCCGGGACGGTGATCGCGACGGCGTCGAACGGGCCGTGCACGGTGCCGGCCGCGTCCTCGAGGTGCCAGCGCGCTCCCTGCCGTCGAAGCCGCACGACGGTCGTCGCGCTCGATACCGGAAGGTCCGAGAGCAGGGCGCGGACGGGCTCCGTCATGCCCGGCACGCCGACATGGCGGTCGGAGCCGGCCCAGGGCGCAACGATGCCCAGCCGCGTCCACCGGCCGAGCTCGGCCGCGAAGGCGGGCCCGCGCGCACGCATGAATTGCGCGCCGTGGTCGAACTGCATCTCACCGACCCGCCGGGTCGCCATGCGTCCCCCGACCCCGCGCCCCTTGTCGAAGACCCGGACGCGGAAGCCCGCCTCGGCCAGCCGGCGCGCGGCGGCCGCGCCTGCCATGCCGGCTCCGAGGACCGCGACAATTCCTTGCTCGTTCACGCCCCTGCCCCGTCTGAACGACCGGCCCCGCCGCCGCGTGAGGGCGAAGATAGGGGCCGAGCCACGCGGCGTCAGAGCGACGGAATCGCGCTTGTCATGGACGGGATCGGTGTACGCGACGCGGATACGGTCCGGCTGTCCGGCGAAGTCCCGCGGTGATCGGTGGCGCCGTGGTGCGGGTAGAGGGAATCGAACCCCCACGCCTTGCGGCTGGCGATTTTGAGTCGCCCGCGTCTACCAATTCCGCCATACCCGCGTGCCAGCGCTCTTCGCATAGGTCGGCGGCTCCGGCCAAGTGTTGTTTTGCGTCGGTCAGCGATCTGGCCAAGGCGGGGCGCCTATGCTCAAAGGGCGGCCGATCTCATAATCCGGGACCTTGAATGCTCCGCCGGCTCTACGCGTGGATCCTGGCCCTCAGTGACCGGCCGTCCGCGCCCTACGCGCTCGGTGCCGTGGCCTTCGCCGAAAGCTCCTTCTTTCCGGTTCCACCGGACGTGATGCTCGTCCCGATGGCGGTCGCCCGGCCGGATCGGGTCTGGTTCTACGCCACGATCACGACGGTCGCCTCGGTCCTCGGCGGTCTGGTCGGCTACGCCATCGGAGCCCTGCTGTTCGACTCCGTCGGTGAGTGGCTCATCCGCCTCTACGGCTTGCAGAACTCGGCCGCCACCTTCCAGGACTCCTACGCGCGCTACGGCCACTGGGTGATCCTGCTGAAGGGGCTCACGCCGATCCCCTACAAGCTCGTGACGATCACGTCGGGTTTCGCGCATTACAGCCTGTTCTGGTTCACGATCCTGTCGATCGTGACCCGCGGCGCCCGCTTCTTCATTCTCGCCGGACTGCTCGGCCGCTACGGTGTCCAGATTCGCGGCGTGCTCGACCGGCACCTGAACGCGGTCGCGGCGATCTCCGTCGCCGTCATCGTCCTCGGCTTCCTGCTCTTCAAGGTGATCCTGTAGCGATGAACACGGCGGCTGCCCTGCGCCTCAAGACCGCTGGCCTCTGGCTCGCGATCGCCTCCGCCCTCACCGTCGGGGCCGCGCTAGTCCTCCAGTACGGATACGGCTACGCGCCGTGCAAGCTCTG
Organism: Methylobacterium sp. yr668; assembly: GCF_900116245.1. NCBI lineage: Bacteria > Pseudomonadati > Pseudomonadota > Alphaproteobacteria > Hyphomicrobiales > Methylobacteriaceae > Methylobacterium > Methylobacterium sp. yr668. Next base: position 82,418 of record NZ_FOZY01000001.1, on the reverse strand, counting down.
CCTGACCGAGCGGCTGCCCTACTACGCCGCCGTGCCGCTGGGTCTGCTGGCCCTGTTCCTGCCGGAGCGCTTGGCGCGGATCGCCCTCGGGCTCGCGGCCCTCGGCCTGCTCTACGGAGCCGGGATCGGGGTCTACCACGCAGGCGCGGAATGGGGCTTCTGGCCGGGACCTGCCGATTGCGGCGGCGGCACCGGCGCCAATCCGGGCCAAGTCGGCGACTTCCTCAACAGCCTGCAGACCACGAAGGTGGTCGACTGCTCGGTGGCCGCGCTCCGAGTGCTGGGCGTGTCGCTCGCCGCCTGGAGCGCCGCGATCTCGGCCGTGCTGGCCTCCTTCGCGGGGACCGCCGCGCTGCGTCCCTGACGCGCGCGGACCGGCGAGGCCGATCAGTTCCGGTCGTCGGGCAGGACCGGAATCGCCGCCACCTCGATGCCCTCGTCGATCAGGGCCCGCGCCTCCGCGGGGCTCGCCTCACCGTAGATCGAACGCCCTTCCGCCTCGCCGTAGTGGATCTTGCGCGCCTCCTCGGGGAAGCGCGCCCCGACATGCTCGGCATTCGCCACGACGTGCTCCCGGAGCGCGCGCAGCATCGCCCGCACCTGACGTTCCGGCTCGGCGATCATGGTCACCGGCGCCTCCGCCTTCGGGATCGGCGGCAGCGCGCGCTCCCGATCCGTGCGGGCGACGCTCGGCACCATCAGGGCCTTGCTGACCTTGGCGCTGTCGCAGACCGGGCACGTCACGAGGCCGCGCGTGACCTGCGTGTCGTAGGAATCGGAGGACGGGAACCAGCTCTCGAAGCCGTGCCCGGCATCGCAGACGAGACTGTACCGGATCATTCTGTTGCTTGCTGTGGTGACTACTGCGCGGCCCGAGCCTGCGGACCGACGCGCTCGACGGTGAAGGGCCGGCCGTGCTGCAGCGAGGGGATGCGGGCCCGGGCCTCCGCGACCTGCGCGAGGTCGATCTCCGCCAGGATGATCCCCGGCTCGTCCCCTCCGGCATCGGCCAGGACCCGGCCCCAGGGATCGACGATCAGCGAGTGGCCGTAGGTCTCGCGCCCGTCCTCGTGCCGACCGCCCTGCGCCGCCGAGATCACGAAGGCGCCGGTCTCGATGGCCCGAGCCCGCTGCAGGACGTGCCAGTGGGCCTCGCCGGTCTGCCGGGTGAAGCAGGCGGGGGCCGTCAGCACGTCGGCGCCCGCCTCGGCGAGGGCGCGGTACAGCGCGGGGAAGCGGATGTCGTAGCAGATCGTCAGGCCGAGCGTGGCCCACGGCGTCTCGGCGAGCACCGCGCAGGCGCCACCGGAATAGGTCGCGGATTCCCGCCAGCGCTCGCCGCTCGGCAGGTCGACGTCGAAGAGATGCAGCTTGTCGTAGGAGGCCAGGATCTCCCCGTCGGCGCCGATCAGGTAGGCGCGGTTGGCGATCTTGTCGCCGGCCCTGACCGCGATCGAGCCGATCTGGACGACCGTTCCGGTCTGACGCGCGGCCTCGCGGAGCGCCGCCAGGGTCGGGTCCTGCTCCTCGGTGGTGACGTGGGCGAACAGACGCTCGCGGCTCCGCTCCACCAGGGACGTCATCTCGGGAGTCTGCACGTAGGCCGCGCCCCGCGCCGACGCCTCGCGCACGCCCGCCACGGCCGCGTCGCGATTGGCGGCAGGGTCGCGCCCCGACCGCATCTGCACGCAGGCAGCTGTGAAGCGGGGCTCAGGCATCGGCCGTGTCCTTGAGCAGCGGGTCGAGCTTGCCGGCGCGGTCGAGGGCGTAGAGGTCGTCGCAGCCGCCGACATGCGTGGCGCCGACGAAGATCTGGGGCACGCTGGTGCGGCCGCCGGCGCGCTCGACCATGGCGGACCGGGCGCCCTGCACGCGCTCGACGTCGATCTCCTGGAAGGCGGCGCCCTTCTCCTTCAGCAGGCTCTTGGCCGCCGAGCAGTAGGGACACCAGGCCGTGGTGTAGATTGTGACCGGCTGCATCGCGATCGTCGTCCCGCGCGTGAACTCGGGACATATAGGAGCGCGGGGCGCGCCTTGCCTATGCCCGTGTGGTCACAGGGCAACGCGCGCGCGCCGTCGACGAAGCACCGGCAGGATCAGGCGGCCAGGAGCTTCTCGACCTCGTTGACGAGGTCGCGGAGGTGGAAGGGCTTCGACAGGACCTTGGCGTCCTTCGGGGCCTTCGAATCCGGGTTGAGGGCGACCGCCGCGAAGCCGGTGATGAACATCACCTTGATGTCGGGATCGAGCTCGGTGGCGCGGCGAGCCAGCTCGATGCCGTCCATCTCGGGCATCACGATGTCGGTCAGCAGCAGCTCGAACGGCTCCTCGCGCAACCGGTTGTAGGCGGAGAGGCCGTTGTCGAAGGACAGGACATCGTAGCCCGCGTTCTGCAGCGCCTTGGCCAGAAACCGGCGCATGTCGTTGTCGTCTTCCGCCAGCAGGATTTTCATCGGCCGGATCCGAGCCTTCGAGTCGAGAAGTTGATCCCATAAAGGGAGGCGATGGTAAACAAGGTGTTAGGATGGAGCGCGCAGCCGCCGCCGCGTGTCTCCCGGGCGACTGCGTCGGCCGCCGGTGCGGAGTGGACAGGCGATCGATCGCACACCACAGTGAGCGCCTGCTGTCCTCGTTCAACCGCCGGGGTGTCCACCAGCCGATGACTGCAACCGAACCGGTACAGCCAGACGCCTTCGGATTTGCCCCGGCCTTCGCGGTCGACGAGCCCGCGGCGCACACCCTGCCTTTCGTCTTCAATACCGGTCATTCCGGGGCCGTCTACCCCCCCGACTTCATCGCGGCCTCGCGGCTCGACGCGCTGACCCTGCGCCGCTCCGAGGATGCCCACGTCGACCGCCTGTTCGAATCGGTCGTCGGACTGGGCGCGCCGCTCCTGAGGGCCAACTTCCCCCGCGCCTTCCTCGACGTGAACCGGGAGCCCTACGAACTCGACCCGCGCATGTTCGAGGGGCGCCTGCCGCCCTTCGCCAACACCCGGTCGATGCGCGTCGCGGGCGGTCTCGGGACCGTGCCCCGGGTCGTCGCCGACGGCCAGGAGATCTACGCCCGGCGCCTGCCTGTCGCCGAGGCGACCGCCCGGATCGAGAGCCTGTACAAGCCGTATCATCGCGCGCTGCGCGGACTGGTCCAGCGCACGGCGCGCACCCACGGCCACTGCATGCTCGTCGATTGCCACTCGATGCCGTCCTCGAGCCTCGGCCGCGATCCGGACATGAAAGCCGACGTGGTGCTGGGCGACCGCTACGGCACGGCGTGCGCACCCGTCCTGATCGACGGATTCGAGGCCGCGTTCCGGGCCCGGGGTTTCCGCGTGGTCCGCAACAAGCCCTACGCCGGCGGCTTCATCACGGAGCATTACGGCGAGCCGAACCTCGACCGCCACGCGCTCCAGATCGAGCTGAATCGGGGCCTCTACATGAACGAGGCCAGCCTCGCGATGACGACGGGCTTCCCGGCACTGGTCGAGGCGCTGCGCGGCGTCGTCGCCGATGTCGCCAAGGACCTCGACGATCTCGTCCCCCGCCAGATGGCCGCGGAATAGGGGCGCTGCCCCGACCGTTCACGAAGAAGAGCGGCGGTATGCCGGAAAGAAAAAAGGCCACTCCCGAAGGAGCGGCCCGAAGTCTAGGGAGGAAACGCCCAAGAAGGGCAGCGAGACCGCGACGCCATCGCGATCTCGCAACGCACAAACTAAAGTGCGCCGCACAAGAAGCAAGCGCAATTCGCCCGCCGCGGCCGCTCTGCGCGCATACCTGAAGCGCGTTCGCTGGCCACCGCGCGCGTCGCCGCGTGCAGGCGTAGCTCGGACCAGAGCGAGAACCGATGCGGTCGAACGTGTCGCCTAGCGGGGCGCGGTGATCGGATCCGCGCCCGCAGCGCCGTTCAGCCCTGGCTCTTGAACAGCTTCTCGATCTCGGCCCGCAGGGGTCCTGCGAGATCGTTCCGCTCCAGGGCGTAGGCGAGATTCGCCGTGAGGAAGCCGAGCTTCGAGCCGGTATCGTAGGTCCGGCCCTCGTAGCGCATGCCGTAGAAGGCCTGCTTCTCCATCAGGTCGATCATGGCGTCCGTGAGCTGGATCTCGCCGCCCGCGCCCTTCTTGCCGTGCTCGAGGATCCCGAAGATCTCGGGCTGGAGGATGTAGCGCCCGGAGATGATGAAGTTCGACGGCGCCGTGCCCTGCTTGGGCTTCTCGACCATCCCGGTGATCTGGAAGGACTGGCCGTAGGTCTCGCCCACGCTGACGATGCCGTACTGGTGCGTCTCCTCGGGCGCCACCTCCTCGACGGCGATGATGTTGCCGCCGTGGCGATCGTAGGCGGCCAGCATCTGCTGCATGCAGCCGCGGCTCAGCATGTCGGGGAGCAGCACCGCGAACGGCTCGTCGCCGACGATCTCGCGGGCGCACCACACCGCGTGGCCGAGGCCGAGCGGCGCCTGCTGGCGGGTGAAGCTGGTCTGGCCGGCCTTCGGCAGGTCCTTCTTCAGCTCCTCGTAGGCGGCCGTCTTCCCGCGCTCCTGAAGGGTGTGGTCGAGCTCGAACGCGATGTCGAAATGGTCCTCGATCACCGCCTTGCCGCGGCCGGTGACGAAGATGAAGTGCTCGATCCCGGCCGCGCGCGCCTCGTCAACGACGTGCTGCACCACTGGCCGGTCGACGACCGTGAGCATCTCCTTCGGGACCGCCTTCGTGGCGGGCAGGAAGCGCGTGCCGAGGCCCGCGACGGGGAGGACGGCCTTGCGGATCGGTTTCATCGAGCGGTAACCCCGGAACTGGATGGAACGACGTGGTCAGCTGTGCGGTCAGTGAGATAGCTTAACGCGAGCCGTCGCAAGCATGTACATCGTTAGTATGAGGCGGCGGGGCGTAAATTTCCCGTCTGCAAAGGCGTAAGCAGTTGCCGGGATGGCGGCAGTGAGGGCGAGATGGCGGTTCTGGTGACGGGGGGTGCCGGCTACATCGGCAGCCACATGGTGCTGGCGCTCCTCGACGCCGGCCATGAGGAGGTCGTCGTCCTCGACGATCTCTCCACCGGCTTCGACTGGGCGGTCCCAGAGGGTGTGAAGCTCGTCGTCGGCGACGTGGCCGACCAGGCCCTCGTGACGCAGACCATCCTGCAGCACCGCATCGATGCCCTGGCCCACTTCGCGGCCAAGATCGTCGTGCCCGAATCCGTAGCCGACCCCCTGGGCTACTACCTCGCCAACACGGTGAAGACCCGCGCGCTGATCGAGGCGTCGGTGCGTGCCGGCGTCAAGAATGTCATCTTCTCCTCGACCGCGGCCGTCTACGGTGAGCCCGAGGCCTCGCCGGTTCCCGAGGACCTGCCGCTGAAGCCGATCAATCCCTACGGCCGCTCGAAGCTGATGAGCGAGTGGATGATCGCCGACGCCGCCGCGGCGCACGGCTTCTCCTACGTGGTCCTGCGCTACTTCAACGTCGCCGGCGCGGATCCGGAGGGACGGTCCGGCCAGTCGACGCCCAACGCCACGCACCTGATCAAGGTGGCCACGCAGGCGGCGCTCGGCCAGCGCGCCCGGCTCGACGTTTTCGGGACCGACTACCCGACCCCGGACGGGTCGTGCCTGCGCGACTACATCCAGGTCTCGGACCTCGCGGAGGCGCATCGCCTCGCCCTCGACCATCTGCGCTCCGGTGGCGAGAGCCTGACGCTGAACTGCGGCTACGGGCGCGGCTACTCGGTCCTCGAGGTCGTCGAGGTCGTGAAGCGGATCTCGGGCCGCGACTTCGAGGTGCGGCTGAGCCCGCGCCGGGCCGGCGATCCGGCCCAAATCGTCGCCGAGGCGGCGCGCATCCGCGATCGCCTGGGCTGGCAGCCCCGGCACGACGACCTCGACGCCATCGTCGGCCAAGCCCTCGCCTGGGAAGAACGCCTGGAGAAGCGCAATCGGATCTGACCGGATGCATTCCCGTCGATGGATCCTGGCCGCGGCGGCGTGCCTCGCGACCGGCCTGGCCCGCGCCGAGGACGCCTTCCAGGCGTTCGTCGAGGCCCTGCGTCCGGACGCGGCGGCGCGGGGCGTCTCCGCCGCGACCTTCGACGCGGCGTTCCGCGGGATCACAGGCCCCGATCCCGGCATCCTGGCGCGAACCCGCCGCCAGAGCGAGTTCAGCCGGCCCGTCTGGGAGTACCTCGTCGGCGCGGTCTCGGCCGGCCGCATCGCGCGCGGCCGCGACCGCGCCGCCACCCTCGCGTCGACCCTGACGGCGATCGAGGCCCGCTACGGCGTTCCGGGTCCGATGGTGATGGCGTTCTGGGGCGTCGAATCGGATTTCGGAGCGAGTGCGGGCAACGTCCCGACCGTCCGGGCGCTGGCGACGCTCGCCGAGGCGCGGCACCGCGGCAGCCTATTCCGCGACGAGCTCCTCGCCGCCCTCACGATCTTGCAGCGCGGCGACATCGCGCCCGATCGGATGAGCGGCAGCTGGGCTGGCGCGATGGGTCAGGTGCAGTTCCTGCCCTCCACCTACCTGGCCCACGCGGTCGACTTCGACGGCGACGGCCGCCGCGACATCTGGACCAGCGCGACGGATTCGCTGGCCTCGATCGCCGCCTATCTCAAGGATCTCGGCTGGAATCCGACCCTCTCCTGGGGCTACGAGGTGCGCCTGCCGAAGGAGTTCGACCTGAGCCGCTACGCGGGCGATCTCGCGAGCTTCACCGAGCGCGGCGTTCGCCGCACCGACGGGCAGCCGCTGCCGGGGGCCGGGCGCGCCAGCCTGTTCCTGCCCGGAGGCCTCGGCGCGCCGGTCTTCCTGATCACCGACAATTTCGAGGTGGTCCGGGGCTACAACACCTCGGATTCCTACGCGCTGGCGGTGGGTCACCTTGCCGACCGCCTCGCCGGCGGTCCGCCGCTGGCCGCGCCGTGGCCCGCCGGAGCCCGCCTCGACGGGCCGGGCCTCCGCGCCCTGCAGACCGGCCTCGCGGCTTCCGGCTTCTACGACGGGCCGACGGATGGGCGCGCGGGCCCGAAGCTGCGCGAGGCGGTGCGGCGCTATCAGATCAGCGTCGGATTGCCGGCCGACGGGTACGCGACGCCGGCCCTGCTCGCCCGCGTGGCCGGGAAGGCAGCGCCGCGACGCTGAGCCCGGCGAGAGGTTTAGACCCACGTGCGGCTTCCACCTATAGTGGCCGCGGTCCGAACGGGCCCGGTTCGGCGTAAAGCGTACGGGATGCGCATGGTCCTCGCTCGTCGGCGTCCTTCGGAACGCCTCCTCATCCTCGGGCTCTCGGTCCTGTTGGGGCTCGCGGAGGTGTCGACTTTCGGGGGCGGTCCGGCCCGCGCGCAGTGGGGCGACAGCTACCAGCAGCAGCAGGGCGGCACCTATTACCAAGCGCCGCCGCGCCGGCGGCCGCGGGACGCCTATTACCGCGACGACGGGACGTCCGGGCGCCAGCCCCGCTACGCGCCGCAGCAGGAGGCGCCGCGCCAGTTCTACTGGCCCTGGGAGGACAGGCCGCAGCCGGTGGCGCCGCAGCCGGAGCGCACCTACCGGGCCCCGCGCCAGCGAACCAATCCCTACGCGACCGGAGAGGCGCAGCGTCCGCCCCCCGCGGTGAAGCGGCGGGTCCGTCCGACCCGGGCGCCGACACCGCCGAAGCCCGCGGTCGCCAAGACCGAGCCGAACGTCCAGATCGCCGTCTTCGGCGATTCCCTCGCCGACCATCTCGCCAAGGGCCTCGACGACGTGTTCGAGGACAATGCCGACGTCGCCGTGATCGACCGCGCGAAGGGCGACAGCGGTCTGGTGCGCAAGGACGTGGTCGACTGGCCGAAGGTCGCGCAGGACTACCTCCAGAGCAATGCGAAGGTGCGCTACGCGCTGGTGATGTTGGGCGCCAACGATCGGCAGCCGATCCGCGAAGGCGACGAGACGGCAGATCCCCTCACGGACCGCTGGCGCGCCCTCTACCGCGCCCGGGTGGAGGCGCTGGCGAAAGTCTTCACCGACCGCAAGATCCCGCTGATCTGGGTCGGGCTGCCGCCGGTCCAGAGCGAGTCCCTGAGCCGGGACCTCGCTTCCCTGAACGACATCGTCCGGGACACCGTTACCAAGGCCGGCGGCACCTACGTCGATATCTGGCCGGGCTTCGTCGACGACCGAGACCGGTACGCCGCGTCGGGCCCGGATCCGGAAGGCCAGATCGCCAAGCTCCGTACCGCGGACGGTGTCCATTTCACCAAGGCGGGCGATCGGAAGCTGGCACACTTCGCCGATGTCGAGCTGAAGCGGCTGATGGGCGCGGTGCCGGGCACGGCCGAGCCGTCGCCGACCGCGACCGTGGCGCCGACCGCACCGCCCGCGACACCCGGGCCGAGCCTCGACGGTACCGCGCCGGCCACCGATACCGCGGCGATCGATCGTCAGATCACCGCGATGCTGCCGAGCCTGCCGGAGCCGCCCGGCGTGCCGGCGCTCCCGGTGAAGCCCGCGGCCGGCCCCGTGGTACCGTTGAGCCGGAGCGAGGTGTCGCCCGGCGGCGCGCTGCTGAATGGCCGTCCGCGCGATCCGGACAATTCCGGGACCGTGGAGCGGACACTGCTGCGCGGCAACGCGCCGATGCCGCAGCCCGGCCGAGCCGACGATTTCCGCTGGCCGCCCGGCTGAGCCGGGCGGGCCCTTCGCGCGCTCTCAGCAGGCCGTCAGCGCGGCAGGACGCTCGCGCCCATCAGCATCTCGTCGATGGCGCGCGCCGCCTGACGGCCCTCGCGGATCGCCCAGACCACCAGGGACTGGCCGCGCCGCATATCGCCGGCGGCCCAGATCTTCGCGTCCGACGTGCGGTAGTCGTCCTCGTTCGCCTCGACATTGCCACGCTTGTCGACGCCGACCCCGGACTGCTCCAGCAGCCCCTTCTGGACCGAGCCCGCGAAGCCGATCGCCATGAAGACGAGGTCGGCCGGCAGCACGAACTCGGTGCCGGCGATCGGCTGGCGCTTGGCATCGACGCGGGCGCAGACCACGCCGGTGAGCTGGCCCTTCTTGTTCCCCTCGAGCCGCAGGGTCGCGGCCTGGAACTCGCGCTCCGCGCCTTCCGCCTGGCTGGACGAGGTCCGCATCTTGGTCGGCCAGTAGGGCCACACGGTGAGCTTGTCCTCCCGCTCCGGCGGGCGCGGGCGGATGTCGAGCTGCGTCACCGACAGGGCCCCCTGGCGGAACGCGGTGCCGACGCAATCGGAGGCGGTGTCGCCGCCGCCGATGACCACCACGTTCTTGCCCGCGGCCAGGATCGGCTGCTCGCCGTTGCCGCGCATCGGCTCGGCGCTCACCCGCCGGTTCGACTGGACGAGGTAGGGCATCGCGTAGTGGACGCCCTCGAGGTCCTGGCCGGGAAGCTGCGGGTTGCGCGGATCCTCGGCGCCACCGCAGAACATCACGGCGTCGAACTCGGCCTTGAGCTCGTCGACCGACTTCGTCACACCGATGTTCTGGTTGTAGTGGAAGACGACGCCCTCGGCCTCCATCTGGCGCACGCGCCGGTCGATGTGGCGCTTCTCCATCTTGAAGTCCGGGATGCCGTAGCGGAGAAGGCCACCCGCCTTCGGCTCGCGCTCGAACACGTGGACGTCGTGCCCGACGCGGGCGAGCTGCTGCGCCGCCGCCATACCGGCCGGTCCGGAGCCCACGATCGCGACGCGCTTGCCGGTGCGGGTCTGCGCCGGCTCGGGCTTCACCCAGCCCATGTTCCAGGCGCGGTCGGCGATCGCCTGCTCGATCGTCTTGATGGCGACCGGCTGGTTCTCGAGGTTGAGCGTGCACGCCTCCTCGCAGGGCGCGGGGCAGACGCGGCCGGTAAACTCCGGGAAATTGTTCGTCGAGTGGAGGTTGCGGGACGCCTCCTCCCAATCCGACTGGAAGACGAGGTCGTTCCAGTCCGGGATCTGGTTGTGGACCGGGCAGCCCGTCGGCCCATGGCAGAACGGGATGCCGCAATCCATGCAGCGCGCGGCCTGTTTCGTCAGGTCGTGCTCGTCGAGCGGGAGCGTGAACTCGCGGAAGTGCCGGACTCGGTCGGCGGCGAGCTGGTACTTCTGCTCCTGCCGGTCGAACTCGAGGAAGCCTGTGATCTTGCCCATTGGTCAGCCCCTGGGCCGGCCAGTCTCTGACTGCGCTGCCCGCGTCGTCGTCTCGTGTGGGTGCGTGACCGGGCGGGAGCCCGCCCGGTCTCAGGAAGCCGCCTACTCGGCGGCCACCGGCATCCGCGCCATCTCCATCTCGCGTAGCGCCCGGCGGTACTCCACCGGCATCACCTTCACGAACTTGGTGCGGTAGCCGCTCCAGTCGTCGAGGATCGCCTTGGCGCGGGGGCTGCCCGTGTACTTGAGATGGTTGGTGATGAGCTGCGTCAGCCGCTCCTCGTCGTGCCCGGACATGTCGGCCAGGATGTCGACCCGCCCCTTGGTCTCCAGGTCGCCGTCCTGGTGGAAGCGACGCATCAGGTCGTCCTCCTCCTCGACCGGCTCCAGGTCGACCATCGACAGGTTGCAGCGCGCCGAGAAGGAGCCGTCCTCATCGAGCACGTAGGCGATGCCGCCCGACATGCCGGCCGCGAAATTGCGCCCGGTCTCGCCGATCGACACGACCACGCCGCCGGTCATGTACTCGCAGCCATGGTCGCCCATGCCCTCGACCACCGTGATCGCGCCGGAGTTCCTGACCGCGAAGCGCTCGCCCGCGGAGCCGCGGATGTAGCACTCGCCCGCGATCGCCCCGTACAGCACGGTGTTGCCGACCATGATCGTCCGGTCCTGCGGCGACTTCAGCGCGTCGCTCGGCCGGATGATCAGCTTGCCGCCCGACAGACCCTTGCCGACGTAGTCGTTGCCGTGGCCAGTCAGCTCGACGGTCACGCCGGCCGCCACCCAGGCGCCGAAGCTCTGGCCCGCCGTGCCGGCGAGCTTCACCACGATCGTGTCGTCGGGCAGGCCCTCGTGGCCGTGCGCCTTGGCGACCATGCCGGAGAGCATCGCGCCCGCCGCCCGGTCCGAGTTCCGGATGGTGTCGGCGATGACCACCGGCTCGCCGGTCTCGATCGCGTGCTGCGCCTTCTCGATGAGGCGCCGGTCGAGCACCGTGTCGATCGGGTGGTGCTGCACCTCCACGTGGCGGATCGCCGTGCCCTCGGCCACCTTCGGCCGGTGGAACAGCTTGGTGAAGTCGAGCCCGCGCGCCTTCCAGTGAGCGATGGCCTCGACCTTGTCGAGCACGTCGGAGCGGCCGACCGCCTCCTCCAGCTTCGTGAAGCCGAGCGAGGCGAGGATCTCCCGCACCTCCTCGGCCACGAAGAAGAAGTAGTTCACCACGTGCTCCGGCGTGCCCTTGAAGCGCTTGCGCAGCACCGGATCCTGGGTGGCGACCCCCACCGGGCAGGTGTTCAGGTGGCACTTGCGCATCATGATGCAGCCGGCGGCGATCAGCGGGGCCGTCGAGAAGCCCATCTGGTCGGCGCCGAGCAGCGCCGCGATCATCACGTCGCGCCCGGTCCGGATGCCGCCGTCGGCCTGAAGGGCGACGCGGCCGCGCAGACCGTTCAGCACCAGCGTCTGCTGGGTCTCGGCCAGCCCGGTCTCCCAGGGTCCGCCCGCGTGCTTGAGCGAGGTCAGCGGCGCCGCGCCGGTGCCGCCGTCGAAGCCCGAGATCGTGATGTGGTCGGCCCGCGCCTTGGCGACACCGGCCGCGACCGTGCCGACGCCGACCTCGGAGACGAGCTTCACCGACACGTCCGCCGACGGGTTCACGTTCTTCAGGTCGAAGATCAGCTGGGCCAGATCCTCGATCGAGTAGATGTCGTGGTGCGGCGGCGGCGAGATCAGGCCCACCCCCGGGGTGGCGTAGCGGACCTTGGCGATCTTGGCGTCGACCTTGTGGCCGGGCAGCTGGCCGCCCTCGCCGGGCTTGGCGCCCTGCGCGACCTTGATCTGCATCATGTCGGAATTGACGAGGTACTCCGTCGTGACGCCGAAGCGGCCGGAGGCGACCTGCTTGATCGCGGACCGGCGCGAGCGCCCGTCCGGCAGCGGCTTGAACCGCTCGACCTCCTCGCCGCCCTCCCCCGAGTTCGAGCGGCCGCCGAACGAGTTCAGCGCGATGGCGAGCGTCTCGTGCGCCTCCTTGGAGATGGAGCCGTACGACATGGCGCCCGTGGCGAAGCGCTTGACGATCTCGGAGGCCGGCTCGACCGAGTCCAGCGGGACCGGCGCGCGACCGAGCTCGGCGGCGGACTTGATGCGGAACAGGCCGCGGAGCGTCTTCAGCTGGTGCTCCTGGCGGTTCACCAGCTCGGCGTATTCGCGGTACCGCTCCGGCACGTTGAGGCGCACCGCGTGCTGCAGCGTCGCCACCGTGTCGGGCGTCCAGGTGTGGGTCTCGCCGCGCAGGCGGTAGGCGTACTCGCCGCCGACATCCAGGGCGTTCCGGTAGACCGGCGCGTCACCGAAGGCGTCGCGGTGTCGGCGCGCGGTCTCCTCGGCGATCTCCGCCATGCCGACGCCCTCGATGGTCGTCGCCGTGCCGAAGAAGTCGCGGCCGACGAAGGTCGAGTTCAGACCGACCGCGTCGAAGATCTGCGCGCCGCAATAGGACTGGTAGGTGGAGATGCCCATCTTGGACATCACCTTCAGCAGGCCCTTATCGATGGCCTTGATGTAGCGATAGATGATCTCGTCGTCGGTGAGGTCCGGCGGGAACTCGTCCTTCATGTCGAGCAGCGTCTCGAAGGCGAGGTACGGGTTCACTGCCTCGGCGCCGTAGCCGGCGAGGCAGGCGAAGTGGTGCACCTCGCGCGGCTCGCCCGACTCGACGACGAGGCCGACCGAGGTCCGCAGGCCCTTGCGGATCAGGTAATTGTGCACGGACGCCGTGGCCAGCAGCGCCGGGATCGGGATCCGATCCGGCCCGACCGCCCGGTCGGTGAGCACGATGATGTTGTAGCCGCCGCGCACCGCCGCCTCGGCGCGGTCGCAGAGGCGGTCGAGCGCCCCGTCCATGGCCGCCGCGCCGGTCTCGGCCGGGTAGGTCATGTCGAGGGTCTTGGTGTCGAACCGATCCTCGAAATGCCCGATCGAGCGGATCTTCTCCAGATCCGCGTTGGTGAGGATCGGCTGGCGGACCTCCAGGCGCTTGCGCCGGGACGCGCCCTCCATGTCGAGCAGGTTCGGCCGCGGCCCGATGAACGAGACGAGGCTCATCACGGCCTCCTCGCGGATCGGGTCGATCGGCGGGTTCGTGACCTGCGCGAAGTTCTGCTTGAAGTAGGTGTAGAGCAGCTTCGACTTCTCGGAGAGCGCCGAGAGCGGCGTGTCCGTGCCCATAGAGCCGACCGCCTCCTGGCCGGTGACGGCCATGGGCTGCATCAGCAGCTTGAGGTCTTCCTGCGTGTAGCCGAAGGCCTGCTGGCGATCGAGCAGGCTGACGTCGCCGCGGGACTCGCGCGGCTGCACCGGGCGCAGGTCCTCCAGGACGATCTGGGTGTTCTTGACCCAGTCGGCGTAGGGATGCGCGGCGGCGAGCTCGCCCTTGATCTCCTCGTCGGAGACGATGCGGCCCTTCTGCAGGTCGATCAGCAGCATGCGGCCCGGCTGCAGGCGCCAGGATTGGACGATCTTCTCGTCCGGGATCGGCAGGGTGCCCATCTCGGAGGCGAGCACCACGAGGCCGTCGTCGGTGACGATGTAGCGCGCCGGGCGCAGGCCGTTGCGGTCGAGGGTGGCGCCGATCTGGCGGCCGTCGGTGAAGGCCACGGCGGCGGGACCATCCCACGGCTCCATCAGGGCGGCGTGGTACTCGTAGAAGGCGCGCCGCTCCTCGCTCATGAGCGGATTGCCGGCCCAGGCCTCCGGGATGAGCATCATCATCGCGTGGGCGAGCGGGTAGCCGCCCTGCACGAGGAACTCGAGGGCGTTGTCGAAGCAGGCGGTGTCGGACTGGCCCTCGTAGGAGATCGGCCACAGCTTCGAGATGTCGTTGCCGAACAGGTCGGAATCGACGCTCGCCTGGCGGGCCGCCATCCAGTTGACGTTGCCGCGCAGCGTGTTGATCTCGCCGTTATGCGCGACCAACCGGTAGGGGTGCGAGAGCCGCCAGGTCGGGAAGGTATTGGTGGCGAAGCGCTGGTGGACGAGGGCGATCGCCGAGACGAAGCGGTCGTCCTTCAGGTCCAGGAAGTAGCCGCCGAGCTGCGTGACCAGCACCATGCCCTTGTAGACGATGGTCCGGGTCGACACGGAGACCGGGTAGAACTCCTTCACCCGCGGATCGTCGAGGCCGTAGACCTTGTTGGAGATCACCTTGCGGGCGACGTAGACCCGGCGCTCGAACGCGTCCTGGTCGGTGACCGAGGCGGGCCGGCCGATGAAGACCTGACGGTGGTGCGGCTCGGTCGCCTTCACGGCGTCGCCGAGATCCTCCGGGTCCACCGGCACGTCGCGCCAGCCGAGGAGCGGCAGGCCCTCGGCCGCCAGGGACGATTCGACGATCTCCTGGATGATCGCCCGCGGCTCCTCCGCCTTCGGCATGAAGAACTGCCCGATGGCGTACGAGCCCGCCGGCGGCAGCTCGAAACCGAGGCGCGAGCACTCCTCGGCGAAGAAGCCGTGCGGGATCTGCGTGAGGATGCCGCAGCCGTCGCCCATCTTGGGATCGGCGCCCACCGCGCCGCGATGATCGAGGTTCTCCAGGATCTTCAAGCCCTGCTCGACGATCGCGTGGGTCCGGCGGTCGTGCATGTCGGCGATGAAGCCGACGCCGCAGGCGTCGCGCTCGCGGGCCGGATCGTAGGAACCCTGGGCTTTCGGGAGGGCGGGGTCGCGCACGATGAGCGGCATCGCGCCGCCGCGGGGGGCGGCAGCCTGGGCAGTGGACGCAGCAAACTCTTCGGCGGGTCTGCGTTGTGACATGCTTCGTCTCGTCCTTCCCTCGAACCCGTCCGCAGCCAAGAACCCGCGAGCATGTTTCATGCCCGCAAGCCGTCGGCGCCACGCGCCCGGCCTCTTGCCGCAGGCCATCCGGCCGGTCCCGGAGGACACGTCCGTCGGCCTGCGTTCATCGAGGACCCGGACCGCTCGGAGAGCGGTGCGCTGGCGCGCCCGTGTCCGTCTGCCGAAACTTCTCGCCCGCGCGCGAGACGGCGACGGCCGGGATGCACGGCCGATGGGACAGTTGTGCTGTCCTAAGTCGCGAAACTGCCAGATTGAAATGTTTTCAGCAAGAGACTGCGGGCCGCGACGGTGTCGCCGCTCTGGATGACGGGCCGGGACCCGCTACCCGCCTCCGCAATCTCGCCCGAATCGCGGGTTCTACGGGTCGTGCCGAGCACAAGCGGCATGCGGGGCAACGACCTCGCCGGCATGGTCGAGGTCCGGGTCTACCGGCCCGGACCATGCCGGAACCGGACACGAACCGGACACTCTGCCGGGTCTCCAAACCCAGAACGCACAAGAGTGACGATGACGAGCAGAGCCGCTGCGCGCCTCCCACGCCCGATGAGCCGGACGCTTCGCGCCATGTGCCTGTCGGCGCTCGCTCTCCTGGGCGCATCGGGCGGCGCGCGCGCGCAATTCGCCTTCGAGGAAGAGGTCCTTCCGCCTCGCGTCGTCGCTTGGCGCCTCGCAGATCGCGGGTTCAGCGGCCTGAGCCGCCCGCGCTTCGACGGGCGGGTCTACGTGGTCGACGCCGTCGGTCCCGCCGGCGCGCCCGTCCGGCTGTTCGTCGATCCCATGACGGGCGGGATCGTGGGCCGCCGGCCGATCGGTGCGCCCGAGACCGTCGCTCGGCTGGAGCGACCCGCACCGGGCTTCGGCTGGACCGAGGACGAGGTCGTGCCCCGCCGCGCGATGCGTCCGGTCCCGCCCGAGGACGGTCCGGTGGCTCGGCCCCAGCGCCGGCCGGGCACCGAGGCCCTGCGGCCCGAGGCCAATCCCGAAGGTGTTAATCCCGACAGCGTCGGCCGGACCGCTCCGCCCAACGCTCCGCCAAAGCGGGTCGCGCGCGGAGCGCTCGCCCGGACGCCAGAGCTGAAGCCGCCGCCCCGCACGTCTCCCGAGGCACCGGCCCCCAAGCTCCCGCCGGCCGATACGGCCAAGGCGGATCCGAGCGCGGGTCCCGCGCCCGAGACCAAGGCGGCGGCGATCGAGAAGGCCCCGGCCCCGGTTCCCGCTGCGCGACCCGCCGCGCCTTCGAAGCCGGCCGACGCCGCCGTGGCCGAGACGGCCAAGCCGGCCGCGAAGGATTGGAAGGATCCGCCCACCGACAAGAAGCCGGTTCGGGTGATCGGCGGCGCGACCATCGTCCCGGGCCAGGCCGAGTAAATTCGGCGGACGGGACCGGCGCGTCACGCGCCGTCCGTCAGCCGCTCGGCTCCCGTGAACACCGTCACGGTGTCGGCGCGCGCGATGGCGCAGAGCGTCATGCCGTAGGACCGGGCCCGGTCGAGGGCCAGCGACGTCGGCGCCGAGATAGCGACGATCACGGCCGCGCCGAGCCGCGCGGCCTTCTCGACCATCTCGTACGAGCAGCGGCTGGTGATGACCAGGAAACCCGAGTCCGCGGGCGTCCCGGTCCGCATCAGGGTGCCGATCAGCTTGTCCAGAGCGTTGTGGCGGCCGACATCCTCGCGCACAGCCGCGAGGCCGCCGTCGAGGCGCGCCCAGGCCGCGGCGTGGACCGCGCGCGTCTCCGCGCCGAGGCGCTGGGCGCTGTCGAGATTCGACAGGGCGCGGGCGATGGCGGGCAGCCCGACCCGGACCTCGGAGTCCGCCCGCTTACCGGCCTGCGGCAGTTGCGCCAAGTCCTCGATGCCGCAGACCCCGCAGCCGGTGCGGCCGCTGATGGCGCGCTTGCGCGCCAGATGCTCGCGGAGCCGGCCCGGCGCGAGCTCGACGTGGAGGCGCAGACCGTCCGACGCCGTCTCCACCCGGGTCGCGCGGATCTCCTCCGCGCTGTCGACGATGCCCTCCGTCAGGCTGAAGCCGTAGGCGAAATCCTCGAGGTCGGCGGGCGTCGCCATCATCACGGCGTGCGGCACGCTGCCGTAGACGAGGTTGACCGGCGCCTCGACGGCCAGCGCCCGCGTGTCCGGCCTCGGCGCCGAGCCCGTATAGGTCATCACCTGCATCGGCGCCGGCACCGCGCAGGGGAGAGGACCGGAGGTGGGGCTGCCGGTTTGGGTGGACATCTCGAACTCCGCAGGCGTGGCACGAACGCGTCGCGACGCTTCATCCCCGGCGCGACGCGACGGGGAACGATTTCGCCGGCCCCTAGTGCGCCGACGCCACGAGGCGCCGTCAACTGGCGGGAAAGCGCGCGATGCGACGCTTGTGCGGTTGCACGTGGCCGGCCCTTGTGGTCTGAAGCGCCGGTCGGATAATGCCGGGTGACACAACCGGTACTCCGTCACGTCGGTACAATCCCGCACGCGTTCAAGACGGGGAGGTCCGGCGGCAGCCAGACAGTTTCAGGGGAGCCACGAGAGGCAGATGCGGACGGTGCGGACGATCAACCGGTCACTCTGGAGCCTCGCCGCTCTCGGCGCCCTGCTCTTCCCGATATCCGGCGCGCAGGCCGCGGGCTTCGGTCAGCCCGTGCCGTGGGAGATGGACCGGCAGATCCCGGTCACCGAGAACGCGCGCGACATCCTGAACTTCGAGATCGGCCTGCACTGGCTGTCCCTCGCCATCTCGGTGTTCGTCCTCGGGCTCATCCTGTGGTGCGTCTACCGCTTCGGCGAGAAGCGGAACCCGACGCCGTCGCGCACCACGCACAACACCGCCATCGAGGTCGCCTGGACGATCGTGCCGGTGCTGATCCTGGTCGCCGTGGCGATCCCGTCCTTCCGCCTGCTGCGCACGCAGCTCTCGGACCCGAAGGCCGACATGATCGTCAAGGTCGTCGGCCACGCCTGGTACTGGTCCTACGAGTACCCGCAGACCGAGGCCGGCGGCGGCTTCACGTTCGATGCCAACATCGACGAGGACAAGCAGCCGCGCCTGCTCCAGACCGACAACGAGATGGTCGTTCCGGTCAACAAGATCGTGAAGATCCAGGTCACCGCCGCCGACGTGCTGCATTCCTGGGCGATGCCGGCCTTCGGCTTCAAGATCGACGCCGTCCCCGGCCGCCTGAACCAGATGTGGTTCAAGGCCGACAAAGAGGGCACCTTCCACGGCCAGTGCTCCGAGCTGTGCGGCCAGCGCCACGCCTACATGCCCATCGTGGTCCGCGTGGTCAGCGAGCAGGCCTACGCCGACTGGCTGAAGGAGGCGAAGACCAAGTACGCCCGCATCGACAACGGCACGAGCTTCGCCGAGGCCCGCTGAGCCCCGGCTGATCGAACAGACCCCATCAGATCCACAAGGCATTCGAATCCATGGCTACAGCCGCAGCCCATGCCGGGGCCCATGAGGTCCACGACCACAAGCCGTCGTTCTTCGCCCG
Source organism: Methylobacterium sp. yr668 (assembly GCF_900116245.1). Lineage (NCBI taxonomy): Bacteria > Pseudomonadati > Pseudomonadota > Alphaproteobacteria > Hyphomicrobiales > Methylobacteriaceae > Methylobacterium > Methylobacterium sp. yr668. The sequence continues at coordinate 63,943 of NZ_FOZY01000001.1, read as the reverse complement.
CTGGTTCCTGTCGACGAACCACAAGGACATCGGCACCCTCTACCTGCTGTTCGCCTTCTGCGCCGGAATCATCGGCGCGTTCCTCTCCTTCGGCATCCGGATGGAGATGGAGGCGCCCGGCCTGCAGTATTTCTCGAACCCGGCGACCTACAACGTGTTCGTCACCGGTCACGGTCTCATCATGGTGTTCTTCATGGTGATGCCGGCGCTGATCGGCGGCTTCGGCAACTGGTTCGTGCCCCTCATGATCGGCGCGCCCGACATGGCGTTCCCGCGCATGAACAACATCTCGTTCTGGCTGACGGTGGCGGGCTTCTGCTCCCTGCTCTGCTCGCTGTTCGTCGAGGGCGCGCCCGGCGCGTCCGGCGCCGGCACCGGCTGGACCGTCTACCCGCCGCTCTCCACCGCCGGCCATCCCGGCCCGGCCGTCGACTTCGCGATCTTCGCGCTCCACCTGTCGGGCGCGGGCTCCATCCTCGGCGCGATCAACTTCATCACCACGATCCTGAACATGCGCGCCCCGGGCATGACGCTGCACAAGATGCCGCTCTTCGCCTGGGCCGAGCTGGTCACCGCGTTCCTGCTGCTGCTCTCGCTGCCGGTGCTCGCGGGCGCCATCACGATGCTGCTGACCGACCGCAACTTCGGCACGACCTTCTTCGACCCGGCCGGCGGCGGTGACCCGATCCTGTACCAGCACCTGTTCTGGTTCTTCGGTCACCCCGAAGTGTACATCATGATCCTGCCGGCCTTCGGCATCGTGTCGCACATCATCGCCACGTTCTCGCGCAAGCCCGTCTTCGGCTACCTCGCGATGGCCTACGCCATGGTGGCGATCGGCGTCGTCGGCTTCGTCGTGTGGGCGCACCACATGTACACGGTCGGCCTGTCGCTGCAGACGCAGTCCTACTTCGTGTTCGCCACGATGGTGATCGCGGTTCCGACCGGCGTGAAGATCTTCTCGTGGATCGCCACCATGTGGGGCGGCTCCATCCGCTTCACCGCCGCCATGCACTGGGCGGTGGGCTTCATCTTCCTGTTCACGGTCGGCGGCGTCACCGGCGTCGTGCTGGCCAACTCGGCGGTCGATAAGTACCTGCACGACACCTACTACGTGGTCGCGCACTTCCACTACGTGCTGTCCCTCGGGGCCGTGTTCATCATCTTCGCCGGTGTCTACTACTGGTTCCCGAAGATGACTGGTCACATCATCCCCGAGTGGGCCGGCAAGCTGCACTTCTGGCTGGCCTTCATCGGCGCGAACGTCCTGTTCTTCCCGATGCACTTCCTGGGCCTCGCTGGCATGCCGCGCCGCTACGCCGACTACCCGGACGCGTTCGCCCAGTGGCACAAGGTGTCGACCTACGGCGGCCACATCTTCGCGCTCGGCATGTTCGTGTTCGTGATCGGCGTGATCCTCGCCTTCCGCTCGAAGGAGCGGGCCGCGGACAACCCGTGGGGCGAAGGCGCCACCACCCTCGAGTGGACGCTCTCCTCCCCGCCCCCGTTCCACCAGTTCGAGACGCTGCCCCGCATCGTCGACGAGCCGGGCGCGCACTGATAGACATCCCGCGAGCGCCGCGTCCGCGGCCCTCGCCCTTCCCCGGAGGCCGGTCGGCCGACCTCCCGGCAAGGGCGAGCGATGAGGGCGACCCGCACGGGCCGAGGGAGAAGTCCCGGGCCCCGCTCACGCCGATCCTTGGAACACGTCGATTTCGAGACACGACTCGGCCGTGACGCGCGCGGCCGGGCGCCGACACAGCAGCGGCAGACGCGATGACGAGCCTGACGAACACGATCGGACCGGACGTTCCGGCCCCGGCCCTCACGACCGCCGGCGGCGACGTTCCGGACTACTTCGCCCTGCTGAAGCCGCGGGTGATGGTCCTCGTGATCTTCACCGCGCTGGTCGGAATGGTGGTCTCGCAGGGCCACGTGCAGCCGGCCATCGGCGCGATCTCGCTCCTCGCCATCGCGGTCGGCGCCGGTGCGTCCGGCTGCCTCAACATGTGGTGGGACGCCGACATCGACGCGGTCATGAGTCGGACAGCAACCCGGCCGATCCCGTCGGGCCGGATCACCTCCCAGGAGGCACTGGGCTTCGGACTGTTCCTCTCGGTCGCCTCCGTGGTGGTGCTCGGTCTCGCCGCCAATCTCCTGGCGGCCGCGCTCCTCGCTTTCACCATCGTGTTCTACGCCGTGGTCTACTCGATGTGGCTGAAGCGGGCGACCGCGCAGAACATCGTCATCGGCGGCGCCGCCGGAGCCCTGCCGCCGGTTATCGGGCAGGCGGTGGTGACCGGCTCGGTCGGCGTCGAGTCGCTGATCCTGTTCGCCATCATCTTCATCTGGACGCCGCCGCACTTCTGGGCGCTCGCCCTGATCAAGGCCGACGAGTACGCCCGCGCCGGCATCCCGATGATGCCGAACGTCGCCGGCCCGGCCTCCACCCGCCGCCAGATCGTGTGGTACTCGCTGCTGCTCGCCCCCCTCGGCCTCGTCCCGGTGGCTCTGGGCTTCGGTGGCCTCGTCTACGCGGTGGTTGGCCTCGTCGGCGGCCTGGGCATGGTGGCCTTCAGCATCCGCGTGCTGCGGAACCGCGAGGGCGATGCCGAGCGGCGCGCCGCCATGGGCATGTTCGGCTTCTCGATCCTCTACCTGTTCGCGCTGTTCTCGGCGCTCCTGGCCGAGCAGAGCTTCGGCCTGTTCCGCCCGGTCCTGGGTTGAGCGCCATGGCGGATCCCGAGATCCAGTACCGGCCGCTCACGCCCGAGCAGGAGGCGCGCCGCCGCAAGCGCTCGATCGCGATCGCGCTCGCCCTCGGAGCCTGGGTCCTGCTGTTCTTCGTGCTGACGATCGTCAAGCTCGGCCCTCAGATCCTGACCCGGCCGCTCTGAGGCGCTCCCGATGACAGTTCCTCCATCAGGATCGAACCGGGCCGCCACGCGCACCGCCCTCGCCTGCGCGGGTCTCGCCGTGGGCATGATCGGCCTCGCCTTCGCGTCGGTGCCGCTCTACGACGCCTTCTGCAAGGCGACCGGCTACGACGGCACGCCCCGGCAGGGACCGGCCCTCTCGGCCTCCGCGGCGCGGACCGACGACAGCATGGTCGTCCATTTCGACACCAACGTCGCGCCGGGGCTGCCCTGGAAATTCATCCCGGAAGTGCGCAGCGTCGAGGCGAAGCTCGGTGAGACCAAGACGGTCTTCTTCCGCGTGCAGAACACCGGCAGCACGCCCTCGGCGGGTGTGGCGACCTTCAACGTCCAGCCCGGGTTGATGGGTGGCTACTTCGTCAAGATCGCGTGCTTCTGCTTCAACGAGCAGACGCTCCAGCCGGGCGAGACGCTGGACGTGCCGGTGGTGTTCTACGTCGATCCGGCCGTTCGGGACGACTCGAACACCGCGCATCTCTCGGAGATGACGCTGTCCTACACGTACTTCGCCTCCAAGAACGGTCAGCCCGTGAAGGCGGCGGTGGCGAGATCGTCTTCCTCGGGAACGAAGGGCGATTTCTGATCGCGGACCCGTGACAACACGGGGCCGCAGCGACTAAAGCTGCGAGCAAGCTTGGGTGTGGTGCGTGCCGCGCCCGGCCTAGGGCAAGCAACGAACAGCGTTAGGCCGGGAACGGTGCAGGGCGCGAGGGTGAGGAGCGACGGGACGATGGCCGAGGCGCACGCCAAGAATCACGACTACCACATCCTGAATCCGAGCCCGTGGCCGTTGATCGGGGCCTTCTCGGGCTTTCTCATGGCGTTCGGCGCCGTGTTCTGGATGAAGAGCCTCACGATCGGCACCCTGGCTCCCGGTCCCTACATCTTCGGGGCCGGCACGATCGGCGTCCTCTACACCATGTTCTCGTGGTGGAAGGACGTCGCGCACGAGGCCAATTCCGGCGACCATACCCGCGTCGTCCAGCTTCACCACCGCTACGGCATGATGATGTTCATCGCCTCCGAGGTGATGTTCTTCGTCGCGTGGTTCTGGGCCTACTTCGAGGCCGCCCTCTACACCGCCGACCCGATCCAGGTCTCGCGCGTGGAGTTCACCGGCGGTGTCTGGCCGCCGAAGGGCATCGAGGCGTTCGATCCCTGGCACCTGCCGCTCCTGAACACGCTGATCCTGCTGACCTCGGGCACCACCGTCACCTGGGCGCACCACGCGCTGATCGAGGGCGACCGCAAGGGCCTGAAGTACGGCCTGTGGCTGACGATCATCCTCGGCGTTCTGTTCACCGCCTGCCAGGCCTACGAGTACAGCCACGCCGAGTTCGGCTTCTCGGGCAGCATCTACTCGTCGACCTTCTTCATGGCGACGGGCTTCCACGGCGCCCACGTCATCATCGGCACGATCTTCCTGGCGGTGTGCCTGTTCCGCGTCTACGCGGGCCAGTTCACCCCGCGTCAGCACCTCGGCTTCGAGTTCGCCGCCTGGTACTGGCACTTCGTCGATGTCGTGTGGCTGTTCCTGTTCGCCGCCATCTACGTGTGGGGTTCGGGGGTCTTCCACGGCGGCGGCGCTCACTGAGCGGAACCATCCCGCCGCCGCATAGCGGATCTGCGAAGGGCGGCTCAGGCCGCCCTTCTGCGTTTCCGACGCCGCGCGAACCCCGTATCGACGAGAACGACCCGCGCGCGGGTCGATGGGGTCCCGCACGGAACAGGTCTGGAGTGTGCCCGTGAACAACCGAACCTACTCGCCGCCGCCGCCGATCCCGACCGGCCTGCGCGGCCGGTGCCCGCGCTGCGGTGAGGGTCACCTGTTCAAAGGGTTCCTGAGCCTGCGCCCCTCCTGCGAGGCGTGCGGGCTCGACTACGCGCATTTCGACTCCGCGGACGGGCCGGCCTTCTTCGTGATGTCGATCGTCGGCCTGATCGTGGTCGGTCTCGCCCTCTGGCTGGAGATCACCTACGAGCCGCCGATCTGGGTCCACGCCCTGGTGGCCCTGACCCTCTCGGTCGGGCTCAGCCTGATCCTGGTGCGGCCCCTCAAGGGCCTGCTCATCGCCCTGCAGTTCAGCAACCGGGCGGAGCAAGGGCGCTTCGAGCCGTGACCGCGAGCGGACCGCACCGCGCTGGCTGGCGCGACCTGGTCGCGCCGGGGCTCGCCTCGCTGGTTGCCCTGGCCATCCTGCTGGGGCTGGGGACTTGGCAGCTCGAGCGCAGGGCCTGGAAGGAAGACCTGATCGCCCGGATCGTGCGTCAGAGCCGCGCGGAGCCGGTGGCGCCGCCGGCCGCGGCGGCCTGGGATTCGGCGCGCGACGAGTTCCGGCACGTCCGGGTCAGCGGTCAGTTCCTCAACGACCGGGAAACCCTCGTGCACGGGCTGGCGCCCGGCGAGACGCCGGGCCGCGCCCTGCAGGGCTACTACGTGCTCACGCCGTTCCGCCGGGACGACGGGAGCATGGTGATCATCAACCGGGGTTTCGTTCCCACGGAGCTGAAGGCGCAAGGCGATCGCCGGGACGGCCTGATCGACGGGTCGACGACGGTCACCGGCATCCTCCGCGCGAGCGAGGCCCGGGGGATGTTCGTGCCGGAGCCGGATCCCGCCCGCGGGGAGTGGTTCAACCGGGACATCGCCGGCATCGCGGCGGCGCGCGGCCTCGAAAAGGTCGATCCCTATCTGATCGAGGCCGACGCCGTTCCCGGGCAGACGACGTGGCCGCGCGGCGGCCAGCTCCGGGTCGACCTGCCGAACAACCACTTGCAATACGCATTCACGTGGTTCGGCCTCGCCGCCTGCCTGATCGGCGTGTTCTCGGTCTTCGCGTGGCGCCGCCTCCACGATTCGCCCGCGGCCCGCGCCGCCTAGGACAAAGCCGCGCGCGCAGGATCTCGGCGAAGAAGAGTCTCGCCGAGATCGGCTGAAAAACGGCAACCCGTTCCTTTGACCGACGGCCATCGCCCCGGAATACTTTCGGTGTTCTTGAGCGATCGGTCGCGTTCTGCATAGTGTATTCAGTTCGCGGCGATCATCCGAAGACGACACGGCGCCGGACCGCCGTGCAACTGAGGTAACGCCGGATGACCAGCCATCTCGCCGACGCGGCGGCGCGCGAGCCGATCCGCTTCGCCTACTGGGTGCCCAACGTCTCCGGGGGGCTTGTCATCAGCAAGATCCCCCAGCGCACGAGCTGGGACGCCGAGTACAATCGGAAGCTGGCGCAGATCGCCGAGGAGGCGGGGTTCGATTACGGGCTGACGCAGATCCGGTTCACCGCGGGCTACGGCGCCGAGTACCAGCACGAATCGGTCGCCTTCAGCCACGCCCTGCTGGCCGCGACCACCAAGCTCAAGGTGATCGCCGCGCTCCTGCCCGGTCCCTGGCATCCGACCCTCGCCGCCAAGCAGATCGCCACGATCTCGCAACTCACCGAAGGCCGCATCGCGGTGAACATCGTCTCCGGCTGGTTCTCGGGCGAGTTCCGGGCGATCGGCGAGCCCTGGCTCGACCACGACGAGCGCTACCGCCGGTCGGAGGAGTTCATACGGAGCCTGCGCGGGATCTGGACGCAGGACAGCTTCACCTTCCGCGGCGACTTCTACCGCTACAGCGACTACACGCTGAAGCCGAAGCCGGCCCAGCCGCTGCCCGAGATCTTTCAGGGCGGCTCGTCGCGCGCCGCGCGCGACATGGCGACCCGCGTGTCGGACTGGTACTTCACGAATGGCGGCACGCCGGAGACGATCCGCGCCCAGGTGGACGATATCCGCGCCAAGTCGGCCGAGACCGGCAATCATCCCCGGATCGGCGTCAACGCCTTCGTCATCGCCCGCGACACCGAGGAGGAGGCCCGCGCCGTCCTTCAGGAGATCATCGACAACGCCGACCCGGACGCCGTGAAGGCCTTCGGTCACGAGGTCAAGAATGCCGGCAAGGCCTCGCCGGAAGGGGAAGGCAACTGGGCCAAGTCGAGCTTCGAGGATCTCGTCCAGTACAACGACGGCTTCAAGACCGACCTGATCGGCACGCCCGACCAGATCGCCGAGCGGATCCTGGCGCTGAAGGATGCGGGAGCGGACCTCGCCCTGCTGGCCTTCCTGCATTTCCAGGAGGACGTCGCGTATTTCGGCGCGCACGTGATCCCGCGGGTCCGCGCCCTCGAGGCCGCCCGCGACCGGCGCGCCGAGGCCGCCTGAGCGCCGCCCGCCGAACCGTATCCCGACTGATCGGAGTGAGCCATGAACATCGCCGTCGATGCGCGCACGCTCGAGCCGGAGCACCGCCCGGGCGCTCCCGGCCCCGCGCGGCCGCCCTCACCCGCCCACGTGATCCGTGACGACGCCGAGGCGCTGGCCGTGGCCCACGGGCTCGCAGCCGAGTTCCGGGCCGGCGCGTCGGAGCGGGACCGCCACGCCGTGCGGCCGCGCAAGGAGCTCGACGCCTTCTCGCAGAGCGGCCTCTGGTCGATCAACGTGCCGCGCGCCTATGGCGGCCCCGAGGTCTCCTACCGGACCCTCGCGCAGGTCATCGCCATCGTGGCGGCCGCCGATCCCGCCATCGCGCAGATCGCCCAGAACCATCTCGGCATCCTGGCGGCGATCCGGACGGTGTCGGACGAGGCGCAGAAGCACCTGCTGTTCGGCGAGGTCCTGCGCGGAACGCGGTTCGGCAACGCCTTCTCGGAGCGCGGCACCAAGCGGGCGGCCGATTTCGACACGCGCTTCACCGATCACGGCGACCACGTCGTGGTGCGGGGCCGGAAGTTCTACGCCACCGGCGCCCTCCTCGCGCACCTGGTCCCGATCGTCGCCCTCGATGCCGAGGGACGCGCTTGGTACGCCATCGCCGAGCGGGACGCGCCCGGACTCACGGTGATCGACGACTGGTCGAGCTTCGGCCAGCGCGGCACGGCGAGCGGGACCGTGCTGATCGACGACGTGCGCGTGCCCAAGACCCATCTGGTGCCGGCCTGGAAGGGCTACGCAGCGCCGACCGCCGACGGCGCCGTGTTCCAGATCATCCAGGCTGCGGTCGATGCCGGGATCGGCCGCGAGGCCCTCGACGACACCATCGGCTACGTCCGCGAGAAGGCCCGCCCCTGGATCGACAGCGGGCTGGAGCGGGCGTCCGACGATCCCTACACGATCCAGGCAGTCGGCGACCTGACCATCCGGCAGCACGCCGCCGAGGCGCTGCTCGACCGGGCCGGTCTCGCCCTCGACGCGGCCGTCGCGCGGCCGGACGCCGAGACGGTCGCGGCGGCCCAGATCGCGGTCGCCGAGGCGAAGGTGCTGACCACCGAGGTCGCCCTGGCGGCGTCGAACAAGCTGTTCGAGCTGTCGGGGACCCGCTCGACCCTGGCCGCCGAGAATCTCGACCGTCACTGGCGGAACGCGCGCACGCACACGCTGCACGATCCCGTCCGATGGAAATACGCGATCGTCGGCAACCACGCCCTCAACGGCGTGAACCCGCCGCTCCACGCCTGGAGCTGATCGGCGGCCTACAGCACCGGCAATCCCCGCGCCTTGGCCTCCTCGCCGGGCTCGACGTGGATGGTCACCACCGCCCCGGGGATCGTCGTTTCCAGGGCTGATTCCAGCCGGTCGCAGATCGCGTGCGAATCCTCGACGGTCATCGCGCCGGGGACGACGAGGTGGAAGTCGATGAAGGTCGCCTGACCGGCGGAGCGCGTGCGCACGTCGTGCGCCTCCAGCGCGCCCTCGCCGTGCTGGGAGATGAGCGACCGGATCTGGCTCACCATCTCGGCCGGGGCGGCCCTGTCCATGAGGCCGTCCACCGACTCCCGGACCATGCGGAAGCCGGACCACAGGATGTTCATGGCGACCAGCCCGGCCACCACGGGGTCGAGGACCGGGTAGCCCGTCACCACCACGGCGCCGACGCCGGCCAGGACGCCGCAGGACGTGACCACGTCGGCGAAGACGTGGCGCGCGTCGGCGATCAGGGCCGGCGACCGCCACCGCCTTCCCCAGCGCATCAGTGCCGCCGCCCAGACCGCGTTGACGATCCCGGCCGCGAAGTTGATCGCGAGGCCGACCGCGGGCGCGTCGAGGGGCTTCGGGGCGAGCAGCCCGAAATAGGATTCGCGCAGGATCAGCAGCGCCGCCACCACGATCAGCGCGCCCTCGATCACCGCCGAGAAGAACTCGGCCTTGTGGTGACCGTAGGGATGGTCCTCGTCCGCCGGGCGCGCGGCGACCCGCAGGGCCACGAAGGCGCCGACCGCGGCGACCACGTTGATGATGCTCTCCAGCGCGTCGGAGTACAGGGCGAGGCTGCCGGTGAGCCACGCCGCGTAGAACTTCATCGCCGTGACGGCGAGGCCGATGCCCGCGCTGAAGAGGGCGGCTTTCTGGGTGCGGTCCATGGTTCGCGCCGTTGGGGTGACGCCGCGCCCATACGGCACCGGCCGCGGCCAAGGCCACGGCAAAGGTTCGACGCCGCCGAAAACGTGTTAGCCGCGGCTAAGTCTCCGACGCGCCGCCGTTGTCGCGGGCGGCCTCGCGCCGCCGGCTCGGCTCCGCCTTGGCGCGCGCGGCCTCCGCCTTGCGCAGGTAGCGACGGCGCTGCCAAGCGAAACGCGCTCCGGCGGCGAGGGTCTCCAGCCGGGCGGCCTCGCGCTCCCAGTACCCGAGGAGCTGCCCGTCGAGGGTGACCCGCCGGGGGCGACCGCGGGGCGTCACGCGTCGCTCCCCCGCGGCGCCGGCGGCTCGCCCGTCTCGGCCACGACCAGGGCGTCCGGATCGCCGCGGAAGCTGCCGACGCCGGTGTTCGGCACCGGGATTCCGGGGCTGCCGAAGGGCTGGCTCAGGTAGGCCGATTCGAACTTCGCGCGGGCGGTGTCGGGATCCTCGGCCTTCAGCACGATCTCGGACGTGCCGGGGAGCGGCCAGCGGGGATCGGCGGCGTCACGGGGGCGAACGGCGTACCAGGGCATGGATCGGGAGCCTCGCGTCTCGGTGACGCTGGAAACGGACGCGCTCCCCGGCGGTTCCGCGGTTGAAACCGCGTGCCGTTCGGTGCAGGCAGCCGGCGATGCGCGTGGACCTCTTCGATTTCGAGCTGCCGGAGACCAGCATCGCCCTGCGCCCGGCCGAGCCGCGCGACGCCGGGCGGATGCTCGTGGTCCGCCCCGGCGCGCCGCTGGCCGACCGGACCGTGCGCGACCTGCCCGACGCCCTCCGGGCCGGCGACGCCCTGGTCTTCAACGACACGCGGGTGATCCCGGCCCGGCTGAACGGCGTGCGCACACGGCCCGGCGCCCCCGGCCAGCGCACCGAGGTGATGCTCCACCTGCGGGAAGCCCCCGACCGCTGGCGCGCCTTCGCGCGTCCGGCCAAGCGGCTCGCGGCGGGCGACGCGCTGCGCTTCGGCGATCTGGCGGCGACCGTTCTCGAGAAGGCCGAGGCCGGGGAGATCGTCCTCGCCTTCGACCGGGCCGGGCCCGATCTCGACGCGGCCATCGCCGCGGAGGGTGCCCTGCCGCTGCCCCCCTACATCGCGGGCAAGCGCGCCACGGATGACCGCGACGCCACCGATTACCAGACGGTCTACGCCCGCAATCCGGGGGCGGTCGCGGCTCCCACGGCCGGCCTGCACTTCTCCGACGCGCTGCTGGCCGATCTCGACGCCGCCGGTCTGCGGCGCCACCACGTCACGCTGCATGTCGGCGCCGGGACCTTCCTGCCGGTCAAGGCCGAAGATACCGAGGCCCACCGCATGCACGCGGAGATCGGCATCCTCGACGCCGCCACGGCCGAGGCCCTGAACGCCGCGCGGGCCGCGGGCGGCCGGATCGTCGCGGTCGGGACCACGGCGCTGCGGCTGCTGGAGAGCGCGGCCCGACCGGACGGCACGCTCGCGCCCTTCTCGGGACCCACCGAGATCTTCATCACGCCGGGCTACCGGTTCCGCGCGGTCGACGCCCTCGTGACCAATTTCCACCTGCCGCGCTCGACGCTGTTCATGCTGGTCTCGGCGTTCTCAGGTCTCGCGACGATGCGCGCGGCCTACGCGCACGCGATCGCCGCCGGGTATAGGTTCTACTCCTACGGCGACGCCAGCCTGCTCTTCCCGGGCCCGGGCGCGGATACCCCATGACCGACAGCGCACCCTTCCGCTTCGACCTGCTGGCCCGGGACGGCACCGCCCGCACCGGCGTGATCGGGACGCCGCGCGGCGAGATCCGGACCCCGGCCTTCATGCCGGTGGGCACGGCCGCGACCGTCAAGGCCATGTACCCCGGCCAGGTCCGCGATCTCGGCGCCGACGTGGTCCTGGGCAACACCTACCACCTGATGCTGCGGCCCGGCCCCGAGCGCATGGCCCGGCTCGGCGGCCTTCACCGCTTCATGAACTGGGACCGGCCGATCCTGACCGATTCCGGCGGCTTCCAGGTGATGTCGCTCTCCGCACTGCGAAAGATCGACGAGCAGGGTGTGACCTTCCGCTCGCACATCGACGGCACCGCGCATCACATGAGCCCGGAGCGCTCCATCGAGATCCAGGGTCTGCTCGGCTCCGACATCCAGATGCAGCTCGACGAGTGCGTCCGCCTGCCGGCGGACCACGGGGCCATCGAGAAGGCCATGCACCTGTCGCTGCGCTGGGCCGAGCGCTGCCGCGTCGCGTTCGGCGAGCAGCCGGGACGGGCCCTGTTCGGCATCGTCCAGGGCGGCGACGTGCCGGCCCTGCGCGTCGAGAGCGCCCGCGCGCTGACGGATCTCGATCTCAAGGGCTACGCGGTGGGCGGCCTCGCCGTCGGCGAGCCGCAGGCGGTCATGTTCGCCATGATCGAGACGGTCGAGCCGCACCTGCCCGCCGGCAAGCCCCGCTACCTGATGGGCGTCGGCACGCCGGACGACATCCTCGGCGCGGTCGCCCGCGGCATCGACATGTTCGACTGCGTGATGCCGACCCGCGCCGGCCGGCACGGCCTCGCCTACACGCGCCACGGACGGGTCAACCTGCGCAACGCCCGCCACGCCGAGGACACCGCGCCGCTCGACGAGACCTCGACCTGTCCGGCCGCGCGGGACTATTCCCGTGCCTACCTGCATCACCTCGTGCGCTCGAACGAGATCCTCGGGATGATGCTGCTGACCTGGAACAACCTCGCCTACTACCAGGACCTTATGGCCGGCGCGCGCGCGGCGATCCGGGACGGCCGCTACGCGGAGTACTGCGCCGAGACCCGCGCGGGCTGGGCGAGCGCCGAGCGCGCCGCCGCCTGACCGGGCGTCACGGGTGCGCGAGCACCCGGTAGATTCCATCCGGATCGTCGCGGCCGGTGGCGACGGCGCGCGCGAGATCCGAGACGACGCGCGCCGCCACGGGCAGGCGGTAATGCAGCGCGTCCCAATAATTCGCGTCCCGGGTCGTCAGCGGCGAGATCCGGCGAAAATCCACCACGACCGCGCCCCGGCTCTTCCCGATCGCCGCAGCGCGCGCCTTGCAGGCTTCCTCGCGACGGCCCGCCGCCGATCCCGGTGAACCCTGCGCCCCCGCATGCACCGGCATGAAGGCCACGATCTTCAGGGCCTCGGCGGGCACGCGACCGAGGAGATCGTCCAGGCGGTCTAGGGCCGGCATCGGCAGCTCGGGGGCGTCCGCCGCCGAGTCCACGCGGCCTGCGCGGATATGGGCCTGGGCGCGTGCGAGGTCGTAGCGCGCCTCGGGCGGCGTGAAGACCGCGTAGCCGTCTCCGCGAATCCGCGCCCGCGTCAGCCCGAGATCGGCGAGTCCGGCCCGGACGGCCGTCGTGACCGAGCGCAGGCTGACCTGACGCAGGACATCGCCGGGCACGCGGTCCGCGTAGAGCCAGTCAGGAAAGGCATGGGCGGTCCGGGCCGGCGGATCGGCGGCGCACCACGGGGCATCGAGGCCGAACAGGACCGCGCGGATCGGCCGGCGGGCCAGGAACAGCGCGGCGAGCCGGCCCTGCTCGTCGGGCGTCGCGGCATTCACCGCCAGATTGGCGAACCGGACACCGAAGGCCGCGTCGAGAGCCTGCGGGTCGAGCAGTCGCGCCGTCGAGGTGCCAAAGACCGCCGCGTCGAACGGCCCCCCGCGGGCGATCTGCGGATAGGAGAGCCGCTGATTGGCATCCATGATCGGTCCCGGCGGATGCCCGGGCGCGGCCCGCAGTCCGTAGGGATCGACCGCGGCCACGAAGCCGATCAGCGCCAAGCCCATGAGGGTGGCGCAGACGAGGAAGCTGCGCGCGAAGCCGACCCATCCAGCGGGTCGCCGGCCGGCTCGATGGTGAGAGGACGGATCCATCGGGCGGCTACATACGCCGTTCGACGGGCCACGTCGCGGGCATCGCGTGCCCGGCCGCACCGTGGAGGCGGCGGTCGCGCCGACCTGACCCATCCCGCCGGTCGACCGTTCGATACGGGCGAGACGACAAAGCGCGTGAACCGATCGGCCGCCGCCCGTATAGACGGACGAAGGCGTTGCCCGGCACGAGTGGGCGGCGTGGGGAGTCGGCATGACGTTCACGGCACACAACATCCGCCTCGCGGACGGGTCCGAGACCTTGCCCGAGGCGGGCTGGCTGATCGCCGACAGCCCCTGGACCCAGGCGGCCCTGCGCTCGCTCCGGCTGTTCTACGGGCACAGGCTGGCCGGCCGGTCGATCGTCGATCTGGGCTGCCTCGAGGGCGGCTACACGCTCGAATTCGCCCGCGCCGGGATGCGCGCCACCGGTGTCGAGGTGCGCCGATCCAACTTCGAGAACTGCCTGCGGGTCAAGGATGGGGCCGGCGTCCCCGACCTCGCCTTCGTCAACGACGACGTGTGGAACCTGGCGGCCCACGGCCCCTTCGATGCCGCCTTCTGCTGCGGACTGCTCTACCATCTCGACAGGCCGGCCGCCTTCATCCGCCTCATGGCCGAATGCGTGCGCGACGTGATCATCCTGCACACGCATTTTGCGACCGACACGAACGAGGCCCTGTTTCAGCTCTCGCCGCCCGCCGAGAACGAAGGTCTGCCGGGTCGCTGGATGCACGAGCACGATCTCGACGACACGAGCCAGCTCGAGGCGCACAAATGGACCTCGTGGAGCAACAAGCGCTCTTTCTGGCCCACCAAGCCGGCCCTGATTCAGCTTCTGAAGGAGTGCGGCTTCGACATGGTCTACGAGCAGTACGACATGCTGGGACGCGACATCCGTGGCTCGATGGAGAGCGGCTACTACCACCAGCAGGGCCGGAGCATGTTCGTGGCCATGCGGACCTGAGCGGCAGCCGGGGGACATAAATTTAGAATTCACCATCTCCAAAGACTTGTACTGATGAGTTCAGTACGCATGTGATCCGCAATGTCCGCTTAATTCCTGCGGCGGATAAATGGCGACATCGGCCTTATTTCGCAAAGTCCCGCCGCCATGTTCGCGACGAGCCTCGCCCTGTGGGTGATAGCCATCCTGCTTCTGCTCGCTTGGTTGCATCTGCAGGAGCGGATCACCGAGCGGTGTCGCCGCGCGATCCGACCGCAGATCGAGCGCCTGATCATCGAGAACCGGTGGATGGAGCACCACGCGCGCGGAGCGGCCGCGTTCGAGGCGCTCTGGGACCGGGAACTCGTCAGGCTGCACCGCGCCCATCTCTCGCGCCCGCTCCGCGCCGTCGTCCGGTTCCGCGGCTTCAGGCGTCTGGTCAGCGCGGAATTCGCGTCGATCCTGCCGGCCGAGGTCGCGTCCTGGACCTTCGTCGACCGCGTGAGCGCCTCGCAGGCGCATTACGAGGCGCTGATGCTGCGGTGCCTGAAGGCGGCCGGCTGGCGCCTGGATTACCAGGATCAGGACCACTTCGTGCTCCTCCGGGCCCGAAAGCGCGTCGTTGTTTGCCTGCATTGGGCGGATCGCGACGTCGCGTGTCTCCCGATCTCGGACGTCGCGGCGGCGGCGGAGCGCGCCGGGTCGACCACGGCGTGCGTGATGACCAATGGCCGGTTCAGCGGCGCGGCGCGCGCCATGGCGGAGGAGCAGAACGTCCTGGCGCTGCACTGCTCGCAGATCGACCTGCTGCTGCCCCGGGACAAGTCGACGGTCGCGCCCCGCACGGCCCGCGGAACCGGTTTCAAACTCGCCGCCTGACCGCGCTCGGACCCCGCGTCGTGCGATGAGGGCCCATGAGAACGACGACAACCCGCACGGCCGCGCGCCGGGTCCATTCCTCGACGCGCCTCCCTCTGTGCGGCCGATGAACTGACCGGCGCGCACGCTTTCGTCAGGGAGAGGCGCGTGCTCCTCTACGCATCGAGCGACCCGGGGCTCGCCCGCCAGTCCGCCGTTGCGGGCATCGTCTTCCGCGATCGGACTAACGCTCGCTTCACCATCCCGGCCGGACGCTGAGGCCGAATCGTGGTCCGAGCCGTTGAGGCGCATGGATCAGTCCGCAGCCCTCAGAACGGACCACCCCGCGACCGAACAGGACGCCCTCGCCGAGTTGCCGGCGGGCGATTTCGTCAGGCGATGGCGGCAGATCACCGGCGAGCCGCCGGCCATTCTCCTGAGCTCACGGTCCGAGATGATCGCGCTGCTCGTGGAGAGCGTGCCCATGGCGCCCCTGATCCCGCAGGGCGAGAGCCCCGGCACGGCGGGGTCCGGGGAGACTCCGTCCCAGGATCGCGGCTCGGACGGGCCAGACGGGGCGGCCTCAGGATCCGCCACGCGCAGTGATCAGCGGGGCGCGAGCCAGGGACAGGCCTGATGCGGAGCCGGGATGGCGCGACGCCTTCGGTCCGGTCGAGGTGGCCGCGTTCGCGAGAGTCTGGGAATCCGCGGACGCTGACCAGCGAGGCCACGCGTCATCCGTCCGGAAGGCCCTTGCGAAGGGTGACAGTCCGTTCTCGCTGAACTTGATATCGCGGGAATTTTGGTCGGAGTGGCAGGATTTGAACCTGCGACCCCCACGTCCCGAACGTGGTGCGCTACCAGACTGCGCTACACTCCGAAGGCCGTCCCGCGTGTCCGCCAGGGCCGGCGAGCGGGTGTATAGCCGCGCCTTTCCCGCACCGCAAGCGCGCTGTTGCGCCTTTTCAGCCCAGATGATCGGGCCAGTCGTCCGGGAGACGGTGGCAGGTGATCTCCGCCTCCGCGGATCGGGTCGCCACCGTGGCGACGTGATCGCGCCCGCAATCGACCTCGGCCAGGCTCCACGGACCGTCCAGGTTCCAGGACGCGTCGCCGACGGCCCGGAGAAGGCGCGGCGCTTCGGGCGGAACGCTGACGCTGAACCGGTCGAGGGGCAGCGACAGGCCGCTGCCCAAAGCCTTCACCACCGCCTCCTTGCGGGTCCACAGTCCGAAGAAGCGCCGCTCGACCGCGCTTCGCGGGGCCCCGGCCAGGGTCGTCACCTCGTCGGCGGCGAAATGGGCCGCCGCGATCCGCAGCGCGTCCGCGATCGGCCGCACGGCCTCGACATCGACGCCGATCGCCGCGCCGCGGGTGAGCCCGATCAGAGCGCGCGCTCCGGAATGGGAGAGGTTGAAGTCGGCGGCGCCCCGTGCCGGGCCCGCGAGCTCCGGCTTGCCGCCGGCTCCGGCGGCGAGCTCGACGTCGGCCGGCGCGAGACCGAGCGCGTCGCCGAGGACCAGCCGCAGCGCGGCGTGGCTGGCGCGGAACCGCGCCCGATCCGCCGGGCGCAGGAAACGGTCAGCCCGCGCGCGCTCCGCGGCGTCGAGGACGGCATCGCACCGGTCGACCTGGCTCGGAGACAGGACGAGGTCGACGATCCAGACCTGCACCGCGCTCACGCGACACCTCGCGAGGCGGGAGCTGGGGCGCTAGCGTCGGGAGAGCGAAACGGCACGGGCGACGATCCGATGGGGCAGGAATGAGCAGCATCGGATCGCGGCCCGTCTCGTGCAAGAAGCGCCGCGCGCGGTGACGCGGTCCAGCGCGGATCTCCGCGTCGGCCTCGCGGGTCGGCCGAGCCTCGGCGTGCGGCCCGTCCGCTACGGGGTGTTCTTCGCCATCTACCTATACCAGGGCCTCGTCGCGGGTTTCTCGCTGACGGCGCTCGCCAACCACCTCGCGGCCAGGGGCGTCCCGGCGACCGAGGTCGGGCTGCACTTCGCCCTGGCCGGCCTGCCCTGGACGCTGCAGCCGCTGCTGTGGGGGCCCTGGGTGGACCGGGCCGGGGA
This sequence comes from Methylobacterium sp. yr668, assembly GCF_900116245.1. Lineage (NCBI taxonomy): Bacteria > Pseudomonadati > Pseudomonadota > Alphaproteobacteria > Hyphomicrobiales > Methylobacteriaceae > Methylobacterium > Methylobacterium sp. yr668. The sequence goes on along the minus strand of NZ_FOZY01000001.1, from coordinate 46,816 downwards.
CACGCGGATGGGACGGCGCCGGCCCTTCGCGGTCGCCGCACTGGTCGGATGCCACGCGACGCTGGCGCTGCTCCTCGTCGCCGGGGGCGACGCCGTCGGCGCGCTCGGCTTGGTCTTCCTCGTCCACAGCCTGTTCGCCTCGCTCCTCGATACCGCCTGCGACCGGATGATCATGGACCACGTCCCCACCCGGGAACTCGGCCGGGTCAGCGCCTGCACCCGCGCGGGCTTCGTGGCCGGAACGAGCCTCAGCGCCGCTGTCTTCGGATGGACGCTCGCGAACTGGGGCTTCGCCGCGAGCGCCCGCTGGCTGCTCGTCGCCGCGATCGTCGCGAGCCTGCCGATGCTGCTGGTCCGCGAGGCGCCGGCCGATCCGCTCTGGTCGCTCGAGCGCCGGGGACCGGCGCCGCGGCGCCTCCCGTTCCGCCGCTTCCTGCGCCGCACCGTGATCGCCCTGCGCCGCCCGCGCGCCCTGCGGCTGCTCGCCCTGTGCTTCGGCCTCGACGCGGCCCTCGGCCTGTTCGAGCTGCCCTTCTCGATCGACCTCCTCCAGCGTCAGGGCTGGGAGGCCGCGAGCCTGTCGCGTCTCCAGGCGGTCCTGACCCTGGTGAGCGGCACGGCCGGCGCCGTCGCGGTGGGACTCTGGTCGGACCGCGCGGGCGCGGCGTCGCCGCTGCGCGCCCTGCTGCTAGGCAGTGCCGTCACCTTTGTGCTGGCCGGGGTCCTGATCGGCGGCGGCCTCGTCGGGGCCGCGGCGCCGGCGATCCTGGCGCTCACCAGCGTGCTGCCCGGCCTGCTGATCGTCGCCCTGATGCCGGCCCTGCTCGCGGCGAGCCGGGGCCGCCCGGGCGCGGCCACGCAGTTCGAGGTCTACATGGCGGCCATGAACCTCGGCTCGGTCGCCGGGACGGCGGTCGCGGGCTGGCTGGCCCCGGTCCTGCAGCTGCAAGCAATCGCCGCCCTCGTCGCCGCGACGTTCTTCGCGGCCTTCCGGATGGCGGGGCGCGGCGATCTGCTCGGCGCCCGCCGGTAAGGGAATCGGGGATCGCGCGCCGCGGCCGGCTCCCCGCCGGCCGCCGATGCGTTAGAACCCCGGCATGGCCGTCACGAAATCCGAACCGCTCGATCTCGACCTCAGCGCCGAGGAAGCGCGCGCCGAGTACGCGCGGCTGTCGGACGCGCTCCTGGAGGCCGACCGCCTCTACTACCAGGAGGACGCGCCCGAGATATCGGACGCCGAGTACGACCGGCTGCGCCGCCGTCTGGAGGACATCGAGGCCCGATTCCCCGATCTCGCCGGCACGGGCGCCGCCAGCACGTCGGTCGGCGCCAAGCCGTCGGAGAAGTTCGCCAAGGTGCGGCACGCGGTGCCGATGCTCTCGCTAGGCAACGCCTTCGACGACGCGGAGGTGGCCGAATTCGTCGCGCGCGTGCGCCGCTTCCTCGGCTGGCCGGACGACGCCCCCCTCGCCTTCACGGCCGAGCCGAAGATCGACGGCCTGTCCCTGTCCCTGCGCTACGTGAACGGCCGGCTCGACACCGCCGCCACCCGCGGCGACGGCGAGGTGGGCGAGAACGTCACGGCCAACGCCCGCACGGTGCAGGACATCCCGGCGGTGCTCGCGGGGTCCGGCTGGCCGGAGATCTGCGAGGTGCGCGGGGAGGTCTACCTGTCCCACGCCGACTTCGCCGCCATCAACGCCCGGCAGGAGGCGGCCGGCAAGCCGCTCTTCGCCAACCCGCGCAACGCCGCCGCCGGCAGCCTGCGCCAGCTCGATCCCGCGATCACCGCGTCCCGGCCGCTGCGATTCTTCGCCTATGCCTGGGGCGAGCTGTCGGCGCCGATCGCCGACACGCAGACCGGCGTGCTGGAGCACTTCGCGGCCTGGGGCCTGCCGGTGAACCCGCGGACCCAGACCTGCACCGACACGGAGGCGATGCTCGCCCATTACCGCGGCATCGAGGCCGACCGGGCCGGGCTCGGCTACGACATCGACGGCGTCGTCTACAAGGTCGACGACCTCGCGCTCCAGAAGCGGCTGGGCTTCGTCTCGCGCTCGCCCCGCTGGGCGCTCGCCCACAAATTCGCTGCCCAGGAAGCCACCACGGTCGTCGAGGACATCGTCATCAATGTCGGCCGCACAGGCTCGCTGAACCCGCTCGCCAAGCTCCGTCCCGTGACGGTCGGCGGCGTCGTCGTGTCGAACGCCACCCTGCACAACGAGGGCTACGTGAAGGGCGTCGGCGCCGACGGCGAGCCGATCCGCGACGGCCGCGACATCCGCGTCGGCGACACGGTCACGGTGGTCCGGGCCGGCGACGTCATCCCGAAGGTCATGGATGTCGACCTCACGAAGCGCCCGGCCGACTCGCGGCCCTACGCCTTCCCGGAGACCTGCCCGGCCTGCGGCAGCCGCGCCGTCCGCGCCGTCAACCCCCGCACCGGCCGGCCCGACGCGGTGCGCCGCTGCACCGGCGGGCTGATCTGCCCGGCGCAGGGCGTCGAGCGGATGAAGCACTTCGTGTCGCGCAACGGTTTCGACCTCGAGGGCTTCGGCGAGACCTATATCGAGGTCCTGTTCGAGGCCGGGCTCGTGCGCCAGCCCGCCGACCTGTTCCGCCTCGACTTCGAGGAACTCAAAGCCGCCATCGTGGCGCGGCGCGAGGCGCTCTCGGCCGAGCGGCGCGCGGATTCGGGGACGGCCGAGCCGCCGAAGAAGGCCGCCAAGAAGAAGGGCGACGACGAAGACAAGGCGATCCGGAACCTGCTCGCCGCCGTCGAGGCGCGGCGCGCCGTGCCGATGAACCGCCTGCTCTTCGCCCTCGGCATCCCGCAGATCGGCGAGGCGACCGCCAAGGCGCTGGCGAAGCGCTTCGCCGACATGCCGACGCTGATCGCGGCGATCCGCGAGGCCGCGGCGGCGCAGCCCGGTCCCGACTGGGTCGAGCTCACCGCGGTGCCGCGGGTCGGGGGCACGACCCGGGACCGGCTCCTCGATCTCGGCTTCGCGGAGGACGACGCGGCGCCGGCCAAGGAGCGGGCGCGCCTGAGCGCCGTCCAGCGCGAGAACCTCCTCGCCCATTACGGCGACGTCGACGCGGTGCGCGCGGCGATCGCGCGGGCCGCGGCGCAGCGTCCCGGCGACGCCTACCGGGTCTTCGCCGACGACGGCGAGATCGGCCCGGTGGCGACCGACGCGCTGCTCCTGTTCTTCGCCGAGCAGCACAATGCCGACGCCGTCGCGGCCCTGCTCGACGCGGTGGCGGTGCAGCCGATGGAGCGGGCCGCCGCGGCCTCAGCGTTCGCGGGAAAGACCGTGGTCTTCACCGGCACCCTGGAGAAGATGACCCGCAACGAGGCCAAGGCGGTGGCCGAGCGCCTGGGCGCGAAAGTCTCGGGCTCGGTCTCGGCCAAGACCGACCTGGTGGTGGCCGGCCCCGGTGCGGGCTCGAAACTGAAGGACGCGCAGAAGCACGGCGTCCGGGTCGTCTCGGAGGACGACTGGCTGGCGATGGTCGCGCAGGGTTGAAGCCCGAGTCCGGGCGGCCTAGACCTCTCGGGGAACACCCCGAGAACTTCCACCCGGCATGGTTGAGCCTCGATGACGGTCCTGGCCCTCGACTTCGAGACGGCCAACGAGCGGCGTGACAGCGCCTGCGCGGTGGGTCTGGCCTGGATCGCCGACGGCCGCGTCGTGCGCCGCGAGAGCCACCTGATCCGGCCGCCCGAGATGCGGTTCGCACCGGGCAACATCCGCGTCCACGGGATCCTGCCGGCCGACGTCGCCGACAAGCCCGACTTCGCCGCCGTCATGGCGCCCTATCTCGGCGATCTCGGGCGGGGGCTGATCCTGGCGCACAACGCGAGCTTCGATATCGGCGTCCTGCGCGCCGGGCTGACGCGGGCCGGCCTGCCGGTCCCCGATCTCGCCTATCTCTGCACGGTCCAGGTGGCACGCCGGGTCTTCCCGGCGCCGGAGGGCTGCGGGCTCGGCAAGGTCGCGCGGCGCCTCGGCATCCGCTTCGAGCACCACAACGCCGGCGAGGACGCCTTCGCCTGCGCGGAGATCGCGCTCGCCGCGATGCGCGAGCGGGCGGTCGCGGACGTGCACGCCCTCGCGGCCGCGCTCGGCCTCCCGGTCGCGCGGGCGGTCGGCGGCCCAGCCGTGCCGCGCCGCGTGCCGGGTGCGATCAGCGCCCGGGCCGTGGCAAGCTTCCCCGACGCGCCGGCGGCCCTGCGGTTCGCCATGCGCGGCTCGACCGGCAACCGCTACCACGTCAGCCTGGAGGAGCGGCCGGGGGGACCGGAGCTGCGCTGCACCTGCACGGCCGGCCGCTACGGCATGCGCTGCCGCCACGTGAAGGCGCTGGAGGTCGGCGACATCACCGACCTGCTCTCGGACAATGCCGGCGACGTCGTGCTCCTCGCCCGCATGCTCGGCGCGAAGACCCGGGTCGCGGGCGCGGCCTGACCGGGCTCAGGCCGCGTCGAGGCAGGCGCGGAAGGCCGAGACGGCGCGGTCGATGTCGGCCGCCGAGATGTGCCGGTGCGTGACGAGCCGCAGCCGCCGCGGGCCGAGCGGGCGCGTGCGGATGCCGGCCGCGTCGAGATCGGCGACCCAGCGCGCGCTGTCCCGCCCGGTCCGAGAGAGGTCGACCTGCACGATGTTGGTCTGCGGCAGGTTCGCCGCGAGGCGCGGCAGGGCGTTCAGCCCGGCGCTCAGCTGCCGGGCCCGGTCGTGGTCCTCGACGAGGCGCGCGCCCATGACGGTGATCGCCTCGAGGCCGGCGGCCGCCACGATCCCGACCTGCCGCTGCGTCCCGCCGATCATCTTCCGCAGGCGCCGTGCCGCCGCGATCACCGGTCCGTCGCCGGCGAGCACGGCGCCGACCGGGGCGCTGAGGCCCTTCGAGAGGCACAGCGACACGGTGTCGACATGGGCCGCGAGGTCCGCCGGCGCGACCCCGAGATGGGTGGCGGCATTGAACAGGCGGGCCCCGTCGAGATGGACCTTTATGCCGCGCGCGCGGGCGATCTCCGCCACCGCGGCCATATGCTCCGGCGGCAGCACGGTGCCGCCGGCGGCGTTGTGCGAGGTCTCCAGCGCGATCATGGCCGTCGACAGCGGGCTCGCGCCCGGCCGGAGGGCGTCCTCGAGCCGGTCGAGATCCATGGCACCGTCGGTCCCGGCGATCCCGTCCAGGAACGCCCCGGTCAGGGTGGCGGCCCCGCGCTCGGTGTGGAGCATGTGGGCCTGGGCCTCGAGCAGGACCTGCTCGCTGCGCTGAACCTGGGCCAGGATCGCCAGCAGATTGCCCATCGTGCAGCTCGGCACGAACAGGGCCGCCGCCTTGCCGAGCATCGCGGCGGCGGTCTCCTCCAGCGCGCGGGCGGTCGGGTCGGCGTCGAGCCCGTCGTCGCCCAGCGGCGCCGACCGCATCCGGGCGTACATCGCCTCGGTCGGCCGCGTGACGGTGTCGCTCCGCAGGTCGACCACGGACAGTGCGTCCGTGGCTTCGCCGTGATCGTCTCGCATGTCGGTCTCGCCGCCCTACCGGTAGGCCGCCTCGTCGCCGGAATCGGTCGGGTTGGCGAGCGCCCGCTTGAGCACGTCGCTCATCGGCAACTCCAAGTTGATACCCTTCGGCGGGATCGGCTGCTCGAAATACTTGCCGTAGAGCCGCGCCACGGTCCCGTCCTGGATCAGCTCGACCACCGCCTTGTCGACCGCAGCCTTGAAGGCCGCGTCGTCCTTCGGCTCCAGGATCCCGTAGGGGGCGAATTCCAGGCCCTTGGTGCCGATCTTGTAATCCGCCGGCCGCTTGGCCCCCGCCACCGTGGCGTGGGCCAGGGCGTCGTCGTTGATGGCGCCCGCCGCGCGGCCGGTCTCCACGAGCAGGAACACCTCGGCGGTGTCCTTGGCCGGCATCACCTGGATGTCGAGCTTGTCGCGGACGTTGATCCGGGTGGCGACGCGCTGGGTCTCGCCGCCGGCCTGCGCCGAGATGGCCTTGCCGCGGAACGAGGCGATGTCGTCGACATCCACCGGCGTGTCCTTCTTGGCCACCAGCACCACCTGCGCCACGAAGGTGGTCGGCGCGAACGAGACCAGCTTGTGCCGCTCGGGCAGGTTGCTGGCGGTGCCGCATTCCAGGTCGATCGTGCCGTTGTTGATCAGCGGGATCCGGGTCGCCGACATCACCGGCACGTGGCGCACCTCGAGCTTGGGCAGGCCGAGCGCGGCCTTGAGCTTCTGCGCGACGTGTTCGCATATCTCCAGCGAATAGCCGACCGGCTTGGCGTTCTGGTCGAGGAAGCCGAAGGGCGGCGACGCGTCCGGGAAGCCGAGGCTGATCTGTCCGGTCGCGCGGATCTTGTCGAGGCGCCCCTCGGCGACCGACGGCGCGGCGAGGCCGGCCCAGCACAGAGTGGCCAACAGAAGCGGCAGCGTCCTCGACACGATCCGAACCCCCTCGCTATGTCTGAACCGGCGCAGCGCCCGGCCGCCCCGACGGGGAGTCGGCCCGAAGCTTTGCCGACCGATCCTAGGAGCGGCCGCGCGCGGGCGTCCAATGCCGATTCACCTGCCGAGCATACGGATCTGATATGGCCGAGCGGCGCATGACCTTCCGGCACATCGAGGCCTTCCGGGCCGTGGTGGCCACCGGGTCCATGACCGAGGCGAGCCGCCGGCTCCACACCTCGCAGCCGCAGGTCAGCCGGCTGATCGCGCAGCTGGAGGCGATCACCGGCCTGCCCCTGTTCGACCGCAGTGGGAGCCGGGTCGTCCCCTCCCTCGACGGGACGCGGTTCCACGCGGAGGTCGAGCGCGCCTTCGTGGGCCTCACGAGCCTGGAATCGGCGGCCGCGCGGATCCGGGCCTTCGGTGCGGAGCGGCTGCGGGTGGCGGCGATGCCGCGACTGGCGGGCGGGCTCCTCGCGCGCGCGGTCGTCCGCTTCCGGGCCGCGCATCCGGACGTGATCGTGGCGATCCATTCCGGCGACGACGAGACCGTGAACCACTGGCTCGCCACCGGCTCCTGCGACGCCGCGCTGACGATGCTGTACGGCGACGCCCCGGAGGCGCGCGCCGAGCATGTCGAGACGCGCGCCTGCGTCGCCGTCCTGCCGCGGGACCATGCCCTCGCCGCGCGGGAATCGCTCGCGCCCGCGGATTTTCAGGGCGTGCCCTTCGTCGCCGCGTCGCACGGGAGCGCCCTGCGCGGCCGGACCGAGGCCGTCTTCGAGGCGGCCGGCATCGGCCTGACCATCACCGCCGAGGCCGGCCTCGGCGCCTCGATCTGCACCCTCGTCTCGGCCGGGCTCGGGGTCAGCGTGATGAACCCCCTGGCCGCCCACGAGGAGGCGAAGGTCTCGCCGATCGCGATCCGGCCCTTCGCCCCCGCCCTCCCGGTGCATTTCGCGCTGCTCTTCCCCCCGGACCACGCCCTTGGGCGGCTTATGCGGGCCTTCGGTGCCTGCGCGCGCACGGTCCTGCTGGAGGAGCTCGCCCAGCTGCCGGACGCCGCGAGCGGGCGTCCGGCCGACGTCGCTCAGGCGGCGCGCTTCTCGGCGCCGGCGTAGAAGGTGCCCCCGCGCTCGGCCATGGCGGCCAGGTTGTCGGGCACGTGGAAACGGGGCCCGTGCTTGGCCTCGAGCGTCCGCGCGAGGTCGACGAAGGCCGCCGCGCCCATGAAGTCGATGTACGACAGGGCCCCCCCGGTGAACGGCGCGAAGCCGAAGCCGAGGATCGAGCCGACATCGGCCTCGCGCGGATCGGTGACCACGCCCTCGCCGACCGTGCGAGCGGCCTCCAGCGCCTGGACCACCAGGAGCCGCTGCTTCAGCTCGGTGAAGTCGACGGCGTCGGGATCGAGGCGGTTCGGCTGCAGGTCCTTCAGGCCGGGCCAGAGGCGCTTCGGCGCGCCCTCCGGGTAGTCGTAGAAGCCCTTGCGGTTCTTGCGGCCGAGCCGGCCCTGATTCTCCACCATCTCGGCGAGGATCGCCTTCTGCGCCGGGTCGACGGCGCCCTGCCCAACCTGCGCCTCGGTGGCCTTGGCGATCTTGAGCACGAGGTCGAGGGCGACCTCGTCGTTGAGCGACAGCGGCCCGACCGGCATGCCCGCCTGGCGGCCGGCGCTCTCGATCATCGCCGGCGGCACGCCCTCGAAGAGCATCTTGTGGCCTTCGAGGATGTAGGCGCCGACGCAGCGGTTGGCGAAGAAGCCGCGGGCGTCGTTGACGACGATCGGGGTCTTCTTGATCAGCCGCACGTAGTCGAGGGCGGTGGCGAGCGCCGCGTCCCCGGTCGCCTCGCCCTTGATGATCTCGACGAGCATCATCTTCTCCACGGGCGAGAAGAAATGGATCCCGACGAACTGCGCGGGCCGCTGCGAGGCCTTGGCCAGCCCGGTGATCGGCAGGGTCGAGGTGTTGGACGCGAAGATCGCGTCGGGGCGGATCACCGCCTCGACCTTCTGGATCACCTCGGCCTTCACCCGCGGATCCTCGAAGACGGCCTCGATCACGAGGTCGCACTCCGCGAGGGCGCCGTAATCCGCCGTGGCCTGGATCCGGCCGAGGAGCGCCTCCCGGTCGGCGGTCTTGGCGCGGCCCTTGTTGATCTGGCCGGTGATGAGCGTGTGGGCGTAGGCCTTGCCCTTCTCGGCCGCCTCGACCGACTGGTCGACCAGCACCACCTCGATCCCGGCCTGGGCGGTGACGTAGGCCACGCCCGCGCCCATGAAGCCGGCGCCGATCACGCCGACCTTTCGCAGGTTCGTGGCCGGCACGTCCTTCGGACGGCGCGCACCCTTGTTCAGCTCGCCCATGGAGATGAACAGCGTGCGGATCATCGCCGCCGCCTCGGTCGAGCGCAGGATATGCGCGAAGTACCGGCTCTCGACCCGCAGGGCGAGGTCCATCGGCAGCTGCAGGCCCTCGTACACGGAGGCCAGGATCGCCTTGGCGGCCGGGTAGTTGTCGTGCGTCTCGCGGCGGTAGATGGCGTTGGCCGGCGGCCAGATCATCATGCCGGCCGGCGAGTAGACCTTGCCGGACGGCGCTTTGAACTTCGGCACATCCCAGGGCGCCACAGCCGAGCCGCCCTCGCGGATCCAGGCCTTGGCGCGCTCCACGATCTCGGCCTGCGGCGCCACCGCGTGGATCAGCCCCATGCCCTTGGCCATGGGCGCGCGGATCTGCTCGCCCTTGAACAGCATCTGCAGGGCGTCGCCGGTCTGCATCAGGCGGGCGACCCGCTGCGTGCCGCCGCCGCCCGGGAACAGGCCGACCTTGATCTCCGGCAGGCCGACCCGGGTCTTCCCGTCGTCGGAGGCGACGCGGTGATGGCACGACAGCGCCAGCTCGAAGGCGCCCCCCAGGCACAGGCCCTGGATCGCCGCCGCGAAGGGCTTGCCGCAGGTCTCCAGCCGCCGGAACAGCAACGACAGGCGTCGGGAGGCCTCGAAGAAGTGGCGCATCGCCACCTCCTCGCCCTGCTCGGCCTTCAGCTGCTCGTAGGCCCGGCCCAGACCCTGGAGCATGGTGAGATCGGCGCCGCCGGAGAAATTGTCCTTGCCGGTGGCGATGACGCAGCCCTTGATCGCCGGGTCGGACGCGACCTGCTCGATGATCTGCTCGAGCTGGTCCATCACACCTTCGGTGATCACGTTCATCGAGCGGCCGGGCATGTCCCAGATCGCCAGAGCGACGCCGTCGGGATCGGTCTCGAAGCGGAAATCGGTCAGCGTCACGGTGCCGTCCTCCCTGGGTTCCGCCGACGATCCGCCGGCGCACTTGCATTAAGGTTGTGTTGAGCGCGTCCGGCCATTGTCTGCCGGCCGGGGTCACTCACCGAAAGCCGCACATGACGAAGGATTCCGGCTGCCGCGCCTGTCGCGCCGGCACCAAGCTCGACTTCGACTTCACGATGGCGTTCCAGCCGATCCTCGACCTCGCGGACGGCAGCGTCTGGGCCTACGAGGCGCTGGTGCGCGGCCCGAAGGGTGAGCCGGCCTACACGATCCTCGACCGGGTGACCGACGAGACCCGCTACCAGTTCGACCAAGCCGCCCGCGTCAAGGCGATCGAGCTCGCCGGCACGCTGTTTCCCCGCGACAGCGCCACCCGGCTGTCCATCAACTTCATGCCCAACGCGGTCTACGAGCCGAACGCCTGCATCCGCGCGTCGCTCGAGGCGGCGCGGCGCATCGACTTCGCACACCGGCGGATCATGTTCGAGTTCACCGAGCAGGAGCGCTTCCGGGACATCGATCACGTCAAGGGCATCGTCGCCGCTTACCGGAAGCAGGGGTTCCTGACGGCGCTCGACGATTTCGGCGCCGGCTTCGCGGGCCTGAGCCTGCTCGCCAATTTCCGCCCCGACCTGATCAAGATCGACATGGACGTGCTGCGCGGCCTCGACAGCGATGCCGGGCGCTACGCCATCGTCTCTGGCGTGGTCGCCATCGCCCGAGCCCTCGACGTGGCGGTGCTCGCCGAGGGCGTGGAGACCGCGGCGGAGCTCGACGCCCTGCGCAGCATCGGGATCACGCTCGTCCAGGGCTACCACTTCGCCAAGCCCCTCCTGGAGGGGCTGCCCCCGGTCGCGGGCTTCACCCCCATGGTGGCCGCGCGCGCGGCCTGACGCCGGACCGACGCGCGCGGCGCTCATCGCCTACTTCGGCGCCGGGGCCGGAGCCGCGGCCGGCGGAACCGTCGGCACCGGCGGGGCGCCGGGCTTCGGTCCGTTGTCGGTCGCCGCGGCCACCGCCAGCATGTTGAGCAGCTTGGTGACGGAGTTCTGCGAGATCGCCGTGACCGACGAGTTGGGGTCGGCGTTCATCGTCTGGAACTTGAGGTAGGTCGGGTCCGAGTAGATCTCGTCGAGGTGCTTGAGCTCGGCGAGGCTGAATTTCTCGGCGTAGTCCTTCGAGAGCCCCTGGACCATGAGGGTCCGCTGCTTCTCGAACTCGTCCAGCAGCTCCTTGCGCACGGCCTCGGCGCGGGCCTCCGGCATCGGCGCGACGGTCTTCTCCAGGGCGACGTTGAACCCGGTCTGGAGGTTCTTGATCAGGGTCTTGTTGACGAGGTTGGTGGCCGCGGCCACGCGGTCCGCCGCGTCATCGGCGCGGGCGGCCACCGGCAGGCTCAGGGTGACGCCCAGACAGAGCGTCGCAATCAGGCGGTTCAAGGGCTTGTCTCCCGTTGTTTTATCGTCCGGACCGCGAAAGGGCCGAGCGTCGCCCGCGCCTCTAGCAGCGTTCCCGGACTTTGGGGAGCGGCGCGGCGCCGCTCCCGAGCGCGCGGGGGTTCACACCCGCTCGATGATGGTCGCGGTGCCCATGCCGGCGCCGATACACAGAGTGACCAGCGCGCGCTCCTTCCCGGTCCGCTCCAGCTCGTCGAGCGCGGTTCCGAGGATCATCGCGCCGGTGGCGCCGAGCGGGTGGCCGAGGGCGATGGCCCCGCCATTCACGTTGACCGCCTCCGGGTCTAGGTCAAAGGCCTGGCAGAAGCGCAGGACCACGGCCGCGAAGGCCTCGTTGACCTCGAACAGGTCGATGTCCGAGAGGCTCAGGCCCGACTTCGCCAGCACCTTGCGGGTGACGTCCACCGGCCCGGTGAGCATCAGGGCCGGGTCGGACCCGATATTGGCGAAGGCGCGGATCCGGCCGCGCGGGCGCAGGCCCGCGGCCTCGCCGGCAGCGCGGGAACCGATCAGCACGGCGGCGGCGCCGTCGACGATGCCGGAGGAGTTGCCGGCGTGGTGGACGTGCTCGACGCTCTCCACGTCCGGATGCGCGTCCGTCGCGACGGCGTCGAAGCCGCCCATCTGGCCCATCTGCACGAACGAGGCCTTCAGCGCGGCGAGCGACTGCATGTCGGTGCCGGGGCGCATGTGCTCGTCGCGGTCGAGGAGCGTGATGCCGTTCACATCGCGGACCGGGACCACCGAGCGGTCGAACAGCCCCTCACCCCAGGATTTCGCCGCGCGCTCCTGAGAGCGGACCGCGTAGGCGTCGCAATCGTCCCGCGTGAAGCCGTACTTGGTGGCGATCAGGTCGGCCGAGACGCCCTGCGGCATGAAGTAGGACTTGATGGCGATCGCCGGGTCGACCGGCCAGGCGCCGCCCGAAGCGCCGATGCCGATGCGACTCATCGATTCGACGCCGCCGCCCACCGCCATCTCGTGCTGGCCGCTCATGACCTGCGCGGCGGCGAAGTTCACCGCGTCGAGGCCGGAGGCGCAGAAGCGGTTGATCTGCACGCCCGGCACGTGCGCGCCGTAATCCGCCACGAGGGCGGCGGCGCGGGCGATGTCGCCCCCCGCCTCGCCCACCGGATCGACGCAGCCCAGCACCACGTCGTCGACGAGGCCGGTATCGAGTCCGTTGCGGTCCTTGAGGGCGCGGAGCGCGGTCTCGGCGAGCCGCAGGGCGGTGACTTCGTGGAGGGAGCCGTCCGCCTTGCCGCGCCCGCGCGGCGTGCGAACGTGGTCGTAGATGAAGGCGTCCGTCATCAGCACTCCCTCGGGGCGTCGATCTTCGCCGGTCGGCGACGCGGCCTTACAGGGCCGTCTCGGTTCGCGCCAGTCTGCCACGGCGCGCGCGCCCTCGGCCAGCCCCGATAGCGGGGAGCCGGCGAAGGGCGCGTGACAGCGGGGGTGGTTTGGTCGTGCTCGTCCGGGCTCGGCCAGATCAGCCGGGTGCCCGGCCGTCCCCGCGCCCGCCCGGATCGAACCTGCTCCTGAAAGAGCAAACTCAGCCCGGACGCGATGCGGGAAATCTCGCGCGTTCGACTAGTCCTGAAGCATCCGCTTCAGCAGCTCGACCTCGTCGCCGAGCACCGAATCTTCGCCGATCTGCTTCTCGATCTTGCGCACGGCGTGCAGCACCGTGGTGTGGTCGCGGCCTCCGAAGCGGCGGCCGATCTCCGGCAGCGAGCGCAGCGTCAGGACCTTCGACAGGTACATGGCGATCTGACGTGGCTTCACCACCGCGGCGGTGCGCCGTTCCGACAGGATGTCGGACCGCGAGACGTTGTAGCGCGAGGCGACCAGCTTCTGGATGTCCTCGATCTTGATCCGCTTCGGCTCGCGGTTCTTCACGAGGTCGCGGATCGCGCTCTCGGCCGTCTCCATCGTCACGGCGGTGCCGGTGAGCGTGGCGTGGGCCAGCAGGCGGTTGACCGCGCCCTCGAGGTCGCGGCCGTTGGCGGTGATCGCGCGGGCCACGTAGGCCGCCACCTGCGGTGAGACGTCGAAGCCCGGATGCGCAGCCCGCACGGCGGCGAGGCGTGCCGACAGGATCGAGACGCGCAAAGCCTCGTCGAGGGCCGTGATCTCGACCACGAGGCCACCGCCGAGCCGCGAGCGCACCCGCTCGTCCAGGGCCTCGAGTTCGGTCGGGGGCCGGTCGGAGGCGACCACGACCTGACGGCCGGCATCGATGAGCGCGTTGATCGTGTGGCCGAACTCGGCCTGAATCGACTTGCCCTGGATGAACTGGACGTCGTCCAGGATCAGCAGGTCGATGCCCCGCAGCCGCTCCTTGTAGGCAAGCGCCGACTGGGTCTTCAGGGCGTTGACGAAGCCGTACATGAAGCGGTCGGCGGTCAGGTAGATCACCCGGCGGCCGGCCTCGCGGGCGGCGTGGCCGATCCCGTGCAGCAGGTGGGTCTTGCCCAGCCCGACGCCCGCGTGGAGGTAGAGCGGGTTGTAGAGCGCGCCCTCCCCCTGGTGATTGGCGACCCGCTCGGCGGCGGCGTGCGCCAGCGCATTCGAGCGCCCGATCACGAAGCTCGCGAAGGTCAGCCGCGCGTCGAGCGGCGTGCCGCTCAGGTCACCGCCGGCCTCGGCGCCGCGCGCCTCGGGCGTCGGCGCGACCGCGGCGACCGGCATCGGCGCGCTGGTCGCGTGGAGGCGGGCGAGCGGGCCGCTGACCGGGCCTGCCTTCGCGGCTCCGACGGCGACCGGACGGACCGGGGCCCCGGTCCCGCGCACGCCGACCTCGATCCGCGCGATCTCCTCGACCTCGGCCTTGAAGGTGTTGAGCACGCGGTCGAGGTAGTGCGACTCGATCCAGCTCTTGAGGAAGCGGGTCGGGACCGTCAGGCGGGCGGTTCCGCCGGCCACGGCCTCAAGCTCCAGCCGGGCGAACCAGCTGGCGAACACGTCCTCGCCGAGTTCGGCCCGCAGCCGGCGCTTCACCCGGGCCCAGGCAGACCCGTAATCCGTGCTGCCGCCGCCGTTGCGGCCCCCGTCGTCGTCGCTCGCCACCGTTCCGTCGACACGCATCACTGGCTCTCCCGACGCTGCCCACGGAATCCCGCAGGCGGCGCGTACGCACGAATTACGCCCTCAGCGTCCCGCAAGAACGGGCGGGACAGAGTCCTCTGGACGGAGTCAACCCCACCGCGAGGAACTTTTGCCGATTGGGAGAGCCTATCAACAATTACCTACGGTTCCTTTAACAGTGGGACTTGTGGGGACGGCGCCGATTCCCATTCGCAAGTGTTCCCGCGGGAGCTGAACACGGCGGCTAGAGTCTTGGCGAATCAGATCGATTCGCTGGAGTCCCGAAATCGTCGTGTTTTGCTTGCCCGGTGTCAGTTTCTGTTAAGCTACACGCCGTTTCCGGGAACCGCAATCGTGCCGATTCTTGGATAGGGTTAACGCTTTCGACTCATGCGCCGCCGGCAGCGCGCAGCCCGATCCGGACAGCGCGCACGAAAAAGCCCGGCGCGAAGGCCGGGCTCGAGACCGTCTCGGTTGTGCGTGGCGTCTTAGGCGGCGAGCGCCTTAACGCGGGCGGCGAGGCGCGAGACCTTCCGCGAGGCATTGTTCTTGTGAACGATGCCGTGCTGTGCGGCGCGCATCATCTCGGGCTCGGCGGCGCGGAGTGCGGCCAGCGCGTCCTGCTGGTTACCGGTGGCGATGGCCTCCTCGACCTTGCGGACGAAGGTCCGCATGCGCGAGCGGCGCGAGCGGTTGATCGCCGTGCGCTTGGCGATCTTGCGGGTCATCTTCTTGGCCGAAGCGGTGTTGGCCATGTACGTCCTCGTGTTTCTCGTCGGGCGATGCCGACGGGCCGGCTGTGCCGGAAATCGGTCGTCGCGTCAGGTTGTCTGGCGATGGCCGAGACGCAGCGCGCGCGAAAGCGCGGCCCCTCGGCGAAGCGGCTTCTATAGTCAGGGGGGCGCCGCGCGTCAACGCGCTCGGAGGCGAAACCGGATCGCGGGCCTCGGCCTCAGTCCGGGCGCCGGGACGCATACGGCAGGCTTCTTTGAAGACGTCGGATCGCGCGAGGCCGCATCGCCGCGACGATGACGGGCGCCGGCCGGCTCTCGCAGGAGCGCTCCGGCTATTCGGGCCAGCGCAGGGCCGCCGCCGCCGCCAGCGTCCCGACCACGGCGGCGATCAGCGTCAGCGCCGCCAGCACCGCCAGCGGCACGAGGAACGGCACCGTGCCGCCGCTCGCCGCCTGCGCGGCCGAGACGCCGAAGATCAGCGTCGGGATCATCAGCGGCAGGACCAGCACGGCCAGGATCAGGCCGCCCCGGCGAATCGAGGCGGTGAGCGCCGCGCCCACCGCGCCGATGAAGCTCAGGGCCGGGGTGCCGGCGAGCAGCGTCAGGGACGTCGCGCCCATGGCGGTGCCGTCGAGGGCCACCAGCAGCCCGAAGAGCGGCGCGGCCAGGGCGAGCGGCAGGCCCGTGGTCAGCCAGTGCGCCGCGACCTTGCCGAGCACCACAAGCTCGAGGGGCACCGGCGCGGCGGTCATCAGGTCGAGGGAGCCGTCCTCCTCGTCGGCCTGGAACAGGCGGTCGAGGCCGATCAGCGTCGCCAGAACGGCGGCGAGCCACAGGATCGCCGGGCCGATCCGCGACAGCAGGTTGAGATCGGGCCCGAGGGCGAAGGGCACCAGCGCGACGATCATCAGGAAGAAGACCAGCGACAGGGCGCCGGAACCGCCGACCCGGCCGGCGAGGCGCAGGTCGCGGGCGACGAGGGCGAGGACCGCGCGAATCACGCCCACTCCTCCAGCACGTCCGCGACCGGCGCCGCGGCAGCGGTCTCGATGCGCAGCTCCGCCGCGCGGGCGAGGCCGAGTGACTGGTGGGTGGCGGCGATCACGAGCCCGCCGCCGGCCCGATGGCCCTCCATCAGCTCCGCGAGCACCGCCTGCGAGGCCGTGTCGAGGGCGGCGGTCGGCTCGTCCAGGAGCCAGAGCGGACGGGCGCAGACGAGGAGCCGCGCCAGGGCCACGCGCCGCCGCTGGCCCGCCGACAGATAGGCCACCGGCAGGTCGTGCGCGTGGCCGAGGCCGAGCCGCACCAGCGCGGCGCGCGGGTCCAGGCGCGGCGCGCCCAGGAGCCGCTGGGCGAACAGGAGGTTCTCGCCCGCCGTGAGCGAGCTCTTTAGCCCGTCGCGGTGGCCGACCGCGTGGAGGCACTCGGGCAGGCTCGCCTCGCCGACGTCGGAGACGTCGACCCGCCCGGCATCGGCCCGCAGGCGGCCCGACAGGATGGCGAGGAGGCTCGACTTGCCCGCGCCGTTCCGCCCGGTGATCGCCAGGGCGTCGCCGGGTCCGAGGGCGAAGGACAGGTTGGTGAAGATGCGGCGGCCGGAGCGGCGGCAGGCCAGATTGTCCACGCTGAGCCGCACCCGATACCCCGCCCTCGTCCCGCCACCGCGCGGCCGCTCGGCCAATCGCCGACTCCATGCCCGATTGCGCCGCGGAACGGAACCGCACGGCCCAGCTGGGCTTTCGTTCTGCAACGGAGGATTGCCCATGGCCGAGGCGAGAAACCCGAGCGAGACCGAGGTCGCCGCGACGCCCGACGCGGTGGCCGGACGCGCCAAGGTCGAGGCGCGCATGGCGCAGTGCACCCCCGAGGAGCAGACGGCGTTCTGGGAGGCGGTCGGCCGCTGCTTCGGCGGCGGCAAGCCGCCGGAGATGACGCCGGCCTCCGGCTGATCAGCCGCCCTTCCGCGCCAGGGCCCGCAGCGCCCCGCGAAACGTCCGCACATCCTGCTCGGTCAGGCTCATGCGGTGGAGCATGTCGCGCATGTTGCGGGCGATGATCTCCTTCTTCTCCGGCGGGTAGAAGCCGGCCCCGTCGAGCGCCGACTCCAGGCTTCCGAACAGCGCGATCAGCGCCTCGCGGGTCGCCGGCGGCGACAGGAGTTCGCCCGTGAAGGGCAGGCGCGCCCGGCCGCTCGCCTGCCGCCACGCGTAGCCGATCAGCAGGACCGCCTGGGCGAGGTTGAGCGAGGGAAAGTCCGGGGAGACAGGGAAGGTGACGATCGCGTCGGCGAGCGACACCTCGTCGTTGGTGAGGCCGACCCGCTCGCGGCCTAACATCACCGCGGTGCGCTGGCCCTCGCGGGCCGCGAGCTCGCCCATGGCCTCCTCGGGTGCGAACACCCGCTTCATCTGCCCGCGCTCCCGCGCCGTGGTCGCCAACACGTACCGGCAGTCGGCGATGGCCTCGGCGACGCTGCCGTAGATCGTGGCCGCGTCCAGGACGTGCGTCGCGCCCGAGGCCGCCTCGCGCACGCCCTTCTTGGGCCAGCCGTTCTTCGGGTTGACGAGGCGCAGCTCCGAGAGGCCGAAATTCGCCATGGCACGGGCGGTCATGCCGATGTTCTCGGCGAGTTGCGGCTCCACCAGGATCACCGCGGGAGCGATCCCGGGCGGCAGTTCGGTGACCTTCCTCGGGGAAACCTCGGGGGCGTCGCCCTGTGCTTCTCGGCTCGTCATGGCGGCCGTCTGGCACGGCGGGCCCGCGCCCGTCGAGGGCCGAGTGACGATGCCGCCCGGATGACAGCGCCCGCCTTCCGTCGCCGGAAGGGCCGCGCTATGTCGCGGGGCGATTCCGGCCCGGGGCGCCCGTCAGGCCACCCGGGACAACGACCGCACGGCCCTTGCATGCCGTGCGCGGGGACAACGCGGGAAGGCATCGGTCCATGGCGAAGATCAAGGTAGCGAACCCCGTCGTCGAGCTCGACGGCGACGAGATGACCCGGATCATCTGGGCCGAGATTAAGAACAAGCTCATCCACCCCTATCTCGACGTCGATCTCGAGTATTACGACCTCGGCGTCGAGCACCGCGACGCCACCAACGACAAGGTCACGGTCGACGCCGCCGAGGCGATCAAGCGCCACGGCGTCGGCGTGAAGTGCGCCACCATCACCCCCGACGAGCAGCGGGTGCAGGAATTCGGCCTTAAGGAGATGTGGCGCTCGCCCAACGGCACGATCCGCAACATCCTGGGCGGCGTGATCTTCCGCGAGCCGATCATCTGCAAGAACGTGCCCCGCCTGGTGCCCGGCTGGACCCAGCCCTTCGTGATCGGCCGCCACGCCTACGGCGACCAGTACCGCGCCACGGACTTCAAGGTGCCCGGCAAGGGCCGCCTGACCATCAAGTTCGAGGGCGATGACGGCACGGTCATCGAGAAGGAGGTGTTCAAGTTCCCCGAGGCCGGCGTCGCCATGTCGATGTACAACCTCGACCAGTCGATCATCGACTTCGCCCGCGCCTCGATGAACTACGGCCTCGCGCGCAAGTACCCGGTCTACCTGTCGACCAAGAACACGATCCTCAAGGCCTATGACGGCCGGTTCAAGGACCTGTTCCAGAAGGTCTACGAGGAGGAGTTCGAGTCGAAGTTCAAGCCGCTCGGCATCACCTACGAGCACCGCCTGATCGACGACATGGTGGCCTCCTGCCTGAAGTGGTCGGGCGGCTACGTCTGGGCCTGCAAGAACTACGACGGCGACGTGCAGTCCGACACGGCCGCGCAGGGCTTCGGCTCCCTCGGCCTGATGACCTCCGTGCTGATGACGCCGGACGGCCGGACCGTCGAGGCCGAGGCCGCGCACGGCACCGTCACCCGCCACTACCGCGAGCACCAGAAGGGCCGCGAGACCTCGACCAACTCGATCGCGTCGATCTTCGCCTGGACCCGGGGCCTGTCGCACCGCGCCAAGCTCGACGGCAACGACGATCTGGCGAAGTTCTCCGCCACCCTGGAGAAGGTCTGCGTCGACACGGTCGAGGCCGGCCACATGACCAAGGACCTCGCCCTCCTCGTCGGACCGGACCAGAAGTGGCTCTCGACCACCGGCTTCCTCGACAAGGTCGACCAGAACCTGAAGACCGCGATGGGCGCCTGAGGCTCCAGCCTCGACGCGAAAAGCGGCGGGCGCCCTCCGGGACGCCCGCCGCTTTCACATCCGCGTGCCGCCGGCGCCTCAGGCGCCGCTCGCCTGGTCCCGCGGACCTGTCTGGGCGAGGGCCCGGGCGACCTCGAGAAGCAGGAGGTCGATGGCGGCCCGCATCAGCGGATCGCCGACCGAGTCGATGAGTTCGCGAACCCGCAGGCACTGCGCGGCGAGCGCGTCCAGCGCGGTATCCTTGCTGTCGAAGATCATGTTCAGGCCACCAGGTAAGCGGGTTCGGAGACGAGGACCGAGCGACTGTCGCCGCGGACGGCGCGGAGCTTGGCCAGGGTGCGGGCGTCGAACCGGGCGGTCGCCGCCATGATCTCCTCGCCGGCGATCTGGACGGGCAGGCCGAGCGGCTGCGGGCGGAAATGCAGCTGGATGACGTGGATCATGTAGAGGGTCGGCATCTGCAGCAGCAGGCTGTTGACCCCGTGGGCGAGGCCCCACTCCACGATCCCGGTGAGCAGCGCGATCGAGACCGGATTGACGACGCGGCCCTTGGCCCGGTGCGAGCGGGCGACGCCCTGGCGGGTCCATTCCCAGATCTGGGGGCCGACCGGCCGCTCGCCCTCGCAGAGCTGCGGCAGGACGTCCGACAGGAGATGCGGGCGCGTGGTCGGCAGGAGCCGGCTGTAGCCGACGACGGTGTCGTCCTCCATGGCGAGGAAGTGTATCGCGTGCGGCGTGTCGAACTGGTCGATCTCGCGGCCGTCCGGCCTGGCCAGCTCGCTCCAGCCCTTCTCGGCGACGAAGATGTCGTGGCGCAGGCGCCAGGCCTGCTCCATCGCGTCGGCGTAGCGATCCGCGTTGGCGGGGGTGACGATGTGGATCACGAGCAAACCTCACGTTGGTCTGGCGTGAGTTTTCGTCGTTTCACCGGGGGCTGTGTACTACGAGAAACCGTAGGGTCCGCGAGCGCAGCCGGCAGCGTCGCCAAGGACTTGCCGCGGTGCGAACCGCGTTCACCGATGCCGGGCCGCGGAATGTGCGGACCGCGTGGCGCGTTCTCTAGGTTATCAGACCCGCTCGGAGCGCCTGCGCCACGGTGTGGGCGCGGTTCACGGTGTCGAGCTTCGCCCGGGCCGAGCGCAGATGGTAGTCGACGCCGGCGGCAGTGATGCCCATGACGATGCCGATCTCGACGTCGGTCTTGCCCTCCGCCGCCCATTGCAGGGTCTCGCGCTCCCGCGGCGAGAGGCGCACCGGCGCGCGCCCAGCCGGCCGGCTGTTCATCAGCAGCAGCTGACCGACCGCGTAGGTCGCGACGAGGTTGAGGGCGACGCGCTCGGCCGGATCGATCTCGATCCGCTCCCCCGAGACGCTGATCCCACCCGGCTCGCCGTCGAGGGTCACGAACGGGATCGTGATGCCCGCGCGTATGCCGAAATCACCGGCCTCGTTCATGACGCGCCCGGCCGTCGGGGTATCCGGCAGCACGGCGCTCCAGTCGAACGGCGTCGCCGTGGTGCACAGCCGCCGGACCGTGGGGTCGTGGAGCGCGTAGCCCTGCGTCACGTACCGGCGGGCCCAGCCTTCCGGCATGGTGCTCGCGAGCACGAACCCGGCGTGCCGCCGCTTCGGCAGGCCGGGTTCCGGGACGATCCCGGCCATGATGTACGAGACCCCGTAGCGGGTGAAGGCGTCGACCAGGAGCCGCGCGATCTCGTCGGGCGAAGCTGCCCGTTCCAGATCGCGCAATACGCTGAAGGTCCTGTCGAGGTGCTTCGAATGCGGCATGCCCTAGCTCGAAATTGATGCACGCACTGCGACAAATGATGAGTCGAACGCAACCTGAGGATGGCATCGCCGCCGCTGAAAGGCTAGGGTAGGCGCGGAAAGCTCTGCCGTTTGAATCGGTCCAGCGGGCGGAGTGCGAGTTTCAACGGTATGACTGACGACGCGACCCCGCCGACGACGCGCTGGCTACTGGAACGGATCGCAGCCACGCTGAATGTTTGTCCGACCTATTTCCTCCAGACGGAGCGGCCCGACGAGACCGCGGCGGACCAGGACGCGCGCGACTGCGCGGAGGTCGCCGCGCTGTTCCAGGCGATCAAGTCGCCGGCGCGGCGCACCGCCGTCCTGAACCTGCTGCGCGAGATGAGCCGCGAGACCTGACGGCGCGTGCCGCGCGCCCGCCGCTCCGCGGTCAGGCCGCCACGAGGAGCGCGGCCCCGGCGACGCCCGAGAGGACCAGGCGCAGGCGGCCGAGCCAGAGGGGCGTGAGCCCGCGGCGGGGCAGATCCTGATCGATGAGGCCCCAGGCGAGCACGAGGCCGCCGAGGATGCGCAGGTCCCACGGTGCGGGGGCGGCCATCGCGGCCCAGGCGACCAGGGACGGCACGATGGCCACGAGATAATCGCCGTTGCCGCCATTGCGCGCAGCGGCGGCGCCCCAGCGGATCCCGCCGAGGAACGAGGCGATCACGGCGCCGTAGGCCGACAGGATGGTGCGCGGCGACAGGCCGATGCTGCTCAGGCCGCCGTCCGTGCCCGACACCGCAAGGGCAGCGAAGCCCAGGAACGGGATGAGTCCGGCCACGCCGAGAACGATTGCGCCGATCGGGACAGAGTTCCGGTGCGCCATCCATCCTCCGGGCATCGGCAAGGGTTGGCGACCCGCGCGATCCGACCCCGGTCCGACGCCGCCCTGCCGCAGCGTTCCCGCATCGCGGCGTGGCGGTCAAGGTCGGACCCGCGGCCGGGCCGCGGGCCCGAAGCGGCGTCAGCTCCGGCGCGGCGGCGCCGTGAACGGGACAGCGCCGGGCATCGGCGCGCCGAGGAGGGACATCGGCGCGCTCGCCGGCATCTTCGGCGCGGGCGGCTCGTTGACCGCCGCGTCGATCTTTCGCGGCTTGAAGTTCGCCGCGAGGCTCTTGGCGCTGGCGAGGTCGGCGGGGCTGAGCTTGTTGGCCACGTCGTCGCGCTTCTTGCCGGCATCGTCGTCGCCTTGGCTCGCGGCAGCGGAGAACCACGCGTAGGACTGGATCAGGTCCTGCGTCAGGCCGAGGCCGCGCGCGTAGAGGACGCCGAGATTGTACTGGCTGTCGCGGACGCCGAACTCGGCGCCCTGCCGGAACCACGAGGCCGCGGAGGCGAAATCCGGCTTGCCGTTGGCGGCCGGGTTCTCGGCGTACAGCACCGCCAGATTGTGCATGGAGCGGGCGTGGCCCTGCTCGGCGGCGCGGCCGTACCAGAGCTTCGCCTTGTCGAGGTCTCGGACGACGCCCGAGCCCTTCTCGTAATGGCCCGCGACCTTGTACTGGGCGGGCGCGTAGCCGGCCGCGGCCAGCTTCTCGAAGAGCTTGGCGGCGATCGACAGATCGCGCGGCATGCCGCGGCCATCGGCCTCCCGCGTCGCGAGGTCCCAGATCGACGCGCCGTCACCGTCGAGGGCGGCGAGCTTCACCTTCGCCAGCGCCGGCGGCAGGTTGCCGAACTCGGCCTGCAGGCTGTTCATCCCCGAGACCTGCGGCACCGCCGCCTTGGCATTGGGCCGGGCGTCCGAGGGAACGGAGTTGGGCAGAGACTGGGTCGTCGTCGGATCAGCCGGCGCCGGCTTCGACTCCGCGCTCTCCTTGGCGGCGTCCTTCGAAGCGTCCTTGGAGACGTCCGCATTGTCCTTCTGGACCTCCGCGGCATCGCCGCGGGACGGCGCGACCTGGCTCGTCGGAGCCGCCGGCCGCGGCTCGTCCGCGCCGCGCATGGTGATCGCCTGGAGCGCACCGAGAGCCAGAACGATGGCCGCGAGGCCGAGCAGCAGCGGCCGGCGCCGGCGATCGATCTCGGCGCGCAACCGTCCGAGGCGGCCGGTCGCCGCCCCCTGGAGAGCGGCGACCCGGTCACTCCGGGCTTCCCGGCGCTCGGCGGGCGCCTCGGCGGCCAGCTCCGCCTGGGCAGCCTGGGCCGCCCGGCGCGCGGCCGCGATGAAGCTGGTCTTGATGTCGGTCTCGGACTTGGAGTCGGCCGCGGATCGCGCGGCGGCGACGTCGCCGAGGCGCTCCTGCGCGGCCCGGCGGGCGGAGGGCTCACGGGCCGCGCGCGGCTCGCGCGGCGGCCGGCCGCTGCCGGGCTCCAGAAGGTCGTCGGCGAGGCGGGATGCCTCGGCATTGTCGCGCCGCGACCTTGCGCGCGCCTCGACGGGCGCGAGGGCCACATCCGGGCTCGTCGACGACATCAGGCGCTCGTCGAGGGACGGCCCCCGCGCCGGGACGGCCTCGGCGGGCCCGAGCCGGACGAGGAGCCGCTCCAGGGCCGACTGAACCCCGTCGAGGGTCGCGCCGAGGCGCTGATCGGAGGCCACCTGCCGGGCCTGCATGTCCGCGAGGCTGGCGCGCAGGAGGCCGATCTCGCCGGTCTCGGCGGCACCGAGGCCGGATGTCTGAAGGGTCTGGGCGACCGCGTTGCGGGCGGCACGCTCCACCACGGCCTCGCTCGGCGCCGATTCCCGGAGCGCCGTGACCTGCCGCAGCAGGTCGCTCATCGTGCGCTCCAGCCCGGCCAGCGCCGGATCGGCGCTGTGCGGCGCGTCGAGGCGGCCGGCCAGCGAGACCACCTGCCGCTCCAGGGCGTCGAGGCCCTCGTGCTCGGACCGGGTGCCGACCTGATCGACCTTCTCGGCAAGGCTGCGGAGCATGGCGTGGATGGAGGCCATGTCGCCCGAGCGAGCCACGTTCACGTCGCCGGTGCGCTCGGACCAGTCGTCCCGCGCGCAGAGCACGTCGACCTTCTCGGCGAGTGCCTGGATCTGCTCCGCCAGCGCCGCCGGCGCGGCGATCTTCACGTCGCTGCGGATCTCCTCCAGGATCGGCCGGAGGTCCGGGCCGGCGGCCGTCCGCTGCAGCTGGGCGATCTGCGCGCTCACCGCCTGCAGGCTCTGCGCGAGACCCTGGATGCGCTCCGGGCCGGCGAGCGCGGCAATCTGACGGCGGATCTCCTCGAGTTCGGCGAACAGGCCCGCGAGGGTCCGGTCGTCCGGACCGGCGGCGCCGGTCGCGGCGGCGGTGTCGAGGCGCTCGGCGAGGCGCCGGACGTCCTCCGCGACGCGGCTGTGGACGTTCTCGGCCACCTCCTCGGCGAGGCGCTCGACCTGGGCCCGGACCTGCTCGATCGGCACCGCGATGGCGGTGAGATCGGTCCCCGCCTGGGCGCGCTCGATTCCGCTCGCCAGGGTGACGACGGCCTGCTCGAGGGCGCCGATGTCCCGGCTCGTCGCGAGTTGGTTGATCGCCTCCCGCAGGCGCGTGGTCTCCTCCTGAAGCTCGATCAGGGCGGTCGACGGGGCGACGCCCTCCTCGATCCGCGCCTCCAGGCGGCGGGCGAGGTCCAGGCGCATGCTGGCGACGACGCCGCCATCGGCCGGGGAAGCGGCGAGCGCCGGCTCGGCGCCCTGTGCCAGCTCGCGCTGGCGCTGGCGAATGTCCTGGACGGCGCTGCGGATGTCGGCGGCGGCGGGACGCGGGCGACGGCCGGGCGTTCGGGTCGCGGCGACCTGCTCGCCGAGCTGGGACATGCGGCGCTCGATGTCGCCGAGCCGCTCGGTGACCTGCTGGACGGGGGCCGCCTTCAGGGCGCGCTCGATGCGGGCCTCGATCTCCGCGAGGCGGCGCGCCTCGGCGTCCTGGGCGGCGCGCCGCTCGTGGTCGAGGGCGCGGTCGAGACCGTCGAGGCGGTCCATCAGAGCGGCGATACCGTCGCCGTAGCCCTCGGCGCGCGGCGCCGTCCCGTGAGCCCGCTGGTCGGGCGAGGCCGGCGGGAGGGCGCGCTCGGCCGAGGCCTCGGGCCGGTTGCCACCGAGGGCGAGCTGCTCGGCGCGGTGACGCCGCCGGTGCCGGCGATTTCCCTGACTGGCCGATTGCTGCTGCGGCACCACCGACGCGATCCAGGTCTCGAGCGGGACCCCGGCCCGCGCCGCCACGTCGCGGGCCGCGTCGAGCACCTCGGGATCGAAACTGTCGAGCTGCGGCATCGCGTTGCGGGTCATCGGTGGCCTGTCGTCGGCAGCGTTCGGCGTCCGTTTCCTCGGCGCAGAGCGGGACCGGAATTCGGTATCCACGGACGCACGCGTCGGATCGTTCGAGCGTGACCATTAACTTTCTTGGTAAACACGAAGTTAAGGTTTGATGGGCCCGGTAATGGCCGCGACCACGCGGCTGCTGAGGAACGGCCGCGCCTGTCGCGCTCCGGGCGGGCGGAGCCGTTGCTCCGGGAGCGGCGCGGCGTTTACATGCGGCCAACGCGGCGGGCCGTTCCGAGAGGCCCGCACCAGACGGGGGAAGCCAGAGATGCCGCAGTATCGCGCTCCGGTCGAGGATACGCTGTTCTTGCTCACCGAGGTCCTCGGCTTCCATGCCCGGGACAACCTGGCGGGCTTCGCCGACGCCTCGCCCGACGTGGTCGAGGCCGTCCTGCGCGAGGGGGCGAAGCTCGCCGAGGAGGTGCTCGCCCCGCTCAACCGCACGGGCGACGTCGAGGGCTGCCGCCGCGAGGCCGACGGGACGGTGCGCACGCCGACCGGCTTCAAGGCCGCCTACGACACCTACGCCAGCGGCGGCTGGATGGGCCTGTCGGTGCCGGAGGCCTATGGCGGCCAGGGCCTGCCGCACACCCTGAACACGGCGATCCAGGAATTCGCCTCGGGCGCGAACCTCGCCTTCGGCATGTATCCCGGCCTGACGCAGGGCGCGATGGCGGCGCTGCTGGTCCACGGCTCGGAGGAGCAGAAGGCGCTGTACCTGCCCAAGATGGTCGAGGGCGCCTGGACCGGGACCATGAACCTGACCGAGCCGCATTGCGGCACGGATCTCGGGCTTCTCAAGACCAAGGCCGTGCCGAACGGCGACGGCTCCTACAACCTCACCGGCACCAAGATCTTCATCTCGGCCGGCGAGCACGACCTCGCCGAGAACATCGTGCACCTCGTCATCGCGCGGATCGAGGGCGCGCCCGCCGGCACAAAGGGCATCTCGCTGTTCGTGGTGCCGAAATTCCTGGTGAACGCCGACGGGTCCCTCGGGGCGCGCAACGGCGTGTCCTGCGGCTCCCTCGAGCACAAGATGGGCATCCACGGCAACGCCACCTGCGTGATGAACTACGACGGGGCTACGGGCTGGCTCGTGGGCCAGGAGAATCGCGGCCTCAACGCCATGTTCGTGATGATGAACGAGGCGCGGCTCGCCGTCGGCGTCCAGGGCCTCGGCCAGTCCGAGGTCGCCTACCAGAACGCCGCCGCCTACGCGAAGGACCGGCTCCAGGGCCGCGCCCTGACCGGCGCCAAGGCGCCCGAGAAGGCCGCCGACCCGATCATCGTCCATCCGGACGTGCGCCGCACGCTGATGCAGATCCGCGCCTTCAACGAGGCGGCCCGGGCCCTCATGCTCTGGACCGCGCTCCAGGCCGACATCCTGCACCGCTCCGAGGATGCCAAGGAGCGGCAGGCCGCCGACGACCATCTCGGCCTGATGACCCCGGTGGTGAAGGGCGTATTCACCGACCGCGGCTTCGCCAACGCGGTCGAGGCCCAGCAGCTCCTCGGCGGCCACGGCTACATCGAGGAATGGGGCATGTCGCAGTTCGTGCGCGATGCCCGCATCGCCATGATCTACGAGGGCGCCAACGGCATCCAGGCCATGGACCTGATCGGCCGCAAGCTGCCGAAGGACGGCGGCCGGGCGATGATGACGTTCCTGGGCGAGGTCCAGACCTTCCTTAAGGACCACGGCGAGGATCCCGCCATGGCGCCGTTCACCAAGCCACTCCAGGCCGGGCTGAACGACCTCCAGGGTGCCGTGATGTGGCTGATGCAGAACGCGTTCAGCAAGCCCGACAATGCCGGCGCCGGCGCGACCGACTTCATGCACCTCTTCGGCCTCGTGGCCCTCGGCTACATGTGGGCGAAGATCGCAAAGGCCGCCCAGGCCAAGCACGCCGAGGCCCCCTCCCCCCGCTGGGAGTCCAAGCTCACGAGCGGCCGGTTCTTCATGGAGCGGATGCTGCCGGAGACCGCCCTGCGCCTCAACCGGATCAAGGCCGGGGCCGAGAGCACCATGGCGCTGGAGGCGGAGGCATTCTAAGCAGCCCGCCGGCTGTGCGCCTCGCGCCAGCCGGCGGCTTCTGGTCAGATCGCCGGAAGCACCGCCGTCCTTGCGAGCAGAGCGAAGCAAACCAGGGTCGCGCCCCGCTCAATGACGTCGGGCCGCCCTGGGTCGCTTCACCGCGCTCGCGATGTCGCCGGGCTCACGCACCGAGTGCCGCGTCCAGATCCTCGATCAGGTCGGCCGGATCCTCCAGGCCGATCGACAACCGCACCACGTCGGGTCCCGCGCCCGCGGCGGTCTTCTGCGCGTCGGTGAGCTGGCGGTGGGTCGTCGAGGCCGGGTGAATGATCAGGGAGCGCGTGTCGCCGATATTGGCGAGGTGCGAGAACAGCTGCAGGCTCGACACCAGCTTGACGCCCGCGTCGTAGCCGCCCTTGAGCCCGAAGGTGAAGACGGCCCCCGCGCCGTTCGGCGTGTAGCGCCGGGCGAGCTGATGGTACCGGTCGGTCTCCAGGCCGGGATAGCTGACCCACGACACCGCCGGATGCGTCGACAGGTGCTTGGCCACCGTCAGCGCGTTGTCGGAGTGGCGCTGCATGCGCAGCGGCAGCGTCTCGATCCCGTTCAGGATCAGGAAGGCGTTGAACGGCGACAGCGCCGGTCCGAGATCGCGCAGGCCCAGCACCCGGCAGGCGATGGCGAAGCCGAAGTTGCCGAAGGTCTCGGCCAGAACCATGCCGGAATATTCCGGCCGCGGCTGGCTCATCATCGGGTAGCGCGCGTCGCCGGCCCACTGGAACGAGCCGCCGTCGACGATCAGGCCGCCGATCGAGTTGCCGTGGCCGCCGAGGAACTTGGTTGCCGAGTGCACCACGATGTCGGCGCCGTGCTCGAACGGCCGGATCAGGTACGGCGTCGCCATGGTGTTGTCGACGACGAGCGGGATGTTGTGCTTCTTGGCGATCTGCGACAGCGCCGCCAGATCGGTGATGACGCCGCCGGGATTGGCGATCGATTCGCAGAAGATCGCCTTGGTGCGCGGCGTGATCGCCGCCTCGAAGGAGGCGGGGTCGTCGTTGTCGGCCCAGGCCACCGACCAGCCGAAGTTCTTGTACGAGTGGTTGAACTGGTTGATCGAGCCGCCGTAGAGCTTGTTGGAGGCGACGAACTCGTCGCCCGGCTGCATCAGGGCGTGCATGGTCAGGAACTCCGCCGCGTGGCCGGAGGCCACCGCCAGGGCTGCGGTCCCACCTTCGAGCGCGGCGATGCGCTCCTCGAGGACAGCGTTCGTCGGATTGGTGATCCGCGTGTAGATGTTGCCGAAGGCCTGGAGCCCGAACAGCGACGCGGCGTGGTCGACGTCGTCGAACACGAAGCTGGTGGTCTGGTAGATCGGCGTCGCCCGCGCGCCGGTGGCCGCGTCGGGGGCGGCGCCCGCGTGGATCGCCAGCGTGTTGAAGCCGGGCATGCGGTCGGACATCGTCGGGTCTCCTCAGAGCACCCGAGCCTGTACGCACGCCTGGGAGTGCGGCGCAAGACTCGGGCGCGAAGACTCGGGCGCGACCGAGCGCTTCGCAATCCCTAGGCGTCCGGCCGGTGGCCGATGTCGATATGCGGCTGGCCCGCATCGACCAGGGCACGGTCCACGGCCTCGATGGCGAGAAGGGTCCGGGTCAGGTCCTCGGCCATGGAGATCGGCGCCAGGTCGAGGCCGCCCAGGCGCCGCGCGATGGCGTTCCGCTGGCGGGCCAGGGCGGCGCGCGCCCGGTTCAGATCCTCGATCTCGTCGGCGGTCATCCGCGCTCCTTCTCGTCGGGGTGCCTCGCCGCGCTCAGGCGCCCGGCGTCCAGTCGATGTTCGGGCGCTGGGCCAGCATGCGCTCGAAGTAGTTGGCGACGGCCTGCGCCCCGTCCGTGTGCATCATCGCGACCGGATGCGCGAGGTAGGCGCGGGCAAGATCGACCGGAATCCGGCCGCCCTGGAGCGCGCTCAGCACCTCGTCGATGAAGGCGTCGTTGGCCTCGTTGAAGTCGTTCGACAGCTTCTTGCGGTCGTTGAGGGCCTTGATCGGCATGCAGCATCCTTGTCGCGCGGAGCCGGGTCGCGCCCGGCCGGAGGGCTCGGCCCGAACCGGGCCGCGGTGGGGAAGGTTCCGGCCACGGAACCTGACGGACAGGTCCAACTGGCGTGCGCGCCCACACCGCTCGGTAACCTTCCACACACGATCCGTGGAGCGGAGTCCCGCGCTCGAGCGTTTACCGGTCATGACGACCGAAATCACGCGCTCTCATACCGTCGAGATCGTCCCGTGCCTGGACGATCCGCGGTGTTTTCGCTGGATCATCCGCAGCCGCGGCGGCGCGGTTGTGGAGCACTCGCCCTACGCGTTCGTGACGCAGAACGGAGCGCGGATCTCCGGAGAGTGCTGGATGCGCGAGCATTTCGGCGACGGTCAGGTCGCGTAGGCTGCGGCCGCAACCGGCAGGGGCGGACACGACCGTCCATTTGGAATTTGCGCGGGTGTTTCCGCGCCGCGCCGGCGTGTCGATGGCAGACGATCCCGCTGGATCATGCGCCGACCGGTCCGCGTCCTCCCGCGCGACCGTCGCGGCGGCCATCAAATACAACCTTGACGATGCTCACGAACCGTAAGGCATCGGTTAAGCATTGTTTCGCTGGCCATATTTCTTTGTCAGAACTTTAATCACGCCCGACCAGTATCGCGCCGATTCTGTTTCTGACCAGGGTGCGAACGATGCTGAGCGGCGACGGAACGGTCCGGCACGACGATGCCGCGTCGCCCATGGGCGCGGTGACGTCGATCGAGGGATCCAAGGTCCATCTCGAACTCATCGTGCAGGGCGGCCGGCCCAGGGTGCGCGTCACCGTCGGCAATCTGGTTCGGATCCGTGCCGGAGAGGCGATCCTCGTCGGCATCGTCACCACGCTGTCCTCGGGCAGCGAGCGCGGGCACCGGCCGGGCGCCTACGCGAGCCTCGACCTGCTCGGCGAGATCCACGCGGCGCACGGCGCGCGCCGCTTCAGCCGCGGCGTGAGCTGCTACCCGGCGATCGGCGACGATGTGGAACTCCTGTCCGCCACCGACCTCCGGATCGTCCATCAGGTCTCGGCGACCGGCACGGCGGCCGTGGGCGCGCTCTACCAGGATCCCGAGACCCCGGCCTGCATCAAGATCGACGACCTGCTCTCCAAGCACTTCGCGGTGCTCGGCGCGACCGGTGTCGGGAAGTCAAGCGGCGTCACCGTCATCCTCGACGAGGTGATGCGGGCGCGGCCGGCCGTGCGCGTCTTCCTGCTGGACGTGCACAACGAGTACGCCGCCAGCTTCGGCGACCGCGCGAGCGTCATCAGCCCGCGGACCCTCAAGCTGCCGTTCTGGCTGTTCAACCTCGAGGAGATCGCCGACGTCATCTACGGCGGCCGGCCGGCCGTGGACGAGGAGATCGAGATCCTGGCCGAGGTGATCCCCCTCGCGAAGAGCAAGTACGGGCAGTACAAGGAGGCGAGCGACCGCCAGATCGTGAAGCGGCCCTTCGGCAAGGGCGCCGGCTACACGGTCGACACGCCGGTCCCCTACATGCTGCAGGATCTGCTCGCGCTCATCGACGAGCGGATGGGTCGGCTCGAGAACCGCGTCTCCCGGATGCACTATCACCGGCTGATCTCCCGGATCGAGGCGATCCGGAACGATCCCCGGCACGGCTTCATGTTCGACAACGCCAATGTCGGCGGCGACATGATGGGCGAGATCCTGGCGCACCTGTTCCGGCTCGATCCCGACGGGCGGCCGATGACGATCATGCAGCTCGCCGGTCTGCCGATGGAGGTCGTCGACGCCGTCGTGTGCGTGCTGTGCCGCCTCGCCTTCGAGTTCGGCATCTGGAGCGAGGGCGCCATCCCGCTGCTGTTCGTCTGCGAGGAGGCCCACCGCTTCGCCTCGGCCGACCGGTCGGTGGGCTTCACGCCGACGCGCCGCGCCCTGGCGCGGATCGCCCGCGAGGGCCGCAAGCACGGCGTCCATCTCGGGCTCGTCACCCAGCGCCCGGCCGAGCTCGACGCGACGATCATGTCGCAATGCAGTACCCTGTTCGCCATGCGCATGACCAACGCGCGCGACCAGGCTTTCCTGGCCGCGGCCGTGTCGGACGCCGCCAACCTCCTCACCTTCGTGCCGTCGCTGGGCACCGGCGAGGTCATCGCCTTCGGCGAGGGCGTCCCGATCCCGGCGCGGATGACCTTCCGGCCGCTGCCGTCGGCCCGTCACCCGCGCAACGACGCGAGCGGCAGGGCCGCCGAGGACGACGCGACCGTCGCCGGCGCGGCCTTCGTCGGCGCCGTCGTCGAGCGCTGGCGCGGCGCCACCATGAACAAGATCGCCGGGTACGACGGCGATCCGGCCGCGGCGGCGCGCCTCGGGCGCGAGGCGGGCTCGGACGGCCCGCACGGCGCCGCCCTCGAGCAGGTGCATCGCCGTCTCCTCCGCCGCCCCCTGGAGGGCGGCGACCAAGCTCAGACCGGCGCCCAGACCGGCGCCCAGACTGCCAAGCCCCTGTGGCAGCAGGGCGGGGCATGAGCGAGCCCGCTTTTTCGGAGCGTCGAACCCTGCTCGAGGCCGCCATCCAGGCGCTACCCGTCGGGGTCGTGGTCCATGACGGCCAGGGTCACTGCGTCCTCGCCAACGCCGCCGCGCGCGCCCTCGGGGACAGGGCCGTCCAGGCGCTTCCCGCCGCGGCGGCCGGCGCCCGGGACGCCGGGACCGTCGAGGCAGTCGACGACCGGATGCTCGAGGTGCGGACGCGGCCGGTCGCCGAGGACCGGGACGGTTTCACGCTGACGACCCTGATCGACGTCACGCACCATCACCGGATCCAGCGGGAGCTGATCACCAAGGCCTTCATCGACGCCCTGACCGGCCTGCCCAACCGGACGATGTTCGAGCAGAGCATCGCGGATGTCCTGGCGGGGTCCGCGCCGGGGGACCGATTCGCCCTGGCCTTCATCGATCTCGACAACTTCAAGCACATCAACGACTACTACAGCCACGCCGCGGGCGATGCCCTGCTGCGCAAGGTGTCCGACCGGATCGGCGCCGCGCTGCGCCCGAGCGACCTCCTGGCGCGGATCGGCGGCGACGAGTTCGTGCTGCTCCTCGCTCCCGTCACCGACGGGGACGCGGCGCTGGCCGCCGTGCGCGCCATCTCGGAGCGCCTGAAGCAGCCGTTCTTCATCGACGGGCACGAGATCTTCGCCTCCGCCTCCATCGGCGTCAGCCTCTTCCCGGAGCACGGCGACAGCTACGAGACCCTCGCCCGACAGGCCGACAACGCGATGTACCGGGTGAAGGGCGAGCTGAAGGGCGGCGTCAGCGTCTTCGACGACGCGATGAGCCAGGCCGCGACGGCCCGCATGGCCGTGGAGCAGCGCCTCCGGCTGGCGATCCGCGATCGCTGCTTCTGCTGCGCCTTCCAGCCCAAGGTCGACATGCGCTCCCACGCGGTCACGGGCGTCGAGGTGCTCCTGCGCTGGCGCGACGAGGTCGGCATGATCCAGGCGCCGGGCGACTTCATCGCCCTCGCCATCGAGCTCGGGCTGATCAACGAGATCACGCTGCAGCTCCTGGCCGAGACGGTGCGGGCGATGCCCGACATCGACGAGGTTTTCGGACCCGATGTCACCGTGAGCCTCAACATCGCCGCCAAACAGGCCTGCGACGTGCCGTTCATGACGGCCTTCTGCGCGGCGCTCGGCGAGACCGGCCTCGCGGAGCGCTTCGTGCTCGAACTGACCGAAGAGGCCTTCTTCACGACGGGCCGCTTCCAGCGCGAGGTCCTGCCAAAGATCCGGGCGATCGGCGCGCGCGTCTCGATCGACGATTTCGGCGTCGGCTACTCGTCCCTCGCGGCCCTGGCGGACATCACCGCGGACGAGTTGAAGATCGATCGCTCGTTCATCACCGACATCGACAAGCGGCCACGCAGCCAGATCGTCCTGAAGGCGATCGAGTCGCTCGGTGCGGCGCTCGGCATGACGGTGGTGGCCGAAGGCGTCGAGACCTTCGAAGAGGTCGCCTACCTGCTCGGCGCCACGCAGATCCGCTGCGCCCAGGGCTACTACTTCGCGCGCCCGCTGCTGCTCGACCAGATCCGGCAGGCCGAGCCGCCGCGCATGTCCGGGGCGCGCGGTCCGGCCGCGCGCGGCCGCGCGTCGGACCTGCGCGCGTCGGACCTCCGCGCGTCCAGCCTGATGCGGCGCGCCTGACGTCCGCCGCGCGGCCGCGGTGGCGCGTCAGGCGGCCAGCAGGGGCCGCCACACGCCCGCCGCGTCCGCGGCCATGGCGCAGATGACCGCCTCGTCGATCGAGCGGCGCACCTCGACCACGTGCGGCACACCGGGAGCGAGGGGCGCCTCGACGCCGAGGTCAAATCCGTGCCGGCCGTCGCCCACGCCCGCCGCCGCGATGTCGGCGCGGTACTCCGCCGCCACCGTCACCGCCACGATCGTCCCGT
This sequence comes from Methylobacterium sp. yr668, assembly GCF_900116245.1. Lineage (NCBI taxonomy): Bacteria > Pseudomonadati > Pseudomonadota > Alphaproteobacteria > Hyphomicrobiales > Methylobacteriaceae > Methylobacterium > Methylobacterium sp. yr668. Next base: position 13,012 of record NZ_FOZY01000001.1, on the reverse strand, counting down.
CGACCACGATGTCCAGGCATACGGGGGCGTCGGGCTGCGCGGCGTCGTGGGCCCAGCCGGCCACGCGCAGCGCGCCGTCCGCGCGCAGCGCGCAGCGATCCAGCCACGCCCGCACGGCGCCCGGACGCGACGTCGCGCCGGCCCGACGGATCAGCCGCCTGCGCAGGGCGGCGAGCTGGGGACCGAGCGCGGTGCGCGGCGCGTAGGCCTGCGGACCGATCGCGCTGTCGTCCGGATCGCGGCCGTCGAAGAGCCGCCGGAGGCCGGGAGCGGGCAGGAAGCTCTCGGCCGGCGCGCCCTCCGCCAGCAACAGGTCGTGGCTGTCGAGCTCGATATGCCAGTAGGTGAGATCGATCACGCGCTCACCGCGGGTGATGCTGGTTCCGTTGACGAGGTGGCCGGCGGCGACGAACAGCCCGTCCAGCCAAACGGCGTGGTCCGGCGAGACGAGCAGGTCGCGGGCGGGGACGCCGTCGTCGAGCGCGCCGGCCCGGATGCGCACAGGTCGCTCGGTCGGCGGGGCCGACGATCCGGGATAGGTGCGGCGACCGATCCACCGGATCGGCCGATGCAGGCCCGCGGCCGTGACGACCCTGTCGCCCACCGCGAGCCGCTCGACAGCGACGTCGCCGCGGTCGGTCCTGATGGACGTGCCGGTGCAGTAGCACGGGGCGTTTCCCGGCGCCGCGGTCCCTTGAGCCGTGGCGGAGGACGATTGAGAAGATCCATTCGACCCGTTGGCGCCCGATGCAGGCGCCGTCGAACCGGAGTTCGACCCGGTCGCGCCCGGCTGCGCTCCGGCCGCGCCGGCGCCCGACCGGAGACCGGCCGTCGCCCCGTACAAACCCGGATCCCGGCCATCCGGCGACGACACGCTGTCCTGCGGCACCGCGAGCGCGTTGGGGTTGTTCGAGTAGACGCGGATATAGTCGATGCTCGAGCTGAAGCGGGTGCCCGTCGTCGCCGTGCTCTGCACGGCCAGGTTGGCCAGCAGATACATGGGGCTGTGCAGGTCGGACGGCGTCGCCTGCGAACCGACGAGCTGACCGTCGACGTAGAAGCTGATGCGATCGGCCTGCCAGTTCATGCCGTAGGTGTGATACCCGTTGGGATTGGGCATCTCGCTGTAGACTTGGCGGGTCTGCTGCCAGGTCGTTCCGGGCGGCTGCGGGTCGGTCGTGTGGATCGTGCTGTAGACGCCGCGGTCGTTGTTTCCGTAATGCTCGACGACGTCGAGCTCCTGGTGTCCGTTGGCGCTGCTCGACTGCGGGCTCTGCTGATTCGGCAGCAGCCAGAAGGCGTCCCAGGCATCGGGATTGTTGGAGAAATCCGCGCGGATCTCGAAGTAGCCGTAAGTCTGCGAGAAGTTGCCCTGCGTGCTGATGAGGCCGGACTGCCAGCTCCCCGGATAGCCGGACGCGCTCGTCCCGGGCGGCGCCGCCGTGATCGTCAGGACACCGTTCTGGACGCTGAAGGGATCGTAACCGGACCCGGAATCGAGGAACGAGGACCGGCCGAAGCCGATGTCGGAGTTGGCGTCGTACCGCCACTCGGCGCGAATATCGCGGTAGGTCGTCCCGACGCCGTTCTGCGAGATGCTGCGCGCGTTGAACTCGTCGTCGTAGGTCAGGCGATAGCCCGTCAGATCAAGCATCGACGCCGTCTCATCACCATTCTGGTTCGCCGGACGTGGCGCGCTGTCAAATCAAGATTGCCAACAAGCAATCCGCGAATAGTTAATAATGTCCTGCGTGTCGCGCGGACGAAGTGAGCATCGGCTGCGACAGGCCGTGGCCTGAACGCCCGCCGGTCGCGTCGCGCCATCGAGCAGGCAAAGACGACACGGTTAAGGCTGACTAACCGTATCGGCCACGTGGCGCAAATCAGTCACGGCGCCGCGCGGCTGCGGCCGTACTGGCTGACGGTCAATCGAGGCGCCGCACGGAACGGCCGTGACGGGCTGGAGGGCCGGTGACGGCGGGGGCCTGTACCGCGTCATCGCGGCCAGCGGATCGGAACGCTGGGTGATGCTCGACCGGAGGTTCGGACGTCGCCGCGCGATGAGCCTCGGGTCCGCCCCTGCTGTCGCCGTAGAGGCTGTTCAGGCAGGCGATCGGCGCCGGCCCGCGAGCCATTGCAGCTCCGATCTTCCGGGCCAGAACGCGCGTGCATTGGAAGGAGCCGGCGCAGTCGCACGCGATCGCGGGGGCAAGCGGCGATCCGATCCAGCACGTGGCCTTGTCCTGGGCGACCGATGAGCGACAGGCCGCGCTCGCCGCCCTCTTCGGTCGGGCCGTGCGGCCTCGCGGGTCGGCGGCACCTCACAGGATGCGCTGATCGGACCGTCCCCCGACGAGGAAGCGGCTGCATTCCGTTGGATGCAGCCGCTTCCTGGATCGCGTTGCAACGCCTCAGAGGAAGCCGATCGAGAACCAGGGGACGAGGATGATGGCGAGCAGCCCGACCAGCAGGGCCACGATGTAGCCGACGATCGGGCGCATCCCGGCGTCAGGGTTGATCCGGCTGATGGCGCAGGCGGCGTAATAGCCGACGCCGAAGGGCGGGGCGAACAGGCCGATGCCCATCGCGAGGATGACCACCATCGAATAGTGCACCTCGTGCACGCCCACCGCCCGGGCGATCGGGAACAGCAGCGGCCCGAACAGCACGATCGCCGGTATGCCTTCCAGCACCGAGCCCAGGATGATGAAGGCGAAGGCCGAGACGAACAGGAACCCGAGCGCGCCGCCCGGGAGGCTCTTCATCACGTCGGCGAGCGTCTGCGAGAAGCCCGACTGGGTGAGCGCCCAGGCCATCCCGGTGGCCGCGCCGATGATCAGCAGGATCGCGCCGGACAGGGCGGCGGTGGTCACCAGCATCGGGTAGAGCCGCCGCCACTCGAACTGGCGGTAGATCAGCAGGCCGGCCAGCGCCGCGTAGACGATGCCGATGGTCGAGACCTCGGTGGCGGTGGCGAT